>JAFEBW010000045.1 GCA_018242445.1 Pseudomonadota bacterium | reverse complement strand
GCGCAAGTCGCGGCGTTGCAGGGCTCCCCCGGTGGCACGGCGTTCCCGGTGACCGCCAGCTTCGGCATCACCGCCGCGCGCTGGTCGGGCTACGAGCTTGCGCCGCTGCTGGCGCACGCCGACAGCGCGCTGTACCAGGCCAAGCGCGAGGGGCGCAACCGCGTGGTGCTGCATGGCGCGGAGCCGAACGCCAGCCACGGCCCGCCGGCGGGCATCCCGGAGCGGCGCATGGCGTGATGCCGGCTCGGCGCGGCAGGGCAACCCGCTCACGCTGCCTCATTGTGGGAAAGCGAATACGGGCGCAGTATCTGCAAGCCCGCGCCGCCTGCCGGTCATGGGCACATCCATCGAGTCCTGACCCGGGGAATGCCATGTCGAACATCGTGACCCTGCTGCAAACCATCGGCGAAGACGCGAGCGTGCTGCGCGCATTCCATGACGACGCCACCGCCACCCTGTCACGGATCGAGGCGAATGCGGAGGTTCGCGGCGCGTTGGCGAATGGCGACCGCGCCCGATTGGAACGGCTGGCGGGTGCCCTGCCCATCCGCTTCTGCGTGCTAGAAAAGCAGGACGACGACGAGGACGAAGGCGACACCCCGCCCGAGCGGCAGGATGAGGTGCGCCCGGCGGCGGCATTGCACGACGCCTGACATTCCAGCGCCGCATCAGGCGAAACGGAGATCCCGGCCATGCCGGCAACGCAGCTGCGCTGGATGGGTGCGATGCTGGCCCTGTTGCTGCCATGGGCAGCAGCCGCTGCCGGCAGCGGCGGCATCGACGCCCAATTGCGGCAGGCCGACACCATCAAATCGGCCGACTACGCCGCCTTCGCGGGCATCTTGAACAAGCTCGACGGCGAACGTTCCCAACTCAGTCCGGCACAAGAGGAACTGCTGTCCTACCTGCAAGGCTGGCAACTGGCCTATCGCGGCGATTACCGGACGGGCATCCCGCGCCTGACGGAGTTGAGCGACAACGCCCACGACCCGACCGTGCGCTTCCGCTCCAACGTGACCCTCGTCAACGTGCTGGAGATCGCGCACCGTTACGAGGATGCCTATGCGCGCATGCAAATCGTGCTGGACATGATGCCGCGCATCGACGACCGCAACGCGCGACAGCAGGCGCTGGGCGTTGCCTCCATCATGTACACGGCTGCAGGCCAAACCGATCTCGGGCTGGACTTCGCCAACCGCTTGATCGCCGAAGCCGCCGATCCGCACACCGTCTGCAAGGGCATGCTGCATCGCCTCGCTGCCTATGCCCATGGCGGCAGGCAAGCCCGGTTCATCGCCGCCTTCGACGATGCCGTCGCAACGTGCCTGGCAGCAGGCGAAACCATCTATGCCACCGATTTGCGCAGCCAACGCGCGCGCATTCAACTGGATGCCGGACGGCCGGGCGACGCGGTGGCGCTGCTGCTGGCCCATCGCGGGCAAGCGCAGGCGACCGGATACGGAGAAACCATGTCCGAATACGACGCGGTGCTGGCGCGCGCCTATGCCGACGAGGGCCATCTTCCCGAGGCCCAGCGTTACGCGCAGGACGCCGTGCGGGAAGGCATCGCCGGGCAGTTCACGGCCGGCCTGCGCGATGCGTGGCTGGTGCTGTACCTCGTCGCCAAGCAGCAAGGCGACGACAAGGCCGCGCTGGACTACCACGAAAAATACGCCGCCGCCGACAAGGGCTACCTGAGCGACGTCAGCGCCCGCGCGCTGGCCTTCCAGATGGTCAACCAGCAGGTGCGCGACAAGAAGGCGCAGATCGCCGCGCTGGATCAGCAGAACCAGGTGCTCAAGCTCAAGCAGTCGGTGAACCGGCAGAACATGCTGGTGGCGTGGCTGAGCG
>JAFEBW010000044.1 GCA_018242445.1 Pseudomonadota bacterium | reverse complement strand
CGCTCAGCCACGCCACCAGCATGTTCTGCCGGTTCACCGACTGCTTGAGCTTGAGCACCTGGTTCTGCTGATCCAGCGCGGCGATCTGCGCCTTCTTGTCGCGCACCTGCTGGTTGACCATCTGGTAGGCCAGCGCGCGGGCGCTGACGTCGCTCAGGTAGCCCTTGTCGGCGGCGGCGTATTTTTCGAGGTAGGTCGCCGCATCCCTGTAATCGCCCTGTCGTCTGGCGACCTGATAGAGCACCTGCCAGGCATCCGCCGATGCCTTGGAGTTGACCTGCTGGTTGGCGTAATCGATGGCGCTGCGGGCGTATTCGCCGGCATGGGTTAGATCGCCCAGGCGCAGGTAGCATTGCGCCATCGCCGCACGGAACATCGAGATCAGCGCGGACGAATGCGTCGATTGCACTTCCGCGTCGTGCGATTTGAGTGTTTGCAATGCGGCGTCGACGTTGCCGTGGTTCATCTGCGCCAGCGCCAGCGGGAGGCGGATGGTGTTCGCGAAGATCGGGTCGCCGATGCGCTGGCAGGCTTCCAGGCCGCTGCGGATTTCCATGTCGTCCGCGAGCAGCTTGCCGGTATCCAGCATGGTCTCGGCTTGCGAGGAGCGAGCGTAGCAAAGCGATGTGTCGCTGTTGTCGTAGGCGAGGGTCTTGGAGATGTACATGGTCGCCAGGTCGTACTGCCCGGCCTTGTTGTACAGGTCGGATGCAACCGACAGGGCGAGGAAATGCGCCTTGTGGTCCTGGATCTGCGGCAGGGAATCGAGCAGCACGTCCAAGTTGGCGTAGGCTGGCTCGAATTTCGAGGCATTGAACTGGTCGTTGAGCAGACTGATGCGCGCGCGCGCGCGCAGGGTCGGGTCCGGGGTGCGATTCATCACCGCCGTCAACGCGGACTCGGCGGCCGGAAGGTCTCCCTGCAAGCCGGATTGCCAGCCCTGGAAATAGCTCAGCCAGTCGCGTTGGTTCGGGGAGAGTCGATCTTTCCGTGCATCCAGTTCCTGCAGTAGGGCCTGGAACTGCGCGTTGTCCGTGGTTCTGACCTGATCCGCGCGCAGCAGCAATTCGTCGGGCGTATCCGGCGATGCAAAACACGCGGCGGCCACCAGCAACGAGGCCGCCACAAGTACGCGCCCGGCGAGTCGGGCCGGGCGCGGGGTTTCTGGCAGGCTCATGACGTTCAAGACAGCCGCCATGCGTCTAGGCACTTGCCCGGATTACTTCGCGGGTTTCTTGGGCGGGGCCTTTTTCGGAGGAGCCTTGGCCGGGGTCTTTTTCGCAGGCGCTTTCTTCGGTGGCGGCGTGTGCTTGTTCACGCAATACATCGTCTCGCGTACCCCCAGCATGCCATCGATCGCCATCCGCTCCGGCTGCATCAGCGCATCACGGAACGCCGGTTCGATCTCTTCGCGCCGCATGGCCTGCAGCAACTGTTCCCTGCTGGCGTGCCGCAGCGCGGCATCGCGCCCGGCGCTCTCGAGAAACCCGATGACATTCGACATTGGAACGATTCCTTCTGATTGGTTGGTTGGCCACGCCGAACGCTGCACGACCCTGACGCACAACCGTGGTCGTGCGCCGCACGGGCGCAAGCCATCGATTCCGGAAAACCCCAATGCGTCGAACAAACGTGCGGCGCTCCGATTGGCTTTCCGATATTGCGCCCAAACCGCATCGACCGGCAATGCCCGGAAAGCATCCGTCGTCAGCGCGGAAAGCGCTTCGCCCGCAAGACCGCGATGCCTTGCGCTGCGCCTGAGCATGATGCCGATCTCCACGCTGCGTTCGGCCTGCGCGATCGGCTGCGTCGCACACAGGCCGAATGCGCGCCGGCCGCAACGCGCGACGATGACGAAAAAACGCGGGCCAAGCGGTTCGCGTGCCGCGACCAGCGTTGCGTGCAGGCTGGCCCTGGCCAATTCGGGCGACATCGGACGGCCGATGTGGCGCATCGTTGCGGCATCGGTATAAAGCTCGCGGAACACCTTCAGGTCGCCTGCCGCCAGCGCTCGCAACCGCATCCTCGGGGTGACGATCGAAATTCGCCTCACCCGCCTGCGGCCTCGTCCAGCTTGGCCAGTCGCCGGAGGATCTTCGCGTTCGGTTCGAGCTTGCGCGCCGGCGGGATCACGAGGGTATCGGGCAATTCGATGCGCGCGGATGCCAGGCGGCGCAGTGTCGTGCGTTCGATCCGCGGGGCGTGGATCGGCAGGGTCGCGGTGCGATAGATGATGACCCGGTGGCCGAGCGGATAGTCTTCCGCGAGAAGTTCCAGCAATACCTGCCGGTAGGCGCCGTTGTCGATCGAGAGCCGCGCTTTCGCGTGGTCGCCGACCGCGCCGACCTGCCACAGGATCAGATACGCTGTCGGGTCGATGCGGCGTTCGTACTGCAGGAACTGGCTGGCCTCGTAATGCTGGCAGCCGCAGCGCCCCGGGTCGATGCCGAGGTCGGCGTACAGGCAGTCCTCGGCCGAGATGCCCGGCTCCATGCGCGCCTCGTAGCCTTCCTCGCGCGCGATCGCGATGGCCTTGTGCGACGGCCACACGAACACGCCCGGATGGCCGTAGAACGCGCCGACGACTTTCTTGCCCGCGCGCACCTCGTCGAGCATCGCCGCGACCATCTGGCGATAGGTGGTCAGCCGCGATTTGCCCTCGCGATAGTACGGCTGCAGGCTGCGGACATCGCCATTCATGCCGGCGATCCACTGCTCGACGATGCCGTCGGACATCGCAGCGAAGACGACGTCGGCCTGCTCGATGTGGCTGCGCGCGAGCGGGCTCAGGTGCGAGCCCAGGGTCATGCCGATGCCGACGCACGTCAGGCTGCCGCGGCGGGGTGGTGTGGTGGTTTGCAAGCGATGTTTTCCGTGGGGCGGCCGGGTGTTGGGCAACGGGCGAGTCTACAGGGTCAGACGCATCGATCCGCCGTGCTTGTAGTCGCGCGGCTGTGGAAATCGTGACGTTTTTTGTTCGTTTTCCACTCATCACTTATTTCAATGAGGCCGAGGCCAATTGGCAGACTCAACTTTCAAGTGCAACACCCTGACGTTACTCGGCAGTCAGCAATATAGGCAACACTTGGATGCCTGCAGAACGGCCGGATCAGGTCGGGGCGCGCCGCCATATCGGCGAGTTGGGACTCGATGCGATCCTCCAGATGTTCACCCGCGCGTAGCGGCCGGCGAGCGTTGCCGGTGCGCTTGGCGTGACTCCAGGCCAGCTCGTCGGGATTGGGTTCGGGCGCGTAGCCCGGCAGGAAGTGCAACGTCAGCTTGCCGTGCAGAGCCGCGACGCAATCGCGCACCGCGCGGGCACCCTTGCCGCGACCGCGCGCCTTGGCTCGCACCTTGTAGGCCCACGTTCGATGCAACCCGAACGAGGCCGAGACCGCCGCCGGCGACTCGCCCTCGGCCATCCGCTCCAGCGCAATGAACCGCAT
>JAFEBW010000043.1 GCA_018242445.1 Pseudomonadota bacterium | reverse complement strand
CCCGCAGACCGGAAAGTATTCCGCATGAGTCACCCCCCATCCCAACCTTCCCCCGCAAGCGGGGGAAGGAGGCTTGCACTGCGTCGTGGCGGCAATCAAGAAAAATCCCCTCCCCCGCCTGCGGGGGAGGGTCAGGGTGGGGGCAACCATCAGCCAGCCAAGCCCGCAGACCGGAAAGTATTCCGCATGAGTCACCCCCCATCCCAACCTTCCCCCGCAAGCGGGGGAAGGAGGCTTGCACTGCGTCGTGGCGGCAATCAAGAAAAATCCCCTCCCCCGCAAGCGGGGGAAGGAGACAAACTGCCGATAGCTGACCCGTGAAGGGAGCATCAGTGGCCACGCGGACCTGATCGACACGCCCGCGACGTGGAACCTTTGCCTTGAGCAAACCGATGCATGCAGCCAATGCGCGCCCGAGACGGCTCACGACGCCACTTCCTCTGCGGCATCATCGACGCCCCCATCCGTCTTGCGCGCGAGGCGGTCGAAGAACAGATAGATCACCGGCGTGGTGAACAAGGTCAGCACCTGGCTGACGATCATGCCGCCGACGATGGTGATGCCCAGCGGGTGCCGCAGCTCCGAGCCCACGCCGGTGCCGAGCATCAGCGGCAGCGCGCCGAACAGCGCCGCCAGCGTGGTCATCAGGATCGGCCGGAAGCGCAGCAGGCAGGCCTGCCGGATCGCATCGCGCGGGCTCAGGTGCTCGTTGCGCTCGGCATCCAGTGCGAAGTCCACCATCATGATCGCGTTCTTCTTGACGATGCCGATCAGCAGGATGATGCCGATGATGGCCACGATGCCCAGATCGTCGCCGGCCACCATCAGCGCCAGCAGCGCGCCCACGCCGGCCGATGGCAAAGTGGAGAGGATGGTGATCGGATGGATGTAGCTCTCGTAGAGCACGCCCAGCACGATGTACATGGTCGCGATCGCGGCGAGGATCAACAACACGGTGCCGGTGAGCGAGGACTGGAACGCCGCCGCCGCGCCCTGGAAGGCGGTGTCGATGCTCGCCGGCATGCCAAGGTCGGACTCCGCCTTGCGGATCGCTTCCACCGCCTGCCCCAGCGATGCGCCGGGCGCGAGGTTGAACGACACCGTCGCCGCCGGGAACTGGCCGACGTGGTTGATCAGCAGCGGCGTGGTTTTTTCGATGGTGCGCGCCACCGTCGATAGCGGCACTTGCCCTGCGGCCACGGCGGCCTGCGTGGTGCCCGAGGTGACACTCGGCGTGGCCCCTTGCGGGGTGCCGCCGCCGGCCTGCGCGCCGCCGGGCGAATTGATCGAACCTTGCGGCGTCTGCGACACGTTGTTGGCATTGCTCAGCCCCGGCACATACAAATCACCCAGCGCAGCGGGGCCTTGCCGGAAGCGTGGATCGACCTCCAGCACGACGCGGTACTGGTTGGCCTCGGTGAAGATGGTCGAGACCAGCCGCTGACCGAAGGCGTCGTAGAGGATGTTGTCGATCGCCGCCGGGGTGATGCCCAGCCGCCCGGCGGTATCGCGGTCGATCGCCAGATACGCTTGCAGCCCTTGCGATTGCAGGTCGGAGGCGACATTGGCCAGTTGCGGCTGCTGATGCAGCTTGTCCACCAGCCTGGGCACCCACGCATTCAGGTCGTCGAGGTTGGGCGACTCCAACGTGAACTGATACTGCGTGCGGCTGATGCGATCCTCGATGGTCAAGTCCTGCACCGGTTGCAGGTACAGCGCCATCCCCGGCACCTGCGCCGCGGCGTCCTGGATGCGCCGCATCACCGCCTCCACGCCGTCGCGGCTGCCGTGCGGGGTGAGGTTGATCAGGAAGCGGCCATCGTTGAGGGTGGCATTGGCGCCGTCCACGCCGATGAAGGACGACAGGCTCGCCACCGCCGGATCCTTCAGGATCACCGCGGCCAGATCGTTCTGCTTTTGTGCCATCGCCGCGAAGGAGATCGACTGCGGGCCTTCCGAGATGCCCTGGATCAGGCCGGTGTCCTGCACCGGGAAGAAGCCCTTGGGGATCGCGATGTACAGCACCACCGTCAACACCAGCGTGGCCAGCGCCACCATGAGGGTGGCGGGCTGGCGGTCGAGCACCCAGTCCAGCGCCTGCGCGTAGCGGGCGATCACGCGGTCGATGCAGGCGTGGCTGCTGCGCGCGAAGGCGCTTTCTTGCTCCAGCGGCACATGGCGCAGGATCTTCGCGCACAGCATCGGCACCAGCGTGAGCGAGACCACGGCGGAAATCACGATGGTCACCGCCAGCGTGATCGCGAACTCGCGGAACAAGCGCCCGACCACGTCGCCCATGAACAGCAGCGGGATCAGCACCGCCAGCAGCGAGATGGTCAGCGAGATGATGGTGAAGCCGATCTGTTTCGACCCCTTCAACGCGGCCTGCAACGGGCTCTCGCCCTCCTCGATGTAGCGGGCGATGTTCTCGATCATCACGATCGCATCGTCCACCACGAAGCCGGTGGAGATGGTCAGCGCCATCATGGTGAGGTTGTTGAGCGAAAAGCCGCCGAGGTACATCACCGCGAAGGTGCCCACCAGCGACAGCGGCACCGAGAAACTGGGGATGATCGTCGCCGGCAGGTTGCGCAGGAACAGGAAGATCACCAGCACCACCAGCGCCACCGCCAGCAGCAGCTCGAACTGCACGTCGTGCACCGAGGCGCGCACGGTGACGGTGCGGTCGGTGAGCACGGCCACGTCGATGCTGCCGGGCAGCGAGGACGTGAGCGAAGGCAGCAGCTTCTTCACGTGATCGACCACGTCGATCACGTTCGCGCCGGGCTGGCGCTGGATGTTGAGGATCACCGCCGGGGTGGTGTCCTGCCACGCCGCCAGCCCATCGTTCTCGGCGCCATCCACCACCCGCGCCACGTCCGCCAGGTGCACCGGCGCGCCGTTGCGGTAGGCGATGATGATGCCGCGGTATTCGGCGGCGGACTTGAGCTGGTCGTTGGCATCGATGGTGTAGCTGCGCACCGGGCCGTCGAAGCTGCCCTTGGCGGCATTCACATTGGCGCTGCCGATGGCGTTGCGCAGGTCTTCCAGACTCATGCCGTAAGCGGCCAGCGCGGCCGGGTTGGCCTGCACGCGCACCGCCGGGCGCTGCCCGCCGGAGAGCGTGACCAGTCCCACGCCGTCGATCTGCGAGATCTTCTGCGCCAGCCGGGTGTCGGCCAGATCCTCGACCTGCGGCAGCGGCATGGTTTTCGAGGTCAGCGCCAGGGTGAGGATCGGCGCATCGGCCGGGTTGACCTTGCTGTAGATCGGCGGCTGCGGCAGGTCGGAGGGCAGGAAGGTGCCGGCGGCGTTGATCGCTGCCTGCACCTGCTGCGCGGCCACGTCCAGCGGCAGGTCGAGGCTGAACTGCAAGGTCACCACCGACGCGCCCGCCGAACTGGTCGAGGACATCTGGTTCAAGCCCGGCATCTGCCCGAACTGGCGCTCCAGCGGCGCGGTCACCGACGAGGTCATCACCTCCGGGCTGGCGCCCGGATACAAGGTGGTGATCTGGATCGTCGGGTAATCGACCTCGGGCAGCGCCGACAACGGCAGGAAGCGGTAGGCGAGAAAGCCCACCAGCAAGATCGCCGCCATCAGCAGCGAGGTCGCCACCGGGCGCAGGATGAACGGGCGCGAGGGGTTCATGGCATCGGATATCCGCCGCGTTGCGATGCCGGCCTACCCTCACTTCTTGCTGAATTGGTCGAGAAAATCAGCGACGTCAGCAAAGCCCTCCCCCGCTTGCGGGGGAAGGAGACATGCACTGCGTCGTGGCGGCAATCAAGAAAAATTCCCTCCCCCGCCTGCGGGGGAGGGACAGGGTGGGGGGAAATGCTTGCCGACATGGCGTGGTGAACCCATAACGCTTCGCATCGGCGCGCCCCCATCCCTGCCTTCCCCCGCAAGCGGGGGAAGGAGACATGCACTGCGTCGTGGCGGCAATCAAGAAAAATTCCATCCTCCGCCTGCGGGGGAGGAACCGGGTGGGGGCAACCATCAGCCAGCGAAGTGCGCAGACCGGAAAGTCCCCCGCGCGCGTTCACCCCCATCCCAGCCTTCCTCCGCAAGCGGGGGAAGGAGACATGCACTGCGTCGTGGCGGCAATCAAGAAAAATTCCCTCCCCCGCCTGCGGGGGAGGAACCGGGTGGGGGCAACCATCAGCCAGCGAAGTGCGCAGACCGGAAAGTACCCCGCGCGCGTTCACCCCCATCCCAGCCTTCCCCCGCAAGCGGGGGAAGGAGACATGCACTGCGTCGTGGCGGCAATCAAGAAAAATCCCCTCCCCCGCCTGCGGGGGAGGGACAGGGTGGGGGCAACCATCAGCCAGCGAAGTGCGCAGACCGGAAAGTACCCCGCGCGCGTTCACCCCCATCCCAGCCTTCCCCCGCAAGCGGGGGAAGGAGCCGCGCATCGCGTCATGGATGTTCGCGGTGATTTCCATTTGCGCACAGCGAACGGCAGCGATCGCGCCATTCATCGGCGGGGTGAAGCACGATGCCGCAGCGTTCGCCATTTCGGGCAGGGCTGCCACCATGGCCTTACCCGCCATGACCGCCGCCGGCCGCCGGGCTGCCGCCATCGCTCGCCCCCGAGCCGCGCCGATGCCGTCCGCCACCGTCGCGCGAACCCGAGCCCCACTCGCCACGCCGCGAGCCATGCCCTTTCCAGCCACCGCTGTCGGAGGCGGGGCTGGGCAGGGTGTCCGCGAGGCTGGACGCAACCGCGCCATTGGCGAGCCTGGGCACGCTCACCGGGCTGCCATCGCGCAGGCGGTCGCTGCCGTCGGTGACCACGCGCTCGCCGGGCTGCAAGCCCGAGATCACCTGCACGCGCTCGCCCTCGGTGGTGCCGGTCTTCACGGTGCGCACGGCCACCGTGTCGTCGGCACCGATCACGTACACGAACAAGCCGGACGCGCCACGTTGCAGCGCCGAGGCAGGAATGATGGTCGCGTCGTGGAGCGTGTCGAGCATCAGCCTGACGTTGACGAACTGGTTCGGAAACAGTGCCTCGTCGGCATTGGCAAAGCGCGCCTTCACCTTCACCGTGCCGGTGCTGGTGTCGATCTGGTTGTCGAGGCTGGCCAGCGTGCCGCTGGCGAGGTGCTGCTGGCCGGCGCGATCCCAGGCTTCCACGGCCAGCGTCGCCCCGGCGTGCAGCTTGCCGCGCAGCGCCGGCAGGTCATCCTCGGGGATGGTGAACAGCACGTCGATCGGCTGCTCTTGGGTGATCACCGCGATCGCGCTGCCGCTGCCGACGTTGTTGCCCGGATCGACCTGGCGCAGGCCGACGCGACCGGCCACCGGCGCTGCGATCTTCGTGTAACCGAGGTTGACCTGCGCCACATCCACCGCGCCCTTGTCGGCCTCGATCGCGCCCTCGTACTGGCGCACCAGGGCGGTTTGCGTATCGAGCTGCTGGCGCGAGGTCGAGTCCTGCTTGAACAGCGTCTGGTAGCGCGCCAGATCGAGTCTGGCATTGGCCAGTTGCGCCTGATCGCGGGCGAGGTTGCCCTGCGCCTGCGCCAGTGCGGCCTGATAGCTGCGCGGATCGATCTGCGCGAGGACTTCGCCCTGCGCGACGCGCTGGCCCTCGCGGAACTCCACCGCCTGCAATTGCCCGGCGACCTGCGCGCTCACCGTTACCGTGCGCAAGGGCGTGACCGTGCCCAGACCGTTGAGAACCACATGGATGTCGCCACGCTCGGCCACTGCCGCGCCGACCGGCGTGGCCATGCGCGCGCCCGGGCCGCCCGCTGGACCACCATGCCCACTTGGCCCGCCATGCCCGCCGCGCGGGCCGCCGAAACGGCTGGCCTGCGCGGTGGCGGTATCCGACGCCAGCCAATGCCCGCCCCATGCGAGCGTGCCTGCGACCGCCACGATCAGCACCACGAGAGGCCAGCGGCGACGGCGCGCAGGGGGCGAGGGTTTGCCTTGAGATGTGTTCATCGAAACCTGCGTAAGAAACGATTGCCGAGGCATTGCGACGCGCACACGATGCCTGCTTGCGACCCTTCGGAACCTTGTACAACGCATGTGAACCGCCGCAGTTGACCACATCGCGGCATGGATGAACAACGCCGGTCGTGAGATAGTCGCCACGGCAAAAGCCGCATCGTCGTCGCACCCGCGCACCGCAGCTCGTGGCAATGCTGTTTTTCTCGGGGTTGCCAGTCGGCCATGGATGGCCGATCACGAATCGATCGCGCAAGCGATTGCTGCGTGCGAGCTTCAGTCCTGGCCTGTACCGGGCTGCTGCACGCACCGAGCATCTCTGGAAGGAATCATTCAGCGCTTCCTTGCATGGCTTGCAAGTGACGCAAGTCCGCAGCATCGTTGCGCACGCACATCGCCAGCGCGAGGAACTCAAATCGCATGGATCGCACCGACCCCACCCAATCGCGGATCGATCGCCTCGAGGCGGTGCAGGCGATGCTGCTGCAGGTAGGCCGCCTGTCCTGCAGCACGGGCGATCTGGATGTGTTTCTCAAGGCGACCCACGCGGCGGTGGCGAAGATCCTGTACGCGGCCAATTTCTACGTCGCCCTGTACGACCCGCACGACGCCAGCCTGCGCTTCGCCTATTTCGTGGACGAGATCGATCCGCCGGAAGACCCGCAGCGGCGTTATCCGCTGCACGACCCCGACGCATCGGCCACGGCGTGGGTGATCCTCAAGCGCCAGCCGCTGACGCTCAAGGGCTCCGACTTCGACGACCCGCACTGGCACATGCACTCCACGACATGGCGCACCGGCACCCCTGCGGCGCATTGGGTCGGCATGCCGCTGCGCCTGTCCGGCAAGCACATCCTCGGCGCGCTGGTGATCCAGAGCTATCGCGAGGATCGCATCTACAGCGACGAGGACATCGCCCTGTTCGAGCGCATCGCCGACCACATCGCCACCATGCTCCAACGCGTCACCGCCACCCAACGGCTGGAGAAGGCCATCGCCGAGCGCACACTCCAGCTCGAGCACGAGGTGGCCGAACGCCGCAAAGCGGAGGAACTCCAGCGCGGCCTGTACGAGATCGCCGCGCTGTCGGCCACCGACGCCAGCATCAAACAGGTGTACCGCGCCGTGCACGACGTCACCGCGCGGCTGGTGTACGCGCGCAACTTTTTCGTCATGCTGCACCATGAAGCCACGGGCGAATTCAGCCTGCCTTACTTCGCCGACGAGTACGAGGCGCCGCTCCCGCCGGATCGGCGTTTCCCCATCTGGCGCGGCCTGACCTCCTACGTGGTGCGCACGCGACAACCGCAGCGGGTGGATCCCGAGCGTCGCGCGGCGCTGGTCGCGGCCGGCGAAATCCAGGAAGCCAAGGGGCACCTCGGCATCTCCACGTGGATGGGCGCGCCGATGATCGTGGCCGACCACGTGTACGGCGTGATCGTGGTGCAAAGCTACGATCCAGCGATCCGCCACAGCCCGGCCGACCTCGACCTGCTCGCCTACATGGCCACCCACGTCGCCGGCGCGCTGTCGCGGCGCGAGGTCGCCGAGGAACTGTCGCGCCGCAACGCCGAGCTCACCGGCACCCTCCACCAATTGCGCAGCGCGCAGGACGAACTGGTGCGGCAGGAAAAGATGGCCTCGCTCGGCGGCCTGGTCGCCGGCATCGCCCACGAGATCAACACGCCCCTGGGAATCTGCGTGACCGCCACCTCGCACGTCGAGGAAGAACTGCACCTGTGGCACCGCTGGCAGGAAGCCGGCTTGTTCGACGAGGCGCACCTGCGCGAGATGCTCGAAGAGCTCGACCTCACCGTGCACGTGCTCGACAACAACATCCGCCGCGGCGCCGAACTGGTGCGCTCGTTCAAGCAGATCGCGGTGGATCAATCCTCGGGGCAGCGCCGCGAGTTCGACCTCGCCGCGTACATCGACGAAATCGTGCTGTCGCTCAAACCCAAGCTCAAGCGCGCGCCGTGCAAGGTGGTCGTCGAATGCCCCGCCGGGATCGCGATGAACACCTTCCCTGGCGCGCTGTCGCAGACCCTCACCAACCTCGTGGTGAACGCGCTCGTGCATGCCTTTCCCGGCCGCGAAGACGGCACGGTGACGATCCGCGCAACCGCCGACGGATCGGATGTCGAACTGAGCGTGAGCGACGACGGCATCGGCATGGACAGTGCCGACCTGAAACGCTATTTCGACCCGTTCTTCACCACCAAACGCGGTAGCGGCGGAACGGGCCTTGGCGCGAACATCGTGTTCAATCAGGTGACCAACGTGCTCGGCGGCACCATCCGCGCCACCAGCGCGCCGGGTACCGGCTTGCAAGTGTGGATGCGCCTGCCGCGCACGCGCGGAGAACACGCCGTCGTCGGCGAGTAAGCCGTTCCGCGTCACACCGATAGCGAGCCGACGGCCAGCGGGCTGCAATCGATTTGAGTTCCTTGAATAAGGAAAGGCAATCCGTTTGTTGGGCTCGTCATTCCCGCGAAAGCGGGAATCCAGTGTCTTTGTTGCGTTGAGAAGTTGGTGGGTCGTGTCGGAATCGAACCGACGACCAGCGGATTAAAAGTCCGATGCTCTACCGACTGAGCTAACGACCCAGCTACATTCAAACAACCTCGTCGCGCGCTGCGCGACGATCACTCCCCATCTCCCTCCGGGAGAGGGCAAGGGGTGAGGGAGTACACGACACGTGCCCACACATCCCGCAGCATCTCCGGAGCGCCGCAGCGCGACGATCTTCCACTCTCGCGGGAGAATGACTACAACGCGGACGCGCATTCTAGCCGATCGGATCACCCGCGGTATCGGGTCGGGTCGGCGATGCCGGCCTTGCGGAAGCCTTCGGCGCGCAGCAGGCAGGCATCGCAGCGGCCGCATGCCCAGCCTTGCGCATCGGCTTGATAGCACGACACCGTCTGCGCGAAATCCACGCCCAGGCGCATTCCCTCGCGCACGATGTCGGCCTTGCCCATGCCGATCAAGGGCGCGTGCACGCGCAGGCCCGCGCCTTCCACGCCCGCCTTCGTGGCAAGGTTCGCCAAATTCTGGAAGGCGGCCACGAACTCCGGACGGCAGTCGGGATAACCCGAGTAGTCCACCGCGTTGACGCCGCAAAAGATGTCCTGCGCGCCCAGCACTTCGGCCCAGCCCAATGCGAGCGAGAGCATGACGGTGTTGCGCGCGGGCACATAGGTGACGGGGATGCCGGCATCCAGGGGCTGCCCGGTCTCGTGTTCGGGCACGGCGATGTCGGCGGTCAGCGCCGAGCCGCCGATGCTGCGCAGATCCACCGTGACCACCTTGTGCTCGACCGCGCCCAGCACTCGCGCGTTGCGCGCGGCGGCATCCAGTTCGGACGTATGACGTTGCCCGTAGGAAACGCTCAGGGCATGGGTGGCAAAACCGCGTTCGCGGGCCAGCGCCAGCACGACCGCCGAGTCCATGCCGCCGGAGACGAGGACGACCGCCTTCATCGGGTTGAGGCTCATGGGCTCGGCACGACCAGCCGCTTGCACGTCGAATTGGCGGAGAGAGAGGGATTCGAACCCTCGATGCAGCTTTTGACCGCATACTCCCTTAGCAGGGGAGCCCCTTCGGCCTCTCGGGCATCTCTCCGGGACTTGACGGCCGCGCGGGCAAGCCGCGAGCCGGACGCGCAAGGATACCGGCTACGGCTTGCCGGGTAAACCCGCAGGCGCGGTGGTCGGCTCGCCGCCCGCCTCGGTCGCGGCGTCGGCGGCCCCGCCGGGCTCGTCCTTGTGGATGCGCTGGAAGATCTCCTCGCGGTGCACCGCCACGTCCTTGGGCGCGGTGATGCCGATGCGCACCTGGTTGCCCTTCACGCCGAGCACGGTCACCGTGATCGCGTCGCCGATCATCAGGGTCTCTCCAACCCTTCGGGTCAAGATCAACATCGCTCGCTCCTTCCCCGGCGTCCGGCCGGGGTTGCGTGCGGCAGCCGCCGCATCGTTTCGACGCCGCAGGCCGCGCACGGTTCCGATGGTATCCACGCCCCCGGCTGGGCGCAACGCGCAACCCGCGGAATTGAGACGTACATGCCATGGGCGTTCACCCTGAACCTGGCGGTGTCGGCGTCAACGATCATGGCGGCAGGCGCCATCCCGGAAGGTGAACGCGCCAGCGCCGAGCCAAAGCGGCTGGTCTGGCCGAGCGTCAAGGCAGAGAGAAAATCGCTCTTTCACGTCAGCCGGCAGTCTTTGCATCCACCCAGCCGCGCACGCCATCCAGCGCGGCGATCAATGCCGGGCCATCGGCGCCGCCGCCTTGGGCGAGGTCGGGGCGACCGCCGCCCTTGCCGCCGATCTGCTTGGCGACATGGCCGAGCAGATCGCCGGCTTTCACCCGTGCCAGCGCCTTGCCATGCACGCCGGCGATCAGGGTGGCGCGACCATCGGCCACCGAGGCCAGCACGATCACCGCGTCGCCGAGCTGTTGCTTGAGCTGATCCACGCTCTCGCGCAGGGCTTTTGCATCGACACCTTCCAGGCGCGCGGCGACCAGCTTGAAATCGCCCACCGATTGCGCGGACGCGGCGAGGTCGCTGGCGGCACCGGCGTTGGCCCTGGCCTTGAGCTGCTCGAGCTCGCGTTCGGTTTTCTTCTGGCGCTCGACGAGTTGTTTGAGCTTGTCTTCCGCATCGGCGACGTTGCCGCCGAGCAGGCGGGCGAGGTGCGCGAGCCGCTGCTCCTCGGCGGCGATGTGGTCGAGCGCGCCCTGCCCCGTCACCGCTTCGATGCGGCGCACGCCGGCGGCCACGCCGCCCTCGGAGAGGATCTTGAACACGCCGATGTCGCCGGTGCGATGCACATGCGTGCCGCCGCACAGCTCGGTGGAGAACCCGCCCATGCGCAGCACGCGCACGCGCTCGCCGTATTTCTCGCCGAACAACGCCATCGCGCCGAAATCGAGCGCCTCCTGCATGCCCATCTGGCGCACTTCGGCCTCGTCGTTGGCGCGCACCTGCGCGTTGACCATCCTCTCGATCGTCGCCAGTTGCCCGGGCGTGACCGCGTGGAAATGCATGAAATCGAAACGCAGGCGGTCGGGCGCGACCAGCGAGCCTTTCTGCACGACGTGATCGCCGAGCACCTTGCGCAACGCGGCGTGCAGCAAGTGCGTCGCCGAATGGTTGAGCACGATGGCCTGCCGGCGCGCGGCATCCACCTGCGCATCCAGCGCATCGCCGGCGCGCAGCGGTTGCGCGCCCTGCCAGCGCCCGGCATGGCCGAAGAACACGCCGCCCATCTTGAGCGTGTCGGCGACATCGAAGCGGCCATGCCCATGCGTCAGCGTGCCGGTGTCGCCGACCTGCCCGCCGGACTCGGCATAGAACGGCGTGCGTTCGAGGATCACCAGCGCTTCCTCGCCTTCGTTCAGCCGCTCGATCTGGCGGCCATCGCGGACGATGCCGACCACCTTGCAGCCCGGCGCGGCGAGCGTTTCATACCCGAGGAATACCGTGGGCGCGAGCTGGCTGGCCAGGTCGGCCGGCATCTGCCCCTTGGCCTCGAACTTGCCGGCGGCGCGGGCGCGCTCGCGCTGGCGCTCCATCGCCTGCTCGAAGCCTTGCATATCGACCGACAAACCGCGCTCGCGGGCGATGTCGGCGGTGAGATCGACCGGGAAGCCGTAGGTGTCGTACAGGCGGAAGGCATCCACGCCGGGGATCGTGCCGGATGCCTTCGCGGCGACTTCGTCGAACACGCGCATGCCATTTTCCAGCGTCTCGCCGAAGCGCTGCTCCTCGGCGCGCAGGGCTTCCTCGATCAGCCGCTGCTTGGCCGCCAGCTCGGGATAGGCCGCGCCCATCTCCTCGACCAATGGCTGCACCATCTTCCAGAAGAAGTCGCCGCGCACGCCGAGCATCCAGCCATGCCGCAGGGCGCGGCGGATGATGCGGCGCAGGACGTAGCCGCGACCTTCGTTGGAGGGCAGCACGCCATCGACGATCAGGAAGCTGCACGCGCGGATGTGGTCGGCGATCACCCGCAGCGACTTGTTGGCGAGATCGGTCGTGGCGGTGAGTTCGCCGGCGACGCGGATCAGGTGCGCGAACAGGTCGATCTCGTAATTGGAATGCACGTGCTGCAACACCGCGGCGAGGCGCTCCAGGCCCATGCCGGTATCCACGCAAGGCGCGGGCAGCGGCGAGAGCGTGCCGTCTGGCGCGCGGTCGAACTGCATGAACACCAGATTCCAGATCTCGATGTAGCGATCGCCATCCTCGTCGGGCGAACCGGGTGGGCCGCCGGGGATGCCCTCGCCGTGGTCGTAGAAAATCTCGGTGCACGGCCCGCAGGGGCCAGTGTCGGCCATCTGCCAGAAATTGTCGGAAGCAAACGGCGCGCCCTTGTTGTCGCCGATGCGCACGATGCGCGCGGCCGGCACGCCGACCTCATCCTTCCAGATCGCATAGGCCTCGTCGTCGGTGTGGTAGACGGTGACCCACAGCCGCTCCGCGGGCAATCCATAGACGCGGGTGAGCAATTCCCACGCCCAGTGGATCGCCTCGCGCTTGAAGTAATCGCCGAACGACCAGTTGCCGAGCATCTCGAAGAACGTGTGGTGGCGCGCGGTGTAGCCCACCGAGTCCAGATCGTTGTGCTTGCCGCCCGCGCGCAGGCAGCGCTGCACGTCGGCAGCGCGCACATAGGGCAGCTTCTCGCTGCCGAGGAACACGTGCTTGAACTGCACCATGCCCGAGTTGGTGAACAGCAGGGTCGGGTCGTTGCCCGGCACCAGCGAAGCCGAGGGCACGATGGCGTGGCCGCGCTCGCGGAAAAAGTCGAGGAAGCTGGCGCGGATGGCGCTGGTGGAGGAAGGGTGGGCGGGGTTGGAGGTCATGGCGATCGGAGGCAAGACGTGAGAATTTTGGACGGAAGCGCAGGTACAGCGCGCAGCCGGGGCGCCGGCGCGCCGTCGCCTCAAGCGACTGCATCGAACCATGCGGGATCGCGGGCGGAAGCGTGCGGGGGCGCGGCGAGCGCGGGCGCGGGCGCTTAGGGTAGCAGGTCGGGGGTGAGCGAAGCTTCAGAAAGAAGCGAGACAAAGTGCAACGAGGGTTGTATACCTACGCCCGAAGCTACAGGTCGCCCGGACTCAAGCCCGTATGTTTGGCAATGCGCGCCAACATGCGAGGCCCGATTTCCTCCCGACCATGAAACGAGAACACGTAGTCGGGGCAACCGTTACGCGACAGCACCCGATGCGAGCCAGTTGACTTGCCATCCGATGTGCAGCAGTGCACGCAGGAGCACCTGCGCGCGGACGGAAGGCCATTCGCTCACGCCGCCGCAGGAAGGGCAAAATTGATGGCCACAGGGACAGCCTCACCTTGTACGAGGCGCTCGGCCAGCACACGCAGAGCAAGCACTTCGGCGCGCGACCTCGCTTCATCCGAGGTGGTGCCATACGCCATGACACCCGGAAACTGCGGAACCTCGGCCAGCCACCGACCGTCTTCTTCGCGTTCGATTTCCAGAGTGAGATGCATGAGCTGGAGCATACACGAAGCGCCGTATCGAAGTTGCATGGTCTATGGCTCGTTTGGCCGCCTACTCCGCACCATCCCAATCCCCACCTGAAGCATCGCCGCCCGACCCGACAGCAGCGAAGGCATCGGCTGACGCAAAACCCCGGCGCAGCAGGAAATCGATCGCCTTGCGACGCTGTTTCGGAACCTTCAAGGATGCAGACCTGAAGCGACGTGCGATAAGCGCACTTGCGGACTCGCTCCATTCCATCTCGCAGGCCGCGAGTGCCGCCGCGATCTGCTCGCCGCGCAAGCCGTGCGTCGCCAGTTCGGCGCGGATACGCAGCGGCCCGTAGCCGGCCTCTGCCCGCGAGCGCGCCAGAACTTCCGCGAAGCGGGCGTCGTCCTGCCATCCCGCGTTCGCCAGCTTGTCGATCGCCGTGTGCGCCTCGCCCTTTTCCACCCCGCGAGCAGTGAGCTTGCGGGCCAGTTCCTTGCGCGAATGCTCGCGCCGCACCAGCAGGCCGAGGGCGCGCTGGGTGGGGGTCTGTTCGTCATGCGATTTTCGCAATCGGCCTTTCGTGTCGGAATGGGAAGCCGAGTCGATCAACAGCGCTTCTCCCAGTAACCCGGTCGTCTGCGTTTGTGCGCCGCTGCCAGCACCACCAGTTCGCCCGCATGCTCCCGATGGAAGGTCGTGACGGGAAACCGACTCAGGTGGCACCTGCGAACATCGGGCGGATTCGCGATTCCGAATCGAGACGGCCCCTCACCGATGAACCCTAGAGCAGCCTCGAACTCCGCCAGACAGGCTGCCCCAAGTCCTTTCCGTTGCCCTTCGTAGAACGTTACATGCCCGAGATGCTCACGCAGCGCCTCGGGATGAAATCGCCACTTCACTTCAGCAGGCCACGCGCCCGGGCCGCAGCGACCTCGCCGTCGATCAATTCGACCGATCCCGCATCGACCGCGGCCGAGCGGCGCGCGGCTTCTTCCAACCACACGCGCATCGATTCTTCGGAACCCGGAGCATCGAGGCTTTCGATCAGTTCCAGCGCGAGCTTGGCCCGCTCATCCGCGGGCAGCGCGAAGGCTTGTTTGGCGATTGATTTCATGTCCACCAGTCCAGTCCATGACCCACACCCTGCGTCGGCAATCAACGATGACATGCGGATTTCCGCGTTCCGCATCCGAATCCTGCTGCTGCCTCTTTGCGAGCCCATGTTCAGTCGGACGCTTTCAGCCATCTGGAAAGCCGCTTTCTGGCTTGGGCATGCGACACACCACCGCCTGCCGCAACCGCTTGTTCAGCACGCGCAATTCCCTCAAGCAAGGCCGCTTGCCATCGTAGACAGCGGTCTCTTCTCGCGCCAACGAAGATAGCCCTGGACGGCCCCTTGACCATCACGCCTCCGCACCCTCATCGTTCTCCGCCCGCGGCGCCTCCTGCGGCACGAATTTCTCGCGCAATGCAGCTTCGAGTTTGGCGGCGGCCTTGGGGTTGTCCTTGAGGTACTGGCGGGCGTTTTCCTTGCCCTGGCCGATGCGCTCGCCGTCGTAGCCGTACCACGCGCCGGACTTTTCGACCAGGCGCGCCTCCACGCCCATGTCGATCAACTCGCCCTCGCGGGAGATGCCCTCGCCGTAGAGGATCTCGGTGATGACCTGCTTGAACGGCGGGGCCATCTTGTTCTTCACCACCTTGATGCGGGTCTGGTTGCCGATGATCTCCTCGCCCTTCTTGACGCTGCCGATGCGGCGGATGTCCAGCCGCACGGAGGCGTAGAACTTCAGCGCGTTGCCGCCGGTGGTGGTCTCCGGGCTTTGCCCTGGCATCATGATGCCGATCTTCATGCGCAACTGGTTGATGAAGATGACCAGGCAATTGCTGCGCTTGATGTTGCCGGTGAGCTTGCGCAGGGCCTGGCTCATCAGGCGCGCCTGCAGGCCGGGGAGCTGGTCGCCCATCTCGCCCTCGATCTCGGCCTTGGGGGTGAGCGCGGCGACCGAGTCGACCACGACCAGATCCACCGCGCCCGAGCGCACCAGCATGTCGGCGATCTCCAGCGCCTGCTCGCCGGTGTCGGGCTGGGAGACCAGCAGGTCGTCCACGTTGACGCCGAGCTTGCTGGCGTAGGTGGGATCGAGCGCGTGCTCGGCGTCGATGAAGGCCGCCGCGCCGCCGGCTTTCTGGCACTGGGCGATGGCCTGCAGGGTGAGGGTGGTCTTGCCCGAGGATTCCGGGCCGTAGATCTCGACCACGCGGCCCTTGGGCAGGCCGCCGATGCCCAGCGCGATGTCGAGCATCAGCGAGCCGGTGCCGATCACCTCGACCGCCTCGGCGACCTTGTCGCCCATGCGCATCACGGTGCCCTTGCCGAACTGCTTTTCGATCTGGCTCAGGGCGGCGGCCAGTGCGCGCTTGCGGTTGTCGTCCATGCTGGTGTCCTCGATGGTTGTGGGGGGGTGCAGGCAATGTAGGGGATGGGTTTCTCAGGAGCTGAGACGGAAGCCGGTGGATGCATGATTTCGTGTTGCTCTCCGCTCCGCCGTCGGGCGATGGCGCATCGGCGTGTAGGAAAGCGCTTCAAGTGAGTGGCCATGACAGGAGCCGACGGGCATGTGCGCGATCACCGCAGCGGCCTCGACGTATTCGGCCGCACCAGCCCGCAGTACAGGCCTTCGATGGCGAAGTCGTCGTCGGGCTGGATCACGATGGGCGCGTAGTCGGGATTGCGCGGCAGCAGGCGGATGGCGTCCTTGCCGACCTTGAGCAATTTGACGGTGATCTCCTCGCCGATGCGCGCGACCACGATCTGCCCCGAGCGCGCATCGCGGGTGCGGTGCACGCCGATCAGGTCGCCGTCGAAAATGCCCTCCTCGCGCATCGAATCGCCCTGCACGCGCAGCACGTAGTCGGGCGCAGGCGCGAACAGCACGCGGTCGAGCAGGATGTAGTCGTCGGCTTCGAGCGCTCCGGCGTTGTCGGCGCCGATCGGCAATCCGGCGGCGACCCGGCCCAGCAGCGGCACGCGCAGGGTGTGCTCGTCGTTGGCGGAGATGGCGCGGGCATCGGCGGGTGCCAGGACGAGTTCGGCCTGCGCCGGCTTGGGCGCCTGCAACACGCGGATGCCGCGCGCACGGCCGGGCACGCGCGCGATCGCGCCGGCGGCTTCCAGCGCCTCGAGGTGGTACTGCGCGGCGCGCACGCCCTTGAAGCCGAAGGCGCGGGCGATCTCGGTCTGCGACGGCGGCATGCCCTCGGCGTCGATGCGCTCGGCGATCAGGGCGAGGATGGCGGCCTGGGTGTCGGTGATGGGCATGGTTAGTAGCAATACTACTAACATCCCCTTCCGTCAACGAAAATCTTCGCCCGACTCCCAATCCAGCAACCCTTCCAGCGCCCGCAGCACCGTCTGCCTCCGCACCGCCTCGCGGTCGCCGTCGAAATGGAAGACCCGTGCGCGCGGGTAACCGCCACGGCGTTTCCACGCGATCCACACCGTGCCGACCGGCTTGCCGGCGGTCGCCCCGCCGGGCCCGGCGATGCCGGTGACCGCGACCGCCACCTGCGCTCCGGTGTGCGCCAGCGCGCCGGAGACCATCTCGATGGCGGTTTCGCGGCTCACCGCGCCGTGGGTTTCCAGGGTTTGCGGATGCACGCCGAGGAAGGCCTGCTTGGCCTCGTAGCTGTAGGCGACGATGCCGCCGTCGAACCACTCCGAGCTACCGGGCAGGTCGGTGATGACCTTGGCGATCCAACCGCCGGTGCAGCTCTCGGCGGTGGCGAGCGTCTGCCGCTGCGCGCGCAGGGATTCGCCCACGCGCCGGGCGAGGGCATGCAGGGTGGCGTCGTCGGGATGGGGCTCGGCGGGTGCGGTCATGCGCAGACGCGAATGGACGAGGAAGACGACACCTTACGACAACGCCGAGCCTTTCCATCCCCGCCTTCGCGAGGCCAGGCTCTGGAGTCGTCAGCGCACGCTTCAGATCGATGCATGCGCAAGGCAGTTCGTCAAACCAGGGCGCGCGTGGATCGCGACGCAGGTTTTGCGCAGCAGCGGGCAAAGCAGCGCCCTGGCAGGATGATCCATCCTTGGATCGCACCAGCAGGCTGTTTCTCAACAGCCTGCTAGCCCCGCGCCCTTGCCTCCAGCGCCGCCACCGCCGGCAAGGTCTTGCCTTCGAGGAACTCCAGGAACGCGCCGCCGCCGGTGGAAATGTACGAGACCTTGTCGGCGATGCCGTACTTGTCCACCGCCGCCAGGGTGTCGCCGCCGCCGGCGATGGAAAAGGCCGACGAGGCGGCGATCGCCTGCGCCAGCGCCTGCGTGCCATGGCCGAAGGCATCGAACTCGAACACCCCGACCGGGCCGTTCCAGACCACCGTGCCGGCACCGTGGATCATCTGCGCGTAGCGCGCGGCGGTGTCCGGGCCGATGTCGAGGATCATGTCGTCCGCGCCGACATCCGCGACTGCCTTCACGTTGGCCGGCGCATCGGCCGCGAACGCCGGCGCGACCACCACGTCGGTCGGGATCGGGATCTGCGCGCCGCGTGCGCTGGCGGCGGCCATGATGGATTTCGCGGTGTCGAGCAGGTCGGCCTCGCACAGGGATTTGCCGACCGGCAAACCCTGCGCGGCGAGGAAGGTGTTGGCGATGCCGCCGCCGACGATGAGCTGATCGACCTTGCCCACGAGGTTGCCGAGCAGTTCGAGCTTGGTGGAGACCTTGGAGCCGGCGACGATCGCCAGCAGCGGCCGCGCCGGATGTTCGAGCGCACGCGCCAGCGCGTCGATCTCGGCCATCAGCAGCGGCCCGCCGCAGGCGATGGGTGCGAAGCGGATCGCGCCGTGCGTGGACGCCTGCGCGCGGTGCGCGGTGCCGAAAGCGTCCATCACGAACACGTCGCACAGGGCGGCGTATTTTTTCGCCAGCGCCTCGTCGTCCTTGCCCTCGCCGACGTTCATGCGGCAGTTTTCCAGCAACACGAGCTGTCCGGGCTGCACATCCACGCCATCCACCCAATCGCGCCGCAATGGCACCGCGATGCCCAGCAACTCCGACAGGCGCCGCGCCACCGGCGCCAGCGAATCGGCCTCGCTCCACTGCCCTTCCTTCGGGCGGCCCAAGTGCGAGGTCACCAGCACCGCCGCGCCGGCGGCCAGCGCGGCGCGCAGGGTCGGCAGCGAGGCGAGGATGCGTTGCTCGGAGGTGATGCGGCCCGCTTTGATCGGCACGTTCAGATCCTGCCGGATCAGCACGCGCCTGCCCTTGAGGTCGAGGTCGGTCATGCGCAGGATAGTCATGGGGCAACTCCGTATGCGAGAGGCGCGTATTGTCCCCTGCGCGGGCATGGCCGGACAAACGCAGGCTGCCGCTGTTGACGATCAAGGTCACTGCTCCTCGTGACTGGAGGTGATTGCGCCTATGTTCCCCCCGCTTGCGGGGGAGGGTTTGGGTGGGGGCTGCTGCGCTATAACACCCCCATCCCAGCCTTCCCCCGCAAGCGGGGGAAGGGGCCAAAGCAAGTCAAGGGTTTATTTATTACCCTGCATGACAAAAAGGTGAAAATGGGGCCTTCCTTCCGGGAGAACCTGCCATGCGCAAGCCCCTTTGCATCCTGATCGCCGCGGCACTCACCATCGCGACGGCGCAGGCAGCGCCGCCGCCGGCGACCACACCCGCATCGCCTGCGCCGGCATCGACCGCGGCCGCAGCCACGTCATCGCTCGACTGGACGCCGGTGCACGAGGCGGGCGGCATCGATCTCAATGGCATGGATGTGCGGGTCAAGCCCGGCGACGACTTCGACGCCTATGCCAATGGGCGCTGGGAGCAGCTCACGCCGATCCCCGCCGACCGCTCCAGCATCAGCGTGTTCTACCTGATCTTCCAGCGCGCCGAGCAGCGCAATGCCGATCTGCTGAAGGAGCTGGCCGCCAGCCACCCCGCCGCCGGAACCGATGCGCGCCGGATCGCCGATTACTACGCGGCGTACATGGACGAGGCGGCCATCGAGAAAGCCGGACTGACGCCGCTGACGCCGACGCTGGCGAACATCGACGCCATCGCCAACGTCCACGACCTGTCGCGCGCGCTCGGCGAACAGTTGCGCGCCGATGTCGATCCGGTCAACGCCACCCACCTGTACACCGATCATCTGTTCGGCCTGTTCGTGGCGCAGGCGATGGAAGATCCGGCGCACAACATGCCGTATTTGCTGCAGGGCGGGTTGGGCTTGCCCAGCCGCGATTACTACCTGTCCAACGATGCGACGATGGCCGGCTACCGCACGAAGTATCTGGCCTACATCGCCGACCTGCTGACGCTGGCCGGGGTGAAGGATGCGCAAGGCCGCGCGCAGGGCATCCTCGACCTGGAAACGAAGATCGCCACCGCGCAGGCGTCCATCGTGGACAGCGAGGACGTGCACAAGGCCAACCACCCGTGGCTGCGCGACACCTTCGCAACCCGCGCGCCGGGCATGGACTGGGACGGTTTCTTCAAGGCCGCCGGGCTGGATCGCGAGCAAGTCGTCACCCCGTGGCAGGCCGATGCGGTTCGCGGCCTGTCGGCCCTGGTCGCCAGTCAGGCCTTGCAAACCTGGAAGGACTGGATGCTGTTCCACGCCCTCGACGACGCCGCCCCGCTGTTGCCCAGCGGCTATGCGCAACTGCACTTCCAGTTCCACGGCCACACCCTGTCGGGCACGCCGGAACAGTCGCCGCGCTGGAAGCGCGCGCTCGCCGCGGTCAACGCCGACCTCGGCGATGCGGTCGGCAAACTCTATGTCGCAAAATATTTCCCGCCCGCATCGAAAGCGCAGGTGCAGCAGATGGTGGGCAACATCGAGGCGGCTTTCGATGCGCGCATCGACGCGCTGGACTGGATGAGCCCGGCCACCAAGGCGCGTGCGCACGAGAAGATCGCGACCCTGAAGGTCGGCGTGGGCTATCCGGAGACGTGGCGCGATTACTCCACGCTGACGATCAAGCCCGACGATGCGCTGGGCAATCACCTGCGCGCGAGCGAATACGAGTATCGCCACCAACTCGCCAAGCTCGGCGCGCAGGTGGATCGCGGCGAATGGTGGATGACCCCGCAGACGGTCAACGCGGTGAACCTGCCGCTGCAGAACGCGCTCAATTTCCCGGCGGCGATCCTGGATGCGCCGTTCTTCGACCCGCAGGCGGACGCGGCGGTCAACTACGGTTCGATCGGCTCGATCATCGGCCACGAGATCAGCCACAGCTTCGACAGCTCCGGCGCGGAGTTCGACGCGCAGGGACGGCTGGCCAACTGGTGGACGCCGGCGGACATGCAGCACTTCCAGGACGCCACCCGCAAGCTCGCCGCGCAGTACGACGCCTACGAAGTGCTGCCCGGGTTGCACATCAACGGCGAGCAGACGCTGGCCGAGAACATCGCCGACGTGGCCGGGCTGATGGTGGCGTGGGTGGCCTACCAGAAATCGCTGGGCGGCCAACCGGCCCCGGTGATCGATGGCATGACCGGCGCGCAGCGCTTCTTCCTCGCCTATGCGCAGTCGCGCCGCGGCAAGCTGCGCGATGCCGCCCTGCGCCAGCAGATCCTCACCGACGGCCATTCGCCGGGACGCTGGCGCGCGCAGACCGTACGCAACCTCGATGCGTGGTACGACGCCTTCCCGTCCAAACCCGGGCAGGCGTTGTACCTCGCGCCGGCCGATCGCGTGCACATCTGGTGACCACGCCCGGCCCGCGAGGATGACGGCCGTCACCGGCGATTGCACCCGGCCACGGCAGGCGTAGAGTGTCCGCTGCGCCTTGAGAAGGCCGCATGCCACGGGAGGGGACATGCCCGATCCAGCATCCACGACGGCCACGCCCCGGCACAACGGCGCGCTCGTCGATGCCCTGTGCATCGGCCTGCCGGATGCGGCGATGTGCCTGTGGTGCCTGTTCGTGTGGATGCACCCGCTGGCGCTCGGGCCGGAAACGGTCAAGTGCGTGATCTTGATGTTGCTGCTGGAGTTCATCCTGCTCAACGCCAACGGCCTGTTCACCGCCTTGCGCTTCATGCTCCCGCGCCGCCGCGGCGCGCGATGGATGCTGTTCGTCAGCCTGTGCACGCTGTATCTGGCGCTGGCCGTCGGCTTCGCCCTGCAATTCCACCCGCCATGGCCGTTCGCCGTCTTCGGCTGGATGGTGGCCAACAAGCTCGCATGGGTGATCCGCAACCGCCGCGTCACCGCCAACGAGCAGGTGTGGTTGATGGGCTATTGGGCGGTGGCCGTGGCGGCCTACCTCGGCGCGGCGGGCATCGGCATCGCCCTGGACGTGCCGCAGTGGGGCATCACCGCCGCCATCGTGCCGCGATTGCATTTGGCCAGCAGCGGGGAATGGTTCGACCAGCCGCACCGCGCGGTGGCCGCTGCGGTGTTCTATTTCGCCGCCATCGCCGTGTTCAAGTGGTCGTACATCGCCTTCCGCCGGCTGCGCCAGGGCCGCTGCGCGGAAGCCGCGATGGCGCCCGGCGATCCACTCGACGCCGTTTGAATGCCGGCCGCATGCGATCGGGGCCGCATGCCTGCACAGCCCGTCTTTTCAAACCAACCCATCCAACCCGTTTTCACGACGCGGATGGTGCGGCAGGGAACTCGGCCTCGAAGGTGATGAGGTCGCGGATCTCGGGCGTGCGCAGCCCCACCATCATCGGGTTGCGCACGTTGGGCAGGAAGCAGATGTCGAACAGTTCGGTGATGTCGCCGTCGAACCGGATCCATTGCTCGACATCGCCGCCGGCCAGCGAGACCAGTTGCACGCCGCACCACGGATCGACGTCGCGCCGGGCCAGCTCGGCATCGAGCTGCAGGCCCTCGAAACGCTGGTTGCGCGGCTTGGACAAGCCCACCGCCGCGGTGTTGCCGAAGATCGACAACCCGCGCGGGAAGCCGGGCAGGAACACCAGCGGCACGAAGGTTTTGGTTTTGAAATCGACCCAGCCCAGATGGCCGGTGCCGGAGTTGAGCAGCCACAGCTTGCCGTTGGCCCAGCGCGGGGAGTGCGGCATCGACAATCCTTCGCAGACGATTTCGTTGCTGTCGATGTCGATCACCACGCCGCCGTCGCCGCGGCGGTCGCGCCAGCCGTCCACCGCATCGGACCGGGATACGGCGGTGACGTACTTGGGCGCGCCATCGACCATCGCCAGACCATTGAGATGGCAGCGATCCTCGGGCGCGAGCTTGCTGATGAACCTGGGTTTCCAGATCGCCTTGAAGCTGTGGGTCAGGCTCAGCTCGGCCACGCACGAGTACTTGGTGTTGATGAACACGACCCGCCCGTCCCTGCGGATGCCCAGCTCGTGGATGTCCAGGTCGCCGATCGTCTGCGCGTTGCGCGGGACGTAGCACTTGTCGAACTGGCCGTGGATGACCTCGTTGGCGCGCAGCACGTTCTCGAAGCGCCACAACTGGTAGAGGCTGCCCAGATAGATGCGCTGCGCGTTGCCGACGAGGCCCATCGCACGCTCGAAGATGCGCTCGAAGAACGACACGCGGCCGGAGGTGTCGCTGCCGACCAGGTACACGCGGCCGCTCTGGTAGGACGAGATCGCCAGCGACACGCCATGACTGGCGAGCCATCCGGCCAGTCCGCGCGAGCAGCTCTTCTCGACCTTGAGGTCGAGCAGGTTCAGCGGAGGTTTCGCGGCCGGCGTTGCGGACGCAGCAGCCGCAGCCGAGGCAGCCGCAGCCGAGGCATCCGCCGCGGGAGCAGCGGCCGACTCACCGGCATCGACCGGCTCCAGGCCTGTGCCGCCCTCGTTGCCCTCGTTGCCTGCATGAATATTGGCGTCGGGTGCCTTGTCGTTGCCAGCCATTTGATTCTCCGCATTAGCGTGAAAGAGTTTTTTCCCGGCACGATCTTGCACGAAGTCGACCCCTTCCCCCGCTTGCGGGGAAAGGCTGGGATGGGGGGCTCTGTCGCACGCCAGCCCCCACCCCAACCCGTCCGGCCCACCGGCGCAACCGGTGGGCGCTCGGAGGCGCAGGCGGTATGCCGCCTGAGCGCGCCCCTTCTCCCCCCGCAAGCGGGGGGGAGTGCTAGCGCAGGCACGTTCATCATCCGGGGTGGTGCCAGTCACTATGGGCGTTTGGCCGATCGTCATTGTTGCCTGGCTTGATCCCATTCCACCCCGCATGCCGTCTGGCCTGGCACGCCCACAAAAACGCAGCCCCGACGGTTCATCGCCGCCGGGGCTGTTTCCATCCACCACACCACACCACATCCTTACCAGCTGTAGCGCAGCCCGAGCTGCCCGCCGAACACGCCGCCCAGCGCGCCGCCATCCTGCCAGTTCACGCCACCGAAAACCGACAGCTTGCCGCTGCGCATGGCCAAGCCGCCCTCGACCAGCGTGCTCGTGCCCTGGGTACTGGTCGATCCGGTGAAGCTGCTGTTGATCGTGAAGCCATTGCGACCATCGAACTCGCGCACCGCGCTCACGGAGGCATACGGCGACCAGGTCGCGCTGCCCGCCGTGATGTCCTTGCCGAGCAGCACACCGGCGCGGCCACGCGAGGATGTTCCGCCGTCCGGCGTGAAGCCGGCCAGCGCGCCGGCGATGGTATCGACATGGCCCACCGTGGTCTTCGTGTATTGCAGTTGCGGCACCAGTTTGAATCCCTCGCCGAGCGTCCACGACCAGCCCAGCTCGCCGTTGAAGGCATCGGCCCGGCCGCGCGTGCGCGATTCGCCTGCCAACGAATCCAGCCGCGCATCGAACTGCATCTGCCGATACGACACATCCAGATACGCCCCGTTCGCCCCGACCCAGGTCGCATAGATGCCGCGGGTATCGCCGCTGATCCGGTTCCGGCCGGCAAAGCCCGCCCCGGCGAGGTGCTGACTGGCCTGCGCCTTGCCGAGCAGCAGGCCGACGCGGAAGCCATCGGCGATCCCGAAGTCCACGCCCAGCTCCTGGCCGGAGTCGTCCTGATCGAACGCGACGTTGCCGCCCTGCCCGAAGTTGTTCGCGACCAGGGCCGGCGTGACCGTGCCGCCGTCGGCGAACGTGCGCGCCCAGGCGCCGACGTGGCCTTGCGGCTGCGGATCGAACACGCCCATGCGCTGGCGCCAGGTGCCCACTTCGCTGCCCATCAGCCGTTGCACGCCCGGCGCGAAGGCAGCTGCGAGCGAACCCGAAGCGGTCAGCCCGGTGACCGCGACATCCAGCGAGAACACGTCGGGGTGCGCCCCGCCGGAATCGACGACACTGGCCTGGACATCGAGGAAGCTCTTGCTGGCGTCGAAGTGGACATTCCCGAGGACGAACGATCCCGCCGCCGAATTGCCGTCCACCTGGATGATCGGAACTGAACCGTGGGCGGTGGTCGGCAGGCCGAGCAGGTTCACGTCGATCGCGGTGACGCTGCCGGCCGCGACGTTGCCGACGACCCGCAGGGTGTCGCTGGCGTTGTGCGCGGCGTCCACGTCCATGCCGATCCTGCCGTTGCCGGCCCAATCGCCGAGCACGGTGAGGCTGTCGGTCGGCACACCGTTGCGGAAGTCGACCACGCCGGTGTTATTGAACGGGTTCGGATTGCCCGCGCCCATGTCGATGACGTTGGCGCCAGAGACCCGGATCGAGCCGGCATTGGCAAACACGTTGCCCTGCGCGCCGAAGCTGCCCAGCGACAGGGAGGTATCGTGCAGGACGATGGTGCCGGCATTGTCGATTATGTCGTCGCCCGCGCCGAAATCCGTCGCTGCGCCGACCGCGTTCCAGACACCGCCGGACTGGTTGTCCAAGGTGTCGTTGCCGTCGCCGGCGACGATCGCCCCGGTGATCGAGCCGGTGTTGACGATCCTCGCCGTGGCAGCGCTGGACGATGCGATGGCGATCCGCGCGCCATCGCCGTAGGCGCCGATGCTCCCGCTGTTGGTCAGCACGTTGTCGCCACGGGAAACCATCGACACCCCGGTGGCCGTCGCACCGGTGCCGTAGGCGGCGGCGGCAATCGTTCCGCTGTTGTCGATGCGGATGCCGTCGTTCTTCCAGCCGGTCGCCTGAATGCCGATGGCGCTGGCGCTGGTGGTGCCCGTGGCCTTGGCCCAGATGTGGCCTTGATTGTCGAGCGTCGCCGCCAGGTAGCCGGTGTTCGCATTGCCGTAGGCCCCGGCGACGGACACGCCGCTGGCACTGGCCACGGCGCCGCTCGCCGCGGCGCCGATGCTGCCGGAGTTGCCCAGCGTCGCGTATCCGTAGAGGCTGTTGGTCAATGCGCCAACCGCATGCGCGGTATCGGCATCGACGCTGGCGACGATATGCCCGCTGTTGGAGATCGCCGAGTCGAACGCGCCCAGCACCACGGCGCCATAGGCGGCGCCCGTGCCGCCGTGCGCTCTGGCGACGGCCGAGATCGCGCCGGCGTTGTCCAGCGAGGCCCCGCCGCCATTGGCGGTCAAGGTGCCCGGGTAGTGGCAGGTGCCGCTGCTGCAATCGACGTGGTAAAGCTGGCGCAGCCCCATCAGGTAGCTGCCCACCGCGAAGGCATCGCCATGATCGGCCGTGGCGGCGGAGGCGATGGTGCCGCTGTTGGAAGTGGCAGCCTCCACCACGGCATTGGGATTGGTGGTCTTGTCGCGCACATAGGTGCCGAACGAGGTGGCGCTGGCGTAGCCCGCGCTGGCGCTGGCCTGGATGTCGCCGTGGTTGACCACCGAACCGGAATCGACGGTCGAATAGGCGCCGATGGTGGCGCCCCACGCCTTGGCCATGCCGGGGCTGGCGTTCGCCCCGCCGTCGGGGTTGGCGATGGCCTGCGCGGCGATGCTGCCGGCGTTGTAGATGACCGCCCGCGTCGCCCCGTAGGCCTTGGCGCCCATGGCGATGGCGCGCCCGCCATAGGTGTCGCTGCGCAGGCTGCCCGTGGTCGCCGAGGCGACGATGCTGCCGCCGGCGTCGTTGACGATGTGGGTGTAGTACTTGCCGCGATCGCTCACGCCATAGGCGGCGGCATCGCCCAGATCGCTGCTGGCGATGGCGGAGATCGTTCCCGCGTTCTCGACGACCCCATTGTATTTTGCGTAGGCATGCACGCCGGTCGCGCCGGCACCGGCGTCGAAGAAGGTCACGCCGTGCTCGGTCACCGCGTGCGCCGAAATGTCGCCGTGGTTCACCACCGAGATGTTGCCCTTGTAGTTCGCCTTGGCCTCGATGCCGGTCGCGCCGCTGGCGCCGGTGTAGCCGTTGACGCCGTTGTCGTAGGCGTGCGCATGGCCGTAAGCGACGATGCTGCCATCGTTGACCACGTCGATGTTGAATGTCCCACCCGCTTTGATTCCGACCGCATGGGCGATGCCGAACAGTGCCGTGTCCGCCGTGGCGTAGATGCTTGCGCCCGCGGCGTTGTCGATGGTGGAACTCGACCCGGAGATCTCCAGCGCGGTCGCCTCCGCCATGTAGCCTCCCACGATGGCCGCGTGCGCCTGGATGGTGCCGGCGTTGCTGACGCTGGCGCCACCGGTGCCGTAGCCGAATCCGTACACCCGTGCGCCGGTTGCGTACGCCGTCGCCGACGACACGTTGGCGTAGCCACGCCCGCCCTGCGAGGTCGCGCTGATGTCGCCGCGATTGACGATGACGGCCGTATTGCCGCTGTGGACATAAGCTCCGTAGGTCACCGAGTTGCCGACCTGCGAGGTCGCGCTGCTTGCAATCGATCCGCTGTTGTCGATTTCGGCATCGCCCAGACCGTTCGCTCCGGACTGGGCAACCGCGCCCCAGGCCGAGGCGTAGCCTTGCGATGTCGCCGCCGTAGCGCCGATGTCGCCCGCGTTGCCGATCAGAGCCTGCCCGCCGCCGGAAGGGTTCACCGCCCGCACGCCGATCGCCTTGGCCACGAGGAAGCCGCTGGTGCCGTGGATGTCGGTGGTTGCGGAAGCCGTCACCGTTATCGACCCGCTGTTGTCGATGGTCGAATCGTGCTGCGCGGCGGCGTAGACACCCACCGCCATGGCTTCGAACTGGCCGTAAGGCGCCAGGGTGCCGTCGGCCGCCACGGTGATGCTGCCCGTGTTGCGGGTGGTCGCCTGCTGGGCCGATACGTCGACCAGGCCATTGGCGACCGCCTGTGCCCCGGAGGCGGTGACGGACATCGTGCCCCTGTTGGTGGCATCGGCACCGGAATAGCCGACGGCAAGGACGCCCGTCGCATTGGCCAGGCCGGTGTCCGCGGTGGCGTTGGCCCCGATGTCGCCGGTGTTGTAGAAGCTCGACCCGGCTCCACGGCTGTTGAGATGGGCGGCCGTGGCCGTGGCATTGCCGTCAACGGCGGTCGCCGTGGCACCCAGGTAGCCGTCGTTGCGCAAACTGGCGCCGACCGGAAACAATCCAGCGGAAATCCCGCCCTCGACATAGGCACCGACCGCGACGCCATTGCCATCCAGCGCATCGGCGGTGGCGGCGACATGGCCGGAGGTTTCGTTGTGCACATAAGCCTGGTGCACTGAAAGATCCACCACGCCGTAGGCCGCCGCATGGGCAGCGCTGGCATGGACATCGACGATGCCGCCGATGCCGACCTTGCTGTCGAAACGGTTCGCCGCATGGATGCCCACGGCGTAATAGGTTCCGTAGACATAGATGTTTCCGCTGGACTCGGTGCCCGCGCTACTGCCGGCCACCGGCAACGCGTCGCCACCGCTGACGACGGTCACGTCATGAATCCCGGCGGTGTCCGGATCGTCGGCACCGCGAACGGTGCCACCGACGGTGACGATGGCCGGGGCGTCGACAGGCCCGCCGGTACCGCCAGCCGCCCGCCCCAAAGACGCATGCACACTGTTCGGCAATGCATCGCCCGCCACGACGGTCAGGTCGACCGGGGTCGCGAAGCTGTCATTGGCGATCGCCTGGCCGGATCGGCCACGGCTGGCCGGCATGGTTTTGTGCGGAGCATGGCTGCCGTCAGTGCCTGCCCAACTGGCCAACGGCATGCTCAGGCTCAGCAGGGTGGCCGAGACGGCCAGGGCCGCACGGATCGCGCGGCTGATGGGCGCGACGGCCGGGCGCGGCAGCGGGCGGGTCATGCGCGCGGCCTGGTATCGATTGGATGGGTTCATTGCTTCCCCGGTGATCGTGTCGATGGCAGGAAAATGTCGCCATCCCTTCGGAGCGACGGCGTCCGACGGCACGATAGGGCATGGCAGGCCAAGCGTGGCGCGATGCAGGGCCGCCCCCCCCCGAGCAGGGGGGGAACATCGCGCGCGTCAGGGGTCATCGTCGCCGGTGGTCGCGCCACCGCCGACCTCGTTGCGATCATCGCCGGATCGTGTCGTGCAATCGTTCCGATCCGCCGCGTCGCGGGCGGAACTGCGACGCCGCGCCGTGTTCGTGAGTGTCACGGGTACTAAACTGGCATCGCCGGGCCGTACCGCGCCGGTCTTCCGCCGACACCGCCACGAGTCCCGCCCAGCCGGCATGCACGAGACCGAATTCGTCCTCAAGACCACGCCGCCGCGCCTGCCGCGCACGGCGGTCGAGCGTGAGCGCCTGGCGCGCACCCGGGAGGCCATCGGCGATCGCGCGGTGGTGACCGTGCTCGCCCCGGCGGGCTTCGGCAAGACCGTCGTGCTCGTGCACTGGCGCAGACAGTGGCTGGGCGAAGGCGCGCAGGTCGCCTGGCTCAGCGCCGACCGCAACGACGACCCGGCGCACTTCCATCTGGCCCTGCTGCACGCGATCCGGATCGCGACCGGCCGCGCCGCCCTGAACACCTCCGCGAACGAAGGCTCGTCGCGCTTCGGCAACGACATGGAGGCGCTGACCGGGCTGCTCGCCGAGATCGCCGCGCTGGGCCGCCGCACCGTGCTGATCGTGGACGACGCCGAGCGCCTGCCGGAGGCCAGCTGCGCCGCCCTCGCCTACCTGTTGTGCAACGCCCCTCCCAACCTGCAGGTGGTGATCGGCACGCGCGCACCGCTGGATCTGCACACCGCCGAACTGGCCGCCAAGGGCCACAGCGCGGTGTTGAACGCCGACGACCTGCGCCTGCAGCCGGAAGAAACGGTCGCGATCCTGCGCCGTCGCTTCGAGGAGCGCCTGAGCCTGGACGACTGCGTGCGCCTGCACGCAACCACCGAGGGCTGGCCGATCGGCTTGCAACTGGCGATCGCCACCATCGAGCTGGCCGCCGACCCGTCCGCCGCGGTGCGTTCGCTGTCGGGGCGGCGCGGCGACATCGAGCGCTATTTCGTCGAATCCTTGTTCGCGAGCCTTTCCGCGGCGACCGTGGATTTCCTCGTGCGCATCGCCATCCTCGACCGCATGGATGGCCCGATGTGCGCGGCGGTCACCGGCGATGCGGGCGCGGCCGAGCACCTGCAATGCCTGCTGCGCGATACGCCGGTGCTGATCGCCGCCGAATTGCAGGGCTGGTACCGCGTGCATCCATTGGTACGGGATTTCCTGCTGGCCCGCTTCGAGCAATTGCCGCGTGGCGAACGCGACGCCCTGCACCGCCGCGCCTGCACATGGTTCGCGCAGGCGCAGCGCTATCCGGAAGCGGCCCATCACGCGCTCGCGGCCGGCGAGGAGGCCCAGGCCGCCGCGCATGCGGTGAAATCGCTGTGGAGCTTGCGTACCCAGGGCCGCTTCGCCGAGGCGCAGGCGTGGCTGCGGCGGATTCCGGCCGCGACGATCGCCGGCGACACCCATCTGCGCCTGCTGGCGGCGTGGGCCGACGCGCTGGGCGAGCGCAACGCGGAATCCTTCCGCATCGCCACCGACATACTTGCCGACCCGGCCACCGAATCGAACACGCGCTTCATTGCCGCGCTGGTGGCATCCAGCGCAACCGGTTATTCCGACCACATCGGTCTGGTTCCCGACCTGTTCGCGGCCTGGCCCGATTATCCGGCAGCAGTCACCGAGCCCGTTTGCGAACTGGCCTGGCGCAACGCCATGGCGCACTACCGGATGCACGCCGGGCGCACCGATGAAGCACGCCGATTCCTCGCCGTGCTGCCCACCGGTGTGGACGCGGATGCGGCGATGCTCGCCTTGTCCTACCGCACCATGATGCTGGCATTGACGCATCTTTGGGATGGCGATGCCTGGCGGGTGCGGGCGCTGCTGCAACCGGCCCTGCTGCAGGCCGAACACGCCTGCGGGCGGCGCAGCCTGGTCGCCAGCATGTTCGCCGCGGTGCTGGCCCCGGCGCTGTACGACCTCGACCAGGCCGATACCGCGCAAACCCTGCTCGCCGACCGCCTCGACGTGATCGAGCGCACCAGTTTCCCGGATGCCATCATGCTGGCCTACCGCACCCTCGTGCGCGGCGCACTGGCACGCGGCGAGGAACGCCGTGCGCTGGCGCTGCTGGACAACCTCGCCATGCTGGCCGAACGCCGCCGCCTGCCGCGGCTGGCCACGCAGGCGCTGGCCGAACAGATCCGCATCCACGCCCTGCACGCCGACACGCAGGCCATCGGCCGGGCCATGCGCAGCCTCGATGCGCTGGCAGCGGCCTTCGATCGCCACGAGCTGCTGCCGTACCGCCCGCAATACCGGCTCGCCGCGGCCCTGGCCAAGGCCTGCGCCGCGCTGGCACAGCACGATCACCCGGCCGCCCGCAGCCATATCGATCAGGCCGAGGCGGTCGCGCTGGAGTTGCATCGGCACGCCGGCATACTTTCCGCCCGCGTGCTGCGGGCGGTGTGCGCGCGCCAATGCGAAGACCCGCAGGCCACCGCCTTGCTGATCGCAGCGGTCAAACTGGTTCCGCCCGAATCCATGGTGCACGCGATCGGCGGCGAGCATCCGCTGGCGATGCAGATGGTCGCCAGCCTGCACCGCGCGACCACCGGCCTGCGCACGGTGCCGGCCACGCCCGCCGAGCCGGCGCAGGCGGCAGCCGAACCGGCGTGTCGCGGCCCGCTCACGCCCAAGGAAGCCCGGGTGCTCGCCCTGCTCGACAAGGGCATGTCCAACAAGCAGATCGCGCGCGCGCTGGACATCGGGGAGGAGACCGTGAAATGGCACGTCAAGAACCTGTTCACCAAGCTTTCCGCAGGCACCCGCAAGCACGTGGTGGATCGTGCGCGGCTGCTCGGGCTGGTGGGTTCCTGATCGCCGCAACCGCATGCCCGCCCCGGCTCCACGCGGCTCACCGGAAGCGCTGCAAGCGGCCGCGCGCCGTGGCAGGATGCATGGCAGCTTCACGCCGGACGCATCCGTCGATGGACACCCCGCTGGCCGCGCCGCCCAGCCTGCACGCAGAGCGCGTCGTCCTGCGCCCGCCACGCGCGGGCGACCGCGCGGCCTTGTACGCCCTGTATTCGGCGCCGCAGGTGATGCGCTACTGGAGCACGCCGGCGTGGTCGGAACTGGCCGCCGCCGATGCGTGGTTCGGTCGGCAGGAAGATGGGCTGCTCGCTGGCTCGGCGCTGACCTGGGCGATCGCCCTGCGCGATGCGGATGCCCTGATCGGCACCGTGAGCCTGCACGCGATCTTTCCCGGGCAGGCGCGTGCCGACATCGGCTACGCGTTGCATCCAGCGTACTGGGGCCGCGGGCTGGCACGCGAGGCCGTGCGGCTGGCGCTGCGGTACGGTTTCGATGCGCTCGGCCTGCGCCGCATCGAGGCCGACACCGATCCGGGCAACACCGGCTCGTGCCGCCTGCTCGAAGCATTGGGTTTCCAGCGCGAGGGCCTGCTGCGCGAGCGCTGGCAGGTCGGCGACCTGACCTCCGACACCGCCTTGTACGGCCTGCTCAGGGACGACCTGCGTTGAGGCACTTGCGCCACCCCACCCACCTGATTAACATTTGTGCATGATCAACGCTCAGGTGCTCAAGCTGCTCAAGGAAGCCGACTGCTCCCCCGAGGAACTGGCGGAGGTGATCGGCTGCTCCGGGATGACCATCCGCCGCTGGCTGAAGAAGCCCGATCAGGACGTGCCGCGCGTGTATCTGCCGGCGATCCGCGAAGCCTGCTACGCGCTGATCGCAAAAGGCCGCCTGAGCGCGGAATCCCCCAGCGTGCGCGAGCTGGTGGCGCAGGCGCCGTCGAGCGAGCACGACGCCGCCGTGCAGGCGCTGGGCCTGCCGGAAGGCTTCCCGACGCGCGGCGCGATGTCGCAGGACGCGATGCTGGGCGGGCTGGCGCACATCGGCATGCAGGAGCGCAAGCAGCACGAGGTGGAACACGGCCGCAAGAAGATGCTGTCGTTCGGCAAGCTCGGCGCGGAGTGGTCGCGGCGCATCGAGGCGCTGTGGCGCATCGTGCGCTCCGACCAGCTCAGCAAGCTCGACAAGACCGTCGCCTATGGCGCGCTGTTCTACCTGCTCTGCCCGATCGACCTGATTCCCGACAACATCCCGTTCTTCGGCCTGCTGGACGACTTCGGCGTGCTCGGCCTCGCGCTGGCCTATTACAACCACCGCTTCCGCGATCTGGCGTAACGCGGTTCCGCCCCGGACTGCAGTTGCCCCGCGCGGCTTCCATCGGCCGCGACTACGTCGGCCATGGCCGACAGGATTTTCGACCATGCCCACGGACGACACCTCGACGCCGCCGCTCACCGCCCGCGCCCACCCGCCCGCGATCCAGTGGCTGCTGGTCGGCCTCGGCGTGGCCGCGTTGCTGGGCGTGTTCGTCCTCTACGAAGTGGCCGCGCATTTTCTGGCCAGGCCGCCCGAAGCGCAGGCCGCGGCTGCGCCCGCCGGCACCTTCCGCCCGACGAAAGAGCAATGGGCCACGCTCACGGTCGCCACGGTCGCCAACCACGCTTTCACCACGCAGGTGGTGGCCGACGGCGCGATAGCCTACGACGACGACACCTCCACGCCGGTGTACTCGCCCTACTCGGGCCGGGTGACCCGGCTGGATGCGCAACTGGGCGATGCCGTCAAACGCGGCGCGCCGCTGATGGCCGTGGACGCTTCGGAGTTCGCGCAGGGACAGAGCGACCTGCAGACCGCCTACGCGCAACTGGCGCTGGCGACCAAGAGCGAGCAGCGCCAGCACGCGCTGTATCTGGCCAAGGCCGGCGCGCTCAAGGATTGGCTGCAAAGCCAGTCCGACCTGACCGCCGCGCGCAGCACGCTCGACGCCGCACGCAACCGCCTGCACATCCTCGGCAAATCCGACGCGGAAATCGCCGCGCTGGAAACCGGCGCGCAAAAGACCGGCACGGGCGGGCCATCGCGCGGGGCGGTGGCGGTGGTGGCCGCGCCGATCGCCGGCACCGTCACCCAACGGCAAGTCGGCCTGGGCCAGTACATCCAGTCCGGCGCATCGAACCCGGTGTACACGATCTCCGATCTGTCCCACGTCTGGCTGGTGGCCAATGCGCGCGAGTCCGACGCACCCGACCTGCGCGTCGGCGAGCCGGCCACCGTGCACGTGCTCGCCTACCCGGGCCGCACCTTCGCCGCGCGCATCGCCTGGGTGGCGCCGGCGCTGGATCCGAACACCCACCGGCTGCCCGTGCGGGCCACGGTGGACAACCCGGATGGCGCGCTCAAGCCGCAGATGTTCGCCAGCTTCAGAATCGACGCGGGCGATCCCGCGCAGGCGCCGGCCGTACCCGTCAGCGCGATCGTGCATGAAGGCGAGCAGGCGCGCGTGTACGTGGCCGGCGACGACGGCAGCATCGCCCTGCGCGAGGTGCGCCTCGGCCGCAGGGATGGCGACAGCGTGGAAGTGCTGTCGGGCGTGCGCGCCGGCGAGAAGGTCGTCAGCGCCGGCACCTTGTTCATCGATCGCGCGGTGAACCCGGGCTCATGAACCGCATCGTCGAGTTCGCACTGCGGCGACGCCTGCTGGTCGTCGTCATCATGGCGTTCGTGCTGTGCGCGGGCGTGCTCAGCTTCCTGCGCCTGAACATCGAGGCTTACCCGGATCCGGTGCCGCCGCTGGTTGACATCAACACCCAGGCATCGGGCCTGTCCGCCGAGGAGATCGAGCGCTACATCACCATCCCGCTGGAAGTGCAGATGGCGGGCATTCCGCACGTCACCACGGTGCGCACGATCTCGCTGTTCGGCCTGTCGGACGTGAAGATCCAGTTCACCTACGACGTCACCTACCAGCAGGCCGAGCAGTTCGTCACCAACCGGCTGGCGCAGTTGCCCGCGCTGCCCGACGGCGCGCAGCCGCAGATTTCCCCGGAGAGCCCCATCGGCGAGATCTACCGCTACCGCGTGGTCGGCCCGCCGGGCTACTCGGTGATGGATCTGAAAACCTTGCAGGACTGGGTGCTGGAACGCCGCTTCAAGGCGGTGCCGGGCGTGGTGGACGTGACCGGCTGGGGCGGCAAGACCAAGACCTACGACGTGGTCGTCGATCAGCAAAAGCTGGTCAGCTACGGCCTCACCCTCGCCCAGGTGCTCAACGCGATCAACAACGCCAACATCAACGTCGGCGGGCAGACCGTGGACATCGGCCCGCAGTCGGCGGTGGTGCGCGGCGTGGGCATGATCCGCAGCATGGACGACCTGCGCCACACCATGCTGGCGAACACCAATGGCGTGCCGGTGACGCTCGCCGACGTCGCCCAGGTTCGGGTCGGCCACCTGCCGCGGCTGGGCATCGCCGGCCGCGACGCCGACGACGACATCGTGCAGGGCATCGTGCTGATGCGCCGCGGCGAGGAAAGCATGCCGACCATCGCGCGGGTGGAAGCGGAGGTGCAGAAGATCAACGCTTCCGGCGTGCTGCCGCCCGGCGTGCATCTGGAGAAGATCTACGACCGCAGCGAGTTGATCGCCACCACCACCCACACCGTGCTGCACAACATGCTGTTCGGCATCGTGCTGATCTTCATCCTGCAATGGGTGTTCCTCGGCAACCTGCGCAGCGCCCTGATCGTGTCGATGACGATCCCGTTCGCGCTGGCGTTCGCGATCATCCTGATGGTGTGGCGCGGCGAATCGGCGAACCTGCTGTCGGTGGGAGCGATCGACTTCGGCCTGATCGTCGATGCCACCGTCATCATGGTGGAGAACATCTTCCGGCGCCTGTCGGAGGGCGCGAAGGCGCATCGCTCGGCGTTCTCCACCGTCACCCGCGCGCATTTCGGGTTGAGCGGGCGCTTCGCGACGATCGCCTACTCGGCCGCCGAGGTGACCCAGCCGATCCTGTTCTCGGCCGGCATCATCATCGCCGGCTTCCTGCCGCTGTTCACCCTGTCGGGCATCGAGGGGCACATCTTCGGGCCGATGGCCAAGACCTACGCCTACGCGATCGCCGGCGGCATCATCGCCACCTTCACCATCGCCCCGGCGCTGAGCGCGTTCCTGTTCACCGGCCCGGTCGAGGATCGCGAGACCCTGGCGCTGCGCTGGATCCGCCGCGTCAACACGCCGCTGCTGCAGTTCGCTCTCGCCAATCGCATCGTCACCCTCGGCGGCGCGGCGGCGCTCGCGCTGACCGCGCTGCTGGTCGCCCACAACCTCGGCCTGGAGTTCCTGCCCAAGCTGGAAGAGGGCAACATGTGGATCCGCGCGACCATGCCGCAATCGGTGTCGCTGGAGGACAGCAACGGCTACGTCAACCGCATGCGCAAGATCATCAAGGGTTTTCCCGAGGTCAAGACGGTCGTGTCCCAGCATGGCCGGCCGGACGACGGCACCGACTCGACGGGCTTCTTCAACGCCGAGTTCTTCGTCCCGCTCAAGCCGGCCGAGCAGTGGCCCGCCGGCGTGGACAAGGAGAAGCTCACCGAGCAGATGACCGACGCGCTGCAGGATCATTTCCCCGGCGTGGACTTCAACTTCTCGCAGTACATCGAGGACAACGTCGAGGAGGCCGCCTCGGGCGTGAAGGGCGAGAACTCGGTCAAGCTGATCGGCAACGACCTCGACACCCTCGAGGCGACCGCGAACAAGATCCGCGACGTGCTCGCCACCGTGCCGGGCATCACCGACCTGGCGGTGTTCCGCGTGCTCGGCCAGCCGACCGTGCGCATCGACGTGGATCGCGCCCGCGCCGCGCGTTTCGGACTGGCGCCGGGCGACGTCAACGCGGCGGTGCAGGCGGCGATCGGCGGGCAGGCGGCGGGCAACCTGTACGAGCCGGGCAGCGACCGCAACTTCCCCATCGTCGTGCGTCTGGACAAGCAATACCGCAACGATCTGGACTCGATCCGCCGCATCCTCATCGGCGCGCCCAGCCCGAGCGGCAACGGCGTGGTGCAGGTGCCGCTGGAGGACGTGGCGAAGGTGTCGCTGGTGTCCGGCGCATCGTTCATCTATCGCGAACAGCAGGAGCGCTACATCCCGATCAAGTTCAGCGTGCGCGGGCGCGACCTCGGCACCACGGTGCTGCAGGCGCAACGCGAAATCGCAAAAAAAGTGCAACTGCCCGGCGGCTACCGGATCGAATGGGTCGGCGAGTTCGGCAACCTGCAGGATGCGCTGCACCGGCTGGAGCTGTCCGTGCCGCTGGCCCTGCTGCTGATCTGCATCCTGCTGTACGTCAACTTCGGCAGCGTGACCGACGTGCTGCTGGTGCTCAGCGTGATCCCGATGGCGCTGATCGGCGGCGTGTTCGCGCTGTTCGTCACCGGCACGGCGTTCAGCGTGTCGGCGGCGATCGGCTTCATCGCCCTGTTCGGCATCGCCACCATGGACGGCATCCTCGTGCTGGCCAACTTCAACCACAACATCGAAGCGGGCATGGAGCGGCTGGATGCGATGTATCGCGCCTGCCAGACGACCATGCGCCCAGTCATGTTGACTTGCATCGTGGCCTGTGTGGGTCTGGTTCCTGCGGCGATCTCCACCGGCATCGGCTCGCAGGTGCAAAAGCCGCTCGCGCTGGTGGTGGTCGGCGGCATCGTGCTCGCCCCGGCCTTCATCCTGTTCGTGTTGCCGGTGCTGGTGGAGATGTTTTCGCCGCGCGGGCGCGCCGTGGCGAGCGCCGAACCGGCGCAGGAGGAAGCGTGAGCACCCGCGCCCGCCGCCTGCTGGCCGTCGCCACCGCATCGATCGCGAGCACGCTGCTGGCCGGCTGCGCGGTCGGCCCGAACTTCGCCCGCCCCACCGCACCCGCCACGCCGCGCCTGACGCCCGCCGCACCGGCCACGGCCGACGCACGCACGGCGCTGCCCGGCGGCGGTGCGCAGCACTGGGTCGCCGGCATGGACATCGCGGCAGACTGGTGGACGCGGTTCGGCTCGTCGGCACTGGATGCGCTGGTCGCCGAATCGCTGCGCAACAATCCGAACGTGCAGGCGGCGCAGGCCTCGCTGCGCGCCGCCCGCGAGGACGTGTCGGCGCAACGCGGCGCGTTCTGGCCGCAAGTCTCCGCCGACCTGAACACCGCGCGGCAGAAGACCGCGCCGGTGTTGTCGCCGGCGCTCAACTCCGGTGCCAGCCCCTACAGCCTGCAAACCGTGCAAGTGCTGGTGTCGTATCCGCTGGACGTGTTCGGCGGCAACCGCCGCCAGGTCGAGTCGCTGGCCGCGCAGGCCGAATCGGCGCGTTTCCAGCTCGAATCGGCGCGCACCGCGCTGGCGGCGAACGTCGTGCAGGGCGTGGTGCAGGCGGCATCGATGCACGATCAACTCGCCGCCCTGCAACGCAACGTCGCCTTGCAGCAAGAGCAACTGGCGATCATGCGCAAGCAGGCTGCGCTCGGCGACATCGCGCAGGCCGCGGTGATCGCGCAGGAAGCGGCACTGGCGCAGGCGCAGGCGCAAGTGCCGGCCCTGCAGAAACAACTGGCGCAGCAGAACGATGCGCTCGCCGCGCTGGTCGGGCGGCTTCCGGCCGATGCGCCGATCCCGGCCTTCACCCTCGCCGACCTGCACCTGCCCGACGAAATCCCGCTGCAACTGCCTGCGCAACTGGTCGAGCAACGCCCGGACGTGCGTGCCGCCGAGGCGCAGATGCACGCGGCCAGCGCGCAGGTCGGCGTGGCCATCGCCAACCGCCTGCCGCAGATCACCCTGACCGCCAGCGACGGCAGTTCCGCCACCCGTTTCGCGGATCTGTTCGCCAGCAAGACCGGCTTCTTCGGCGTCGCCGCCGACATCGCCCAGCCGCTGTTCCAGGGCGGCGCGCTGTTGCACAAACAGCGCGCGGCGCAGGCGAACCTGGACGCAGCCAGGGCGCAGTACCGCGCCACCGTGATCGCGGCCTTCCAGAACGTCGCCGACAGCATGCAGGCGCTGCAACTGGACGCCGAGGGCCTGCGCACCAGCGCGCTGGCCGAGACGCGCACCCGCGAAGGGCTGGACATCGCCCGCGCGCAACTGCAGATCGGCGACGTGAGTTATCTGTCGGTGCTGGTGGCCGAGCAACAATATCAGCAGGCCGTAGGCAGCCGCGCGCAGGCGCAGGCCAATCGCTTTGCCGACACGGCCGCGCTGTTTCTCGCCCTCGGCGGCGGCTGGTGGAACGACGGCGCGGCGGCGGCTGCACCGAAGCATCCATCCGCGCAGCCCTGACCGCGCAGGCAGGCGCTGGCCAGCGAACGGCGAACCATCATCGGCATGCTTCGGGCGCGACCGCATGCATGCACGGGCGATGCACCGCATGCGGCAAACGTCGGAGTCTGGCGCCATCGGCATGCCTGCGCATTGATCCCGATCAGTCCGTCGCGACGGTGATCGGCGCATAATTGCGCGGCCATGACCCACGTCGTCACCGAAAACTGCATCAACTGCAAGCACACCGACTGCGTCGAGGTGTGCCCGGTGGACTGCTTCCACGAGGGCCCGAACTTCCTCGTCATCGACCCCGAGGAGTGCATCGACTGCACCTTGTGCGTGGACGAATGCCCGGTCGCGGCGATCTTCCCGGATGGCGACGTACCCGCCGGCCAGGAACATTTCCTCGGCATCAACGCCGAACTGGCGCCGCTGTGGCCGGTGCTCACCCGCAAGAAGCCCTCGCCTGCTGACGCGGACGCATGGGACGGCAAGCCCGGCAAACTGGCGCTGTTGATCCGCACGCCGATGTGAGCCGGTGAAGATACTCCCCCGCTCGCGGGGGAGGGACAGGGTGGGGGCGGATTCCATCGCGTGCACGACTAACAAGAGTACGCGCCAGCCCCCATCCCAACCTTCCCCCGCTAGCGGGGGAAGGAGTGTTGTTTCAGCTTCCCGGCAAGGTCATGCCTGCGTAGACAGACGCGTTCTTTCATGGACATCCATCAATCCCGCGTCAGCGCACATCCATGTGCTGCGCGGGATGATTTCATCCTTGCAAATGGATGACCGGCTTCGCTGTTGTGAAGCGCTCCGTGTCATCGGCCATCCATGGCCTGCACGGGATGCTTTCACCCTGAAATCACCTTCACCATTTCCAGGCATTTGTTGGAATAGCCCCACTCGTTGTCGTACCACGCCACCAGCTTGACGAAGTTCGCGTCCAGCGCGATGCCGGCGTCGGCGTCGAAGATCGACGTGCGCGCATCGCCGATGAAGTCGGTGGCCACGACCTTGTCCTGCGTGTAGCCGAGGATGCCCTTGAGCGGGCCTTCGGCCTGCGCCTTCATCTGCGCGCAGATCTCCGCGTAGGTCGCAGGCTTGTCCAGTTCGACGGTCAGATCGACCACCGACACGTTCGAGGTCGGCACGCGGAAGCTCATGCCGGTGAGCTTCTTGTCGAGCGCCGGTATCACCTTGCCCACGGCCTTGGCCGCGCCGGTGGACGAGGGAATGATGTTCTCGAGGATGCCACGGCCGCCGCGCCAGTCCTTGTTGCTCGGGCCATCCACGGTCTTCTGCGTCGCGGTGGCGGCGTGCACGGTGGTCATCAGGCCACGCTTGATGCCCCAGTGGTCGTTGAGAATCTTGGCCACCGGCGCGAGGCAGTTGGTGGTGCAACTGGCGTTGGAGACGATCTGCTGGCCGGCGTAGGTGTGGTGGTTCACGCCGAACACGAACATCGGCGTGTCGTCCTTGGACGGCGCGGACATCAGCACCTTCTTCGCGCCGGCGGCGATGTGCTTGGCGGCGCTGGCCTTGTCGAGGAACAGGCCGGTGGACTCGATCACCACGTCGGCATCGACCTCGCCCCACTTCAGGTTGGCCGGATCGCGTTCGGCGGTGAGGCGGATTTTCTGGCCATTGACGACCAGATGCCCGTCTTCAATTTTCACATCACCATGAAACCGTCCGTGCACCGAATCGTACTGGAGCATGTAGGCCAGATAATCGGGTTCGAGCAGGTCGTTGATGGCGACGATCCGGATATCCTTTGCGAAGTTCTGTACCGCCGCACGCAGCACGTTGCGGCCGATGCGGCCAAAACCATTGATCGCGACCTTGATCGCCATGGACAAACTCCTCGGATGGGCGTGGGATGCAGGAAGGCCCGGATGCGTCGCGCTGTGCGTCGCCACGGGGTTCGCCATTTTAGCCTGTCGAGTCGGCCTGTCCCACCCCTGCCTATGACCGCCAAGGACATGAGCTGATGCGCCCGTACCTCGCCCTCATCCTCACCGCCCTGCTCTGCCCCGCGCTGGCGCTGGCATGGGACCCGCACGGCCATCGCATCGTCGGGCAGATCGCGCAAGCCAAGCTCGATCCGGCCGCGCGGGCGCAGGTGGCTGCCCTGCTGGCCGGCGAGCGCGACCCCACTCTGGCCGGCGTGTCCAACTGGGCCGATACCCTGCGCTGGCGCGATCCCGAGCTATTCCAGCGCAGCAAACGCTGGCACTTCATCAACTTCCACGACGCCGATTGCAGTTATGTTCCGGCGCGCGACTGCCCGGGCGGCGACTGCATCGTCGCCGCCACCGAGGAGCAACTGCGCATCCTCGGCAACACTCGCCTGCCACGCGAGCAACGCGCGCAGGCGTTGAAGTTCGTCGTGCATTTCATCGGCGACATCCACCAGCCACTGCACGCCGGCAACCGCGACGACCACGGCGGCAACGACTACCAGATCCGCTACGACGGTCGCGGCACCAACTTGCACAAGGTCTGGGACGGTCTCGTCCTCGGCCGCGCCGCCTTCGATCCGGCCGCCGACGCGCAGCGTCTGGCGGAGACACCCGTCCCCGCTGCGAACCTGCGCACCGATCGGCGCGCGCCCGAGCGCTGGGCGCGCGAATCCTGCCTTGCCATCGACGCGAACGCCATCTACCCGCCCAGCCACCGCATCGACCGCGCCTACCTCGACGCCCACCGCCCGCTGGCCGAACAACGGTTGCTGCTGGCCGGCGCGCGGCTGGCCGCCGAGCTCGATGCCGTGCTCAGGTGAGGAGGACGTGTTCGCACGCCTGCCATGAATGAATCACGGCGCACGACAAGTCCAGCCCAGTCAACTGCCCCTGAAAAAGTTGCTGCGCCAGCGATTACTCGCGAACATAGGGGCAACCGCCCCATGGCGTCTCGAGCTGGATATCGTTCTTGTCGATGACCCTGTAGACATCGGGGTGATCGTTTGTCATGACGCTGACCTCGTTGCCACTGTCGCCCTGCATCGCGATGCCCAAGACCGGGAACTTTGCCGTCCTTCCTCCAGGCACGGAGGCATACGGCGCGGAAACGAACGAATCGTGGGCGATGATGAGTTCGGCCAGAGGGCAAGCCGTGGGATTGCCGGTTCCACGCCACCTTCCGATGACTACGTCGGGAGTAATCCCGGAAGGTGCGGCGTTGGGAGAAGCGGCACTGGGAGATGCAGCACTGGGAGATGCGGCGCTGTAAGAACCGTCGCTTCCATCCGAAGTGCCGACAGTGCTGGAGCCGCCACACGCCGTGAGGAGGGAGAATGCCGCCGCCAGAACTAGCAGGGTTGCCTTCGACATCGGTAGCCTCCTCAAGTTGGCCCGGCATGGGCAGAATGGTTGGCGGCAAGCCGAAGATCCCCGGGCAGCAACGCTACGCCCCCCAAAGATGCGATGCAATCGCAAACCTTGAAGAAGCCTTCCGCATGACCGTCGTCGAGACCATCGAGTTCACCTGCCACGTATGCGGCACATCATTCGCCAGCCGTGTCGTGCAATCGACGAACACACTGCTGCCTCAGGTCGAACTGCCCGGGCCGACGTGCCCCTACTGCGGCGAGCCCGGACGCACGCGCTGCGCCTATCAGCCGGGCAGGATGTTGGATTTGTTCTTGCAACTCGCGAACCAGACATCCATCGATCTGCCCGCTGTCGACCGCATCGTGTCCGGCATGACGCGTGCCGACGACATCGATGCCTGGCGCAAAGGTCTGGCCAATGGACACTGGGAACGGTGGCTGGAAGAAAGCCTGCAACACAGCGTCTCCGAAATCGATCGTCAGTCGGCAGAGATCCGTTCCGAGGAACCATTCGGCACCTATCATCAATTGCAACACGACGCGCGCGACATCCAAGATGCAAGCGAAGCAATACGTCTATTCATCGCCACGCCATCGCCACCGTTTGAGTCATGGGCGCAAATGAACCACGACCTGCGCGCGATGATGAACGCCGACCCACGGCTCGAACAGGGCGCCATGGAGACGATTGCGTGGAAGTGGGGCGGCATGGCAGACCGCGAGCGCTATGCTGCTCAAGCTTGGCGCGACGGAAGCCTTCGTCAGAAGGTCGAGAATTTCCTCGATGCGGTGGAACGGCGCTACGCAGACTTGTGGGATGTCGCGAAGCAACGCATTGCAGCGGCCGGCAAGCCGCTTCCCCCGCCGCGGAACTGGCGTCCGCACTGAACACCGCAAACTGATCCGCAACCGCAGCCAGCGCCTGCTGCGGCAACGCGCACGCATCGCGCACTGCTGCACGGCATGGACGCTCTCCGGCGGCTTGCAGAGCAGCGTTTGCTGCCGGCCGGCGCGCGGCTGGCCGCCGAGCTCGATGCCGTGCTCAGGTGATGGCGATCTTTCGTCGCGTCGGCAAAGCATCTCGGGTGCGGTCACGCTGGCACGGGTTCGTTGATCGGCACGCGCGACTTGTGCCCATCAGCTTGCCGGCGCTACCGTGCCGGGCATGACCACGCACTCGCCTGCATCGACACCGGGTCGCGCGCGACCCATGCCGGTCGTGTTCGCCGGCCACGGTTCGCCGATGAACGCGATCGAGGACAACGCCTGGCATTGGCAATGGCGGCTGCTCGGCGAGCGCCTGCCGCGCCCGCGCGCGGTGCTGTGCGTATCGGCGCACTGGGAAGCGCAGGGTGCGCGCCTCACCGGCGCCAGCCATCCATCGACCATCCACGATTTTTTCGGATTCCCGCAGGCGCTGTTCGACGTGCGCTACCCGGCACCGGGCGAACCCAAACTCGCGCGGCGCGTGGAGGAACTGCTCGGCGGCCACAAGCAGTCCCACGTCGATGCCACCCGCGGGCTGGATCACGGTGCTTGGAGCGTGCTGCGCGGCATGTACCCGGCCGCCGACGTGCCGGTGGTGCAGCTTTCCATCGACACCAAACAAGCCGGCGCGCACCACTACGACTTGGCGAAGCTACTCGCGCCGCTGCGCGACGAAGGCGTGCTGGTGCTGGGCAGCGGCAACATCGTGCACAACCTGGCGCTGTTCGACTGGCGCGACCCACGCCCGCAGGACTGGGCGATCCGTTTCGACGGCGCGGTCAAGCGCCGCATCGCCCACCGCGAGCACATCGAGCTGGTCGATTGGGCGCGGCTGGGCGAGGACGCGAGCAAGGCGATCCCCACGCCCGAGCATTATCTCCCGTTGCTGTACGCGCTCGCCCTGCAACGCGACGGCGACCGCGTGCGCTTCTTCAACGAGAGCGTGATCGGTTCGCTGGCGATGACCTCGGTTGTGATCGAGGACGCGGGAACGTGATCGCCGACGTCGCAGCGGAGTCGATCGTTGCGGGGATCGCCCATGCCGCCTGCCCAACGCAGCGCCACCTCCGGGCGGCCCTCACTTGCGCTGCGCCATCGCCATCGGCTTCTTCGGCCCGCAGGCCCCGCAGGTGGAGCAGCCATCGGCGCAGTTGCCGGTGGCCTGCCGTGGTTGCAGGCGTTGCGCCAGCACTTGCGCGGCTTTCGAGCCGTGCTTGCGCGAGACGTGGATCGAAGCGGCGGCGCGCCAGCGATTCACCGTCTGCGGCGCGAGCTTGGCGATCACCACCAGCACGCAGGCGACGAGGATCACGCCGAGGATGAGGTACTGCATCAGCAAACCGTGGCTCATGACAATGCCTTGGCGATCTGGAAGGTGAGCAGGGAAGCGGCATACGCCATCACGAACATGTAGCCGAACGAGATGGCGACGTTGCGCCATGAAGCCGTCTCGCGGCGGATCACCGCCAGCGTGGACATGCATTGCGGGGCGAAGGCGAACCACACCAGCAGCGACAGCGCGCTGGCCAGCGAGATGTTCGCCGCCAGCGCGTGATCCAGCCCGCTCGCATCCACGCCGGCAGCGACCGCGTACACGGTCGCCAGCGCGGCCACCGCGGTTTCGCGCGCGGCGAAGGCCGGGATCAGGGCGAGGCTGATCTGCCAGTTGAAACCGATCGGCGCGAACACGGGCACCAGCCAGCGGCCGAGGTGGCCGGCGATGGAGTACTCGATGGCCGGCTCGGTCGCGCCCGGCGGCGGGCCGGGGAAGGTGGAGATGAACCACATCAGCACGGTGAGCGCGAGGATCACCCCGGTCAGGCGCTTGAGGAAGATCATGCCGCGCTCCCACAGGCCGATCGCCACGTCGCGCGCACGCGGCAGGCGGTACGAGGGCAGTTCCATCAGCAGCGCATGGTCGCCGGCATCGCCGCGGATGCGCTTCATCACCCACGCCACCACCAGCGCGCCGAGGATGCCGATGGCGTACAGCGCGAACAGCACCAGCCCTTGCAGGTTGAACGCGCCCAGCACGCTGCGCGAGGGGATGAAGGCGCCGATCAGCAGCGCGTACACCGGCAGCCGCGCCGAGCAGGTCATCAGCGGCGCGACGAGGATGGTGGCGAGCCGGTCGCGCGGGTCGGTGATGGTGCGCGTGCCCATGATGCCCGGGATCGCGCAGGCAAAGCTCGACAGCAGCGGGATGAACGAGCGCCCGGTCAGGCCCACCGCCACCATCCAGCGATCCAGCAGGAAGGCCGCGCGCGGCAGGTAGCCGGATTCCTCCAACGTGAGAATGAAGAAGAACAGCACGAGGATTTCCGGCAGGAAGCCGAGCACCGTACCCAGCCCGCCGAACACGCCGTCGGTCAGCAGGCTTTGCAGCGGGCCGGCCGGCATCCACGTCGCCGCATGCGCGCCCAGCCAGTCGAAGCCATCGCCGATGGCGTCGGTCATCGGCTTGCCGATGAAGTACACCGCCTGGAACACGAGGAACATCACCACGCCGAGGATGGCCAATCCGAACACCGGGTGCAGCGCCCAGCGATCCAGCGCATCGTCCAGCGCCGCGGTCTGCCGTGGCATCAGCACGCAGGCATTCATCAACTCGCGCACCTGCGCATGCAGGTCGGCGGACTCATGCGTATCAGTGGCCGCCGCATCCAGCGTGCAGCCGTCGCGATCCACGTGCTCGACCAGCGCGCGCACGCCGTCGCGGCGCACCGCCACCGTTTCCACCACCGGCACGCCGAGCCGGCGCTGCAGTTCGGCCACGTCGATGGCGATGCCGCGCCGCCGCGCGGCATCCATCATGTTCAGCGCCAGCACCACCGGCCGCCCCAAGCGCCGCACTTCCAGCACGAAGCGCAGGTGCAGGCGCAGGTTGGTGGCGTCGGCCACGCACACCACGAGGTCGGGCACCGCCTCGCCCGGATAGTTGCCCTCCAGCACGTCGCGGGCGATGCGCTCGTCCGGGCTGACCACGTCGAAGCTGTACACGCCGGGCAGGTCGAGCACCTGCACGAGCCGGCCGGACGGCGCGACGTAGCGGCCTTCCTTGCGCTCGACGGTGACGCCGGCGTAGTTGGCCACCTTCTGCCGCCCGCCGGTGAGCTGGTTGAACAGCGCGGTCTTGCCGCTATTGGGGTTGCCCACCAGGGCGATGCGCAGGACGTCGGCGCTCACGCGGCCTCCGGCGCGGGCAGCACCCGCACACGCGCGGCTTCGGCGCGGCGCAGGGCGAAGCGCGTGCAGCCGATCTGGAACAGCAGCGGGTCGCCACCCAGCGGCCCGCGGGCGACCAGGCGCACGATTTCACCCGGCACGAAGCCCAGATCGCGCAGGCGCCGCGCGACGAGGTCGTCCGGATGCGCATCCTCCACCTGCTCGACCACGGCTTCCGACCCCATGGCGACACCAGCCAGATACATGGATCGCAATCCCAACGATAACTGTTTGCATTGTGCCACAGCCGCACCGGTTCGTGCCGACCTGTCGGGCTGGCAAGGATCGGCGCGTCGGCACACCCGCTGCGCGATGCGCGGGTGCTGGCCTTGCCGTGGATCGATGCTGCCGGGAAGCAACCCCGACTGGCGCAGCCTCAACGCCCTGCTCAGTGCATCTCCAGCTCGATCTGCGTGCGCACGGTCACGTTGGGCGCGGCTCGATCCAGCCCCGCCAGCACCGCCGCATTCCACTTGATCGTGCTGCGGCCGATGTGGCGCTCGCCGAACAGCGCAGGCCCCGCGATCTGGCTGGAGTCGCGCCCGAGATGACCGAAGGTGCCCAGGTCTCCCAGCCCCTGCACGCCGAATTCCAGCGACGGCCGCCCGTGCCAGCGCACCTGCCACGCATAGCCCAGGCCGGTGTCGTGCGACGCGCCGCGGCCCACCTCGCGCTTGAACAGCAGGTTCACGTTGGCGGTGACCGGGCCGATGTCCTTCATGAACATCGGGCCGATGGTGATCGTGTCCGGGTCGTCGGGGTCGAAGGTGTGCTCGTAGGCGGCGAAAATGCCGAAGTCCATCCAGTATTTGCCGCGTTCGGTGAGGGCGAAGACGTTTTCCCATTCCAGCGATTCCAGCCGGTTCGGCCCGCCGTTCTCGAAAGACTGTTCCAGCTCGATCTCGCTGAGCCAGTGATCGTTCATGCCGTAGCCGACCTCGAAGATGCTGCCGTGCTCCTCGCGGCCGCCGGCGTATTGACGCCAGCCGCCGCGGTACTCGAATTCCAGTTCGCCGTTTTCGACGACCGGCTGATAGACGACCTCGGCCGCGCCGGCGCGGGCCTGCCCGCAAACGGCGAGCCCGGCAGCAGTCAGGGTGGCGAACAACAGGCTCAGGCGCAGGGATGGATTCGACATGGGTTTTCCTTGGCAATGGGAGGGCTTCAGGCCCCGGTCGAGGCCCGTGATGGCTTGGAACGAACGGTTGGAAGCAGCTAGCGCGCGATCAGCACGCCTTGCGCGGTGGCCTGGTTGAAATCGCCGAAGAACGGATAGCGGCCGGGCTTCAAAGGCCCGACGTACACGTTGATGGACGCGCCGCCGGCGACGACTTTTTCGCGATTGAGTTCGTGGCTCTCGAACTCCTCGGCGGTCGGATCCTTGTTGACCACGATCAGCTTCACCTTGGTGTTCGCCGGGATGGTCAGCTCGGCGGGGACGTAGCGGTGATTCTGCAGGGTCAGGGTGAACTCCGGCAGGTCGGCGGCGAGGGCGGCCCCGGGCAGGAGGGCGATCAGGAGGGCGACGAGCGGGGTGCGGATTTGCGGGTGCGACATGGCGTTTCCGAGGATGGGATGGGATGGAATGGCTCAGGCCGGTGCCGACGCAACCTTGCCTGCGTGCGGCGACGGCGCAGTCCGCGCCACCAGCCGCATCGCGGCCACCAGCACGACGAGGGTGACGGCGTAGAACAGCAACTGCATGCCGGTCGGCTGCGATGTGTAGCCGGTCAGCACATGCAGGGCGCGGCCGACCGTGGAGTCGTCGCGCAGCAGCCAGTCGGTGCTCCACAGTGGCGTGCTCCAGCGCTGCAAGGCATTGGCCTGGATCAGGAAGCCGGCCGCGTTGCCGGCCATGCCGGCGGCCAGCAGCACCAGCAGGCCGTTGGTCGCGTTGAAGAAGTATTTGACGGGAATCTTCAGCAAGCCGCGGTAGATGCCCACGCCGAGGCCGACGCCGGCGAGCAGGCCCAGCGCGCCGCCGACCAGCAGCGCCGCGCCCGACGATCCGCTGGCGAACAAGCCGTAGCCGAACAGCACGATCTCCGAGCCTTCGCGCAGCACGGCGATGGCGACCACGGTCATCAACGCGGTCATCGGCCGCGCGCCGGAGGTGACCTCGCGGCCGACCGCCTGCATCTGCGCCGCCAGCTCGCGCCCGTGTCGCGACATCCAGATCACATGCCAGCCGAGCATCGCCACCGCGGTCAGCAGCACGCCGGCGTTGAACCATTCCTGCCCCGACCCGCTCAGCGCATCGGCCAGCCGCCCGGCGCACAGCGCCAACACCGTTGCGCCGGCCACGCCCAGCGCGATGCCGCCGCCGATCCAGCGCCCCCGTGTGGCAACCCCGCGCGTCGCCGCCGCGACGATGCCGACCACGAGCGCGGCCTCCAGCACCTCGCGGAACACCAGCAGCAGGCTTGCGAACATGGAACGATCCTTGCGTGAAAGTGATTGCAGACGGACGGGCGAGGCCGCCGTTCCAGTAAATGATAATGCTTCGCATTCAATTTGCAAGCACTCTGCTCGGCTTCGTTCGCCGATCGAATGACCATCGTCCGTCCATGCCGCGCGACGTTGCCCGCGTTCACGGTTACGATGGGCGATCCATCCACGGTGACCTTCATGCCCCCTGCCCCGACCACGCTCGGCGTGGAACGCGAGTCCGGCGTCGTCCGCATCGCGCTCGCACGACCCGACGTGCACAACGCCTTCGACGACACCCTCATCGCCGAGCTGACCGCGACGCTGGAAAGCATCGACGCCGATGCCGACGCGCGCGTGGTCGTGCTCACCGGCAGCGGCCACAGCTTCTCGGCCGGCGCGGACTTGAACTGGATGCGGCGCATGGCGCAGGCCAGCGCCGAGGAAAATCGCGCCGATGCGCTGCGTCTCGCACGGCTGATGCGCATCCTCGACGGGCTCTCGAAACCCACCATCGCCCGCGTCAACGGCGCGGCTTTCGGCGGCGGCGTGGGGCTGGTGGCCTGCTGCGACATCGCCATCGCCTCGGAGACGGCGATCTTCGGCCTGAGCGAGGTCAAGCTCGGCCTCGTCCCGGCGGTGATCTCGCCCTACGTGATCGCGGCCATCGGCGTGCGCCAGGCGCGGCGCTGGTTCCAGACCGCCGAAACGTTCAAGGCCGGCGAAGCCTGCCGCATCGGCCTGATCCACGAGGTATCCAGCCCGCAAGCGCTGGATACCCACGTGCAGCACCAGTGCGACCTGCTGCTGAAGAACGGCCCCGTCGCCGTGAAGGAAGCCAAGCTGCTGGCACGGCGGATGGCCGTCCCGGGTGATGCCGCCGTGGTGGATGCCGCCAACGCCGACCTGATCGCCCGCCTGCGCGTGTCGCCCGAGGGGCAGGATGGACTGAGCGCGTTCCTCGACAAGCGCAAGCCCGGCTGGATCCAGCGCGCCGCAGCGCCTTCCCTCCCGGACATCTGAGGACGGCATGTTCGACTGCATCCTGATCGCCAACCGCGGCGAGATCGCCTGCCGCGTCGTGCGCACCTGCCGGCGGCTGGGCATCCGCACGGTCGCGGTGTTCTCCGAGGCCGATGCCGACGCGCAGCACGTGCGGCTGGCCGACGCGGCGCATCCCATCGGCGGGCCGCGCCCGCAGGACTCCTACCTGCGCGGCGATGCGATCATCGAAGTCGCGAAGAGAACCGGCGCGCAGGCCATCCATCCCGGTTACGGATTCCTGTCGGAGAACGCCGATTTCGCCGATGCCGTGCAGGCCGCCGGACTCGTGTTCATCGGCCCATCCGGCGAGTCGATGCGCAAGATGGGCAGCAAGGCCGGCGCCAAGGATCTGATGGCCGCGCGCGGCGTGCCGGTGGTGCCCGGTTACACCGGCGAAGATCAGGATGCCACGCGGCTCGCCGCCGAAGCGCAGCGCGTGGGCTTCCCGCTGATGATCAAGGCCGCGCACGGCGGCGGCGGCAAGGGCATGCGCATCGTGCGCAGCGCCGAGGAGTTCCTGCCGGCGCTGGAAAGCTGCCAGCGCGAGGCGAAGAACGCCTTCGGACGCGATCGCGTGCTGCTGGAGCGCTACATCCAGACCCCGCGCCACATCGAGTTCCAGGTCTTCGCCGACACCCACGGCCACACGATCCACCTCGGCGAGCGCGAATGCTCGGCGCAACGGCGCTACCAGAAGGTGATCGAGGAATCGCCCTCGCCCTTCCTCACCCCCGCGCTGCGCTCGGCGATGGGCGAGGCGGCGGTGGCCGCGGCGCGCGCGATCGACTACGTCAACGCCGGCACCATCGAGTTCATCGTCGGCGCCGATGGCGATTTCCACTTCATGGAGATCAACACGCGCCTGCAGGTCGAGCACCCGGTGACGGAGATGGTCACCGGGCTGGATCTGGTCGAATGGCAGTTGCGCGTGGCCGCCGGCGAGCCGCTGCCGCTGGCGCAGGAGGACATTCCCCACCACGGGCATGCGATCGAGGTGCGCTTGTACGCCGAAGACCCGGAAGCCGGTTTCCTGCCCGGCTCGGGCCAGCTCGAACGCCTGCACCTGCCCACGCCCGATGCGCATGTGCGTCTCGATGGCGGCGTGATCCAGGGCGATGCGGTCAGCATTTATTACGACCCGATGATCGCCAAGCTGATCGTCTGGGACGAGGATCGCCGGCGCGCGCTGGTGCGCCTGCGCGAGGCGCTGGCCGACTGCGAGATCGTCGGGCCGAAGTCGAACGTGGCCTTCCTCGAAGCCCTCGTGCGCCATCCCAAGGTGGTCGAAGGCAACATCGACACCGGCTACCTGGATCGCCACCTGCACGAAGTCCTGCCCGCGCCGCAGCCGCCCGCGCCGATCGATTTCGCGGTCGCCGCCAGCGCCGCCCTGCTGCACGACGAGCAGGCCGCGGCCGCGGTGGCGCGCGCCAGCGCCGATCCGCATTCGCCGTGGGCGCTGGTGGATGGCTGGCGGCTGGGCCACGCCAGCGAACGCGTGCTGTGCCTCGTGCATCGCGGCCAGCGCCACCTGCTGCACGCCAGCGGCCATGCCGGCAGCTACCGCGTGCGCGGCGACGGCTTCGAGGTGTTGGTGGAGGGCGCGCGCTGCGTGAACGGGCAGGTTTCGGCGCGCTTCGACGGGCAGGCGCGGCGCTTTCGCGCGCTCACCGACGCGCAGCGGGTGCTGATGCACGACGGCAACCGCCGCCTGCGCTTCGAGCGCGCACCGGTGTTCCACCTCGCCGACGACCTGCTCGCCAGCGGCGGCAACCGCGTGGCCGCGCCGATGACCGGGCGCATCGTGCTGGTGAAGGTGCAGCCAGGCGATGCGGTCGAAGCCGGGCAGGAAGTGCTGGTGATGGAAGCGATGAAGATGGAACTCTCGCTCAAGGCCCCGCGCAAGGGCCGCGTCGTCGCGGTGAAGGCGAGCGCGGGCGAACTGGTCGAAGGCGATGCGGTGTTGCTCGAACTGGGGGATTGAACCGTGCCGCGTCCTGTCATTCCGATCCTCGCTGGCGCCATCGCGCTGGCTCTCGTCGCAACGCTCGGCGGTTGCGACATCTCCACCTTCGCGCAACCGCCGCTGGCCGAAGCGGCCTGCGATGCTCGGCTTGTCGGGCATTGGTTGCAGGCTACGCAGCCGCGCGATGGCGACGGCACGATGGACATCCGCATCGATTCGTCCTGCCGCGTCGTCCTCACCGGACGCGACGAGGACGGCATGCACCTCGTCGGCCCGCTGGCCCTGCATGTGGGTCACGACGCCGGCAACGACTACGCGTGGATCGACACCGCCGACTTGCCGCCGGAGGCGACGGGCGCGCAAGCGGCTAGCGCCGCAGCGTCCGCCACACCGAATGCCGCCTCGCCCACATCGTCACCCGCCGTAACGGCAAACGCGTCGTCATCGGCACCGACGGCTGCATCAACCGCGCCATCGGCATCCATCCCCAGCAAGCCCGACGAAGCGCGCACGAAGGATTACCTGCTGTTGCGCTACCGCGTGGATGCCAAGGGCTTGCGCTTCTTCGAGGTCGATGCCGACGCCACCGCGCGCCGCCTGCTGGGTGCGCCCGTCGCGGCCACGATCACCCGCCACGTTTACGGGATCGACGATCATCGGAGCATCGCCAGAACCTCGGTGCGCATCGACGGTGCGCTCACGCCCGAGCAGTTCCGTGCCACCATCGTGTTCTCGGTCACGCCCACCTACCAGTTCCGCGCCGCGCCTGCGGAAAGCACAGCGGAGGCAGCGCCATGAGCATGCCCAGCCATGTCCGCATCGTCGAAGTCGGCGCGCGCGACGGCTTGCAGAACGAAAAAACCTTGCTGCCGGCGAGCGTGAAGATCGAGCTGATCGACCGCCTCACCGCGACCGGATTGCAAAGCATCGAAGCCACCAGCTTCGTCAGCCCCAAGTGGGTGCCGCAACTGGCCGACGCCGCCGAGGTGTTCGCCGGCATCGCGAAAAAACCCGGCGTGAGTTACCCGGTGCTGGTGCCCAACGAGCAGGGTTACGCGCGCGCGCGTGCGGTCGGTGCCAGCGAAGTCGCGGTGTTCTCGGCGGCCTCGGAAGCGTTCAACCGCAAGAACATCAACGCCACCATCGACGAATCCATCGCCCGCTTCGAACCGGTGCTGGCACGGGCGAAGGAAGATGGCGTGAAGGTGCGCGGCTACGTCTCCACCGTGCTCGGCTGCCCGTACCAGGGCGAGGTGCCGCTGGCCGACGTGGTGCGCGTGGCCAAGCGCCTGCACGATCTGGGCTGCCACGAGATCTCGCTGGGCGACACCATCGGCGTGGGCACGCCGGGCAAGGCGAAAGCGATGCTGAAGGCGGTCGCCGGCGAGGTTCCGATGGCGGCATTGGCGGTGCATTTCCACGACACCTACGGGCAGGCGCTGGCGAACATCCTCGCCTGTCTTGAAGAAGGCGTTAGCGTGATCGACTCGGCGGTCTCCGGCACCGGCGGCTGCCCGTATGCGAAAGGCGCCACGGGCAATGTCGCGAGCGAAGATGTGGTGTACATGCTGCACGGGCTGGGCGTGCGTACCGGCATCGACCTCGACAATCTCGTCGAAACCGGCGCGTGGCTGGCGCAGCAATTGCACAAGGACACCGCCAGCCGCGTCACCCGCGCGCGGATGGGCGGATGATGCACGCACGCGGCGTGACCACAATGCATCACCCACGGCCCACATGACATGCACGCAACCTTCTACATCCGTCCGATCCACCGCGAGGACGATACCGTCGTCGCGGCGATCATCCGCAGCGTGATGCCGGAATTCGGTGCCTGCGGCGAGGGCTTCGCGATCAACGATCCGGAAGTGGATTTCATGCACCGCGCCTACAGCGCGCCGCGCTGCGCGTACTTCGTGGTCGAGGTGGATGGCGTGGTGCAGGGCGGCGGCGGTGTAGCCCCGCTAGCCGGCGGCGACGAGGACGTGTGCGAACTGCGCAAGATGTACTTCCTGCCCGCGCTGCGCGGGCTCGGCGCCGGTGCGGCACTGATGGAACACTGCCTCGATGCCGCGCGCCTGCAGGGATTCCAGCGCTGCTACCTCGAAACCCTGCGCGGGATGGATGCGGCGATGCGTCTGTACGAGCGCGTGGGCTTCCAACGCATCGACGCCGCGATGGGCGACACCGGCCATCACGGTTGCGACGTGTTTTATCTACTGGATCTGTAGTTCACACCCGCCCCATCACCGGCAACAGCGCGCCGGTCACCACGCTGGCCGCGTCGGAAAGCAGGAAGGCGATCACCCCGGCCAGTTGCGCCGGTGCGACCCAGCGCGAGAAGTCGGACTTCGGCATGTCGGCGCGGTTGGCGGCGGTGTCGATGATGCTCGGCAGCACCGCGTTGACGGTGACGCCGCGATCCTTCAATTCTTCCGCCAGCGCCTCGGTCAGGCGCGCCACGCCGGCCTTCGACGCCGCGTAAGCGCCCATGCCGGCACCGGCCTTGGCGGATGCCGCTGCGCCGATGTTGACGATGCGCCCGGCGCCGGATGCGACGAGGTGCGGGATCGCGGCCTGACTGGCGGCGACCGCGGTGCGCAGGTTGATCCGGTACAGCAGATCCCAGGTGTCCGCGCTGCCATCGACGAGGGTTTCCCAGCGGAAGGTGCCGGCGATGTTGACCAGGCCGTCGAGCCCGCCGAGTGCGCGCGCGGCCGCATCGATCGCGGTCTTCGCGGCCTGCGCATCGGCCAGGTCGACGCCGCCGAAGTTCTTCGCGCCGGTGTCGTTCGTCGGCGCAGGCGCACGGTCGATCCCCGCCACTCGCGCGCCATCGGCGATCAGCGCCTGCACCACCGCGGCGCCGAGCGCGCCGAACGCGCCGGTGACGGCGATGCGCTTGCCTTGCAGTTCCATGCGATCACTCCTCACGGCCGTCGATGCAGCCATCATCGTTGAAGCGGCCATTGTCGCCGATTGGAGCGGACACGAAAAAGCGGGCGCAAGGCCCGCTTTCTCCTGTTGCGACGATGGTGGTGCGCCGGTACTTACGCGCCGACCGCCTCGCCTTCGTGCAGCGCCTTCATCGACAGGCGGATGCGGCCCTGCTTGTCGACTTCCAGCACCTTGACCTTCACGATGTCGCCTTCCTTGAGCTTGTCGGAGACCTTCTCGACGCGCTCGTTGGAGATCTGCGAGACGTGCACGAGGCCGTCCTTGCCGGGAGCGATCGTGACGAACGCGCCGAAGTCCATGATCTTGGCGACCTTGCCTTCATAGACGCGGCCCGGCTCGACGTCGGAGGTGATCTGCTCGATGCGCGCCTTCGCGGCTTGCCCGGCGCTGGCGTTGACCGAGGCGATGACGATGGTGCCGTCGTCCTGGATGTCGATCTGGGTGCCGGTTTCCTTGGTGATCGCCTGGATCACCGAGCCGCCCTTGCCGATCACTTCGCGGATCTTGTCCGGGTGGATCTTCATGGTGATCAGGCGCGGCGCGAACTCGCTCATCTCCGGGCGCGGCGCGGACAGGCCCTTGGCCATCTCGCCGAGGATGTGGATGCGGCCGGCCTTGGCCTGCGCGAGCGCCACCTTCATGATCTCCTCGGTGATGCCATCGATCTTGATGTCCATCTGCAAGGCGCTGATGCCGCCCGCGGTGCCGGCGACCTTGAAGTCCATGTCGCCCAGATGATCCTCGTCGCCGAGGATGTCGGAGAGCACCACGAAGCGCTCGCCTTCCTTCACCAGGCCCATCGCGATGCCCGCGACCGGCGACTTCAGCGGGATGCCCGCGTCCATCATCGCCAGCGAGGAACCGCAGACCGAGGCCATCGACGACGAACCATTCGATTCGGTGATCTCCGAAACCGTGCGGATGGTGTACGGGAAGGCTTCCATCGTCGGCATGACGGCCTGCACGCCGCGCTTGGCCAGGCGGCCATGCCCGATCTCGCGGCGCTTGGGCGCGCCGAAGCGGCCGCACTCGCCCACCGAGTACGGCGGGAAGTTGTAGTGGAACAGGAAGTGATCCTTGTACTCGCCCGAGACGGCGTCGATGATCTGGCCGTCGCGTGCGGTGCCCAGCGTGGTGACCACCAGCGCCTGCGTCTCGCCGCGGGTGAACAGGGCCGAGCCGTGGGTGCGCGGCAACACGCCGACCTGCACGCTGATCGGGCGGATGGTGTCGAGCGCGCGGCCGTCGATGCGCACCTTGGTCTCGAGCACGGCATCGCGCAGGGTGCGGTATTCCAGATCGCCGAACTCCTTGGCCATCTCGCCGGCAGCCCAACCAGAAGCTTCAGCCTGACCCTTGAGCGCTTCCAGCGTCTCCTTCTTCAGCGCGGCGATGGCGTCGCGGCGCTGCAGCTTGTCGCGGATCTGGAAGGCCTGCGCGAGCTTGCCGCCGAGCGCGCCCTTGAGCGCGCCGATCATCGCCTCGTTCTTCGCCGGAGCGACCCACGTGGATGCCGGAGTGTTGGCGGCGACGGTCAGTTCGTTGATCGCGCGGATCGCGGCCTGCAACTCGCGATGGCCGAACATCACCGCGCCGAGCATCACGTCCTCGGAGAGTTCCTTCGCCTCCGACTCGACCATCAGCACGGCACCCGCGGTACCGGCGACGACGAGTTCGAGCTTGGAGTCCTTCAACTCGCTGGCGGTCGGGTTGAGGATGTACTGGCCATCCTTGTAGCCGACCTTCGCAGCCGCGATCGGGCCGGCGAACGGGATGCCGCACAGCGACAGCGCTGCCGAAGCGCCGATCAGCGCCGGGATGTCGCCATCGACCTCGGGGTTGAGCGACAGAACGGTGGCGATGATCTGCACTTCGTTCTTGTAGTCCTCGGGGAACAGCGGGCGGATCGGGCGATCGATCAGGCGCGAGATCAGGGTTTCCTTCTCGGTCGGGCGGCCTTCACGCTTGAAGAAGCCGCCGGGGATGCGGCCGCCGGCGTAGAACTTCTCCTGATAGTCCACGGTGAGCGGGAAGAAGTCCTGGCCTTCGCGCGCGCTCTTGGCGGCGACGGCGGACACCAGCACCACGGTGCCGTCCACCTTCACCATCACCGCACCGCCTGCCTGGCGGGCGATTTCGCCGGTCTCGAGGGTGAACTGGTGCCGGCCGAACTGGAATGTCTTGGTCACTTTTGCCACGGTAGTGTGTCCTGTCGTGTCTGGATGCGCGGCCACCATTGGCCACGCCTGCTTGGTTTCGAATCGATGGATGCGCAGCGCAGGCGGCGTCGATTCGGATCGCTGCCTGCCGGGGGAATTCCATGCCGGTGGGCCGGCGTCGCGTGCGGCGGACGCACCCCGCCAATCCGCGCCACCGTCTGCAAACAAACGAAAACGCCTCCGCGAAGGAGGCGTTCGTGTGCTGTGCTTACTTGCGGATGCCGAGGCGACCGATCAGGGTCTTGTAGCGCTCGGCGTCCTTGCGGCGCAGGTAGTCGAGCAGCCCGCGGCGCTGGTTGACCATCATCAGCAGGCCGCGGCGGGAGTGATGGTCGTTCTTGTGTTCCTTGAAGTGGCCGGTGAGCAGCTCGATGCGGGCGCTGAGCAGGGCCACCTGCACTTCGGGCGAGCCGGTGTCGCCGGGCGCGCGCTGGTATTCGGAAACGATCTTGCCGGTGTCGATGGACATCGTGGTGCCTTTGAGTGATGCGAAACCCGCAGGAATGCCGGATGGCACACCGCGCGATCCGCCGTGAGCGGGGCAAGCAGCCCCGGGATGGAACGCCGTTGGATGCCGCAGGAACGGCGCTGCAAACGCACGCGGCGCGATTCCGAAAGCCGCTCATTCTAGCGCGCGGGAAGCCTGCACGACAAGGGCTTTGGCAAGTCGGGGCGGTGCTGGCAGGCAGAGACGTTCAAACCGCCGACGCCAACGCGAGAGGAGCTGGCGGACGCCACTCGCATCGCGGATGGATCGACGACAGCGGCTACTGAATCCGATTCCCGCGCGGGCCGCGCCTGGGCATCTGGCTCTTCAGGAAGGCCATCTGGTCGGCGAGGATGTGGCGGTTGGAAAGGATCAGGTGCTCCACCCAGCTCGGCCGGTAAGGCACGGCCAGCAGGGGCATGCCAGCCTGCTGCGGGGTGCGCCCGCCCTTGTGCGAATTGCAGGCGATGCAGGCGCTGACGACATTCTCCCAGATGTCGCGGCCACCGCGTGACAGCGGATGCACGTGGTCGCGAGTCAGATGGTGGCGGCCGAACTCGCGGCCGCAATACAGACACAGGTGGGCGTCGCGCGCGAACAGGGCCGTGTTGGTCAGCGCTGGCGACGGTGCCGGCGCGCTGCCGCGGGCATGCCCACGCGCGGCGACGATGGGGTGCAGTTCCAGCCGGCTCTGCGCGCCGAGCAGGCGGTTGTGGCCGCCGTGCAGCACCATGCAGGGCGCGCCGAGCGTCCACGCCACCGCGTCGCGTGCATACAGGCAGGCGGCATCCTGCCAGCCGATCCAGTCGAGGATCCTGCCGTGGGCGTCCAGCGACAGCACCCGTGGGCGCAGGGACTCGCCAGCCCGCCGGTCATCGCCGACGGCATGCGCACGGACGATGCGCGCATCCAGTCCGGGGAGTACGAAAACGCCGCCGGTAGCAGCATCGACCTCACCAGAGGCGGCGAGATCGCGGGCATCACGGTTATGTGCCGGATCGGACTCCATACGGGTTTCAAGATATACACCCAACGCGGCGGTTTGAGTAGACCTGTTGAGTGACGGTTTTGTATGGCATCGATGCCGCGCGATGGGGTGGCTGCCGTGGCACCCTGCCCGACCGGCATACCCCGCCTATCGCCCACCCATCCGACTTGCGACGCCCGCGCTGTGCGCCGTATGCTGGCGGCGCACGGTCGGGGGAAACGGCCAGCCTTCTGCCAGCGACCTCTTGCCGCCACCGCCATGCCTACAACCCGCCGCACCGGACCTGCCTTGACCAGCGAACCGCCCAACCGTCCGGCCGCGAACGAGAACCACCTGCTGATCAACGCCAGCGCCGCGCACCCGGATTCGCCCCTGCTCGCGCTGAGCCGGCGGATCGCCGAGAGCGGTTGCAACCTCGCCGACGCGCGCCTGTCAACGGTCGGCCACGACGTGTCGGTGACCGCGCTGGCGGTCGGCTCGTGGGACGCGGTGGCCAAGCTGGAAGCGATGCTGACGCGGCTGGAGCGCGAGGAGAAAAACCTCAAACTGATGTGGAACCGCACCTCGCCCAAGCCGCTGCAGACCAATCTGCTGCCCTACATCGTCGAGGTGGTGGCGGCCGACAAACCGGGCATCCTGTTCCAGCTCGCCGATTTCTTCGACCGCCTCGGCATCTCCATCGAAGCCCTGAACTGCTCGCGCTACAAGGCGATGCAGACCGGCGCGGACATGTTCACCGCGCAGGTGACGATCGGGATACCGAGCAACATGCACATCGCCGGGCTGCGCGACGATTTCCTCGAGTTCTGCGATCACCTGAACCTCGACGCGATCATGGATCCGATGAAGTTCTGACGCTTCCCGCGAGACTTTCGATGCCCGACATCGGCGACCGCATTCCCGACCTCGCATTCACCCTCTCCACGGGCGCCGCCGCCCGCTTTGCCGATTACGCCGGCCGCTGGCTGGCGTTGTATTTCTATCCGAAGGACAGCACCCCAGGCTGCACGCTGGAAGGCCAGGATTTCAACGCCCTGCTGCCGAAGTTCAAGCGCGCCGGCGCGGCCGTGCTCGGGGTGTCGCGCGACTCGGTGAAGTCGCACCAGAACTTCTGCGCGAAACAGGGTTTCCGGTTCGACCTCATCAGCGACGGCGACGAAGCCCTGTGCAAGGCCTTCGATGTGATCCACGAGAAGAACATGTACGGCAGGAAGGTGCTCGGCATCGTGCGCAGCACCTTCCTGATCGACCCGGAAGGCACGATCCGCGACCTCTGGCGGCCGGTGAAAGTGCCCGGCCACGCCGACGCCGTGCTCGCGTCGTTGCAGCAACTGCGCAAGGCGAAGCCCTAGGTGTTCCGCCTCCAGCGAACGTCCCATAGCGACACGCATTCGATGCGCCGCTTTTCCACCTCCCCCTGCTTGCAGGGGGAGGCTGGGAGGGGGTTCACGATCAGTCAATTGATACGCAACCCCACTCCAACCCTCCGACCCTGCCGGGTGTTCTTCGGCGCGCGAACTGCCACCGGCAGTTCGCAAGCGCGCTGCATCACCCCCTGCTCACAGGGGAGAGACAAGCCCTGCATGCGCTGATCGCATGCAGACCCGGCAACCACACCAGCCCCAAGGCCCACTCCGTGACCCACGACAAGCGCATCTTCGTCCTCGACACCAACGTGCTGATGCACGACCCGACCGCGTTGTTCAAGTTCGAGGAGCACGACGTGTTCCTGCCGATGATGGTGATCGAGGAACTCGACGCGGCCAAGAAAGGCAATTCGGAAGTCAGCCGCAACGCGCGCCAGGTCAGCCGCTTCATCAACGAGCTGATCGAAAACCATCAAGGCGAGGGGATCGCCGGCGGGCTGCCGCTGACCCATCCGAAAGCCCTGCAACTGAAGATCAGCAACGACGTCGGCCGCCTGCGCTTCCAGGTGAATGGCGGCGAGGCGAAGAAGAAAGCGGCCGCCGCCGCCGCGCCCGGCGCCGCCAAGACGCATCTGGCCGACAACCAGATCATCGCCGCGGTGCTCGAATTGCGCGAGTCCCATCCCGGCGTGCCGGTGGTGCTGGTGTCCAAAGACATCAACATGCGCATCAAGGCCACGATCGCCGGGATCACCGCCGAGGATTACGAGAACGACCGCGCGCTGGACGATTTCAACCTGCTGTTCACCGGCGCCGCCGAACTGCCGGCCGACTTCTGGGAGCGCCACGGCAAGGACCTGCGAAGTTGGCCGGAGAAGGGCCGCACCTGGTACGAGGTGAAACGCCGCGACGACGAGGACTGGCACCCCAACCAGTACCTGTACCTGCCGGGCGAGGAGGAGGTCGAGCTGTGCGTGTCGAAGGTGGAAGGCGACAAGGCCACCTTGCGCATCGTCGATGATTTCCGCCACGCGCAACGCTCGGTGTGGGGCATCACCGCGCGCAACCGCGAGCAGAACTTCGCGCTCAACGCGCTGATGGATCCGGAGATCGACTTCGTCACCCTGCTGGGCACCGCCGGCACCGGCAAGACCCTGCTGGCGCTCGCCGCCGGGCTGGCGCAGACGATGGACCAGCAGCGTTATCGCGAGATCATCATGACCCGCGCCACCGTCAGCGTCGGCGAGGACATCGGCTTCCTGCCCGGCACCGAGGAGGAGAAGATGACGCCGTGGATGGGCGCGCTCACCGACAACCTCGAAGTGCTCACCCGCACGCCGGCCGAGAACGGCGCCTGGGGCCGCGCGGCGACCAACGATCTGCTCGCCTCGCGGATCAAGATCCGTTCGCTGAACTTCATGCGCGGGCGCACCTTCCTCAGCCGCTGGCTGATCCTCGACGAGGCGCAGAACCTCACGCCCAAGCAGATGAAGACCCTGATCACCCGCGCCGGCCCGGGCACCAAGATCGTCTGCCTCGGCAACGTCGAGCAGATCGACACGCCGTATCTGACCGAGACGACTTCGGGCCTGACCTACGCGGTGGATCGCTTCAAGAACTGGGCGCACAGCGCGCACATCACCCTGCGCCGCGGCGAGCGCTCGCGGCTGGCGGATTTCGCGTCGGAGGTGTTGTAGGTCGATGGTGTCGGCGACATGCGGCAATCGACCGGCGAACGATCGTGGTCAGCCGTTCCAACAACCCAGGGTGACGCGTTCGCGATCCTCGAGGTCGCGCTCGGTAGCGACGGTGGTGAATCCGGCATCGGCGAGCAACCCACGCACCGCCGCGCCTTGCTCCCAACCGTGCTCCAGCAGCAGCCAGCCGTCTGCGTGCAGGTGCACGCGTGCATCGCGCACGATGGTGCGGATGGCGTCGAGCCCGTCGGCACCGGAAGCCAGCGCCAGCATCGGTTCGAAACGCAGGTCGCCTTCGCGCAGGTGCGGGTCGCCCTGCGCGATGTAGGGCGGGTTGCTGACGATCGCGTCGAAGCGCTCGCCGGCCAGCGGTGCGAACCAGTCGCCCTGCACGCAGCGCACGCGCGCGGACAGGTTCAGCGCCTGCGCGTTGGCTTGCGCGACGGCGAGCGCGGCGGCGCTGGCATCGACCGCGACGACCTGCGCCAGCGGCCGTTCGCTGGCGATCGCCAGCGCGATCGCGCCGCTGCCGGTGCCCAGGTCGGCCACGCGCAGCGCGCGGTCGGAAGGCAACAGCGCCAGCGCGCGCTCGACCAGCAGTTCGGTTTCCGGGCGCGGGATCAGCACATCGGGAGTGATGCGCAGATCCAGCGACCAGAAGCCTCTGTGGCCGAGGATCTGGGCAATGGGTTCGCCCTGCTGGCGGCGTTGGACGAGGTGCTCGAACGTATCGGCATCACGGCTTTCGACCGGATCGTCGGCGTGCGCGAACATCCATGCGCGCGGGCGATCCATTGCGTGCGCAAGCAGCAGCTCGGCTTCCACGCGACCATCCGCATCCAGCCGCACGGCAGCATGTGCGAGCAACGTGGTGATGGTGTAATCGGAGGGTGGCATGCTGGCACTGGGCAACTCGATTCAACCCTCTCCCTGTGGGAGAGGGTGCCGAAGGCGGGTGAGGGAAGAAAATATCGCAGCTTGCAACGACTTGCCCTCATCCGGCGCTTCGGGCACCTCGCTCCGCGCCCCGGCCTCCGCGCTGACGCGGAGGCATTCGATGTTGCGCGAACCAGTGGTTCGCAAGCGCAACATCTCATCCCGGAGGGAGAAGGGAAAGCAAGCGGATCAGTTCATGTCGGGTGTATTGAGGGAGCCCCCTCAACGCAACAACTGCACCGCCTGCACGACCACCGCAGAAACAAAGCCCAACAGGAAGCAGATGTAGGCCAGCCGCAGGTAACGGTACTTGTGGTGCGACAGATAGCTGCCGAGCGAATAGATGTCGCTGGCCATCGAGCGGTACAGCGAACCGTCCGGCTGCATGCGCGCCGACAACTCGCGCAGGTAGCGCTGCTGGTCGAGCTCGGCGAAGTGGCCGAAGAACAGCAGGTTGAATTGCGGCGGCAGCGGCTCGTTGGCCTTCAAGCGCAGCGGACGGTACTTGGGCAGCACCGCGAGGATCGCCAGCAGCAGCGCGGCCAGCGTGAAGCCGGTGAGGATCAGCATCGACAAACGCAGGCTGTGGTCGTTGATCCGCCCCAGCGCGATGGTCAGCACGATCGAGGACACGGTGATGATGATGCTGGCCTTGGTGTCGGCCATCACCGACAGCGAGACGTGGTGCTGCTGCGTGGTGCGCAGGATCTGGTCGGCGGAATTGCGCTCGGGCACCGCCGCGAACAGCTCGCGCAATTCGGGGGTGTCGTGCGGGGTGAACCGCAGCGGCGAGTCGTGGGCCTCGTCGCCGGGATGCGGCCCGTCGGGTTGAATGTCTGGCTGGCTCATCGTTCCCCCTGCGCGGCCGCCACCTTAGCGCATCCGGAGGGGTTCAGGGGAAGCCCGCGACCGGCCGACCCAACCGGCCGGCCCGCATGCTCAGGCTGCCGGCGCGGCCTGCTCCAGAGTCACCGCCACCGCATGCACCACCGCGGCGATGCGGGCGATGGACTGCACGCCCTGCGCGTCGATCCCGTGCTGGCGCAGCGCCTTCTCGTGCGAGGCCATGCACGCGCCGCAGCCATTGACCACCGATACCGCCAGCGAGGCGGCCTCGAAGGCGGCCTTGTCGATGCCCGGGCGGGCCATCACGTTCATCCGCAGGCTGGTGCGCAGGGTCTGATATTCGGCGTTGTCGACCAGATGGGTGAAACGGTAGTACAGGTTGGTCATCGCCATCATCGCCGCGGCCGAGCGCACGCCATCGCGTTCGAGCGGATCGAGCCGATCCGAAGCGAAGGCGTCGATGGCGTGGGAGAGCGGCGTATGCCGGGCTGCAATCGCCGATGCCAACGCCACGGCGCGGATCTGGCGTGCATCCAGACCCGGCGCACCGCCTTCGGACAGTACCGAATCCAGGTTCAGGCGCAGGTCCTTGGCGTAGTCGGGGAGTGCGTTCTTGAGGTCGTCGAGGGTCATGGCGGGGGTCGGGGACTGGGGACTGGGGACTGGGGACGGGGGACGGGGGACGGGGAAGCGGAAAGCACGAATCTCTGGAGCACGCCGCAATAATCGAAGCAGTCAGAACAAAATCATGCGCAGCAAGCCTGATACCAACCCTCTCCCCTTGCGGGAGAGGGTGGCGCGCAGCGCCGGGAGAGGGGTGATTTCTGCGCAGTCCGGTTTTTTCAGCCTCTCCCCAACCCTCCCCCATCGAGGGGGAGGGAGTACAGCACCGGCGCAACTCACGCCGCCTTGAGGGTTTCCTCGCCGGCCTTCCAGTTGCACGGGCACAGCTCGTCGGTCTGCAGGGCGTCGAGCACGCGCAGCACCTCATCCGGGCTGCGGCCGACCGACAGGTCGGTCACGTACACGAAGCGGATGACGCCATCCGGATCGACGATGAAGGTCGCGCGCTGCGCCACGCCCTCGTTCTTGTCGAGGATGCCCAGTGCTGCGGTGAACTCGCGCTTGATGTCGGCCAGCATCGGGAACGGCAGCTTGTGCAGATCCTTGTGGTGGGTGCGCCAGGCGTGATGCACGAACTCGCTGTCGGTGCTGCCGGTAAGCAGTTGCGCGTCACGATCCACGAACGCCTGGTTCTTCGCGGCAAAGCCGGCGATCTCGGTCGGGCACACGAAGGTGAAATCCTTCGGGTAGAAGAACAGCACCAGCCACTTGCCCGCGTAGGTGTGGTTGTCGATCTCGGTGAAGGCCTTGTCCAGCTCGGTGGAGACGGTGGCCTTGAGACGGAACTGCGGGAGTTTGTCGCCAACGGTCAACATGGTTGTCGCTCCTGTGATGCCGCGTGCGTCGATGGCGCGCGGCGTTCGAAGAACCGGCGATGCCGGAAGGGTGCGGAGGCTCGTGCCGCCGCGTCCGGATCGGTCGCGATGCCCTGCCCGTCCCGATCCATGGGCGTATTGTGCGGATGCAGCATGGATAATTCCAATGAATTGTTCGTATCATTTCGATAGATGCATTCGATGATCAATCTTCCCGGAGTCGAGGCATGAACCTGCGCGACCTGCACTACCTCGTCGCCCTGGCCGACCATCGCCACTTCGGCCGCGCGGCCGCGGCGAGCTTCGTCAGCCAGCCGACCCTGTCCACCCAGATCCGCAAGCTGGAGGACGAGCTGGGCGCCACCCTGATCGAGCGCGCGCCGCGCAAGGTGATGCTCACCCCGGTCGGCCGCGACATCGCCGAACGCGCGCGCCGCGTGCTGGCGGAGATCGAGCAGATCAAGGAATCCGCGCGCCGCAGCACCGACCCGGAAGCCGGCAGCGTGCGCCTGGGCATCTTCCCCACGCTGGCGCCCTACCTGTTGCCGCACGTCGTGCCGCGCGTGCGCGAGCGCTTCCCGCATCTGGAATTGCTGCTGGTGGAGGAAAAGACCGACGCCGTGCTGCGCCTGCTGCGCGAGGGGCGGCTGGATGCGGGCGTGCTGGCGCTGCCGATCCACGAGGATTCGCTGCATGTGGAGTTCCTGTTCGCCGAGCCTTTCGTGCTGGCCACGCCCAGGGATCATCCGCTGACACGGCATGCGAACCTGCGCCTGCGCGACCTCGCCCACGAGCGTTTGCTGCTGCTGGAAGACGGCCACTGCCTGCGCGATCAGGCGCTGGACGTGTGCGCGCGCGCCGGCGCCGGCGAGCACGACGGATTTCGCGCCACCAGCCTGGAAACCCTGCGGCAGATGGTCGCGGCGAACGTCGGCATCACCTTGCTGCCGACGCTGGCCGTCAAGCCGCCGGTGGCCGAATCGGCCGACATCGCGTTGATGCGCTTCGCGAATCCGCCGCCGAGCCGGCGCATCGGCATGGCCTGGCGCAAGAGCTCGGCGATGGGCGGCTTCCTGCGCAAGCTGGCGCAGGAACTGCGCGGACTGCCGCAGGAACTGTTGGAGCCCGATGTCGGCACCGCCCGCACGCCGACACCCCAGCGGCGATCGCGGGCGGCATCCACGAAATGACTGCCGGCAACGGATAACCGGCATCACGCGCGATTGGCGCCATCTATCGCCGCCATCGTCGCCGTCGATTTTACGCGGGCACTCGTGCGCGCTACGCTCGCGTGCAGGTGGCGCGCGGCGCCATCGTCCGGTCACCCAACCATCGCGAGGTGCATCATGAGTCTGAAAGGCAGCAAGACCGAAGACAACCTGAAGGCCGCATTCGCCGGCGAATCGCAGGCCAATCGCCGTTATCTGTACTTCGCGCAGAAGGCCGACGTGGAGGGCTACAACGATGTCGCCGCGGTGTTCCGCTCCACCGCCGAGGGCGAGACCGGACACGCGCACGGGCATCTGGAATATCTGGAAGCCTCCGGCGACCCGGCCACCGGCCTGCCGATCGGCGGCACCGCCGACAACCTGCGCTCGGCCATACACGGCGAGACCCACGAGTACACCGACATGTACCCGGGCATGGCCAAGACCGCACGCGAGGAAGGCTTCGACGAGATCGCCGACTGGTTCGAGACGCTGGCGAAAGCCGAGCGCTCGCACGCCAACCGCTTCACCCGGGCATTGGGCGATCTGGGCTGAGGATCGAGCGATCGACCCAGAGCCCCCATCCCAACCTTCCCCCGCAAGCGGGGGAAGGAGCCTGTTTTGAGTCTGGGCGGCATTGAGGAAAACGCGGCTACCGGGAGGATTCAAGCATGGCCGATGACCGCAATCCGCCCCGCGAAGGCAGTCTGGATGCGCCGACCCGGCATCCGCTGGAATGGAAGTCGCCCGCGTTCTGGGACGAGGCCGCGCTCGAATCCGAGATGCAGCGCGTGTTCGACATCTGCCACGGCTGCCGCCGTTGCGTGAGTCTGTGCCACGCCTTCCCCACCCTGTTCGACCTCGTGGACAACTCGGCCACGATGGAAGTCGATGGCGTGGCCAAGTCCGACTACGCCCGGGTGGTCGAGCACTGCTACCTGTGCGACCTGTGCTACCAGACCAAGTGCCCTTATGTGCCGCCGCATCCGTGGAACGTGGACTTCCCGCACGTGATGCTGCGCGCCAAGGCGGTGGCGCATCGCAAGCACGGCGCCAAGGCGTCGGCGAAACTGCTGTCGAACACCCGCCTCGTCGGCCGCATCGCCTCGATCCCGGTGGTGGTGGAAGCGGTGAACTGGGGCAATCGCCAGCCGGCACTGCGTGGGGTGCTGGAAAAAACCCTGGGCGTGCACCGCGATGCGCAGGTGCCGGCGTATGCGCGGCGCAGCGCGCGCGGTCGGCTGAAGCGCAAATATCGCGGCGAGGGCGAAGCCAAAGCGGCCGGCCCGACCACCGGCAAGGTGGCGCTGTTCGTCAGCTGCTATGGCGACCACAACCAGCCGCAGATGGTGGAAGATCTGGCGGTGGTGCTCGCGCACAACGGCATCCCGGTCAAACTGCTGCAGCGCGAGCGCTGTTGCGGCATGCCCAAGCTGGAACTGGGCGATCTGCAAGCCATCGAGAAGTACAAGAACGCCAACCTGCCCGTGCTCGCGCAGGCCATCGACGAAGGTTACGACTTGATCGCGCCGATCCCCTCCTGCGTGCTGATGTTCAAGCAGGAGCTGCCGCTGCTGTTCCCCGGCGATGCCGACATAGGGCGCGTCAAGCGCGCCTTCTTCGATCCCTTCGAATACCTGATGCACCGCCACGCCGCCGGCTTGCTGCGCACGGACTTCAAGAATCAACTCGGCAAGATCGCCTGGCAGGCCGCCTGCCACCAGCGCGTGCAGAACATCGGCCCGAAGACCCGCGAGGCGCTGCTGCTGGTGCCCGGCACCGAGGTGGTGACGATCGAGCGCTGCTCGGGGCACGATGGCACCTACGGCGTGAAGAAGGACACCTACCCGATCTCGCGCAAGCTCGCCAAGCCGGTGGAAACCCGCGTCAAGCAAGCCGCGCCGCAACACTTCACCAGCGATTGCGTGATGGCTGGCGCGCACATCGCCCACGGGCTGAACGATGGTACGCAAGCCGAACATCCGGTGAGCCTGCTGCGCCGGGCTTACGGCATCTGAACCCCACCCAATCGATCGGACTTGCCACCTTGCGCAAACTCGAACGCTCCGACCTGTTGTCGCTGGAAACCTACGCCGCCCAGCGTGCGCAATTGCGCGCATCGGCCTATGCGCACAAGCGCACGCGCACCCTGCATCTGGGCGACCACTTCACCTTGCTGTTCGAAGATCGCATCACCGTGCAGGCGCAGGTGCAGGAGATGCTGCGCATCGAACGCATCTTCGAGCCGGCAGGCATCCAGGACGAACTGGACGCTTACAACCCGCTGATCCCCGACGGCGACAACCTCAAGGCGACCTTGCTGATCGAATACCCGGATGCGTCGGTGCGGGCAACCGAACTCACGCGCCTGCATGGCATCGAGCGCAGGCTGTACGCGCAGGTCGATGGCTGCGCACCCCGCATCGCGCATGCCGACGAGGATCTGGATCGCAGCGACGAATCCAAGACCTCGGCCGTGCACTTCCTGCGCTTCCAGTTCGCTCCCGCCGACATCGCTGCCCTGCGCACCGGAGCAGTCCTGCACTTCGGCGTGGACGATGCGCGCTTGCCTCTGCGCAAGACCGCATCCCCGACCTTGCGCGCAGCGCTGCTGGCCGACTTCGACTGAAGATCCCGCGCCACCGCGCGCCTGACGCAGGCGCTGCTTCACGGCCTTCGCGTAGAATCCGCGCCCATGCCCCGCTGGTTGTGGATCACCCTCGCCGCCCTGCTGCTCGCCACCGCGCTCGCGATCCACTCGCGGCATGGCGAGGTCACGCATGCGCCCGGCGTGCTCGCACCCGACGACCCGGTGCAGATCGACATCGCCCACGGCACGCCCTTCCCCGATGGCGATTACTCGATCACGCCGCTGGCCAATTTCAGCATGACCGCGCGCGTGCTCTCGCGCGCGGATTACAGTTGGGATCGCGGCGCGGCGCTGTCGCCCACCGACTTCGCATTCGGCTGGGGGCGCATGTCCGACAGTTCGGTGCTCGCCGGGCTGGACATCAGCCAGTCCGGGCGCTGGTACTACTACCAATGGCACACGCCACAGCCGCCGATCCCGCTGCCGGAGATCATCCATACCAGCGCCAACATGCACATGATCCCCGCCGATGCCACGGTGCGCGGCGAAATCAAGCAGGTGCGGGTGGGCGATGTCGTCCACCTCGAAGGGCTGCTGATCGAGGCGCGCGGCAAGGATGGCAGCACCTGGCGCAGTTCGATGAGCCGCGACGACACCGGCGATGGCGCTTGCGAAGTGGTGTACGTGCGCAGCCTGGTGGTGATGTGATTCCGTCCACGGCCCGCGGTGCCGATGCGCCCGGCTCGACCACACAACGACCCCGCCCCTGATGCGCACACTCCGCAACATCGCACCCACCTTCGCGCTGGTCTTCCTGCTCGCGCTGGCCTTCGTGCTGCCGTTTCAAGGCACGCGCCATCTGTGGGGCACCGACGAGGGCCGCTACAGCGCGGTGGCGGTGGAGATGCTCGATTCGGGCGACTGGCTGGTGCCGCACCGCCATCCCGAACACGAGCACCTGTCGAAACCGCCGCTGACCTACTGGTCGCTGGCGGTGGCAATGAAAACCTTCGGTCGCAGCCCGTGGGCGCTGCGCCTGCCGGGCGCGTTGGCCTTCGCGCTGACCATCGCCTGCGTGTTCTCGATGGGGCGACGGCTCGTGCCCGAGCGCCCGTGGTGGCCGCCGCTGGTGGCGGCCGGCACGGCGATGCTGTTCATCTCCGCCAACGTCATCAGCACCGACGGTTTGCTGTGCGCGTTCGAGACCCTGGGCATGACCGGCTTCGTGCTGGCCTGGCGCGGCGAGGATGACCGCACCGCACGGCGCGGCGCATGGCTGCTGGGGCTGGGTTTCGGACTGGCCTTCCTCACCAAGGGCCCGCCGGGGCTGGTACCGCTGATCGCGGGGATCTGGTTCTGGGCGCGCAACCGCCGCGACTTCCGCGCCCATCCGTTCACCTGGATCACGCTGGCCGTGTGGGCGCCGATCGCACTGGGCTGGTTCCTCGCCATCGTGTGGAACCACCCCGACCGCCTGCACTACTTCCTCGGCTACGAGACCTACGGGCGCATCTTCACCAAGGCCGCCGACCGCCACCCGCAGTGGTATGGCTGGATCGTCGCCTACGGGCCGGTCGCCCTCGTGGGCGTGTTGCCGTGGAGCCTGATCGTGGCCTGGGATGCGTGGCGGCGGCGCGGCACGGCGACGGACGACTCAAGCCGCGACCGCGTGGCCGAACGCTTCCTGCTGCTGTGGCTGCTGGTGTCGCTGGCGGTGTTCTGCATCTCGCGCTCGCGGCTGGTGCTGTACGTGCTGCCGCTGCTGGTGCCGTTCGCGCTGTGGGCGGCGCTACGCCTGCGCGTATGGGTGCCCGGGCGCGTCGGCACGGTGTTGTTGACTGTGTGGTTCGCCGGTTTGATCGCGATGAAGGCGGCGCTGCCGCACATCCATTCGGCCGCGTTCACCGGCAAGGATTCGTATCTGCTGTCGCAGGCCATCGCCACGCAAGTGCACGCGCCGGTGCGCGAGGTGGTGTTCGTCGATGAAACCGCGCTGTACGGCATCCGCGTGTATCTGGACATCCCGGTGCTGCGCGTGGACTACGGCGACAGCTCGGCACCGAACGTGGATGCCTCGCTGGAACAGGCGCTGGCGCAACACGTACCACAGCGGCTGTGGCTGGTACACATGCGCACCGCCGACAAGTTCATGCGCGAAGTCGCGCGCGCAGGCATGCGGGCCACGCAAGCGCTCGCCTTCGGGCATTACCGCGGCTTCTTGGTGACTCAGGCGGCGGCCGTGTCGCCCGCGTCCAAGCCGATCGGGCAGGACACGCCGGTGCCGGCCAGCCCGCAATAACCGCGCGGGTTCTTCGACAGGTATTGCTGGTGCTCGTCCTCGGCGTAGTGGAACGCCGGTGCGGGGAACACGATGTCGGTGGTGATCGCGCCCATGCCGGCGGCGGTCAGGCGCGATTGGTAGGCATCGCGGCTGGCGATCGCGGCGCGCTGCTGGTCGGCATCGTGGCAATGGATCGCCGAGCGGTATTGCGTGCCCGCATCGTTGCCCTGGCGCATGCCCTGCGTGGGGTCGTGGTGTTCCCAGAACGTGCGCAACAGTTCGTCGTAACCGATGCGCGACGGATCGAACACCACGCGCACCACCTCGGCGTGACCGGTACGGCCGGAACACACTTCACGATAATTCGGGTTCGGCGTGCCGCCGCCAGCATAGCCCACGGCGGTGGTGAACACGCCCGGCAATTGCCAGAACAAGCGCTCGGCACCCCAGAAACAGCCCATGCCGAACACCGCCTCGTGCAGGTTCGCGAAGGCGCCTTCGCCGACGCGGCCCTGGATGGGGTGGCCGTGGACGTGGTGGCGATCGAGCACCACCATCGGCTCGGCACGACCGGGCAACAGATCGTCTGCGCGCGGCATGCGCTGCCCGTGTGCGCCGATGCCGAGCAGACGCAGCAAGTCATCGTGGTTCATGGTCGTCTCCTCGTGTAAATCTCACCACGCAAACAACGTTGGCAAGGGTGTTCTTCGAGATGATGAAAGAGCTTGCACCGGTACTCCCCCGCCTGCGGGAGAGGGTTGGGGTGGGGGCAGGCAGCGACTCAAGCCCCCCATCCCAGCCTTCCCCCGCAAGCGGGGGAAGGGGGGAAAGCTGCTTCCCGAGTCCCTTTTCCCCGTCTACCTTCCGGCTTCCCGCTTCCCGCTACCGGCTCCACGCTTCCCGAGTCCGGCAGCCATCACTCCACCAGTTCGCCGATGCGTTCTGCGTCCGGCTCGCCCGGTTTCGCGCCGCGCAGGCTGCCCACGAAGATCCCCGCCAGCGACAAGATCAATCCAAGCCATTCGATGGGCCGGGTGGCGCGGTGGAACAACACCACGTCCATGATGAAGGCCAGCACCGGCTGCAACAACAGCAGCAGGCCGACCAGCGAGGCCGGCAACTTCGGCATCGCGCGCGCGATCAGCACCCAGCCCAGGCACTGCCCGACCAGACCGAGCGCCAGCAACGCGAGCAAGGTCTGCGTGTCGGGAATGGCAAAACGCTCGCCATCTCCAAACGCCATCGCCGCGAGCACCAGCGCGCTGAGCAGGGAGGAGATCGCCAGCAATTGCGAGGAATGCAGGCTGGATCGCTCGCTCTGCGCATGCCGGAAGCTGAGCATGTACGCCGCGTAGCACACCGCGGTGAAAGCGCCGTACAGCACGCCGACGCGGTAGCCCTCGGTGAAGCCGTGCCATTCCTGCCCGACCAGCAGCCACAAGCCGCCGAAGGCCATCGCCAGCCCGGCAAGAAAACGCGGCCCCAGGCGTTCGCGGTGCAGGAAAACGCCGGCCAGCGCCATCAAAAAAACTTGCAGATTGCCGAGCAAGGTCGCCAACCCCGGCCCGACCACGAGGATGCTGCGATGCCAGAAGTACAGGTCGGTGGCGAAAGCCAGCGCCGGCGGCGCCATCCACAGCACGTCGCGCACGCGCACCGCGCGCCACTGCCGCAGCGCCGCCAGCGCGATCGTCAGCATCAGCCCGCCGAACAGCATGCGCCAGAACCCCGACACGGTCGGCGGCACGTGCGCGTACTTCACCAGCACGCCGGTCAGGCTGATCAGCGCCGCGCCGGCGGTCAGGGCCAGCAAGGGCCCGCGGGGGATGCCTGCGGTCATGCGCGGGAAGCTTCAGATCGCACGAATCGCACCCGCCCCGGAAGCGTGCGTCATCGCGTTCGCGGGACGCTGGAGACACCCTGGATCGGCGGCGCCTGCACCGTCCCGCGCCCGCTGCGCTTGGATGCCGCCAGCGCCTTCTCGGCGCGCTCGACGATCGGCAGCACATCGGCATCTTCGGCCAGGCGGCTGGCAATGCCCACGCTCACGCCCACGCGCAAGGTCTTGCCAAGCCCCACGTCGATGAGCTTGCCATCCACTTCGGCGCGCATCGCCTCCGCCCAGCGCCGCGCCTGCTCGGGGTTGAAGTCGGGCAGGATGATGACGAACTTGTCGCTGGCATGCCGCCCCACCACGCCGGCGGTGCCGCAGTGGGCCTTGAGGGTGTCGGCCAGCAGGCGCAGCGATTGGTCGCCGGCGGCATGGCCGTACACCTCGTTGGTTTCCTTGAGGTGATCGACATCCGCGAACAGCACCGCCAGCGACGAGCGGTGCACCTGCGATTCCTTGAAATACGCCGCGAGCCGGTTGTCCATGGTGCGTCGGTTGAACACCGCGGTGAGCGCGTCGAACTCCGCATTGATGCGCAACACGCGATCGTTGGCCGCGTCCTCGACCGCGCGTGCGGCCTTTTGCGCCAGTTCGCTGGCCACGTTCAATTCCTCGCGCGCGAAGCCCTGCCATCCGCGACGCTCCACCAGCAGCATGCCCCACGCCGGGGCCGCCAGGGGCAGCGGGATCACCGCGACGTGCACGAGGTCGTTCTCGTTGCCTGCCGTCCGGGTCGGCGCATCCACCTGCAATTGCATCGGCAACTGCGAGCGCGAGATGCCCTTGAACGCGCCGCTGCGCGTCGTCAGCAATTGCTGGTAGGCCTCGCGCGTGGTGTTGGGTTCGCACAACAGCAATTCGTTGTCCTTGAAGGCGTGCACGGCCACCGCCGAACTGGATTGCGGCACCAGCTCGCGCACCACCTCCAGCAGACGCCGGAAGCCCAGCCATTCCTGATCGCCGCCGGGCGCATCGCGCAGGGTGGTGTGCAGGGCCTCGATGAACTTCAAGCGTTCGCGCTCGAGCTTGAGGCTGGCGTCGGCCTGCTCCTTGGCGAGGCTGGCATGATCGCGCTGCAGGCGGAACTCGATGACGTGCCCGGTCAGCACCATGCCCATCACCAGGGCGTTGGCGGTGAACATCACCTGATCGGCCACCTGCAGCCAACCGTGCTGCACGATCACGCCCGCATTGCCCATCACATGCAGGCTGCCGGCCACCAGCACGAACAACCACATCAGCAGCATCGGCAAGGCCAGGCGCTGCCGCTGCCGCCAGGCCACGGCCGTGGCGACGATGGCCAGGCCGACGGCGACGAACCATGCGAACGCGGTGGCGACGGACAGCAGGCCCGCGCTGCCGGGACGATCGAGCATGCAGGCCAGGGCCAGCAGGCCGGGGCCGATCGGGAACAACTTGAGCGCGCGATCCAGCGTCGGCGCGGCTTGCGTCATGTCGGCAAACCCGCGCGCCACCACCACGATGGCAGCGGCAAGCAGGCTGCCCAGGGCGTAAACACCGAGCACGCCCCAACTTGCGAACCACTGCAGGCCCGGCAGGTAGCGCAGGTGGTCGTTGCGGCCCAACAGGAACAACAGCACCGCCGCGACATAGCCCATGTAATGCAGGTATTGCCGGTCGCGCAAGGCCGCATACATGCCGCCGCCGATCAGCAGCAGCATCACCAGCGCGGTGTACAGGGTGGCCGACAGGATGTCCGCATCCTCGCGTGCGACGTCCGTCGTGGTTGCCGACGCATCGGCGCGAGACACCACACCTGCCGTCGCGGCGGGCGCGAGCGCAACCGGACTCGCGGTTTGCGTTGCATCCACCGCGTGGCTGACCGCCGGCGACGCGCCGGCATGCCGCGCCTGCGCATGCGCCCAGGCAGGCACGGCCAATGCCAATGCCAGCATCGTCATCCAGGCGGCGAGCCAGAAGGGACGCGCGCGCGACCGGGTCGCCGGCACTTGCCGACGACGCGATCCCTCACCCGCAGTCCGCCTGTCGTCCATCAGACCCGGCTCCTCGAACACCCCTGCCATCATCACCGCTCACGTCGCCGGGAGCATGCCTCCCATCCCGGCCGCATCGCCCTCGTCCACCTGCGCGCCGGCATCCATCGCGACCTCGCCGCGCTCGCGTTCCAGCGCCTCGACCACGCCGCGCGCCTGCGCCTCGCACACGTCCGGAACGCACAACGCATACAACCCGATGACCGGCAATTCGCCGATGCCGCCGGCCAGATGTTCGCCGCGCAGGTACACCGGGAACCCTTCCTGTTCCAGCACACCCTTGACGAGGTGGGCGTCGATCAGGTCTTTCGGCAGATAGACCACGCGCATGGGCAACGATCCTGTGACCCGTGTCCCAAGCATAACGCGCCCTACGGCACGAAAGGCTACACTGGCGACCGGCAAAAACCGACGACTGCATCACATGATCGAATCTTCGTTCGCGAAGGCCAGCGCCGCCGACGCCGACCCCGGCCGCCGCGACTTCATCCGCGACATCGTCCGCGAGGATCTGGCCGCAGGCCGGCACACGGCGATCCGCACCCGTTTTCCGCCCGAGCCCAACGGCTACCTGCACATCGGCCACGCCAAGGCGATCTGCCTGGACTTCGGCATCGCGCAGGAGTTCGGCGGGGCCTGCAACCTGCGCTTCGACGACACCAACCCCGCCCGGGAAGACCCCGAATACGTCGAAGCCATCAAGGACGACGTGCGCTGGCTGGGTTTCGCGTGGGCGCAACTGCGGCATGCATCGGACTACTTCGAGGTGTTCTATCGCAGCGCGCGCAAGCTGATCGAAGACGGCCACGCCTACGTGTGCGACCTGAGCGCCGAACAAGTGCGCGAATTCCGCGGCACGCTGACCGAACCCGGCCGCGCATCGCCGTACCGCGACCGCGGCGTCGCCGAGAACCTCGACCTGTTCGGCCGCATGCGCGCCGGCGAGTTCCCCGATGGCTCGCGCACGCTGCGCGCGAAGATCGACATGGCCAGCGGCAACATCAACCTGCGCGATCCGGCGCTGTACCGCATCAAGCACGTCGAACACCAGAACACCGGCAACGACTGGCCGATCTACCCGATGTACGACTACGCGCATTCGCTCAGCGACGCCATCGAGGGCATCACGCATTCGCTGTGCACGCTGGAGTTCGAGGACCATCGCCCGCTGTACGACTGGTGCGTGGACAAGGTCGATCTGCCCAACCATCCGCAGCTGTGGGACTTCCTGCCCGCGCGCGGCCTGCCGACGGCGCCGGCGAAGCCGCGGCAGATCGAGTTCTCGCGCCTGAACATCAATTACACGGTGATGAGCAAGCGCAAGCTCGTCGCCATGGTCGAAGAAGGCCTCGTGGACGGCTGGGACGACCCGCGCATGCCGACCCTGCAGGGCCTGCGCCGGCGCGGCCTCACGCCCTCGTCGCTGCGCCTGTTCGCGCAGCGCGTTGGCATCAGCAAGCAGAACTCGTTGATCGACTATTCGGTGCTCGAAGGCTGCGTGCGCGAAGACCTCGATGCGCATGCGCCGCGACGGCTGGCGGCACTCGATCCGCTCAAGCTCGTCATCGACAATCTCGATGCCGACCACGTCGAATCCATCGCCTTCCCCAACCACCCCAAGGACGAGTCCTTCGGCACCCGCACGGTGCCGTTCTCGCGCGAGTTGTGGATCGAGCGCGAGGATTTCATGCGCGAGCCGGTGAAGGGTTTCCATCGCCTCGTGCCCGGCGGCGAAGTGCGCCTGCGCGGGGTGGGCATCGTGCGTTGCCATGATGTCGTCATGGAGGGCGATTCCGTTGCCGCCGTGCATTGCACGCTCGATGCGACAACCCGCCACGGCATGCCCGGCGCGGATCGCAAGGTGAAGGGCACGATCCACTGGGTGTGCGCCAAGCACGCGATCGCCGCCGAAGTGCGCCTGTACGACCGCCTGTTCGATGTCGCCGATCCGGATGCGGAGGATGACGGCAATACGTATCGCGACCGCATCAACCAGGACTCGCGCCGCAGCGTGCAAGGCTGGGTGGAGCCGGCAGCCGCGAATGCCGATCCGGAGACACATTTCCAGTTCGAGCGCATCGGTTACTTCGTCGCCGACCGCCGCGACCACACGCCCTTCCATCCGGTCTTCAATCGCACGGCGACCTTGCGCGACACCTGGGCGAAGGCCGGGAAGTGATGGCATGCCCTTCTCCCATTGGGATGCGATATTGCGCTTGCGGACCGCAGGTTCGCGCAATATCGAATGCCTCCGCGCTGGCGCGGAGGCCGGGACGCAAGGCGAGGTGCCCGCAGGGCCTGCCCCGAACCTGATCCTGAGGCGGAAGGGAAATCCATGGACATCAGCGAAAAGCCATTGCTTACTGACATGCGCTTGATTAGCCCCTCCCCCCTCGCGGGGGAGGGGTTGGGGAGAGGGGCACGAGCTATCGCAACCTTGTTGCTATCGCTCGCACTGGCTGCATGTGCAGGCGCGCAGACCCCCGGCGCCCAAGTGATGCCAGTGCCGACATCTGCCGCCAGCCCAGCGATCACCGCAACATCGAACGTATCGACAACCACCGATTTCGAGCACCCCGACCGCAGTTGCAAGACCGATTCCGATTGCCAGGTGAAGAACGTCGGCAACTGCTGCGGCGCGTTCCCGATGTGCGTCAACAAGGATGCGGCGGTCGATCCGAAGGCCGTCAAGGCGCAGTGCGCAGCCGAGCACCGCATGGGCATGTGCCATGTGATCGCGGTCCATGGTTGCAGTTGCGTGCAAGGGCAGTGTGCGGTTGCGAACACCGCGCGATTGCCCCGCACGCACTGATGCTCCACGCACCGATCCAGCTCAGCCTGCCGGAGTGGATCGACGAGGCGGTCGATCTGCAGGCGACGTATGCCGACGACGCGGCCAAGGTCGCGCTGGCGATCGCACTGTCGCGCATCAACATCGCCCGCGACACCGGCGGGCCGTTCGGCGCGGTGGTGTTCGACGAGGCATCCGGGCGTGTCATCGGCGTGGGCGTCAACCGCGTGCTGCCGCAATCGTGTTCGGTCGCGCACGCCGAGATGATGGCGTACATGACCGCGCAGGCAAGCACGCGCAAGGTGCGCTTGAACGAGGACGGCGCACGCATCGTGCTGGCCAGCTCCTCGCAGCCGTGCTGCATGTGTTACGGCGCGACCTTCTGGGCCGGCATCGACACCCTGCTGATCGGCGCGCGTTCGCAGGACGTGATGGCGCTGACCGCATTCGACGAAGGCCCGCTGCCGGCCGACTGGATCGGCGAATTGAACCGCCGCGGCATCGCCGTGCGCCGCGACATCGGGCGCGAGCGCGCCTGCGAAGTACTGCGAGACTATGGCCGCGAACAGCATCGCGCCTACTGACGGCCTGCTGTGCTGGTGCCGCGCCGGCTTCGAGCCCGAGCTCGCCGCCGAACTGGGCGAGCGCGCCGCGCAGGCCGGGTTCGGCGGTTACGTGCGCGCTGAACGCGGCAGCGGCCACGTCGAATACCTCGGCGTGGATGGCGCGGCGTTGTCGCCGGCGCTGCCGTTGTCGAACCTCATCTTCGCGCGGCAGAAGCTGAGCCTGCTCGCCGAGCTGCGCGATCTCGACCCGACCGACCGCATCGCGCCGATCTTCGACGCGCTCGGCGGACGCGGGCGCTACGGCGACGTCTGGGTCGAGCACCCCGATTCGGACACCGGCAAACCGTTGGCCGGGCTGGCACGCGCCTTCGCCAATGCGCTGCGGCCGGCGCTGCGCAAGCGCGGCCTGCTCACCGAAAAGGTGTCGCCGAAGCTGCGGCGTTTGCACGTGTGCTTCCTTGCCGGAAACCACGCTCTGCTTGCCGTCGCCGATCCTGCCGATGCCTCGCCATGGGCGTTGGGCATCCCGCGCCTGCGCATGCTCGCCGATGCGCCCAGCCGTTCGGCGCTCAAGCTGGAGGAAGCTCTGCTGGCACTGCTCACCGACGACGAGCGCCAGCGCTGCGTGCAGCCCGGCATGACCGCGGTGGATCTCGGGGCCGCACCCGGCGGCTGGAGCTGGGTGCTGGCGCGCGAGCATGTGCGCGTGGTCGCCATCGACAATGGCCCACTCGCAGCGTCCGCGCTTGCCACCGGACTGATCGAACATGTGCGCGCTGATGGCTTCCATTGGCAGCCGCCCAAACCCGTGGACTGGCTGGTCTGCGACATGGTCGAGTCGCCGCGCAAGGTGGCCGCGCGTATCGCGCAGTGGTTCGCGCAGGGCTGGTGCCGGCGCGCGATCTTCAACCTCAAGCTGCCGATGAAAAAGCGCTGGGACGAAACGAAACTGTGCCTCGACCTGCTGCGCGACCAGGCCGGCGGCACGCTCGCACTGCGCGCACGCCAGCTTTATCACGATCGCGAGGAGATCACCGTGTACGCGGCGCGGTGACGCACATGGCCTCGCGCACTCCCACCGCCGCTCGCGATTCGCAGGCTTGATCGTCGCCCACGAAAAACCCCGGACGCGCCGGGGTTCTTCGTATTCCGCGATGGCGCGTCGATCACTCGGCGGCAGCGGCCTTGACCGGGCGATCCACCAGCTCGACGTAGGCCATCGGCGCATTGTCGCCGGCGCGGAAACCGCACTTGAGGATGCGCAGGTAGCCGCCCGGGCGGGCGTTGTAGCGCGGGCCGAGTTCGACGAACAGCTTGCCCACGGCCTGCTTGTCGCGCAGGCGCGAGAAGGCGAGGCGGCGATTGGCCACGCCATCGGTCTTGCCGAGGGTGATCAGCGGCTCGGCGACGCGGCGCAGCTCCTTGGCCTTCGGCAGCGTGGTGCGGATCAGCTCGTGCTTGATCAGCGAAGCGGCCATGTTGCTGAACATCGCCTGGCGATGGGCGCTGGTGCGGTTGAATTTGCGTCCGGCATTCTGGTGGCGCATGGCACGGGTCCTTGGTGATTCCGTTGTCGGTCTTCGTTGGTGGCCAGCGGCTGCGCTGAGGGTTCAGGAGCGCCGTGATTTCAGATGCAACTACACTCTGTACAAGATTCGCGTGCCATCCATGGCGCAACAATGCGGGCTTCGGAGCACCCGGCCTGACCTTCCGTGGTCAGGCGCTGAACGGACGCAGCAGGCGCCGACAGGGCGCCTGCTGAACGCGTTCGTTCAGCCCATCATCCCTTGCTGCAGACCGGCCGGCGGCCAGTTCTCCAGCTTCATGCCGAGCGAAAGACCGCGCTGGGCGAGGACTTCCTTGATCTCGGTGAGCGACTTCTTGCCCAGGTTCGGGGTCTTGAGCAGCTCGACCTCGGTCTTCTGGATCAGGTCGCCGATGTAATAGATGTTCTCGGCCTTGAGGCAATTGGCCGAACGCACGGTCAGTTCCAGGTCGTCGATCGGGCGCAGCAGCACCGGGTCCACGCCCGCGGTGGCGGCCTTGGGCGCGCCGGTCTCGCGACGGGTGAAATCGCCGAACACCGAAAGCTGGTCGGTGAGGATGTCGGCGGCGGTGCGCATCGCTTCCTCGGCGTCGATGGTGCCGTTGGTCTCGATGTCGATGACGAGCTTGTCCAGATCCGTGCGCTGCTCCACGCGCGCGGCTTCCACCGCGTAGGCCACGCGGGTGACCGGGCAGAACGAAGCGTCCAGCATGAGGCGGCCGATCGTGCGGGCTTCCTCGTCGGGTTTGCGGCGGGCGGTGGCCGGCTGGTAGCCGAAACCGCGCTCGACCTTCAGGCGCATGTTGATCGCCGTGTCCTTGGTCAGGTGGCAGATCACGTGCTCGGGGTTGAGGATCTCGACGTTGTGGTCGGTCTTGATGTCGCCGGCGGTGACCACGCCCTTGCCCTGGCGGGCGAGCGTGAGCATGCTGTGATCGACGTTGTGCATGCGGATCGCCACGTCCTTGAGGTTGAGCAGGATCTCGATCACGTCCTCCTGCAGGCCCTCGACCGTGGTGTACTCGTGCAGCACGCCGTCGATCTCGACCTCGGTAATCGCATAACCGGGGATCGAGGACAACAGCACGCGCCGCAGCGCGTTGCCGAGGGTGTGGCCGTAGCCGCGCTCGAGCGGCTCGATCACGACCTTGGAGCGATGCGTGGTGATGCGTTCGATGTTCGGGCCGCGCGGACGCAGCACCTGATGGGCGGAAACCGACATGGTTGCGCGTTCTCCTGAATGATGGGTGTCGCGGCGGGGCCCGGCGGCCCCGCGTGCGGAACGATTACTTCGAGTACAGCTCGACGATCAGCGCCTCGTTGATGTCGGGCGGCAGATCGGAGCGCTCGGGCACGGCCTTGAACACGCCGCTGAACTTCTTGGCATCCACGTCCATCCACGCCGGGACGAGATCCATGCGCTGCGAGACTTCCAGCGCCTCGGACACCGCCAGATGCTTCTGCGCGCGCTCGGTCAGCACGATCACGTCGCCGGCCTTGACCTGGTAGGAAGGCAGGTTGACCGTCTTGCCGTTCACCTGCACGTTGCAGTGGCTGACCATCTGCCGCGCCTGCGGGCGGGTGACGGCGAAACCCATGCGGTAGACGACGTTGTCCAGGCGCATCTCCAGCATCTGCAGCAACAGCTCGCCGGTGTTGCCCTTGCGGCGCGACGCCTTGCGGTAATAGGTGCGGAACTGGCGCTCGAGCATGCCGTAGATGCGCTTGAGCTTTTGCTTCTCGCGCAACTGGGTGGCGTAATCGGAGAGCTTGCCCTTGCGCACGCCGGCGGCGCCGTGCTGGCCGGGCTTGTTTTCGAGCTTGCACTTGGAATCGATCGCGCGCGCCGGGCTCTTCAAGCCGAGGTCGGCGCTTTCGCGACGGGCGAGTTTGCAACTGGGTCCGATGTAGCGTGCCATGGGTTGTCTCTTCTTTTGAGAAGTCCGGCCACGGATGGCCGGTTCTGGATCTTGCGGGCGGAAGGTGGTGCGGTTTCGCCGTCAGGCCGGAGACCCGGCGATCACGGACGATCGCAAGAAATCACACCCGGCGCTTTTTGGGCGGGCGGCAGCCGTTGTGCGGGATCGGGGTCACGTCGGTGATGTTCATCACCTTGTAGCCGGCGTTGTTGAGCGAACGCACGGCCGACTCGCGGCCCGGGCCGGGGCCCTTGATGCGCACTTCCAGGGTCTTCACGCCGTAGTCCATCGCGGCCTTGCCGGCCTTCTCGGCGGCCACCTGCGCGGCGAACGGGGTGGACTTGCGCGAACCGCGGAAACCCGCGCCGCCTGAAGTCGCCCACGACAGCGCGTTGCCCTGGCGGTCGGTGATAGTGATGATGGTGTTGTTGAACGAAGCTTGGACGTGGGCGATGCCGTCGGTGACGACGCGCTTGATCTTCTTCTTCGTCTTCGCTGCTGCTGCGGCGGGCTTGGCCATGGAATGTGTGCTCGGGAGTCGTTTTGTTTGATGCGCGTCCTGCGCAGGAACCCGCGCATCGCTGCACGGCATTCCCCTTCAGAAGGCTTTACTTCTTGATGGCCTTGCGCGGGCCCTTGCGGGTGCGTGCGTTGGTGCGCGTGCGCTGGCCGCGCACCGGCAGGCCGCGACGATGGCGCAGACCGCGGTAGCAGGACAGATCCATCAGGCGCTTGATCGACATGCCGACTTCGCGGCGCAGATCGCCCTCGACCGTGTACTTGGCCACGCAAGCGCGCAGGCGCTCGACCTCGGCCTCGGCGAGGTCGCGGATCCTGGTGGAAGCCTTGACGCCGGCCTCCTCGCAGACCTTTTTCGACCGCGTGCGGCCGATTCCGTAGATGCTTTGCAGACCCACCCAGACATGCTTCTGGACGGGAAGATTGACACCGGCAATGCGCGCCATCAGGCGATCTCCGACTGTGGTTTCGGCGCCCTGGGCGAAACGCCGGGCGCGGTGAACGGGAAAGTATAGCAGTGCTTCGAGTATTAGTGAAGCCCAAGATCATGACGCATCTCGAACCCGGCATGGGGAGTGTGCCCATGCTCCGGCGACAGGCCGGTCGTGATGCGGAAGGGCGATGCCCTGCCTTCCCCATCGGCCCGCGCTCCTCATGCGCGGGCACTGCGTCCGGCCTATCCGTGCGCGAAGCGCCGCACGGATCGCCCATCGTTTCCCTCCCGTCCGGGGAGGGGCGGTGAATCATTGCCGGAGGACTCTTCAGCCCTTCCGACTCAGCGGGACTTGGCCCCGCTTTTCAGATTGGCTTTCTTCAGCAAACTCTCGTACTGGTGCGACATCAGGTGCGCCTGGATCTGCGCGGTGAAATCCATGATCACCACCACCACGATCAGCAACGAGGTGCCGCCGAAATAGAACGGCACCGACCACGCCTTCTGCAAGGTTTCCGGCAGCAGGCAGACCAAGGTCAGGTACAGCGCGCCGACGAGGGTCAGCCGGGTCAGCACCGAGTCCACGTAGTCGGCGGTCGCCTTGCCCGGGCGGATGCCGGGGATCAGCGCGCCGGACTTTTTCAGGTTGTCGGCGGTTTCCTGCGAATTGAAGGTCAGCGCGGTGTAGAAGAACGCGAAGCCGATGATCAGGCCGCCGTACAGCAGCATGTGCAGCGGCTCGCCCGGCGAGAGCGCATCGCTGATCTTGCGCAGCCACGCGAAATTCGGGTTGGTGCCGGCCATCGACGCCGCCGTGGCCGGGAACACGATCAGGCTGGAAGCGAAGATCGGCGGGATCACGCCGGACATGTTGAGCTTGAGCGGCAGGTGCGAGGTCTGGTTCATGTACGCCTGGCGGCCGCCTTGCCGGCGGGCGTAGTTCACCGTGATCCGGCGCTGCCCGGATTCGATGAACACCACGAACCACAACACCAGCAGCACCAGCGCGAAGATCACGATCACCGCCGGCGCGCTGATTTCGCCGCTGTTGACCTGATGCAGGGTGGAGATGACCGCCGCCGGCAGACCGGCGACGATGCCCGCCTGAATCACCAGCGACACGCCATTGCCGATGCCGCGCTCGGTGATCTGCTCGCCCAGCCACATCAGGAACATCGTACCGGCGGTCAGCGAGACCACCGCCGTCATCACGAAACCCGGTCCGGGCGCGTACACCACATGCTGCGATTCCAGCCCCACCGCCACGCCGAAGGACTGGAATATCGCCAAGCCCACGGTCGCGTAGCGCGTCCACTGGGTGATCTTGCGCTGGCCGCTCTGGCCTTCCTTGCGCAGGCTCTGCAGGCTGGGCAGGATCTGCGCCAGCATCTGGATCACGATCGATGCGGTGATGTACGGGGTGACGTTCAGCGCCAGGATGCTCATGCGGCTCAGCGCGCCGCCCGAGAACATGTTGAACATGTCCAGGATGGTGCCTTTCTGCTGCTCCATCAGCCGCAGCATCGCCTGCGGATCCACGCCCGGCACCGGGATGTAGGTGCCGAGACGATAGACGATCATCGCTCCGACCACGAACAGCAAGCGCTGCCGCAACTCGGTGAACTTGCCTGCCGAGGCCAGCCCGGCGAGCGATTTGGGATCGCGCGACATCGATCAGCCGACGCTGCCGCCGGCCGCCTCGATGGCAGCCTTGGCGCCGGCGGTGGCCAGCACGCCCTTGAGCACCACCTTGCGCGCGATCTCGCCCTTCTTGACGACCTTGGCCTGCTTGGCGGTGGCCGGCACCAGCTTGGCCGCGCGCAGGGCGGCGAAGTCGATTTCCTCGACCGCCAGCTTGGCGAGCTGGTACAGCAGCACTTCGGCTGTGTCGGCCTTGAGCTTGGAGCGGAAGCCGATCTTCGGCAGGCGCCGCTGCATCGGCATCTGGCCGCCCTCGAAACCGGGCTTGATCTTGCCCTTGCCGGCGCGCGCGAACGAACCCTTGTGGCCGCGGCCGGCCGTCTTGCCGAGCCCCGAACCGATACCGCGACCGACGCGGACGCGCTCCTTGCGGGCGCCCTTGCCGGGCTTGAGTGTATTGAGTTTCATCTTGGCTTACTCCTCAACCTGCACGAGGTAGTGCACGGTGTTGATCAGGCCGCGCACGCTGGGATTGTCCGGCAGGGTGCGCACGTCGTTGAGCTTGTTCAGGCCCAGCGCACGCACCGACAGGCGATGCCGCGACTGGCAGCCGCGCATGCCCTTGACCAGGCGAACGGTGACGGTCTTGCCTTCGGCGTGCTTAGACATGGGTGATCTCCTCGACGGTCTTGCCGCGCTTGGCCGCGATCTTCGCCGGCGAATGCATGGCGCTCAGGCCCTTGACCGTGGCGCGCACCAGGTTGATCGGGTTGCGCGAACCCACCGCCTTGGCGAGCACGTTCTTCACGCCCACCGCTTCGAGCACGGCGCGCATGGCGCCGCCGGCGATCACGCCGGTGCCCTCGGACGCGGGCTGCATGAACACGCGCGCCGCGCCATGGCCGGCCTTGACCGCGTGCCACAGCGTGCCGTTGTTGAGATCGATGTCGACCATCGTCTTGCGCGCGGCTTCCATCGACTTCTGGATGGCGACCGGCACCTCGCGGGCCTTGCCGTAGCCGAAGCCGATCTTGCCGCTGCCGTCGCCCACCACCGTCAACGCGGTGAAGGTGAACTGGCGGCCGCCCTTGACGGTCTTGGAGACGCGATTGACGGCGACCAGCTTCTCGATGAAGCCGTCGCTGTTCTCGGTGCGTTCGAAACTTGCCATGTGGATCCCGTTTGCTTGCGGCGCGTGGCCGAGTGTCGTAAAGGGTGTCGCGGGCGCGGACATCGCTGTCCGCGGGTCGAACATCAGAACTGCAAGCCGCCCTCGCGCGCGGCCTCGGCCAAGGCCTTGATGCGGCCGTGGTAGCGGTAGCCGGAGCGATCGAAAGCCACCTTCTCCACGCCGGCGGCCTTGGCCTTCTCGGCGATGGCCATACCCACCTTGGCGGCGGCGGCGAGGTTCTTGGTGCCCTTCAGGCCATCCTTGACGCCGGCTTCCACCGTCGAGGCGGCGGCCAGCACCTTCGAGCCATCGGCGGTGAACAACTGCGCGTAGATGTGCTGGCCGGTGCGCAGCACCGACAGGCGCGGCACACCCAGCACGCGGATGTGGGAGCGCGTGCTCTTGGCACGGCGCAGGCGGGCGATTTTCTTTTCCATTGCTGATTCCTCGATGCAGCGTTGAAAGCGTTCGATCGGCCATGGGCGGCCGGTTCCGCAGTGCGCGGATGGCTCCGCGCAAGAACTTACGTCTTCTTGGCTTCCTTGCGGATGATGGTCTCGTCGGAATACTTCACGCCCTTGCCCTTGTAGGGCTCCGGCGGACGATAGGCGCGGATCTTGGCGGCCACCTCGCCCACCAGTTGCTTGTCGGCGCCGCTGACCAGAATCTCGGTCTGGCTCGGGGTGGCGATGGTGATGCCTTCGGGCACCTTGAACAACACCGGATGCGAGAAGCCCAGGCTCAGGTTGAGCTCCTTGCCCTGCATCGCCGCGCGGTAACCCACGCCGACCAGTTCGAGCTTGCGCTCGAATCCCTTGGAAACGCCGGCGACCATGTTGGCGAGCAGCGCGCGCGCGGTGCCGGCCATGGCATCGTGCTCGATCGAAGCCGTGAGCTGCACATGGCCATTCTCGACGGCCACGTTCACGCCCTGCGTTCGAACCAGATGCAGCGTGCCCTTCGGGCCCTTCACGCTGACCTTTTCGGCGCTGATGTTGCATTCGACGCCCTTGGGCAGGGCGATCGGCTTTTTGGCTACACGAGACATTTAATCTCCTATGGTCATCCTGACCATTTCCTCAGCCAGCTTGGCCGAGCATTGAATAGGTTTGCGACAATCCGTGGTCAACGACCGACCATTCTTGGCCGGACTTGCAAATCAAGCCGCGGCTTACGCCACGAGGCAGATGACTTCGCCGCCGACGCCCTGGGCGCGGGCCTGAGCGTCGGTCATGATGCCCTTGGACGTCGTGATGATCGACACGCCGAGGCCACCGAGCACCTTCGGCAATTCGTCCTTGCCGCGGTACTGGCGCAGGCCCGACTTGGACACGCGCTCGAGGCGCTCGATCACCGGCTTGCCATCGTAGTACTTGAGGACGATTTCCAGCTTCAGCTTGCCCTTGCCGGCCTCGGTCACGCGCGAGTCGGCGATGTAGCCTTCGGCCTTCAGCACGCCAGCCAGCGCGGCCTTGATCTTGGAGGACGGCATCGACACCGTCGGCTTGCCGACAGCCAGTGCGTTCTTGATGCGCACCAGCATGTCGGCGATGGGATCAGTCATGCTCATTGCAATGTTTCCTTGGCATCGATATCCGCTGTGAAGCGGGGACTAGGGACTAGGGACTAGCGGCTGGGGACTGGGGACTGGGGACTGGGGTAAGCCGTAAGGCTTTCCATCCCTACGCCCGCATCACCACGAAGCTTTGCGCAAGCCCGGCACGTCGCCGCGCATGGTGGCTTCGCGCAGCTTGGTGCGGGCCAGCCCGAACTTGGCGTAGGTGCCGCGCGGCCGCCCCGAAAGCGCGCAACGGGCGCGCTCGCGGCAGGGGCTGGAGTCGCGGGGAAGCTTCTGCAGCTTCACCACGGCGTCCATCTTCTCGTCGTAGGACGCGCTCGTGCTGGAGATGATCTTCTTCAGCTCGGCGCGCTTGCCGGCATGTTTTTTGGCGAGCTTCGCGCGCTTGGCGTCGCGGTTCACCATGCTGGTCTTGGCCATGATCGGGAATCTCAGTTGCGGAAGGGGAAACCGAAAGCCTCGAGGAGCGCCTTGGCTTCCTCGTTGGTCTTCGCGGTCGTGGTGACGGCAATGTCCATGCCCCGGATCGCATCGACCTGGTCGTAGTCGATCTCCGGGAAGATGATCTGTTCCTTCACGCCCATGTTGTAGTTGCCGCGGCCGTCGAAGGCGCGGCCCGACACGCCGCGGAAGTCGCGCACGCGCGGCAGGGCGACGTTCACCAGACGATCGACGAACTCGTACATGTGGGCGCGGCGCAGGGTGACCTTGCAGCCGATCGGCCAGCCGTCGCGGATCTTGAAGCTGGCCACCGACACGCGGGCCTTGGTGACGACGGGCTTCTGCCCGCCGATCTTGACCATATCGGCCACCGCGTTCTCGAGGATCTTCTTGTTGCCCACCGCCTCGCCCACGCCCATGTTGAGCGTGACCTTGGACAGGCGCGGCACCTGCATCGGGTTCGTGTAGCCGAACTTCTGCATCAGCTTCGGCACGACGGTTTCTTTGTAGTGTTTCTCGAGACGCGTGGTCATGTCATGTGTCCTTGGATCTGCTTGTCGGAACCGGCCAGGCGCTGCACCGGCTTTCCTGATCAGGCGTCGATCGCCTCTCCGCTCGAACGGAAGACGCGCACCTTGCGGCCGTCGCCGAGCACCTTGAAGCCAACGCGCTCGCCCTTGCCGGTGGCCGGGTTGAGCAGCATCACGTTGGAAATGTGGATCGGGGCCTCGCGCTCCACCACGCCGCCGGGCTGGTTGGCCTGCGGGTTGGCCTTGGTGTGGCGCTTGACGATGTTGATGTTCTGCACGATCACGCGGTCGGCGGCCACGCGCAGCACTTCGCCCTTCTGGCCCTTGTTCTTGCCGGTGATGACCAGGACGTTGTCGCCCTTCTTGATACGGTTCATGGCGTTACCTTCTAATAGCGGGACTCGGGACTTGGGACTTGGGACTCGTCGAAACAACCGCTCCTGACGTTTTCCCGACCCCGATTCCAACTCCCGACAAAAACAAATCACGAATCACGATTCACGGCTCTTACAGCACTTCCGGCGCCAGCGAGACGATCTTCATGAACTTCTCGGAGCGCAGCTCGCGCGTGACCGGCCCGAAGATGCGGGTTCCGATCGGTTCGAGCTTGTTGTTGAGCAGCACGGCGGCATTGCCGTCGAAGCGGATCAGCGAGCCGTCGGGACGGCGCACGCCCTTGCGTGTGCGCACGACCACGGCGTCGTAGACCTCGCCCTTCTTCACCTTGCCGCGCGGGATCGCTTCGCGGATCGACACCTTGATCACGTCGCCGATGTGGGCGTAACGGCGGTGCGAACCGCCGAGCACCTTGATGCACATCAGCTCGCGGGCGCCGGAGTTGTCGGCCGCCTGCAGGTAGGACTGCATCTGGATCATGACTGGGTCTCCTTATTCGGCCGCGTGGGCGACGATCTCGACGACGCGCCAGTTCTTGGTCTTGGACATCGGCGCGATCTCCGCCACCCGCACGATGTCGCCTTCCTTGCAGGCGTTGTCGGCGTCGTGCGCGTGCAGCTTGCTGGAGCGGCGGATGTACTTGCCGTACAGCGCGTGCTTGACCTGACGCTCGACGAGCACCGTCACCGTCTTGTCCATCTTGTTGCTGACCACGCGGCCTTGCACGGTGCGCGGCTTGCTGTCTTGTTTGGTTGCTTCGTTCATGGCTCGTGCCTTGGTCGTCCGGGGCTCAGCGCTTGCCGGCCAGCAGGGTGTTGACGCGCGCGATCTCGCGACGCACGCGGCGGATCTGGTGGGTGTGGGCGAGTTGGCCGCCGGCCTTCTGCATGCGCAGCGCGAACTGCTCCTTGTGCAGGTCGGCGAGGTGCGCGGACAGTTCGGCGGTGGACTTCTGACGCAGTTCGTTGAGTTCCATGTCAGCGCACCGTGCGGGAGACGAAAGTGGTGGTGACGGACAGCTTGGCCGCGGCCAGACGGAACGCTTCGCGCGCCGTCGCCTCGTCCACGCCCTCCATCTCGTAGAGCACGCGACCGGGCTGCACCTGCGCCACCCAGTACTCCACGTTGCCCTTGCCCGAGCCCATGCGGACTTCGATGGGCTTCTTGGTGATCGGCTTGTCGGGGTACACGCGGATCCACAACTTGCCGCCGCGCTTGACGTAGCGGCTGATGCTGCGGCGCGCCGCCTCGACCTGACGGGCGGTGAGCTGGCCGTGCGAGGTGGCCTTCAGGCCGTACTCGCCGAAACTCACGGCCGCGCCGTTCCAGCTCAGGCCCTCGTTGCGGCCCTTGAACATCTTGCGGTATTTGGTGCGTTTTGGTTGCAGCATGGCTTATTCCCTCTTGCCGGCGCCACGCGGGGCACGGGCCTCGTCACGGTCGCGGCGCGGCGGACGCGGGCGATCGTCGTCGCGACGCGACGCACGCGGCGCAGACGGCTCGTCGCTCGCCTTCTCCTGGCCGACGGCCGAGAAGTCGAAGATCTCGCCGCGGTACACCCACACCTTCACGCCGATCACGCCATAGGTGGTGCGCGCCTCGGCAAAGCCGTAGTCGATGTCGGCGCGCAAGGTATGCAGGGGCACGCGGCCCTCGCGGTACCACTCCGAACGCGCGATCTCGGCGCCGTTGAGGCGGCCGCCGACGTTGACCTTGATGCCCAGCGCGCCCAGGCGCATCGCGTTGCCGACGGCGCGCTTCATCGCGCGGCGGAACATGATGCGGCGCTCGAGCTGCTGGGCGATCGACTCGGCCACCAGTTGCGCGTCGAGCTCGGGCTTGCGCACCTCGGCCACGTTGATGTGCGCCGGGACGCCCATCACCGCGGAAACGTCGGCGCGCAGCTTTTCGATGTCCTCGCCGCGCTTGCCGATCACCACGCCCGGACGGGCGGAGTGGATCGTCACGCGGGCGGTCTTGGCCGGGCGCTCGATCACGATCTTGCTGATGCCTGCCTGCGCCAGCTTCTCGCGCAGCATCTGCCGCACTTTCAGGTCCGCCGTCAGGTATTCGGCGTACTGGCGCTTGTTGGCGAACCACTTGGAATTCCAGTCCTTGGAAATGCCCAGGCGGATGCCGGTTGGATGGACTTTGTGACCCATGGTCTTATTTCCCCCCGCCGACGACGACGGTGATGTGGCTGGTGCGCTTGAGGATGCGGTTGCCGCGGCCCTTGGCGCGCGCCATGAAACGCTTGATCAGCGGACCTTCGTCCACGCAGATCGTGGCGACCTTCAGCTCGTCCACGTCCGCGCCCTGGTTGTTCTCGGCGTTGGAAATGGCCGACATCAGGACCTTGCGGATCAGGTGCGCCGCCTTCTTGTCGCTGAACTGCAGCAGATTGCTCGCGCGCGCCACCGGCATGCCGCGAACCTGATCGGCCACGAGGCGGGCCTTCTGCGGGGAAATGCGCGCCATGCGCAGGATTGCTTTGGCTTCCATGACCGACTCCTTACTTCTTCGCCGGGGTGGCGGCGGCGGCTTTCTTGTCGCCGCCGTGCGCCTTGAACAGGCGGGTCATCGCGAACTCGCCGAGCTTGTGCCCGACCATGTTCTCGTTGACCAGCACCGGGATGTGGGCCTTGCCGTTGTGGATGGCGATGGTCATGCCCACCATCTCCGGCAGGATCATCGAACGCCGCGACCAGGTCTTGATCGGCTTCTTGCTGCCGCCGGCGGCCTCCACCTTCTTCATCAGGTGGTGATCGACGAACGGACCTTTTTTCAGACTGCGTGGCATGATCAGCCTCTCCTGTCGCGCACGATGAACTTCTGGGTGCGCTTGTTGTTGCGCGTCTTGTAACCCTTGGCCGGCGTGCCCCACGGCGACACCGGATGCGGATTGCCCTGGCCCGCACGCGCCTCGCCGCCGCCGTGCGGATGGTCGACCGGGTTCATGGCCGCGCCGCGCACGGTCGGGCGCACGCCCATCCAGCGCTTGGCGCCGGCCTTGCCGACCTTGGTCAGGCTGTGCTCGCCGTTGCCGACCTCGCCGATGGTGGCGCGGCACTCGCCGGGGACGCGGCGCATCTCGCCCGAACGCAGGCGCAACGTGGCGTAGCCCTGCTCGCGCGCCACCAGCTGTACCGAGGCGCCGGCGCTGCGCGCCAACTGCGCGCCCTTGCCGGGTTTCATCTCCACGCAATGCACCGTCGAGCCGACCGGGATGTTGCGCAACGGCAGGGTGTTGCCGACCTTGATCGGCGCATCGTGGCCGGCGATCAGCTGGTCGCCCACCGCCACGCCGCGCGGCGCGATGATGTAGCGGCGCTCGCCGTCGACGTAGCACAGCAAGGCGATGTTCGCGGTGCGGTTGGGGTCGTATTCGATCGTCTCGATGCGCGCCGGAATGCCTTCCTTGTCGCGCTTGAAGTCGATGATGCGGTAATGCTGCTTGTGCCCACCGCCGATGTGGCGCGTGGTGATCCGCCCGTGGTGGTTGCGGCCACCGGTACGGTTCTGCTTTTCCAGCAGCGGCTGGTGCGGAGCGCCCTTGTGCAGGCCCTCCGTCACGACCTTCACCATGCCGCGACGGCCTGGCGAGGTGGGCTTGAATGTCATCAGTGCCATGGGTCGATTCCCTTACCTTCAGGCCTTGGCCGTCACGTCGATCGACTGGCCTTCGGCCAGCTTCACGTAGGCCTTGCGCCAGTCGCCACGGTGGCCGGAACGCGAACGGAAGGACTTGACCTTGCCCTTGACGTTGGCGACGTTGACCGCTTCGACTTTCACGTTGAACAGCTTCTCCACCGCCGACTTCACGTCGGCCTTGGTGGCATCCTTCGCGACCTCGAACACGTACTGGTTCGAGGTCTCCTGCAACCGCGCGGTCTTTTCGGACACGTGCGGGGCACGAATCACGGAGAGGTACTTCAGGTCGCTCATGCCAGCCACTCCTCGATCTTCTTGACGGCCTCGGAGGTCATCACGACGCTGTGCGCGCCGACCAGCGAAGCCGGATCCATCCCCTGCACGTCGCGCACTTCCACGTGGGGAATGTTGCGGGCCGACAGGTACAGCGCCTCGGAACCGTCCTCGGTGACGATCAGCGGACGCTCGACTTTCAGGTGCGCCAGCCTGGCCACCAGATCCTTCGTCTTCGGCGCATCGACCTCGAAGTTCTCGACGACCTTCAGGCGGCCCTGACGGTGCAGTTCCGACAGGATCGCGGCCATCGCGGCGCGGTACATCTTGCGGTTGACCTTCTGCGCGAAACTGCGCGGCTTGGCCGCGAAGGTGACGCCGCCGCCGACGAAGATCGGCGCGGTGAGCGCGCCGTGGCGCGCGCCGCCGCCCTTCTGCTTCTTCGACTTCTTGGTCGTGCCATGCACTTCGGCGCGGGTCTTCTGAGCCTTGGTGCCGGCGCGGCCGGCATTGCGGTAGGCCACCACGACCTGATGCACCAGGTCCTGGCTGAAGGCGCGACCGAAGATCTCGTCGGAGACGACGAGGTGCTTGTGCTTGTCGCTGCCGATGACGGGCAGTTCCATGTTATGACTCCTCAACCCTTGGCCGCGGGGCGGACGATGACGTTGCCGCCCGGCGCGCCGGGAACCGAACCCTTGATCGCGATCAGGCCGCGCTCCAGGTCCACCTTGACCACTTCCAGATTCATCGCGCTCTGCGTTTCGGCGCCCATGTGCCCGGCCATCTTCTTGCCCGGGAACACGCGGCCCGGCGTCTGCCGCTGGCCGATCGAACCGGGGGCGCGGTGCGAGAGCGAGTTGCCGTGCGTGGCGTCGCCCATCGTGAAGTTCCAGCGCTTGATCGTGCCCTGGAAACCCTTGCCCTTGGTCGTGCCCTGCACGTCCACGATCTGCCCGACGCTGAAGATGTCGGCCTTGATCTCGCCGCCGACCTGGTAGTCGCCGATCTTCGCCGCGTCCACGCGGAACTCCCACAGCCCGCGGCCCGCCTCGACCTTGGCCTTGGCGTAGTGGCCGGCCATCGGCTTGGTGACCAGCGCGGCGCGCTTGGCGCCGGCGGTGACCTGGACGGCGGTGTAGCCGTCGGACTCCACCGTCTTCACCTGGGTGATGCGGTTGGGGCTGGCTTCGATCAGGGTCACCGGGATGGAACGACCATCGTCGGTGAAGACCCGGCTCATGCCGCACTTGCGGCCTACGATTCCGATTGTCATGTCTTGGTTCTCTCGTTTGGGCAATCAGGTCGCGGAAGTCGATCGTCGGTTCTGCACTGCTGCGATTCCCGATTCCCGATTCCCGATTCCCCGCTCTTAATACAGCTTGATCTGCACGTCGACGCCGGCAGCCAGTTCGAGCTTCATCAGCGCGTCCACGGTCTTGTCGTTCGGATCGACGATGTCGAGCACGCGCTTGTGCGTGCGGGTCTCGTACTGATCGCGCGCATCCTTGTCCACGTGCGGCGACACCAGCACGGTGTAACGCTCGATCTTGGTCGGCAGCGGAATCGGGCCGCGAACCTGGGCGCCGGTGCGCTTGGCGGTCTCGACGATCTCGCTGGCCGACTTGTCGATCAGGCGATAGTCGTAGGCCTTCAGGCGAATACGGATTTTCTGGTCTGCCATGGCTGCTGCCTTGTGTATGTAAAGAGCGATTGTTTGCTGCTTCGGGATGGCTTCTCACCATCCCGGGTTGTACTTTGGCTCGTCAATCCCGCGTAGGCGGAAACGCTTTTAACAGCGAAGCTGGTCAATCCAGAGCCTTTGTTTCGTCCGGTGCCTCGTGAAGCTTGAGGCTCTGGATCCCCGCTTTCGCGGGGATGACGCTCCGGCAAAGGCTCCCGCGCTACGCGCGAGAGCGCCGGTGCGTCACTTGATGATCTTCGCCACCACGCCCGCGCCGACCGTGCGGCCGCCCTCGCGGATCGCGAATCGCAAACCCTCTTCCATCGCGATCGGGCTGATCAGGCTCACCACCATCTTCACGTTGTCGCCCGGCATCACCATCTCCACGCCCTCCGGCAACTG
>JAFEBW010000042.1 GCA_018242445.1 Pseudomonadota bacterium | reverse complement strand
CGCTGACGCACCGCTCCGGACTCCGAGCGATGCCCTTCGACCAATTGCAGGTAGCGGCGCGAGCCGGCTTGCTTGATGCGCGCGAACATAGCACAACGATACAAAGCAGCTGAAGCCTTGTAAAGCCGCATATCTTAACAAACGTGGCACAACAGAGGCGGTCGCTCTCCGTCACGAAAAAACGCTCTCAGCCGCACCCTGCAACGGTCTCGGCGATCACGATGCTGCCGCGAAATGCGGAACTTGGGTGACCCGCCATCTGGGCGTGTGCTACCGCACGGCCTGGCGGCTCAAGCACAAGCTGATGCAGGCCATGAGTGCCCGGGAAGCGTCCCGCCAACTGGGTGGTCTGGTGCAGATCGACGATGCCTATCTGGGTGGCGAACGCAACGGGGGCAAGGCTGGACGCGGTTCGGAGAACAAGCGCCCCTTCGTGGTGGCCGTAGCCACCAGCGAAGAAGGTCGCCCCGGACTGGCCGTGATCGAGCCCGTCAGCGGCTTCACCAAGAACGCCTTGAGTGAATGGTTTGCCCGTCGCCTGAAGGACGATGCCGAGGTCTACAGCGATGGGCTGGCGGCCTTTCGCGCCGCCGTGGATCAGGGGCATGCCCACACCGTCATCGACGCCGGTGGTGGCCGCGCGGCCACGGAAGCCGAGGGCGCGCGCTGGGTCAACATCGTCATGGGCAACGTCAAACGTGCCCTCGATGGCACCTACCATGCCTTCGACTTCTTCAAATACGCCGAGCGTTATCTCGGCGAGGCCATGTACCGGTTCAACCGCCGATTCCATCTCGAAGCCATGGTGCCGCGACTGCTCGCTGCCGCTGCTGGCTGCAAACCATGGCCGGAGCGGGCGTTGCGTGACGTGCCTGTCTATGGCTGCTGACATATGGCGCTAATCAGGAGTCAGGATGTTCCCGGCATCCACGATGACACCACCTGTCCGCAATGTCCTTCAACATCGGCCCTACCGCGACGGAGGATAACCATGAACCACGTCTTTGCAGGCCCTCCGTACTTCTACCTCTGCCGCAAGTGCAGCCATCGCTTCTCGCTGATGGTCAAGCTCGGCTTGATCTGCCCGAAGTGCCACTCGCTGGACGTGATCGCCGATCCGTTCGTGGTCAAGTGATGGCGGGGCATCGTTGGTAGATCGGCGGCTACGAGAACGTATCGAACCCCTTGTGTTCGATAACGCCGGGCAGCTTCCGCGACGAACCGTTCGGGCTACTTTTCTCGAACACGATAGCGTTCAGAGTGCGCGCTGCGCGCCATCGCCCAGCGGCAGATACAGAGTCATCGCGTTGGCTGCGGTTTCGCGGAACCCGTAACGGCAGTAGAAAGCAGCGGCGCGCGCGTGCAGCGCGTCCACCAGCAAGGCATGGATGCCCAGCTCCGCGCGCAGCCCCAGGCAGCGTTTCACCACATCCTGCAACAGCGCTTCCCCGAGTCCATGCCCTTGCTCGCTCATGGCGACCGCAAGGCGAGCCAGACGCGCCACCGGCACGGGGTGGCGCGGCAGGCGGTGTCTGTCCGCCGATGCGAGTTCGCTCAGGGACAAGTGTGCTGCGGCGAGCGTGTAGTAGCCGAGGATTCGCGATGGCGTCTCGTGCTCGACCAGCACATGCGTGGTGGCGACGCCTGCACGGTGATGCTGGGCAGCCAGCGCATGCAGGTAGCGGTTGAGCGAGGGTTCGCCGCAATCGAAGCCTTCGCGATCGTGGATGCGGCCATCGAGCCGTTGAACGACGAGCACCGCTCAGCGCCGCGTCAGGCCGCGTTCCATCGCCTTTTTGAGCCGCGCATTGGGCGCAAAGGGTTTGTCCAGCGCGGCGAGAAAGCGGCGCGACTCCTCCGCCGACAGCGTGACGGACAGTTCGGCAGCCATCACGTTCTCGGCCTCGCGCAACACGGCATCGCGCACGAACGTGGACAACGGCACACCGCGCAAGTCAGCGGCGCGGCTGATGCGAGCCTTGTCGGCGGGGTTCAGGCGAAAGTCGAGGCGGGCGGCGACCGTCATGGTGGAGACTCCTATGTACGTGATATCTCCGTACAGTGTGCCTGAATGTAATCAGCGCTGTCTGAATGCGCTGCCGGTGCACAGTGTTTCAACGCGATCCCCCATCCGCGACGACACAACCTGTCGAACGTGTGGTGGATATTCCGGTCATGTGAAGCCACCGTTCCGGACCATGGGAAGCCAGTGGCGGGTGGTCGGATGAAGGGGCGGTCTCAAGAATCAAGTGCAACACGTTGGGTGAATTTGGCTATTTCTTCGTCCATGACTTCCGCCGGTGTTTTCCAACCCAGCGTTTTGCGTGGTCGGTCATTGAGAAGGCGGGCAATGT
>JAFEBW010000041.1 GCA_018242445.1 Pseudomonadota bacterium | reverse complement strand
GTTCGGCCGCATACGCGGTCGGTTGTCAGTGCTTCAGGGCTCGTTCCAAGGCAAATGCTTTGTTTTACTCGCATGTGTCGAGTGGTCAGTTGCAATTGCTGGTAAGCTTTCGCCAAGAGCGGTCGATTCTTTCCGTTCGTCGGAACCGTGCAGTGTTCAAACCTAACTATTCGCTCAAGCGGACTTGCGCGGTGCAAGCTGCGAATAGAAATCCCACATCGCGGCCGCGCAAGCCGCTTAGCTCAAGCGTTGGGCGTCAGAAGGTCAGTAGCAGGCGATCATGCACTTCATGATCCTCAAGGCTTAGGCCGTCCATTTGAAAGCGTTTTAGCATTGAGCGACCTACGCTAACGAATACTTCGCGCTCAAACAGCCCATCCGGGATCGAAATATCGCAAACCTTGCGCCCAGAATATTTCGTGCCGTCAATGCTCAATGCGACATAAACCCCCCGAGCCTTGCACTCGGCGATTGAATCGAGAAGGCGATGGAGCGAGAACGCCTGGGCACCATATAAAATTGTTTGGCTATCGGCGTAAGGAGGGTCACAGTAAACTAGATCGCCCCGTTTCGCTTGCTGCATTGCCGCAGCAAAGTCCAGATGCAAGAAGCGCGCCCCCTGTGTTCTTGCATGCCAAATATCCACTCTTTTCCCAAAGCTCTCGGGTGATATTGGGTCATGCGCCCCAACAGGCGTGCTCATAAAACCATCGCTCTTACGGAATCGGACAACCCCTCCGTAACACGCTCGACATAGAAAAAGAAGGTCAGCTCCATTTGGTCGCGTGTTGTAACTAGCCAGCACACGCTCATAGGCAGCCTTCTTGCCGAGTGGTGAAATCTGAGCGTAGCGTTCTGCATATTGCTGTTTCAGCTTATCCTTATCGTCATGCAGGGTCTGCCAAATTTCAACTAACGGCGCAAACGTATCACTTGCCACTGCATTTCTTGGTGCTAGGACACCTAAGACACCGCCACTGCCAAGGAACGGCTCGAAGTAAGTACCGAACTGCCTTGGGAAGTGACTGATGATCGCATCGGCCTGTTTCTGCTTATTGCCCACCCACTTCAAGAGCTGCGTACGAAAAGGTTTGTTCCCGCCTGAAGGTGGCAAGGGGGCATCCTCAAGCGCGAACAGCTCAGGCTGCCGTTGGGTGGCTGTGTCAAGCATAGGAGCGGTCTCGGTAGTCATGAACCCATTCTAACATTCTAATTTTGAATATTCCAATATCGAATTTAGACTGCTGCGCATGAAAAAATTCAGCCTCGCTGCGCTGCTGCGACAAGTTCGCGTCGATGCGAATCTAACTCAATCGCAAATTGCCGAAAGAATCGGGCAGACGCAGTCCTATGTATCCAAGTACGAAAATGGAGAGCAGAGGCTCGACCTTATCGAGTTGGAGCTCGTATGCAAAGCAGTGGGCGTTTCGTTAACTGACTTTGTGGAGCGGTATCTTGAAAGCTGACGTACGATTTCTAGCCCAATCCAAGGAGTTTTGGGCGAATGTCCGTACGATTAGTCAAGAAGTTGGCTACACCGAACGTGGCGCAAAGTCCATCAAAATCCCCTGGCAGACTCAACTTTCAAGTGCAACACCCTGACGTTAAGGTGTTGCCATGGACAAACAGTATCGGCATTTGAGTGTTGAAGATCGCGCGGTGATCATGATCGAACGGGGCAAGGGTGCGAGCAT
>JAFEBW010000040.1 GCA_018242445.1 Pseudomonadota bacterium | reverse complement strand
GACGAGTGGGATCTGGACAGCCAGGACATCGTCGGCATGGCCGGCGGCCAGGTCGGCAAGATCATCTGGTACCAGACCCCGTCGCTGTCCGACGCGGACATGAACGCCAACTTCAACACCATCGTGTCGGCCAACGCCGCCAAGATCATCAACGTGTCGATCGGCGGTTGCGAGACCTCGGCCAAGGGCGCCACCGCGAACGCTTCCGATCAGTCCTTCGCGCAGGGCGTGGCGCAGGGCCAGACCTTCTCGATCTCCACCGGCGACTCCGGCGCGGACGAGTGCGGCAACGGCGGCACCACCCCGAGCTGGCCGGCCAATTCCCAGTATGTCGTCGCCGTGGCCGGCACCACCCTGAATGCCACGACCGGCGCCAATGCGACGTGGAGCAGCGAGACGGTGTGGAAGGATTCGGGCGGCTCGCAGTCCAAGTACGAGCCCAAGCCGAGCTGGCAGACCCTGTGGTCGGGCAGCTATCGCGGCGTGGCCGACGTGGCCTTCGACGGCGATCCGAACTCCGGGGCCAAGGTCATCGTCAAGGGCGTCAGTTCGCAGATCGGCGGCACCAGCCTGTCGGCGCCGCTGTTCGCCGGCGAGTGGACGCGCGTGATCGCCACCAAGGGCACCGGCGTCGGCTTCGCCGGCCCGATCATATACAAGTTGCCGGCTTCGGCCTTCCACGACATCACCTCGGGCAGCAACGGCATCTCCGCCGGCCCGGGCTATGACCTGGCTTCCGGTCGCGGTTCGATGATCCTGTCCGCCGCGTTGGCCAACTGGCCGGGCGGTGGCGGCGGTGGCGGCGGCGGCAACACTCCGCCGACGGCGAATTTCACCTACAAGATCAGCGGACTGAAGGTGAACTTCACCGACCAGTCCACCGATTCCGATGGCACGATCGTCTCGTATTCCTGGACCTTCGGCGATGGCAAGACATCGACCACCAAGAGCCCGCAGCACACCTACAAGAAGGCTGGCACCTACTCGGTGACCGAGACGGTGACCGACAACAACGGCGCCACCGGCAGCAAGACCCAATCGGTGACGGTGAAGTAGGCACGGGTTGCGGGCGACGGCAGCGATTAGACGCACGACCGCGCCCGGCTCGCATCGATGGCGTGACATCCCGACCCCGGCCTCGCGCCGGGGTCTTCTTTTCGCACTTTCATCACCGCTCCACCCGCCGCACCAAGACCGCACACCGGCCCTGCCGAGGTTGTTTCCCGCCGCGCCGCCCGCTACCGTGGCGCCTGCCCTGCAGCGAGGACTTCCGATGCGCTCACCGACCATCTGGCTGTTGGCCCTTGGCCTCGCCCTCGCCACTCCTGCGGCATACGCCGCCTGCCCTCCCGACGGGCAGACGCTGGATTCGCTCAAGCAGCTCAAATCGCTGAATTTCCGCACCTCCGATGCCAACGACCAGAAGAAGCTGGCGATGGGCCTGCTCGACTGCCTCGGCGATGCCGATCCGTTCCTGCGCGAAGACATCGCCGCGCCCGCGTTGACGGCATGGCTGCGCGCCGGCGCATTCGATGCCGACACCCTGCGCGCGATGCGCGAGGCGCTGCACGTCCACCTCGAGGAGGACGACCCGCAGGGCTTCGGCAAGCCCGGAGCCGCGGCGATGCTGGCCGAAATCGCCCGCACCGACCGCATCAAGCCGTGGATGACCGCCGAAGAACGCGAGGCGATGATCCAGGAAGCCTGCGATTACATGAAATCGGTGAGCGACTACCGCGGCTTCGTGGACAAGGAGGGCTGGCGCGCGGGCGTTGCCAATGCCGCCGACTGGATGCTGCAACTGGCGCTCAACCCCGCGATCGACAAGGCGCAAGCCGACCGCCTGCTCGCCGCACTGGCCACCCAGATCGTGCCCGATGCCGCCACCGCGTACACCGCCGGCGAGCCCGGCCACTTCGCCCGACCGGTCCTGTACCTCGCCCAGCACGGCTTCTACACGCAGAAGGACTGGGATGTGTGGTTCGGCAAGTTGATCGAACGCATCGGCGACCCGGCCCTGGCGTACAACGACAGCCGCTGGCTGGCGCGCCGCCACGACCTGATGTCCTTCCTGCTGAGCCTGTACATCGACGCCGACCAGAGCACCGACCCCAATATCCACTTCCTCAAGCCCTCGGTGGTGGACGCGGTCAAGAAGATGCCCTGATCGGCGCCATCCCGATCATGTCCTCGACACGGCCGCCGCTGGTCAGAAACCGCGCAGCGCGCGATGATGGCGCCCATGAATCGCGCAACGGCGTGATGGATTTGTGAGGTCGCGCACGCCCGCGCGCGATCCCGGCGCGGGATGCTTGGCTGCATGCGGGACGTGCCGACGGTGGAATCGGGGACGATGACCGCATCGGGCGGCGGCGACATGCGCTGCGGGCGGAACGGGGCGATGCGCGTGCACGGATGGCCAATCATGCAGAAGGCTCCAACCAAAACGGCAGCGAGACGGTCATCGGGCAAGGCCGCGCAGGGCCCCTTGCTGGACACCCTGCTGCTGCTGGCCGACGCGCAGACCCCGCGCGCCGTCGCGCAGGCCATCGTACAGGCGCTGCGAGCCCGCGCGGATTGCGCAGGCGCGGTCGTGACCTGGGGGCTGGATGGGCAAGGCGGCCTGCAAATGGAGCCGGACGCCGCGCTGTCCGATGCGACGCTGGAATTGGCGCGCTCGGCGATCGCGCGGCCGCAGGCCGTGCTGGTGTCCGACGGCATCCACGCCGCGCTGCGCCTGCCGGATGCGGCCGCCGCCATCGTGCTGCCTGCCGAGCCGGCACGGAGCATCCAGGAGGCGATGGGCAACGCCGCCGACCCGCTGAGCGTGGCCTGCCGGTTCATGCGCCGCGCCCTCGATGCAGCCGACCTGGAAGGCGAGCACAAACGCCTGGCGCACTCCGAACGCCTGCAGCACGCGCTGTTCGCGATCGCCGACCGCGCCGGCGCCGACCTCGACATGCCCGAGCTGCTGCGCGGCATCCATGCCATCGTCGGCAGGCTGATGTACGCGGAGAACTTCTACATCGTCTGGCACGATCCGAAGGCGCAGACCCTGCGCTTCTTGTATTTCGTCGATGTCCAGGACGCCGACCCGCCCGGCAACTACGGCGATGTGCCGATGGATTCGGTGCGGCATTCGCTGACGTGGTACCTGCTGCACGACGGCAAGCCGCTGATGGGCACGACCGCGCAGCTGGCCGCACAGGTGTCCGGCCCGTTGCGGCTGATCGGCACCGATTCGGCCGACTGGCTGGGCGTGCCGATGCTGCGCGAGGGCGCGGCCTGCGGGGCGATCGTGGTGCAAAGCTACGATGCGTCGATCTGCTTCTCCGCCGACGATCGCGCCCTGCTGGAGTTCGTCGCCAGCCACATCCTCACCGCGATCGAACGCAAGCGCAGCAAGGAGGATCTGGAACAGCGCATGCGCTCGCGCACCTTCGAGCTGGCCCATGCCAACCGCGTCCTGCAACTGGGCATGGCCGAACGCCAGCACGCCGAACGCCTGCAGAAGGCCTTGTTCCAGATCGCCGGCCTTGCCACCGCGGACATCAGCCAGGCCGAGTTCTACCGGCAGGCGCACACCACGATCGGCGAGTTGATGAACGCGCGCAACCTGTTCATCGCCCTGGTCAGCGCCGACGGCGAAGCGCTGGAGTTCGTGTATTCCATCGACGAAACCGGCGAGCGCTACGAATCGCGGCCGATGGGCTATGGCCTGAGCGAATACGTGCTGCGTACCGGGCCGGTGACCCTGAGCCGCGAGGACATCCTGCGCCTGTCCGACGAGGGCGAAATCGACCTGGAGGACGTGGGCTCGCTCTCGGTGTGCTGGCTGGGCGTGCCGTTGACGGTCGGCGACGAGACCATCGGCCTGATCGCGGTGCAAAGCTACGACCCGGAAATCGTCTACGGCCCGGCCGAGCACGAGCTGCTGACCTTCGTCGCCTCGCAGGTCGCCAACAGCCTGCAACGCCGGCGCTCGGTGGAGGCCTTGCGCGCCTCGCACGCGCAGCTCGAACAGCGCGTGGCCGAGCGCACCCGCGAGCTGAGCAACGAGATCCTCGAGCGCGAGAAAATGCAGGGCCAGCTCAAGCACCAGGTGATGCACGACGCGCTCACCGGCCTGCCCAATCGCAGCTACCTGCTCGACCGCATCGGCCGCGTGCTGCGCCGCTTCAAGCGCGACAAGACGCGCAAGTGTGCCCTGCTCTACCTCGACGTGGACCGCTTCAAGATCATCAACGACAGCCTCGGCCACCTCGCCGGCGACACCGTGCTCAAGGAATTCTCGACGCGCCTGCAGCGCTGCGTGCGCGAGCCGGACATCGTCGGCCGCCTGTCCGGCGACGAATTCGCGATCCTGCTGGAGGACGTGCCGATTCCCGGCGCGGCCATCAAGATCGCCCAGCGCGTGCTGGAGGAAGTCGGCAAACCACTGGTGGTGGCCGGGGAAACCATCGAGCCGTCCACCAGCATCGGCATCGCCATCGGCGATCTGGGCTACCAATATGCCGACGACTTGCTGCGCGACGCCGACACCGCGATGTACCGCGCGAAGAAATCCGGCCGCCGGCAATGGGTGATGTACGACGAGTCGCTGCAGGAAAACGCGGTCAACGTGCTGGCGATGGAGATCAAGCTGCGCAGCGCGCTGCTGCTGGATCAGTTCGAGCCGTACTTCCAGCCGATCCTGCGCCTGTCCGGCGGCGAGTTGGTCGGCTACGAGGCACTGCTGCGCTGGAACCACCCCACCCGCGGGGCCATCGGCCCGGACGATTTCCTGCAGGTCGCCGAGGATGGCGGGCTGATGGAAGCGGTGGACTGGAAGATGTTCGAGAAAACCTGCCGGCACGCCGCGCAGCTCGACCCAGCCGGACACGCCTACGTGTCGATCAACGTCTCGCCGCTGCATTTCAAGCGCGGCGACTTCCACGAACGGCTGGTGGAAGCGATCGGGCGCACGCGCTGGCCGGCGCGCCGCCTCGTGGTGGAACTGACCGAAGGCTCCCTGATCGACCACCCCGAGGAAGCGCGCGCGACGCTGGAGCGCCTGCGCGCGACCGGCATCGACGCCGCGCTGGACGACTTCGGCACCGGCCATTCCTCGCTGAGCTACCTGCACACCTTCCCGCTGCGCATCCTCAAGATCGACCGCAGCTTCGTGGCCGCGCTGGATCCGCACGCGCAGGGCAACAGCGCGAAGATCGTCGGCGCGGTGATCGCGCTGGCGCACGCGCTGGAAATGGAAGTGGTGGCCGAGGGCATCGAGACGGCCGACCAGCGCGACGCGCTCATCGCGCTGGGTTGCGACCATGGGCAGGGTTTCCTGCTCGGCCGGCCCGCACCGCTGGGGCACTGGGTTTCACGGCAGGCGGCTACCGAGCCCTGACAGCCCATTGAGCCGAGCCGCATCCGCAGTGGGTGCCCTCATCCGCCCTTCGGGCACCCCCGCCTTTGCGGGGGCAGGCTCTTCCCCCCAAGGGGGAAGGAAGCAACCGCCTCAACGCGCCGGATGGCTGCCGATCCACGCATCGATCTGCGGCATCGCCCGTTCGCGCACGCCGATGCGGTACTGGATGTTCGCGATCGCGGTGTCGGCCGCGCGCCGCGAGGTCGGCGCGATGTGCGCATCGGCGAAGGCCCGCACCTTGCCGATCGTCGCCGGATCCAGCGAACCGCTGGCCAGCCCGGGGTAGTAACGGCTGCGCGAGGTGGAATCCACGCGCGGATCGACCTGCGCGGTGTGCGCCGTGGCGAACGCGAAGGCCAGTTCCGGATGCCGCCACGAGACCACCGAGATCATCATCGCGCCATTGGTGGCGCCCGGCTCGTCGGTGATCGCCAGATCCAGCGCGCGGCGCGCCAGCGCCGGATCCTTCGCCGCGGCGAGCATCCCGTAGAGTTGATCCTTCACCAGCGGCGTGGTCTCGGCGCGCGCCCTGGCATGCAGGCCGTCCCAGGTGGCCGCGTCCGCGTTCGCCGCGACGATGCCGAGCAGGGTGCGGCGCAGGGCCACCGGCATCGCCTGCGGATCGGTCGCCTGCGCGGCGTACCTGCGGCGCGCCTCGGCGAGCACCGCCGGGTCGCCGAGCGCGCCGAGCGTGGCGATCAATTGCGTGCGCAGGTTCACCACCGGGTCGGCTTCGCCCGCGCGCGCTTCCCAGCCCACCCGCGCCAGCACCGGTTGCAAGCGGGCGATGGCGAAACGCCGGAAGGCCGCGCGCTGCGGCGTGTCGCCGCGATAGTAGCCGTCGAGCGAATCGAAGCTGCCGGCGATGTCGCCCCAGACCTGCGGATCGGCATCGGCGGGCACCTTCGCGGCCAGATTCAGCCACGTCGAAGCCGGCACGCGTCCGGCCAGGCCCAGCGCCCACACGTCGTCCATGATGCCGAGCTGGTCGATCGTGGCGAGCTGCGGGAAATGCTCACCGAACGCTGCGATCTGTCCGGGCTGGTAGAGCGTGCGGTAGTAACCGCTCTGCCCGGCATTGACGACCACGGTACCGCAACCTTGCAAGGTCATCGTCGCGTGGCCATCGCTGACCAGGGTGCTGGCCGGCGCGCCGCCGAGGGTGCGCGCGAGCACCGGCACCCGCCACGCCAGCGGCGTCTTTTCGGGGCGATCCTTGCTGAATTCGCCCTGGCTCAGGCTCAACGTGGTCGTGCCGTTCGTGCAGGACGCAGCCTTCACCTCGATCAAGGGCACGCCCGGCTGCAGGGTGAAATCGTGGGCGATCGCCATGATGGGCTTTCCGGCGGCATGTTCGACCGCGCGCCACAGGTCGTCGGACACGGTGTTGCCGTAGGCGTGTTCGCGGATGTAGTCGCGCACCCCGACACGCCAGGCGTCCTCGCCCACATAGGCTTCCAGCATGCGGATCACCGACTCGCCCTTGGAATAGGTGATCGAATCGAAGGCCTGGCTCGCCTGCTCCACGGTGGCGATGTGCTGCACCACCGGGTGCGTGGTCGCCACCGCATCGCGCGACATCGCGCTCTCGCGCACGTCCACGGCGTCCAGATCGGTGCGCCATTCCGGATGCAGCTTCGCCGTGGTGCGCCCTTCCATCCACGAAGCGAAGCCCTCGTTGAGCCACAGGTCGTCCCACCACGCCATCGTCACCAGGTCGCCGAACCACTGGTGCGCCATCTCGTGCGCTTCCACCTCGAACACGCGCTGCCGGTCGGCCTGCGTGGAAAACGCCGGATCCAGCAGCATCGCGCGCTCGAAGGTGAAGATCGCGCCCCAGTTCTCCATCGCGCTGAAGAACTGGCTGCTGCCCGGGGCGGCGACGTTGTCGAGCTTGGGCAGCGGATAGTGCGTGCCGAAATAGTCGTTGTACTCGGCAAGGATGGTCTTGGCCGAGTCCAGCGCGAACGCCGCCTGCGCGCCCTTGCCCTGCTGCGTGACCACGCCGATCTGCGTATCGCCCAGATGCGTGGTGGCGCGCTCGAAGTCGCCCAGCCCGAAGAACAGCAGGTAGCTGGACATTTTCGGCGTGGTCTGGAACTGCACGCGCTGCATGCCGTGGCCCAGATCCGTCGTCTGCGCGATCGGCATGTTGCTCACCGCCATCTGCCCGGCGGGCACGTCCGCGCTCAGGGTAAAGGTGGCCTTGTACGCCGGCTCGTCCCACGAGGGCATGAAGCGGCGCGCGTCGGAGTTCTCGAACTGGGTGTACAAGGCGCGCTGCTTGCCGGCCTTGCTGTCGTAGTCGATCGCGAACAAGCCGTTGGCCTGCGTGCCGATGCGCCCGGTGTAATCCAGCACCAGGCGGTAGCTGCCGGGCGCGATGGCGCGGGCGAAGGCGAACGTCGCGGTCTGCACGTCGTGATCCACGCTCACCGTGGGCGCGGCCAGCGCCGCCGCGCCATCGGCCGACTGCAACTGCGCATTCGGGAAGGTCATGTCCAGCGCGTTGAGGACGATGCGGTCGGTCGCTTGCAGCACCTCGATGTCGATGGCGACGTGCCCGGCGAAGCGCAGGTTTTTCGCATCCGGCACGACGTGGATGTCGTAATGCGTCGGCCGCACCGAACGCGGCAACTGGGTGGTGACCGAGTTCGCCGCCGTCGCCGGCAGCGGGGCAGGGCCGTTGGCCGTCGCGATGCACGTAGGTGTCCATGCGCACAGGGCAAGGGCGATGGCGCAGGGCAGGATGTGGCGCATGTGGAGCACCTCGGATGTGCACGGAAAGGGGGCCAGGCCCGCGAACGGACCGCGGGCGGCTTTCGATCCTGCCATCGAACCTGGTCGTCGGCCTGTGCCAAAGGATGGGGGAACCGGACGATCCGGCCAGCGGCGCTGCGTTCCATGATGCGGCTGGCTCGGACTTTCCCGCGGGGATAAACTGACCGATTCGATTCGCGACGGGACAGTGCATGGCCGGCCTCGACACGATCCGCATCCGCGGGGCGCGTACCCACAACCTGAAGAACATCGACCTCGACCTGCCGCGCGATGCCTTGATCGTGATCACCGGGCTGTCCGGCTCGGGCAAGTCCTCGCTCGCCTTCGACACCATCTACGCGGAGGGCCAGCGCCGCTACGTCGAATCGCTGTCGGCGTATGCGCGGCAATTTTTGTCGGTGATGGAAAAACCCGATGTCGATCACATCGAGGGCCTGTCGCCGGCGATCTCCATCGAACAGAAATCCACCTCGCACAACCCGCGCTCCACCGTCGGCACCATCACCGAGATCCACGACTACCTGCGCCTGCTGTACGCGCGCGTGGGCACGCCGCGCTGCCCCGACCACGGCTATCCGCTGGAGGCGCAGACCGTCAGCCAGATGGTCGATGCGATGCTGGCATTGAATCCCGAGCACCGCTGGATGCTGCTCGCGCCGGCGATCCGCGACCGCAAGGGCGAGCACGTGCAGGCGATCGAGCAACTGCGCGCGCAAGGCTACGTGCGCCTGCGCGTGGACGGGCAGATCCACGAGATCGACCGGGTGCCGGCTCTGGCGTTGCGCAGCAAGCACAGCATCGATGCGGTGGTGGATCGCTTCCGTCCGCGCGAGGATCTCAAGCAGCGCCTGGCCGAGAGCGTGGAAACCGCGCTCAAGCTGGGCGACGGGATGGCTTGCGTGGTCGACATGGATGATGCGTCCGTCGCCGACGTGTTGTTCTCCAGCAAGTTCTCCTGCCCGGTCTGCGACTACTCGCTGCCCGAACTCGAACCGCGCCTGTTCTCGTTCAATTCGCCCAACGGCGCCTGCCCCACCTGCGACGGGCTCGGCGTCACCCAGTTCTTCGACCCCGCGCGCGTGGTCGGCCATCCCGACCTGAGCCTGGCCGCCGGCGCGGTGCGCGGATGGGATCGCCGCAACGCCTATTACTTCCAGTTGATCGCCTCGCTGGCGCGGCATTACGGCTTCGACGTGGACACGCCGTGGGAGCAGTTGCCAGCGGACGTGCGCGAGGCGGTGCTGCACGGCAGCGGCGATGTCGTCATCGCGTTTTCCTACCTCACCGAATCCGGCGGCCGCACCCAGCGCAAGCATGCGTTCGAAGGCATCCTGCCCAATCTCGAGCGCCGTTACCGCGAAACCGAATCGCAACTGGTGCGCGAGGAACTCGCCAAGTACATCAGCGACCGCCCGTGCACGGAGTGCGGCGGTGCGCGCCTGAACCGCAGCGCGCGCAACGTGTTCGTCGCCGGGCGCAACCTGCCGGACGTCGCGAAGCTGCCGGTGGACGAATCGCTGGCATTCTTCGCCAGCTTGAAACTGTCGGGCTGGCGCGGCGAGATCGCGGTGAAGATCGTCAAGGAGATCCACGAACGCCTGCGCTTCCTCGTCGATGTCGGCCTCGACTACCTCACCCTCGACCGCAAGGCGGACTCGCTTTCCGGCGGCGAGGCGCAGCGCATTCGCCTGGCTTCGCAGATCGGCGCGGGGCTGGTCGGGGTGATGTACGTGCTCGACGAGCCTTCCATCGGCCTGCACCAGCGCGACAACGAACGCCTGCTCGGCACCCTCGTGCGGCTGCGCGATCTGGGCAACACGGTGATCGTGGTCGAGCACGACGAGGACGCGATCCGCCTGGCCGACCACATCGTCGATATCGGCCCCGGTGCGGGCGTGCACGGCGGCCGCGTCATCGGGCAGGGCAAACTCGACGACATCCTCGCCGCGCCCGAATCGGCGACCGGCGATTTCCTCTCCGGCCGCCGCGCGATCGAGATTCCAAAACAACGCCACAAACCGAACCCGAAGATGCTGCTGCGCCTGCTGGGCGCATCGGGCAACAATCTCAAGAACGTCGATCTGACAATCCCCGCGGGCCTGTTCACCTGCATCACCGGCGTCTCGGGCTCGGGCAAATCCACCCTCGTCAACGACACCCTGCAGGCGCTGGCCAGCAACGAACTCAACGGCGCTTCGCACACCGTCGCGCCGTACCGCGAATGCGTCGGCATGGATCTGTTCGACAAGGTCGTGGACATCGACCAGTCGCCGATCGGGCGCACGCCACGATCCAACCCTGCCACCTACACTGGCCTGTTCACCCCGCTGCGCGAGTTGTTCGCGCAGGTGCCCGAGGCGCGCGCGCGCGGCTACTCTCCGGGGCGCTTTTCCTTCAACGTGCGCGGCGGCCGCTGCGAGGCCTGCCAGGGCGATGGCCTGATCAAGGTCGAGATGCACTTCCTGCCAGACGTGTACGTGCCTTGCGACGTGTGCAAGGGCAAGCGCTACAACCGCGAGACGCTGGAGATCCGCTACAAGGGGTGCAGCATCCACGACGTGCTGGAGATGACCATCGAGGACGCGCTGAACCTGTTCGAGCCGGTGCCGGCGATCGCGCGCAAGCTCGAAACGCTGGTGGACGTGGGCTTGAGCTACATCAAGCTCGGGCAGTCGGCGACCACGCTCTCCGGCGGCGAAGCGCAGCGCGTGAAGCTGTCGAAGGAGCTCTCGCGCCGCGACACCGGGCGCACCCTGTACCTGCTCGACGAGCCGACCACCGGCCTGCACTTCCACGACATCGAGCACCTGCTGTCAGTGCTGCACCGCCTGCGCGACGAGGGCAATACCGTGGTGGTGATCGAGCACAACCTCGACGTGATCAAGACCGCCGACTGGGTGATCGACCTCGGCCCCGAGGGCGGCCACCGCGGCGGCACCATCCTCGCCGCCGGCACGCCTGAAGACATCGCCGCGCATCCGGCCTCGCACACCGGACGCTTCCTCGCCCCGCACCTGCAAGCGCATGCGGTCGAGCAGAAAAAAACCGCTCGCCACAGGCAGACCGGCACATGAGCGTCGGCGCAGGCAAGCCCTTTTTGCTCCGCACCGAACTGGCCGTGCGCTGGCGCGACCTCGATGCCTTCAACCACGTCAACAACGCGCTGTACCTGCGCTATCTCGAAGAAGCGCGCTTGCGCTGGCTGTTGACGCTGGATGGGCCGTGGATGGATGCACACATCGCGCCCGTCGTCGCGCAGGCGCTGGTGAACTTCAAGCGCCCGATCGGCTGGCCGGAGGATGTGGCCGTCGAGCTGTTCGCCGACCGCGTGGGCAACTCCAGCCTCACCCTCGGCCACCGTGTCGTGGCGGCGAAAGATCCGGCGCTGCTGTACGCCGACGGGCATGTCGTCATGGTGTGGTTCGACAAGCGCAGCGGCGGCTCCGCGCCCCTGCCGGAATGCGTGATCAATGGGGTCAGACTCGATTGATCGTTGCCGATGCATTCTTCTTGTAGCGCGCGGATTTCCTGTCTCCACCGCGCGGTGCCGGCTCCAGTCTTCGCTCCAGTTGCCGTTGAACGCGCCGCTTGAAACGATCGCCGCCAAGCACCCAGGCCTTGTTCGTGGCGTTTCGAATTTCAGACAGGGCGTTCGCACCCAGCCGGCTCCTGAACAATTGCCTGTAGGCCGATTGGCGTTCACCGGCAGATCGGCCCAGCGCACGGTATTCGGCGTGTGCGATCACCAGCGCGTCGTCCCCGCCCTGCGCGTTGGCCGCATGGCTCGACCGGCGGTACTCGGACGGATGCGCCACCATGCCGGCCCGCACCGGGTTGAGTTCGATGTAGCGCATGCAGGTCAGCAGGTAGGCGGTACTGTCGATCAACGTGGCCCCTCACAGATGTTCATCATGTTTCTTGAAAGACCAAATTCTATCTATTACCAAGACTCCGCTATCTCTTGTGGTTACTCGTCTAATAAAAATGCCGGATACGTTAATATCAAATACTCGAAGACTATGATTAGCGGAATTCGCAACGACCGCACGATTAAATCTATCCCAACTTGCTCTACCTTCGGCAGATCGTGGTGCGATGATTGGGGATAAAATTACCGAATTGCAGGTCGCGTCGACCAACTTCGCGCCATGCATTGGATCAGAAACATATGTTGCTGAAATTCGCACATCACGGATATCTGAGTCTCGACCCAAGGCAACCAGATCGCACATCGAATGAAGTTCAATCCTCGATGATACCTGGGGCACAGCTCCGGAATGGCAATAGCCACATGCAAAATAGGCAAGGAGGAGTGGTAGGGCAAATTTATTTTGGGAGATTAATGACATCTTGGATTTCCTTTGCACCAAAAGTCCAATGACAGTTTTGCACCATTCCGAACATCCATGTCCGTAACAAGTCGGTTGCCGTTCGGAATGTAATGAAGACCGCGATATACTGCGCGTTGAACCATGTAAGCATTGATTTCCGTCGCCATTTCCTCTTTGGTAGAGGCCGGACCTACCCCGGAATGCAAAGAAGACGGATCAACTCTGTGCCAATAATCGATTACGTGAGAGATCTCATGCGCAAGATCGCCCGCCCTCTCTTTGATAGACTCACGTCTTGAAAAATTAAGATCAGCAAATCTCCCGTCCTGGTCTCCGGCAATCCTATTGTCGCTTTCTTTTGCATCTGTGTTGATAATTGTGGTTTGAGAATCCATTAACGCATCCGCAGGTTTACCTAAAAAATCGACAACGTTTCTCACCATTTTATAATCATCAGAGCCTTCAGCCTGACCTGCAAGCGACTTCTGAAGGGCAGCGATTATAGTACCCACATGACTGCATGCAGCACCTAGGCAATCGTAGCCATGGCTCGAGGGCTTTGGATTATCTAAGGTTGTATTGTGTAACGGAATTTGCGTGTCATTTGAAATAGGGTTCGCTGGTTTAACTTCTGGTTTTATGAGAGGAGATGGTGTCTGTTGTTGCGCGCCATTGCTATTGCCGCCATTGAACTGGCTTGCGAACCCAAGCGCGCTCGCCATCTCTCCCGGGTTCTTCTGGTTGATGCTACCCAGGTCCTTCGTCGAGCCATCGCTGTACACCGCTTCCGTCTGCGCACAGTTCGTAATGTGTGTTCCGGTCTCTGCCTCGCAATACCCCGTCGGGTCGGTGCCCGCCAGCGGGTTGTTCATGATGTAGCTGTAGGGGTTGAGCGACTGCGAGTTCAGCGGGAACTGGATGAACGGATCGACCGAGAGGAACCGCCCGAGCTGGTAGTCATACACCCGCCCGTTCATGTGGATCAACTGCACCGCATTCAGGTGCTCGTGCTCGGTGAAGCCGCGCGCGGTGATCGCCGTGCTCTGGATCTGCGCCGGGTTCAGGTCGGTCCAGGTGCCGCT
>JAFEBW010000003.1 GCA_018242445.1 Pseudomonadota bacterium | reverse complement strand
GTGGTACTGAGTGTCGTTGACAAACAATTTATTTATGGCGAAATAGCTAGTTCTGCCACCTTTTGCTCAATGGAATCAGGCTTTTATTGCTTCGAAACGCATGCTGTTGAATTTTATGTCCCAAGACACTTGGGGAAACGCACGGAGTGGGCGCATGGGCACCGCGTCTACTGTCTCGTGCAGTCCTTGCGAGAGGGAGACGAATCTAATGTGTCTGGAGAAAAAAACTCTAGGATAAGCATTATCTTTTCGCGGCCAGACGGGACGTGTTCGCAAGGCGCTGAATTCGATTTGAAAGCAATGTATTCGAACGTATACGGTCTTCGAGCGCTATTCGTCAATAACGATGCGGCTTTCATGCAACTAATATCGACCGATGCAATTGGATTTGGTGCACAATAATCTTATTGAGGGGAACATGGGTTAAATCGCGATTCGTGGCGAGCACCGGTGAACCGCTGTCGATCGCCTACACGCAAGGGGCCGCGGCGGTGCGCCGGCTGGACTACCAGTCCGACGTGTACGGCAACCTGACCCAGCAGGCGCTGAACACGACCGGCACCACCGAGACCTACCAGTACGACAGCCTGATGCGCATGACCGCGGCCACCCGCAACGGCGCGGTGAGCGGCAGCACCACCTACGCCTACGACGCGGCGGGCAACCTCACCAGCAAGTCGGACTTCAGCGCGCCCACGGCCAATGCGTACACCTACGCGGGCGGCACCTGCGGCGGCGGGCCGGATGCGGTGAAGTCGGTGGCCATCGCCGCCGGCGGCACGCGCACGTACTGTTACGACGCCGACGGCAACCTGACCTCCGACAGCGCCGGTCTGGCGGTGACCTACGACCACGACAACCTGCCCACCGTCACCACGCGCGGCGGGCAGACGATCTGGCTGGCCTACGGCCCGGACAACCAGCACACCAGTGTCAGCGACCGCCCCAATAGAGCCATTTCATGATCGCCGTAATGGAGCCAGTCGAAGATCGGCGTAATGGAGCCACTTCGGGATCGGCGTAATGGAGCCACTTCGGGATCGGCGTAATGGAGCCAGCGGATGCTCGGCGTAATGGAGCCACCTCGGCTTCCAGCGCGGTTCCGCCGGTGACGGCCCAGCCACCTCAGAGAACGAGTCTCGAACTCCCACCCACGCGCTAGCCTCCGCGGTTTTGCCCGGAGGCGGCGATGAGCAAGCGGAGGTTCGAGATGTACCAGTACCGACAGGTCCTGCTGCGGATGCGGCAGGGCGATTCGGATCGTGAGATTGCCCGTTCGCGGCTGATGGGCCGTCCGAAGGCCTGCGCGGTGCGCGCGGTGGCGGACGAACGCGGCTGGCTGGATCCGGCCGCGCCGTTGCCGGACGACGAAGCACTGGCGTCGGCGTTCGCCCGCAACCGCCGGCCGCCGACCTGCGTGTCCACCCTGGAGCCGTTCCGGGAGCAGATCGCGCGCTGGCTGCAGTCGGGCATCCAGGGCACCACCATGCACGCCGCGCTGAGCCGCAACCACGGCTACACCGGCAGCTATTCGGCGGTGCGCCGGTTCGTGCAGGCGCATGCGGCCGCGCTACCGCCGGCGACGACGATGCGCCTGGACTTCGCGCCGGGCGAGGCGGCGCAGGTGGATTTCGGGGCCGGGCCGGTCGTGCCGCATGCGCGCACCGGGCAGGCACTCAAGACCTGGATCTTCGTGATGACGCTGTGCTGGTCGCGCCACCAGTACGCCGAGTTGGTGCTCGACCAGAGCGTCGCGACCTGGCTGGGCTGCCATCGCCGCGCCTTCGAGTGGTTCGGCGGGGTGCCGGCGCGGATCATCATCGACAACCCCAAGTGCGCGATCACCCGCGCCTGCACCACCGATCCGGTCGTGCAGCGCGCCTACGCCGCGTGCGCCGAAGGCTACGGCTTCAAGATCAGCCCGTGCCCGCCGCGCGATCCGCAGAAGAAGGGCATCGTCGAGTCCGGGGTGAAGTACGTGAAGGGCTCGTTCGTGCCCACGCGCGACTTCCGCGACCTCACCGACGGCAACCGGCAACTGCACGCCTGGGTGCTCGACCAGGCCGGCGTGCGTTGCCACGGCACCACCCGCGAACAACCGCTGCAACGCTTCGCCGACACCGAGAAGGCGCTGCTGCAGCCGTTGCCGGCCGTGCCACCGGAACTGGCCGTATGGGCGCAGGTCAAGGTCCATCGCGATGCGCACGTGCAGTTCGAGAAGGCCCTGTACTCGGTGCCGTTCCGGCTGCTCGGCCAGAGCCTGTGGCTCAAGGCCGGCGACACGTCGGTCTGGGTCTTCCAGGACCACCAACTCGTGACCACCCATCCGCGTGCCACCTCCGCCGGCCAGCGCCTGTGCGTGCGCGATCACCTGCCACCGGACGCGCTGGCCTGGTCGATGGCCGACCCGCAGCACTGCCTGGCCGCCGCCGAGCGCATCGGCCCGCACTGCCGGCGCGTGATCGAACACCTGTTCGCCAACCGCGTGCTCGACAACCTGCGCGCCGCGCAGGGCGTGGTCCGGCTGGCGGGTCAGCACGGCAACGCGCGGCTGGAAGCGGCCTGCGAGCGCGCACTGGCCTTCGCCGACCCGCGCTACCGGACCATCAAGACCATCCTCGCCCGCGGCCTCGACCAGCAGGCGCTCACCACCCAGGTCGAGATCGACCTGTACCGCCGCGGCGGGCGCTTCTGCCGCACCCCCTCCGAACTGCTCCACTGACCCCAAGGAACCATCATGAACCCGCATCCCGAACTGACCCCGGCCCTCAAGCAGCTGCGCCTGTCCGGCATCCTCGACTCGCTCGAAGCGCGCATCCGCCAGGCCATCGACGGCAAGCTCGCCTACATCGAGTTCCTCGCCCTGCTGATCCAGGACGAGATCGCCCGCCGCGAGCAGAAGAAGTTCACCACCCGCGTGCGCCGCGCCAGCTTCCGTGCCACCAAGACCCTGGAGGGCTTCGACTACGACCGCCTGCCCGGGCTCAACCGCAGCCAGGTCGCCGACCTCGCCACCGGCCGCTACCTCGACGAGAAGGCACCGGTGCTGATCGTCGGACCCTGCGGCACCGGCAAGAGCCACCTCGCCCAGGCCCTGGGCCACTGCGCCGTCCGCCAGGGCCGCGACGTGCTGTTCACCACCCAGAGCCAGCTCGCCAACAGCCTCAACGCCGCCCGCGCCATCGGCGCCTTCGAGCGCAAGCTGCAATCCCTCGCCCGGATCGACCTGCTGATCGTCGACGACTTCGGCCTCAAGCCGCTGCGCGCACCGCACGACGAGGACTTCCACGAACTCATCGCCGAACGCTACGAGCGCGCCAGCACCATCGTCACCAGCAACCTCGACTTCGCCGAGTGGGGCGATGCCTTCCCCGCCAACCGCATGCTCGGCGCCGCCACCCTGGACCGCCTGCGCCACGGCGCCCACCGCATCGTCCTCGACGGCCCCAGCTACCGGGCTCCCAGGCCCTCTCCGGAATCACCCCAAACGGCGGTTGCCAAGACCCCGAAAAACGCTCCAAACTGACCCCCGTTTGAGACCCGTTTTCAGGGGCCCGCAAGTGGCTCCATTACGCCGATCATCGGTGGCTCCATTGGGGCGGTCAGTGACATGCACGATGAGGTTTAAGGAGAATGGTGAGGCAAACACAAATGTGGGCTCCAGATCAAACACATCAACCGGGCTTTCGCCCACATGGCCAGATGGCGACCCAAATGGTAGTGGTGCCACCACGTATGCATTTGGATCGGGCCCGCCAGCCGAACAGCTTGAAATCACGGAAAATGCGCAGACTCTCGCAGGAAAGAAAGCGGCTGATGCGCTTATAGCCGCCCAGGACACAGCCATGGGAAATCCAGCTTTTAGACCGTCGAATGGTTTTACGCATTGTAGCGAAGGAACCATGTCCGAAGCCAAAGATTTAGGAATGGATACCACGGAGCTCTCGGCGCCACATCGAACATTTGCGAATGCCAATACGCAAGCCGATAACCTTCGTAACGCGGCGTCGCAGCCTGAATCGAATTGGAGAGAGGTTCGAACGTCAGACGCTCAAGCGCAAGCCAACATGGGATACTTCGTTGAGTTTACATGGAAGTCAACGAGCGGATCCGGACACGTCGGCACTGTAAGGCCTGATCTATCAAATGGGAACATAACAAACCCGATGGCAGCTAATGTGGGCAAGACAAACGGAGTCATGAAGACATTTGGAGGCGCTTTTCGGAATACGCAAGAATTCCGCAGCCAGGTTCATTTCTACGAATATGTGGGGACGAGAAATGTGCAGTAAGAAAATTGGAGTTACTCTTGCTGCGATCCTGTTATGGTTATCAGGAAGTGTATGCCTAGCAATTCAGCCGCAAACTCGAACTGGGTCTGGATTCGAAGCGAGAACGACTCGACCCCTGTCCTTTATAACCGCTAGAGACTTCGATTGGCGTTGGTGGGCGGATAGCGGCCGCGAAGAAAAGCAAGGTTTTTTGGAAGGAATTGACGACTGCTTCACTTTCGACATGAAACCTCGGAGATATATGTTCTCCGACTATTTCGAGAGGATCTCAGGTTATTATCTCAAAACCCGCACGAACAAATCTGGATTCTCCGTGGAAAGGGTCGCGGAGCTGTTTGGCTCCAGCACCAAAAATGATGGCCGTGATGGCGAGCCATCGGGACGACGAGACAGTCTCTATTGGGTCAATGTCGGCAGGGAGAGAAAAGTGGGATTTCTTGAAGGTTTTTTTTCCTGTCGTTCCAGTCTCGGACTCGACAAATCGCAATGGCATAAGCCTGTCGCTTGGTACATCTCTAGATTGGATACCGTGATGGCCCGAAATGCGAATGGCGAAGATGGCGACAGTTCGATAAAGAATCTAACAATCATCGCAGGCATGCAGGAACTATCGCGTGATCCTTGATGGCCATATGATGCACGGAACCATGGCTTCTCCATGCGTCTGATGGGTCAGGTTCTCCGAAACATGCAAATGTGAAACCCATCGACTGCTGATGGGCACCTCGTCATGGGCATGCTGGGCAACTGCATTGGACTACCGATGCGTCTTGCATGGGCTGACTTGCATCAAGCAGGTTCGCGTTCGGTGCCGATGCCGGCGATACGCCGGATGCGACCGCAACCTGCACGACCCTAAGCCATGCATTTGTTGGGGCATCGCTGATTGATTCAGCGTTGCCAGTCGGCCATGGATGGCCGACCACGAACCAATCACGCAAGCGATTGATTCGTGTTAGCTTCAGTCCGGGCATGTACCGGACTGCAGCGCGCGCTGACAACTCCAGAATGGAATGATTCAGCGCATCCTAAGCATGCCTCGACGCCGGCAACGATACCGACGGCTCACTGGTACCTCCAGCAGCGATTTTCCCGCATGCCTGCACACACCCACCGCACCCACGCATCCGGCAGCACCCGCGCAGGCGTGCTCGGCGCCAACGACGGCATCCTGTCGATCGCCGGGCTGATGATCGGCGTGGCATCCACCCATGCCGATCGCGATGCCTTGCTGCTGGCGGGGCTCGCCGGCCTGATCGCAGGCGCGTTGTCGATGGGCGCGGGCGAATTCGTCTCGGTGAGCTCGCAGGCGGACATCGAGCGCGCCGACCTGGAGATCGAGCGTCGAGCGCTGGAAACCGATTTCGAGGGCGAACACGCCGAGTTGGCGGAGATCTATGTCCGTCGCGGGCTGGATCGGGAACTGGCCGAGCAGGTCGCGCGGCAACTCATGCAGCACGACGCACTGGGCGCGCACGCGCGCGACGACATCGGCATCACCGAGGCGTTGTCGGCGCGTCCGTTGCAGGCATCGCTGGCGTCGATGGTCAGTTTCGCCATCGGCGGACTGATCCCTTTCCTCGCCGCCTTCCTCGCGCCGAGTCATCGTGCGGAAGCGTCGATCGCGGTCGTCTCCTTGCTGTCGCTGGCCGCGCTCGGCGCGGTGGCAGCGCACGCCGGCGGCGCCAGCGTGGCGCGCGGTGCGCTGCGCGTGTTGATCTGGGGCGCCGCGACCATGGCCCTGACCGGTGCGATCGGCACGCTGATCGGCGCGCGTGGCTGAAATCGCTGCCGCCATCCGGTCATCGCGTCGCTTGCGCAAGCGTGTATCGTCCGCCAGCAACCACGCCCGAGGTAGGCCGCCATGAACCTGCGTGAAAGCTGGGTGTTGTTCGCCATCGGCTCGGCGTTCTTCGCCGGCTTGACCGCGGTGCTCGGCAAGCTCGGCGTGGAAGGCATCAACTCCAACCTCGCCACGCTCATCCGCACCGTGGTCATCCTCGCGGTGACCGCGGTCATCCTGTCGCTGCGCGGCGAATGGCGGCCGGCGGCACCGATCGGCACGCGCACCTGGGTCTTCCTCGTGCTTTCCGGCATCGCCACCGGCTTGTCGTGGCTGTGTTACTACCGCGCGCTGCAACTCGGGCCGGTGACGAAGGTGGCGCCGATCGACAAGCTGAGCGTGGTCTTCGCGATCGCGCTCGGCGTGTTGTTCGTGCACGAGGTGCTGAGCTGGAAGGTGGTGCTGGGCGGATTGCTGATCGTCGCCGGATCGGTGGTGATGATCGCCTTCTGAAGCCGCGTACACTGGCGGCTTCCGCACACGGAGACCGGGACATGGATCTGGGCATGATCGGGCTGGGGCGCATGGGCGCCAACATGGCGCAGCGCCTCATCCTCGGCGGGCATCGGGTGGTCGGCTACGACCCTTCCGAGGCCGCGCGCAAGGGGCTGGACGACAAGGGCGGCGAAGCGGCCGATTCGCTGCAGGCACTGGTCGCCAAGCTCGATGCACCACGCGCGGTGTGGACGATGGTGCCTGCCGGCAAGATCACCGACGACACCATCGCCACCCTGCTCGGACTGCTCGCGCCGGGCGATTGCATCATCGACGGCGGCAATTCGTACTACAAGGATTCGCTGCGCCACGCCGCGGTCTGCGCGGAAAAGAAGATCGACTTCGTCGATGCTGGCACCAGCGGCGGCATCTGGGGTCTGGACGAAGGCTACAGCCTGATGGTCGGCGGCGATGCGGCGGTGATCGAGCGCCTGCGGCCGATCTTCGAGACGCTGGCGCCGGGCGCTTCGCAGGGCTGGGGCCGGGTCGGCCCGGTCGGTTCGGGCCACTTCACCAAGATGGTCCACAACGGCATCGAGTACGGAATGATGCAGGCCTACGCCGAAGGCTTCTCCATCCTGCAGCGCAAGACCGATTTCGCGCTCGACCTGCACCAGGTCGCGGAAATCTGGCGCACCGGCAGCGTGGTGCGTTCGTGGCTGCTCGACCTCACCGCCGATGCGCTGGGCAAGAATCCCAAACTCGACGGCATCGCGCCGTGGGTGGTGGATTCGGGCGAAGGCCGCTGGACGGCCGCCGAGGCCATCGACCTCGACGTGCCCGCGCCGATCATCACCCAGTCGCTGATCGAACGCCTGCGCTCGCGCGATTCGGATTCGTTCGCCGACAAGCTGCTCGCGGCGATGCGCAACGAGTTCGGCGGCCACGCGATCAAGAAGGAATGAGCCCGCCGGAAGCAGCCGTGCCCGCGCAGGTCGTGCGCTGGCATCCCCTGCCCGACGCCGCGGCGCTGGCGCAGGCGGCCTGCGAGCGCATCCTCGCCGCCGCCGCGCAAGCCATTGCGGCACGCGGGCGTTTCGATATCGTGCTCGCCGGTGGCAACACCCCGCGCGCGGCCTATGCCCTGCTGCGCGATGTCGGCACTCACGATGCAGGCACTCACGATGCAGGCACTCACGAAGCAAACATCGACTGGTCGCGCTGGCAGGTGTGGTTCGGCGACGAGCGCTGCGCACCGGCGGATGACCCGCAGCGCAACAGCGCGATGGCGCGCGCGGCGTGGCTGGATCATGTACCGATCCCGTCATCGAACCTGCACTCTATTCCCACCGAACGCGGCGCGGCGACCGCCGCTGCGGACTATGCGAACGCACTACACGATATCGGCGATTTCGATCTGGTGCTGCTGGGCCTGGGCGAAGACGGCCACACCGCCAGCCTGTTCCCCGGTACCGTCGAAGGCTTGCGCGAAGATGCAGCGGATGCGGTCGCCGTGTTCAATGCGCCCAAGCCGCCGCCCCAGCGCGTGTCGATGAGTGCGGCACGGCTGTCGCGCGCACATGAAGTGCTGTTCCTCGTCGAAGGCTCAGCCAAGCGCGATGCGGTGCGGCGCTGGCGCGTGGGATCCGACATACCCGCAGCCACGATCCGCCCGGCGGCTGGCGTGGATGTGCTGATCGAGGCGGGACTGCTGGGCTGACGGTGCTGCTGATCAGGCACCGGGTTCGAGGTTCGAGGCTGGCTGGAACACCGACTTCAAGCCGAGGTGCGTGACGAAGGGGTCGAAGTCGCGATCACCATGCAGCAGCGTCATTCCGTCCATGATGCACCTCGTCGCAATGGTGCAGTCGATGGTTTTTCGAACCGTGATGCCCTGCTCGCGCAAGGTGCGGAAGTTGCGCGCGGCCTGAATGGCCAACGCTTGTCCACCCAGCGAGACCACATCCAGGCTTTCCAGAAGGTGCCTGACCTGCTTGAAGTCTTTTTCAGACGTCAACCCCTGAAGCACTTCGGTCATGATCAGATCGCCGACAGCCAAGGGCTCGATACCCAGCAGCCCGTGCAAGCGATCGGTCTGCCTGGTTTCGACACCGCGCAAGTAATCGATCCAGACGCTGGAATCGACCAGGATCACTTGTCGAGTCTCATCTGCTCCAGGTTGCCCTGCCAGTTGACCCGCCCTCGCAACGACTTGCCCTGCTGCTGTTTCTTCAACCTCAACAACGTGCGCAATCCAAGCTCGACCGCCTCGCGCTTGGTTTTTGCGCCACTGGCCTTCAACGCACTGCGCATGAGCTCGTCATCGATGACGATATTGGTTCGCATGTGTACACTCCATGGCAAGCTTACACATCGTACAGCCCGTCCGTCGGTTCGTTCAAGGCGAAGAAGATCATCGGGGGGTGCATATCCTGGCCTCACCACCGTCAGCCCGCGGATTGTGGTGAGCACGGCGAATTCCAGCCTGCTGGGTCTCGTCGATTCGTGTGCGTCGATCCCACACGGCCAATACCGTGTGAGTGGGCACCATCCTGGAAGCTCGGCCATCGGATTCCGTTTTCAGCCTCGATTCCGAGCATCTGCGTGCGCGTCGCACAAGGTGGCGTGCCTGCCGGTTTCACGCGGGGTGCCAGGCGCCCCGCAGCCTTCGCAGATGCGCAGCGACAGCACCCGGGCGAGCCTGATCATCGCCCGCTGCCGTTCGCTCGCCTGGATCGCATGGAACCGCAGGCTGCCGAATTTCTCCTTCACCTGCCTGGCGACGACCTGCGGCGCGCCCTCGTGATCGGTTTCGGATTGCATGCCGACGGATCGTGTCGCATGCACGCCGCGTGAAGCACCCCGGCCAAGGCATGTACCATCGTCCGCAATGGACAACCCTGAACTCACCGCCGACACGCTCAAGGCACGTCTGCATGAGGTGGCCGAACGGCACGCCGAGCCCACCCGCGTGCGCCTGCACCGGGCGATCAGCTGGCTCGCGCGCGCCGAGCGCGAGCGCGACGATGCCGACGCCCGTTTCATCTTCCTGTGGATCGCCTTCAATGCCGCCTATGCGCGGCCGTTCGAAGGCGACCAGCCCGAGCGCGAGCAGTTGCGGCAGTTCCTCGCGATGCTGGTGACCGCCGATGGCGAGAAGCGCTTGCACCGGATCGTGTTCGCCGATTTCCACGGCCCGATCCGCACCCTGATCCAGAACCGCTACGTGTTCGAGCCGTTCTGGAAAGCACTGCGCGAACACGATGGCAGCGGCCGCTGGGAGCAGCACTTCTCCGCCGCCAACCGCGCGGCGATGAAGTCGCTGATGGAAGGCCAGACCGACGCCATGCTGGCGATCGTGTTCGACCGCCTCTACACCCTGCGCAACCAGCTCGTGCACGGCGGCGCGACGTGGAACAGCGGCGTCAACCGCGAGCAGGTGCGCGATGGGGTGAGGATCCTGCTGGCGCTGGTGCCGGCCATCGTTGCGTTGATGCTGGACCAACCCACGCTGGAGTACGGAGAGATCGCGTATCCGGTGGTGTAGAGCATACCCGCAGAGCCGAGAACCAGCTCGAAGCCGTATTGGCGATCATGTTCGGCACTGGAAGAAGAACGATTGATGATCCTTGATCCTACATGCGAAGACGTTTCGCCTGCCCGAAATCATCCTCATCCCCCCACCGCAAACCCGATCGCGCGCTTGCCCGCACCGGGCTTCATCGCCGCCTCGGCGGCCAGCAGTTTCACGACGCGATTGAGTTCGGGGGCTTCGCCGGACACCTCCAACTGCCGCAGCACGTTGGCGAAATCGCCCGGGGTGAGGGTGTCGAGGCGGTCGAGTTGGGTGCAGGCGGCTGCCCAAGCATCGGAGGGCGTGGCTGCGGGATCCACGCCGCACACGCGGGCCAGCAGGGCGCGGCGCTGCTCGCGACGCAGGGCATCGAAGCGGATCTTGAAATCGAAGCGGCGCAGCGAGGCTGCATCCAGGGTTTCGACGATGTTGGTCGAGGCCACGAAGATGCCTTCGTAGGCTTCCATCTGGGTCAGCAGTTCGTTGACCTGGCTGACCTGCCAGCTCGCCTGCGCGCCGGCGCGGTCGCGCAGGAAGCCATCGGCCTCGTCGATCACGAGGATGGCGCCGTCGTCGCGCGCCTGTTCGAAGGCCTTGCGGATGTTCGCCTCGGTGCCGCCGACCCACATGCTGAGCAGGTCGGAAGCACGGCGGACGAGCACGGGGCGGTCGAGTTCGCGCCCGAGGTGGTGGGCGAAGGCGGTCTTGCCGGTGCCCGGCGGGCCGTACAGGCACAACCGCGCGCTGGATCGCGTGCGCAGGCCCTGCGCGATGGCGGACAGGTCGCGGTCGGCATGCAGGAACGCCGGGTCGTAGTGCGCCGGCAGGCGCGGGGCCGGCAAGGTCGCCGTGTGCCCCATCGCACGCAGGGAGGATTGCACGATGCTCTCGACCTGCGCGTCGCGCTGCGCGGGATCGCGGGTACGCAAGGTGCGCGCCACGCGGGCGGCGCGCTCCACCTGCGCCGGTGCCAGATCGGCGATGTCCGCCAGCCGCTCGGCACAGGTTGCGGAAATCGTGCCGTGGCCGAAATAGCGGTCGATCACCTTGCGGCGTGCCTTGCGCCCGGGGGCGCGGAATTCCACCGCTAGATCGAACCGGCGCGCGAACGCCGGGTTCACGCCATCGATGCTGTTGCACACCCAGAAGGTCGGCGCAGGATTGCTTTCCAGCACCTCGTTGATCCAGCTCTTGCGCAGCGTTTCCGGATCGCGCCAGCCGCGGAACACGAGCCCCGGCAGCGAGCAGCTGGAATCGTTGCCGAACACGTCTTCCACCTCGTCGAACAGCAACATCTGCTCGCGCCCTTGGGCGAGGATGCGCTGGCAGGCTGCGTAAGCGCCGAAGCGCGCAATGCCACTGATCGGGTCGCCGTCGCCGTCTTCATTGGGCACCTCGTACAAGGCAGCACCCAGCGCGTGCGCGCAGGCACGCACGTACTCGGTCTTGCCGGTACCCGGCGCGCCGTGGACGAGTATGTTGACGCCGACGTGCCGCTCGCGCATCGCCGCACGCACGTAATCGGCAACGATTTGCGCTTGCCCGATGTGGGCGAAATCGGCCATGGCCAGTTGCGGTTTGGCCGCGGGCCGCAGCAGGCTGCGCAGGATCTGCTGGGCATCCAGCTTCGGCGTCAGCAAGGTGCGCATCCAAACGCTGCGTACGACAGCCCAAGGGTAATCGCTGAGACCTTCGTAGTCCTCGGACGGCTCCAGGATCCCGCAGCAATGCAGCATGCCCTTGCGTGCCAACGCTGCCCGCAGCCGGTGCGCCGACAGACCGGCGACACCGGCAATGGCGGCGTACCGTTCGTCGGTGGCGGCACCCGCGGCGTTGAACAGATCGCGAAAAAGATCCTTGACCACGGTGATCGTTGCGGCCACACGCAACACCGCCTGCTCGTCGCGACCGAGCTTGAGCAGGCCGGCCAAGGCGGTGATGTTGCGCGAAAGCGCGCTCGAATGTGGCGATGCCGGATCGGGCGTGAGTTTCTTCAAGCGCGCGTACTGCTTGTCCAGTGCCGCGCGCAGCACGTCGACGGTCAACGGCGCATCGGCGCAGGTGTCGCTCAGGCGCACCAGCCGCAACACGTCGTCGTCGCGGATGGCGTGGTCTTCGAGCAAGCGCCGCGCCCAGTTGCGCGACTGGATCATGCGCAGGGCGATGAGGGCAGCCGCGCGCAGGTTCCCGGGCGGGGTGGGCAGCGCACGGAAACGGCGTGACGACGCGGCGCGCTTCGCCTTCGCATCGACGGGAGGGTCAGCCTCGACCGCAGGCTTTGACGTGGAGGGCGTAATCCTCGCCCCTTGGCAATGCTGCTCCAGATAGCTTTTCAGGCGATTCCTGCGCATGGCGGCTTCTCGTTGGACGCGCCCATGATCGCGTACGGATGCGACAGAACATGTCGAATAGCGTCTGATCTTGCGACGCATTGTGACTTTGCGCTGGTAGGCTGTCGGCACCTCCCTGCCGAGCGCCCAACATGCCCAGCCCCGTGGCTACCCAGATCGAACTGCTCAGCCTGCTGCCGGCCCACCCGGTGAGGATCGACATCGCCCGCATCGAGGCGGGGCTACGCGCCGCCGGTTGCGGCATCGGCCGGCGCACGATCGAGCGGCACCTGGATCGGCTCTCGGAGCACTTCGCGATCGAGCGCAGCGAGGGCAAGCCGGCGGGCTGGGGATGGCGCAAGGGCACCGCGCCCGTGCGTTTCCCCGGGCCCAACCAGGGCACGGCGCTGACCTTGCACCTGGTGGAGCGCCACTTGGCGCAGTTGCTGCCGACCGGGCTGCGCGAGCAACTGGCACCCGAGTTCGGCCTGGCAGCCGCCACCCTCGAACGCATGCTGGATGGCGACATCCGGCGCTGGTCGAGCCGCGTGGCGGTGTTGCCCGCGGGCCAGCCGCTGGGCGTGCCGAACGTGGATGCGGGCGTGCGCGAGGTGGTGTACGCGGCGCTGCTGCGCGGGCGGCAATTCGAGGCCGATTACCGCAAGGTCGGTGCCGACACCCCGCGCCGCCACCGCTTCCACCCGCTCGGGCTGGTCTGGCGCGATGGCGTGTTCTACCTCGTGGCCACCTTGTACAGCTACGACGACGTGCTGCAGTTCGCCCTGCACCGCATGTCGGCGGCGCGACCGCTGGATGTGGCCAGCGTCGAGCCCGAAGGCTTCGAACTGCAACGCTACATCGCGCAGGATCGCCAATTCGACCTGCCGGAAGGCCCGCCGGTACGGCTGGAACTGCATGCGTGCGACTGGCTGGCGCGGCACCTCGAAGAACGCCCGCTGGCCGACGATCAGTCCATCGCGCCGATGCGCACGTCCGCATGGTTCCGCATCACCGCCACCGTGGCGATGACCGGCGCCCTGCGCTGGTGGCTGCTCAGCCTAGGCGCGAACGTGAAAGTGCGCCGGCCGCGGAAGCTGCGCAACGCGATCGCCGCGGAAGTGGGTTGGATGGCTGGGGTGTATGGCGTAGGGGTGGAGTGAGGCGCAGGCAACGACATCACCTGTCCTGGCATGGGGGCAGGATGGCGATCGGATCGATTGCTACACCCAATTGCATCCCGCCACCGCCACGGAGTGACCCCATGCCCCGCTACCGCGTCCACCTCGCCGTTCGCCGGCCCGACAACAAAGGCGGCTCCACCGTTACTGTCGATGTCGAGGCCGACCTCGATTTCACCGCGATGGAAATGGCCAGGCAGCGCTACTATCAAACTCACCCGCTCAACCGCGACTATCTCGTCCACGCGGTGAAGGTCGAGAAGAAGGGATGATCGCAAGGGCTGAACGGGTTGTTGCAGGGCTCAGCGCTGCGGTTCGCGGCGGGACTCGCGCTGCCCTTGGCATTCGTTAACGAGATAGGCTTACCCTTGAACTCATCCGCCGGCCATGTTCTTGGGGAAAAAACACCGATGGCGTCCACCAAGCACGAAACGCTCGCCATCCGGCTGGCCGACATCCTGCTCAAGCTCAACAACGGCCAGGTGCTCGACCCGGCCGAGCTGGCCGACGAGTTCGGCGTGCACGTGCGCACCATCCACCGCGACATCAACCGCCTCGGTCCGGTGCTCGACCGCCTACCCGATGGCCGCTACCAGCTTGCCGCCGACTACCGCGGCAAGCTGCAACCGCGCGATCTCGAACTGTTCGCCCGCATCACCGGCGTCGAGCACCTGTTCCCCGACCACGGCCGGCGCTTCCTGCTCGCCCTGCTCGACACCCTCGTGCACGGCCACTTCCTCGTGCGCAGCCACCATTTCGAGAAGCTGCGCCCCAGCGACCCGCTGTTCGAGCAACTCTTCGAGTCCGTGCGCGACCACCGCCGCTGCCGTTTCGATTACGCCGACAAGCGCCGCACCGTCGAACCCTACCGACTCGTCAACCACCGCGGCATCTGGTACCTCGCCGCCGCAGAAGGCGGCCGGCTCAAGGCGTTCTCGGTCAGCCGCATCGGCCAGTTCCAGCTCACCGACGAGCATTTCGAGCCGCGCGAGGACATCCGCCGCCAGATCGAGGACGAAGACGACATCTGGTTCACCACCGACAAGACCGAAGTGCTGCTCAAGATCGCCCCGCAGGCCGCGTACTATTTTCAGCGCCGCAAGCTGCTGCCGCAGCAGGCGACCGTGAAAATTCTCGAAGACGGTGGGAGTATTTGAAATGAATCGTACTGATACAGTCCCGTCAAGGATCGCCATCGAATCGCCGAATGGAATTTATGAGGCCGTACGCGAAGAGATAGGTGAAATTTTACAGGCCCTTGAGCAGCCATCACAGAATGGCGATCTGGCCAGCGCCATCGAGACGGCTAGGGGAAACTTCCAACAGCTTCTCTTCGAGACCGACGAAACCTTGAGGGAACTGGAAAAGGACGTCGAGTGGGATGCATTCACGATTGCGTTTTACGGCGAAACCAATGCGGGAAAATCGACCATCATCGAGACCCTGCGCATCTTGATGGGCGAAAAATTCAAGTTGGAACAACAACGAAAATTCCGCGAGACGCGGGAAAGGTTCGGCGTTGGAACAAACGCCTTCGAGGAGTGGGAAGAAAAAGAACGGCTATTGGTGAGGCTTGAGAGTGATTTGCGCAACATGCAGGCGGAGTTCACCGCAGCTCGCGAGCAACAGGCGGCGCGCGAGTTGGAGTTGTCTCGTCGGGCGGAGAAATTGTCCGCTGAAATCAGAGCGATGCCGTTCTTGCGTCGCTTCCTGTCGTTCGTCTGGAAGATTCCGTCGGAGGCAGCACTGGATTCCGTCAAGACGGAACTCGGGGTAGCCTTTGCTAAAGCTCGCAGCTTGTCGAAACAACAAGAGGAGAATCAATCCGATCTCCTCGGGAAGATCCACTCGCTCAGACGAGACATTGCCCACATCGAGTTGGCGAAGCAAGAGTTGGCTGCCTGTGAGGACGGCTTGATCATCGGGGATGGACAGTCGGACTTCACTCGCGAGTCAAGCCGCTACGAATTCGAGGTGAATGCCGCCAAGTTCGTGCTGTTGGATGTACCCGGTATCGAGGGCAAGGAAGCTCTAGTGCGGGAGCCAATCATGCAGGCCGTCCGCAAAGCACACGCGGTGTTTTATGTGACCCGCAAGGCTGTTCCGCCGCAAAAGGGCGACGAGAAAACCGGCGGCAAGGGGACGCTGGAGAAGATCAAGGAGCATCTCGGCGCGCAGACCGAGGTGTGGGCCATCTTCAACAAGAGCATCAAATCAGCAGAACAGTTGCGTATGCAAAACCTAGTAAATGAGGGAGAACGCAAGAGCCTGGATGTGCTGGAAGAAGTGTTGAGCCAGCAGCTGGGAGAGCATTATGCGGGGCTTTTGCCTGTCAGCGCGTATGCGGCCTTCGTGGCATCTACCGAGCATTTTGTTCCTGGCTCCGCCAAAGCCAAAGATCGCGGCAAGTTCTTGAAGGCCATTGACGCAGACGCCATCCACCACAAGACGGGCTTTCGCGACTTGATCGCCAGATTCACCACCGAGATGACGGAGCAAACCAAGCTGAAGATTCGAAAATCGAACTTCAACAAAGCCAATGTGGCAGTACTCCGACTAAAAGATCGTGTCGACCTGCTGAACAAAAAACGGTTCTTTCCATTGCACAAGAGGCTGCAAGAGGAAGCTCACGCGTCAAAGCTTCAGTTGGATAGTGTCACTGATGCATTTTTGCGTACGCTGGAATCCAAAGGCAGGGAATTGATCGACGTAGCACGCAGCCAAGTTCGAGCGGACATCTATCGTCGAATTGATGACGACATGGACAACAACGAACTCGAACCTGCTTTGAGGAGTTGCTTGGATCTTCAGGGAAAGGAATTGGAAATTCGAATTCACGAAGCCGCAATCGAGTGTCGTAAAGATTTCCTGAAAGAACTGGAAGACATCGCCGACCAGTTTCGTGATCACGTCGATGGGATCTTGAGTGATGCGTCGAGAATCGACTCGATGAAATTGGATCTCAGAATCAATATTGACAACGGAATAAGAGTCGGAGGACTAGCGGGCGTTGCAATGGGTGCTGTTGCACTATGGTGGAATCCAGGGGGATGGGTCCTTGGGGTAATCGCGGTAGTCGGCCTCGCCTGGCCTGCCCTCAAAGCGGTATGGGGCTACTTCGACAACGATTACAAGAAGGCGCAACAGAAAGAAAATGCTAACGAGAATCTGAGCAAGGTGTTCCGAACGGTGAAGAGCAACTTCGCCAAACAGCTTCAGGGAACATCCATTCGTCTTCTAGAAAAATTGAAAGACGTCAAGCATGACTTCGAATTGCCGGCGCTTCAGGCAAAGCAGATTGGATCGTCATTGACTGAATCCTCGAAACGGCTCAAGGTGATTTCTTACAACATTCTGAAGAAGGGGGATTTGTAGTGAAAACTACAATGGATGCATTCGAGACAGAAAAAGCTAGGGCCAAGGCCATCCAGGGCAGGCTCCTCGATTTCCTGAAGGAAGGCGCTGCGGCAGGAGTGTCGGTCGATCCCGCCCTGACGGAGAAGTTGCAACAATCCATTGCGAACAATGAAGAGCTGAAGGTAGCGATTATCGGTGGCTTTTCCGAAGGTAAGACCTCCATTGCTGCAGCGTGGCTCGGAAAGCTCGACAAGTCCAGCATGCACATCAATCATGAAGAATCTTCCAACGCCGTCGTCATCTATGAAGTCGATGGCGGTATGACCTTGATCGATACCCCCGGGCTTTTCGGTTACAAGGAAAAGTTCAACGCGGATATCAATGCACAGGAGAAATACAAGGACATCACAAAGAAACATGTTAGCGAGGCCCATGTTGTCCTGTACGTGATGGACTCCGCCAATCCAATCAAGGACAGCCACAAGGACGACCTGCTTTGGCTTTTTCGGGATCTGAACCTTTTGCCCCGAACCGTGTTCGTCTTGAGCCGTTTCGATGAAGTGTCGGACGTGGCGGACGAAGAGGACTATCACCGGAATCTAATCATCAAGAAAGGTAATGTTATCTCGCGTCTGAAGGACTTGATTGGGCTGGATGGGGGCGAGGCGCAGGCGTTATCCGTCGTGGCCGTATCAGCCAATCCTTTCGATGAAGGCGTGGAGCACTGGCTGGGCGAGCCTGCGCGGTTCTACCAGCTCTCGCATATCGCGTTCCTCCAACAGGCAACAACGGAAAAGATCAAATCTAACGGCGGCCAGGAGCGACTAGCTTTGGAAACCGGCAAGAGCATCATTCAGGATGTCTTAATGCGCGAGGTGCCCGTGGCGGTGGAGAGAGACGAATCGCTGGCAGATGAAGTCAACAAACTTGCCAAGTCGATGGACCGGGCGAAAAAGGATGCCGATCTAGCTACCAGAAAAGTTACCGATACCCAAATAGCGCTGAGAGAATTTGTACTGGACCACTTTACCGACCTTATTCTGCAATTGGATGGAGCGGACATTGGGACGATTTCTGAGTTCGTCGAGCGCGAAATCGGCGATGGTGGCGTCGTGCTGGACACCAAGATCCAAAATGCCTTCAGCAGGCGCGTCAACGCCATCAGCAGTGAATTAGTGAAAATTCAGACTAGCCTGGATTCAGACGTTAATGCTTTCAACTCGCACGTGACGACCTTGGGTCGCCAGGGCTTGGACTACATCGTCAAGAGCAACATCATCAACGCCAATACGGTCAAGGCGGCGCGTGACGTGGTTTGGTCGAGCTTCAAGTTCAAGCCGTGGGGAGCAATCAAGCTGGCGAAGGGACTGAATGGTGCCTTGTCAGTGCTTGGCGTCGGCTTTGAGTTGTGGGATAGCTGGAAAGAGGGTGAGCGGAATGACGCCTTCGTGAAAGCGAAAAAGCGCATGAAGCAGGACTTGGAGGGACAGCGCAAGGAACTTCTCGAGAAGATCAATGCCTCCAATTTTTCTGTCGAGTTCTTTCCTGATTTCGAGAGGTTGAAACAGCAAGCCGCCTTGCTAGCTGACGTCTTGAAGAAGGCGCAGCAACGGCGCGAGTCCTTTGCTCGTTGGCGCGAAAACGCAGAATCCATCAATGCCGACTTCAACCTAATGAAAGGCTGACCAGTCAAACGCCAGCAACAGTTCAAACATCTCATTCGCCTAGCGACGCAGCGCTTCGTTTGACAATGAATTTGAGATGTTACTGATATTGATTGATTTTCCTGATTAGCGACGACGCTCAGCCATGAAAATTGTCGGCAGCGCGCAATTTCGGCTCCGGCCAAGGCTTGCACCCAAGTTCCGCATTTCGCGGCAGCATCGTGATCGTCGAGACCGTTGCAGGGTGCGGCTGAGAGCGTTTTTTCGTGACGGAGAGCGACCGCCTCTGTTGTGCCACGTTTGTTAAGATATGCGGCTTTAGGGCACCTCGAATAACCAAGTTTCTCGCCGCGTGACATCGACATAAACCAACCCGCCGGCTATTCGCTCAACAAATGGTGCCGTAATCACGACGTTTTGGTGCATTTTTCACCACTCGCGCCGCCTTTCGGCGGCCTAGGCGGTCACGCGGGCACTACTCCCCTGTGTTGCAGTCTCGCAAGGCGCATCAGGTTGTGACTGGCGACCTTCAAACCAATCACCACCTGCGCACGCGCCAATCCAATCGTGCGCAGGCATTTGCCGCCTTGCTGCGCCAGCCGTGCGAACGGGTGTTCGCCAAACGCGCGGTCTTTGGCGATGCGGTGATTGCGGCGTTGCTGCGCTTCGCTCAACGCCTTCCCAGCATGACCCTTGTGTTGAATGTCGACGCGATAGCCTTGTTGCTTCAGGGCAGACTCACGCGTGCGGTCGGCATAGGCGCTGTCGGCGCGAATCACACTGCTGGTGTTGCAGGGATCCAGAATCGTCTCGAAATGCCGACTGTCGTGGACGTGGGCGGCCGTCACCTCGTGCTGGCGAATGAATCCCCAACGCCGATCCGTGTTGGCATGCAGCTTGTAGCCATAGAACGATTTGCCGTGCTTCTTCGTCCAACGCGCATCCACATCCTTCTGCGCCCGCTTTGCTGCATTCCAATTTTCAGGCACATGCGCTTGCTTGATCGCCTCGTTCTCATCGCGGCGATTGCGCTGAATCGGCGCGTTGACGATGCTGGCATCGATGATCTGGCCACCGCGGGCGATGAAGCCCGAACGCTGCAACTGACCGCTGACCGCCGCACTGATATCACCGATCAAATCCTGCGCTTTGAGCCGTTCGCGCCACACCCAGATCGTCTTGGCATCCGGCACCTTGCGGCTGTGCTCCAGTCCGAGAAAACGCTGAAAGCTGGTGCGATCCAGCACCTGGTATTCCAAGGCGTCGTCCGACAGGTTGTACAACTGCTGCAACAGCAGCAGCTTGACCATCAGCACGGTTGGGTAAGGCGGCCGACCGCCACGACCAGACGTGCCCAAGGTCAGCTTGGCATCCACGGCTGCCGCAATCGCGTGAAAGTCGATATGCCGATCAAGCAACGGCAACGGATCGTTGAGGGTCTGCCGCTTGGCATCACGTTCTTCGCGGGCGAACAGGCTGATCATTGGCGTTTCCCAAGCAACTGGCTTCGGGTTGCTATGATGCCAAAGTCAGGGGTTTTTAGAGATTCCCTTTACAAGGCTTCAGCTGCTTTGTATCGTTGTGCTATGTTCGCGCGCATCAAGCAAGCCGGCTCGCGCCGCTACCTGCAATTGGTCGAAGGGCATCGCTCGGAGTCCGGAGCGGTGCGTCAGCG
>JAFEBW010000039.1 GCA_018242445.1 Pseudomonadota bacterium | reverse complement strand
CCGCCGGCGACTCGCCCTCGGCCATCCGCTCCAGCGCAATGAACCGCATGGCTTCCAGGGTTTCGTGCGCCAACCCGCGACCGTCTCTTTTCATGCAGGCATGGACAATGCCAGCTCTCAATCTGTTCCCCCAAATTACTGATCCATGAGTAACGGATTTGGGCGTCCGGTTGGAATGGCTCTGCAGTCGCGTTGGAAAGCGTTGTTCAAGCACGCCATCGTGGCATTGGGCCGGCAACACGGTTCGCGCGTGGCCGGCATCGACCCATTGCCTCAAAACATCACTTCCCAGCAAGCCGGGAATTGCAGGGTTGGAAGTCCATCGCGTGGCTGTTTCACGTGCGGCCAGGCTGCGGGGTGGAAGTCGGTTTCCTCGAACGCGCAGCCGACCAGAGCTTCCATCGTCGCACGCTCGATGCGCTGCCAACGCAGGAAGGTGTATTCGTCGGGCTCGAAGGGATCGTACAGCAGGTAAGCGGTTTCGACGCGATCCAGTGCCTCGGCGAGTGGCCGCCACGAGCCGTCAGGGCAATCCAGGCGCAGCGTTTGCATCGCACCCTGCGCCGTGGGCGTCAGGAGAAAGCCGTGCTGGCCATCGCCCCCGGCCGCGCGTGCCGACAGCGACCGGGCGAACTCGAGAATCTTCCATTCGAAGGGGTAGGCGTTGGTGGCGTGCGGCATCGTGGGAACGCCTTCAGGTTGCGTTGGAAGCTCGTGGCGATGAACGCTCCGCTGGCTGTAGCGGTGCGCCGCGATGCGCGTCGAACAGGCGCAGTGCGAAGTGCCCGGCGACCGTCGCGCGCAAACGCACGATTTCTTCGCGCATCGCCGCTGGCACTTCGTCCAAGCCGGGCATATAGCCACCGTACTTCGGCGGCAACAGCACGGGTGCGGCGAGCGCGGCGAACGTCACGTCGGCCCCCGTGAATTGCTCGCCCACCAGATACGGGCGGCCATCGCGCAAACGCTGTTCGACGTGCGCGAAGGTCTGGTGGACGAAACCCAGCGAACGCTCGGCGCTTGCCGGCGTGATCCGCAGCGATTTGCGTATCAACCGTTTGACGAACGGCAGCATGGCCGGATACGCGATCCGTTCCAGCACGGTAGCGCCTGGCGTCATCACCTTCAGCAGCAGGCGCGAATGCGGCAGCAATTGGGAATAGACCCAGCGGCGTGCATGCGGGCCGAGAACTTTGTCGAAGTCGTCTTCCAGTTGCAGGGCGTCGTTGCGGAGCCTCTCGTCGCGGGGAAACAGATTTGCGCCGCGTTCGTCCAGATACAGCAGGATGTCGGTGCTGTCGATCAGGGTTCCGCCGTCGTGCACGAGCACCGGAACGCTGCGGCCGCCGCGCGGCTTCGTCGCAAGCATGTGCAGCAGCGGCGGATGGGCTTGCTCGATGTACGCGATGCCCGAGTAGTCGAGCGCCCAGCGCGCCTTCTCGCAATAGTGGCTGTGCGGCATGGTGATCAGGCGCGGCGTCATGCGGCAACTCCACGAGGTCGATAGGATGGCGTTCGGAGAGCATGTCGACGCACGTCCACGTTCGCGCCGTGGACCTGTCGGGGTTCGGCGCGTGCGGATGGTCGGCCCTGCATCGTCGGTGGCGATCATACGATGTGCCAGAATGCCGCGCCGAATGATCCATCGAACCCGCGAGCGACCAGCGATCCGGCAGGCATCGTCTGGATGATGGGCGGCCGGCTTGAAACTGCAAGCATCCAGCGAAGGTGGGAAATGGGGCCGCAACGCATCGTCTGTCTGACCGAGGAGCCGACCGAGACGCTGTACCTGCTCGGCGAGCAGCAGCGCATCGTCGGCATCTCCGGCTTCACCGTGCGCCCGCCCGCGGCGCGGCGCGAGAAGCCCAAGGTCAGCGCCTTCACCTCGGCGAAGATCGACGCGATCCTCGCCTTGCGGCCGGATATGGCGATCGGTTTCTCCGACATCCAGGCCGACATCGCCGCCGAACTGGTCCGCCGCGGCGTGGAGGTGTGGATCGGCAACCACCGCAGCGTTGCGGGCATCCTCGACTACATCCGCCGCCTGGGCGCGCTGGTCGGCGCGAGCGCGCGCGCGCAGGCGCTGGCCGACGGGATGGCGTGCGGGCTCGACGCCATCGCCGCGCAGGCGGCCGGCAAGCCGCGCCCGAAAGTCTATTTCGAGGAGTGGGACGAGCCGCCGATCACAGGGATCCGCTGGGTCGCCGAGTTGATCCGCATCGCTGGCGGCGAAGATCTCTTTCCCGAGCGCGCGATGGAGTCGCTGGCGAAGCAGCGCATTCTCGAAGATCCGCTGGAGGTGGTGCGGCGTGCGCCGGACATCATCATCGGCTCGTGGTGCGGCAAGAAGTTCCGCCCCGAGCGGGTGGCGGCACGCCCGGGCTGGGTTGCCATTCCCGCGGTGCGCGATGGCGAACTGCACGAAATCAAATCGCCGCTGATCCTGCAACCCGGGCCGGCGGCGCTCACCGACGGCGTGCGCGAATTGGCGCGCATCATCGGCGGCTGGCAGGCGCGGCATTGAGCCAGCACCGCTGACGGTGCGGCGCTTCCTCAATCCGCGTACTGGGCCGCCAGTTCGGCACCGCGTGCGGTTGCCGCCGCGATGGCGTGGGCGACGAGCGCATCGAAGCCGCCTTCGGCGAAGCGGCGCAGCGCCTGCTCGGTGACCCCGCCGGGCGAGGTCACGCGGCGGCGCAGGGTGGCGGCGTCTTCGCCCGATTCGACCAGCATGCGCCCCGCGCCGAGCACGGTTTGCGCGATCAGCGCGCGGGCGGTGTCGGCTGGCAGGCCCTGCGCGATCGCGGCGGCCTGCATCGCCTCCACCAGCGCGAACACATAGGCCGGGCCGCTGCCCGAGGTGGCGGTGACGGTGTCCATCAAGCCTTCATCATCGAGCCAGCGCGCGCTGCCGACCGCATCGAACAGGCGCGTCGCCTGCCCGCGCTGCGAATCGGAGACGTGGGCGTTCGCGCACAGCGCGGTGGCGCTGGCGCCGAGCAGGGCAGGCGTGTTGGGCATCGCCCGCACGATCGGCAGCGAGCCTGCGCTGGACGAGGTCAGCCAGCGCTCGACCGCGGCGATGGGGATGCCGGCGGCCAGGGTGACCACCAGCGGGCGGGTGCGCGCGGCGAGCGCAGCCAGTTCCACGCACACCCCGCGCAGGATCTGCGGTTTGACCGCCAGCACCCACACGTCGGCGCCTGCTGCCGCGTCCTGGTTGGCAGCGTGCGCGCCCACGCCGAAGTCGTGCGCCAGTGCCGCGCGCAGGCCTGCATCCGGTTCGGACACACGCAACCGCGCCGCCGGCGTGCCGCGCGCCACCAGCCCGCCGAGCATGCTGCGGGCGACGTTGCCGCCGCCGATGAAGGCGGTCGTGGCAGGCGATGGCATCGCGTCGGCGATGCGATCCGCGTGCGCGGTCAAGGCGGTCGGGGTGGCGATCAGGGACATGGAGGAGTGGCCGGGAGGCTGTGGCGGCGAGCATAGCAATGCTTTTGTGCGACGCACAAACAAAAGCCTTGGCGCATGGGATCGCGATGCTCCGCGTTGCCTCATGCCGACGATGCGGTGCCTGACGTCGACGACCCGGGTCGGCGGGCGTTGCGCGGCCCGAACAGGGCGGTGCCGATCCGCACCATCGTCGCGCCTTCGGCGATGGCCAGGCCGTAATCCTCGCTCATGCCCATCGACAGGGTGTCGATGTCGGCGTGGCGGGCGGCGAGGTCGTCGAACAGCGATTTCATCGCGCGAAAGGCATCGCGGCGACGCGCCATGTCTGGGTCGGGTGCGGGGATGGCCATCAATCCGCGCAAGCGCAGGCGCGGCTGCCCGGCGATTGCATCCGACAGGGCGGTGATGTCATCCGGTCGGCAGCCCGACTTGCTGGCCTCGTCGTCGATGTTCACCTGGATCAGCACGTTCAGCGGCGCGCGATCCGGTGGGCGATGCTGCGCAAGCAACGCGACCAGCTTGGCTCGATCCAGCGTCTGCACCCAGTCGAACGCGGTCGCCGCCTCGCGCGCCTTGTTGGATTGCAGGTGCCCGATCAGATGCCATTCGAGCGGCACGTGCGTCAGTTCGCGCTGCTTGGCCAGCGCTTCCTGCACGTAGTTTTCGCCGAAGGCGAACTGCCCGCAGGCGGCCAGCGCGGCCACTTCGCCGGCATCGCGGGTCTTGGAGACGGCGAGCAGGCGGGCGTCCGGCGACGTGTCCGCGTCGATGCGGCAGGCTTCTGCCGCGCGCATGCCGCCGAGGATGGCAGCAAGGCGATCGCCCGGAACGTTCATCGTCCGTGCTGCTTTCGCGCGAATCGACGGCGCTTGCCGGATGGCCCGACGAGAGTCAGTGCGAGGCTGCCGGCGCCTTCGGCGGATTCGCCCGCGCGGCTTCCTGAGCCTTCCGGATTTCTGCCGCGGCATTGCAGGCGACCATGGTGTCCTCGCCGTCCACGATCAGCTTCCACTGGCCGGGCTGCAACGGGTTCTTGCGCGCGCCCATGTAGTAATACGTGCACGGCTCGACCCGCAACGCGGAGGACTGGATCGACGCCTGCCCCGGCGTGGCCGACGGCCCGGCGACCTCCAGCCAGTGCGGGCCCGGGTACAACTGCACCGGGTTTTCGCGGATGGGGTTGCCGTCCACCGAGACGATCTGCACCGCCACGAGCTGCGGGTCGTTCTTCGTCCGCGGCGTGCCGTCGATGAACGATTGCGGGCCGTTCACCGACGCGGTGGCAGCGAACGCAGCGACGGATGCGCCAAGGGCGGCGGCGAGCAGGCCAGCGACGAGCAGGAGGCGTTGTGATCGGTGCATGGGGTGTCCGAAAGGCGTGTTGCGACGTGGAAGGAAGGCGTCCAGCTTACACGCCCCGGGCCCGCAGATGGGGGCTTGGCCCGTGTCGCGCGGGAATCCTCGCGGGGCTGGATTGAACGGCGTCGATTGGCGCTATACTCGGGCGGCACATCCATTTCTGGCGTAGGGGACGCGCATGGACATCGCTGAACTGCTGGCTTTCTCGGTCAAGAACAAGGCCTCCGACCTGCACCTGTCGGCCGGCCTGCCGCCGATGATCCGTGTCGACGGCGACGTGCGCCGGATCAACATCCCCGCGCTCGAGCACAAGCAGGTGCACTCGCTGGTGTACGACATCATGTCGGACAAGCAGCGGCGCGATTACGAAGAATTCCTCGAGGTCGACTTCTCGTTCGAGATCGCCGGCATGGCGCGCTTCCGCGTCAATGCCTTCAACCAGAACCGCGGCGCCGGCGCGGTGTTCCGGACGATTCCCTCCGAGGTGCTCACGCTGGAGGATCTGGCCTGCCCGCCGGTTTTCCGCGAGGTCATCCAGCAGCCGCAGGGGCTGATCCTGTGCACCGGGCCGACCGGCTCGGGCAAGTCGACCACGCTGGCGGCGATGGTCGATCACATCAACAAGCAGGAATACGCGCACATCCTCACCGTCGAGGATCCGATCGAGTTCGTGCACACCTCGCAGAAGTGCCTCGTCAACCAGCGCGAGGTGCACCGCGACACGCACGGGTTCAACGAGGCCCTGCGCTCGGCGCTGCGCGAAGACCCCGACTACATCCTCGTCGGCGAGATGCGCGACCTGGAAACGATCCGGCTGGCGCTGACGGCGGCCGAAACCGGCCACCTCGTGTTCGGCACCCTGCACACCAGCTCGGCCGCCAAGACCATCGACCGCATCATCGACGTGTTCCCCGCCGGCGAAAAGCCGATGGTGCGCTCGATGCTGTCCGAGTCGCTGCGTGCGGTGATCGCGCAGGCGCTGCTGAAGAAGGTCGGCGGCGGCCGCATCGCGGCGCACGAGATCATGATCGGCACCCCGGCCATCCGCAACCTGATCCGCGAGGACAAGGTCGCGCAGATGTACTCGTCGATCCAGACCGGCCAGAACCTCGGCATGCAGACGCTGGATCAGTGCCTGCAGGACATGGTCAAGCGCGGCCAGATCACCCGCCCGACCGCGAAGGAATACGCCAAGGACAAGAAGTTGTTCGAGTGATGAGGCCGTGATTCGTGAGATGTGATTTGTGATTGGTTCAAGTTGAAAGCGACGATCCAGTCAGAAGCGGCCGCAAGCCCAACGTTCACGAATCACGACTCACGAATCACTAATCACTAATCACGGAGTTCTCCATGAGCGGCATCGACTTCACCTCCTACCTCAAGCTGATGGCGCACAACAAGGCGTCGGACTTGTTCATCACCGCCGGCATGCCGCCGTCGATGAAGGTGCACGGCAAGATCAGCCCGATCACCCAGGCGGCGCTGACCTCGCAGCAAAGCCGCGACCTCGTGCTCAACGTGATGACCCCGCCGCAGCGCGAGGAGTTCGAGAAAACCCACGAGTGCAACTTCGCCATCGGCGTGGCCGGCGTGGGCCGGTTCCGCGTGAGCTGCTTCTACCAGCGCAACCAGGTCGGCATGGTGCTGCGCCGGATCGAGACCAAGATCCCGACGGTCGAGGAGCTGAGCCTGCCGCCGATCATCAAGTCGCTGGCGATGACCAAGCGCGGCATCATCATCTTCGTCGGCGCCACCGGCACCGGCAAATCCACGTCGCTCGCGGCGATGATCGGCTACCGCAACCTCAATTCCACCGGGCACATCATCACCATCGAGGATCCGATCGAGTTCGTGCACAAGCACGAAGGCTGCATCATCACCCAGCGCGAGGTCGGCATCGACACCGACAACTGGGAGAACGCGCTGAAGAACACCCTGCGCCAGGCGCCGGACGTGATCATGATCGGCGAGGTGCGCACCCGCGAGGGCATGGATCACGCCATCGCCTTCGCCGAAACCGGCCACCTCGTGCTGTGCACCCTGCACGCCAACAACGCCAACCAGGCGATGGATCGCATCATCAACTTCTTCCCCGAGGATCGCCGCCACCAGTTGCTGATGGACATGTCGATGAACCTCAAGGGCGTGGTCGCCCAGCAGCTCATTCCGACCCCGGACGGCAAGGCGCGGCGGGTGGCGCTGGAGATCCTGCTCGGCACGCCGCTGGTGCAGGACTACATCCGCGACGGCGAGATCCACAAGCTCAAGGACGTGATGAAGGAGTCCACCAACCTCGGCATGCGCACCTTCGACCAGAGCCTGTTCGAGCTGTACCAGGCCGGAGAAATCACCTACGAGGACGCGCTGCGCTTCGCCGACTCGCAGAACGAGGTGCGCCTGAAGATCAAGCTCGCGCAGGGCGGCGACGCCCGCAGTCTGGCCGAGGGACTGGGCGCGGTGGAACTGGTATCCACCGAGGACAAGAACCAGTACTGGCGGCGTTGAAGATTGGGGGTGACGTGAACCAAAACGCCGGGCGATGTCCGGCGTTTTCACGTGCGATGGAGGACGTGTGCGGTGTGCGCCCGCATGGCGCGGCCGCCGTGGGTCGATGCGCGACCGGTTCATGCGGTCGATGTGGAAACCAGCCAGTCATGCACTGCGGTCGATTGACCGGGGGGCGCGACCCGCCTACACTTTGCGGCCCGCGTTCGCGGGCATTCCGTGCCGGAATAGCTCAGTTGGTAGAGCGGCGCATTCGTAATGCGTAGGTCGCAGGTTCGACTCCTGTTTCCGGCATATCTTCGATTCTGGACAAGAACGCACTGGCAACTCGATGTGCGTGCGGATCAGAACTCCAGATCCAGCGCCGCGCACAGGTAATCCACCAACGGCGTGCAGCCGCGCAGTCCGGCTTCCACGGTTTTGAGCAATCGCGACCCGGTGATGGCATCGTCATCCAGCGCCATCATCGCCACGAAGTTCTTGCGCTTGAGATCGTCGATCAATTCGTGGTCTGCCGGATAGCCGCGCGGTGTGCGGGCGAGGGATTCATCGTGCAGCTCGTACTTGCGACGGAATGCGGGCGAGCGTACGGCCTTCTTCCAGCTCTCCGGATTTTCGACGATGAAGTCGCGGATGCGCCTTTGCGTCGTGGCTTCCGGATGCCAGATACCGCCGCCGAGGAAGCAATCGCCGGGGGCGATGTGCAAGTAAAACGAGGGTGCCTCGATGCCGGGGCCGTGGCGTTGCAAGGTCGCTTCAGTCGCCGCCACCTTGATGCGCTCGTGATAGAAACGCGCGCCGGCCCAGGTCTTGTAGGGCGTCTTGTCGTTGGCGAAGCGGGTGTCGCGGTGGATGCGGAACAGCGAGCCGCCGACCGGTTTGGGGTCGGCGCGATAGTGTGTGCTGATCGTGGCGAGCGGGCCTTGCAGATCGCCGATCAGGCGCAGGAAGGGCTGGCGCACATGCTGCTCGTACTCCGTCTTGTGTTCGGCGAACCACGCGCGGTTGTTGTTCTTGGCCAGAGCGCGCTGGAAGCGGAAGGTCTTGTCGGTGAAATACGTAGGCATGTTCGACTCCTGCGGTAGCCGGTGCACGCGAAAACCCGGGCAGACGACATGCGCGATCCGGCTATCGAATCCGCATCATGACAGGCTTGCATGCAGTCCGCGGGCCCAGTCGGCGAGCGCGTCCAGCAGCACCTGCGCACGGCCATCCCCGGCGTGCTGCGCGCGCAAGGCCGCGATGGTCTGTGCGTGCGTCTCGAAGCTGTATTCCGACAGGCCGGCATCATGGTCGAGCCGCGCATGCCGGTAGGCATTCCAGCGTTCGCGTTGCGGCGCATCGAGCGATTCGGGCCAGTTGCGGGACTGATAGCGGAACAGCAACTCGGGCAGGCGCGGGTCGCCGAGGCCTTGCGTGAACGCGGACAAATCCATCGGCGCGGCGGCGCGGATGCGCGGGAATGCGCGTTTGTCCGCATCGGACACGAAGCCCTCGTACAAGGCGGCATCGGCGTCGGCCGCTGCGCGCACGCCCGCGCGCGCGAACACCCGCCGGACTTTCATGGCCAGGTCGGGCGTGGCGCGCAAGGTGGCTGCGCGTTCCTGCGCCAGCGCCGGGTCGATGCGCAGACGCTCGAAATCCGGCGCGCGCAGGCCATCGAGCGCTACCAGCATCGGGCAGCGGTTGAGGTGGATCTCCTTCAGCGGGATCCGCGCCTCGCCTTCCGGCAGGTCGCGCGTCGGGGTGTACAGGCGATCGGCGATGTCGTCTGCGTCGAGGTCGAGCAAGGGCTGCGGGTCGGCATCGAGATCGAAGGCGATCACGCGATCTTTGTACGATGGATGCCGGCAGACCGGCGCGACCAATGCGGCGTTGTGATTGGAGGCCGGGTACTTGCCGGAAATGTGCAACACGGGCGCCATCGTGGCCACATCGAGCAGGTTTCCTGCGAAGCGCTTGTCGCGCAGCTTCAGGGCGTAGTCGAACAAGCGCGGTTGTGCGCGCTTGAACAGGCGGGCGAGGGCGATCAGCGCCTGCACGTCGGCCAGCGCATCGTGGGCCTGCGCGTGGCCGATGCCGTTGGCGGCGGTCAGATCGGTGAGCTTGAAGCTGGTGGCGCCATCCTCTCGTTGCGGCCAGACGATGCCATCCGGGCGCAGCGCATGCGCCAGCCGCATCACGTCGAGCAGATCCCAGCGCGAGTTGCCGTTGCGCCAGGCGTGCTCGTAGGGGTCGTGGAAATTGCGCCACGCGCTGTAGCGGATGAACTCGTCGTCGAAGCGCAGCGAGTTGTAGCCGACCGTGCAGGTGTGCGGCAGCGCCATCTCCTCCAGCGCGCGGCCGATGAACTCGGCCTCGCGCACGCCCTCGCGCAGCGCCTGCTGCGGGGTGATGCCGGTGACCAGCGTGGCCTCGGGCGAGGGCAGCAGGTCGTCGGCTGGCTGGCAAAACATCACCAGCGGTTCGCCGATCGGGTTCAGGTCGGCATCGGTGCGTTGCCCGGCGAACTGCGCGATGCGGGTGAGCCTCGGGTCCTTGCCGAAGGTTTCGAGGTCGTACCAGTAGAAACTGTTCAAGGCGTGCTCCTGCGCACACATCGAAGCCGGGTGGTCGGCAGCGCTTCCCGCGGGATCCGCCCCCACCCTGTCCCTCCCCCGCAGGCGGGGGAGGGGATCCATACCGCTTGCCACGAGAGTAGCAAGGTCAACGATCGGTCAGCCCGTGGTTGACTGGAATGTCTCCCCAGGAAGAGGGAGTTCCTCCAGCGGCTCAAGCCGCGCCATCGCCATCGCATCGGCCGCGGCCAGATCGACATCCTCGATGCGCAGGCACCCGCGCGTGGCCTCGATCAACAATTCGCGCTGCACGCGCCCGCGCGCCAGCGCGGTCGCATACGGCACGCGGCGGAAGCTGACCATGCTGTAGCGCGGCACGAAGCGCTCGGGATGGCGGATGGCCAGCAGGCGCTCGAGATCGCGTTGCAGCAGGTAGTCGGCATCGTCCACGCGGTCGCGCATCTCCAGATAATTTTCCAGCGCCATCTGCTGGATCGCGCGCGCGTTGGGCAGGCGTTCGGCCTCGAACGCGGCGAAGGCTGCCGCGAAGTCGTCCGCATCGTCGATGTGCCGCGCCAGGGCGACGCAATCCTCGAAGGCGCAGTTCATGCCCTGGCCGTGGAAGGGCACCATCGCATGCGCGGCATCGCCCAGCAGCACCGCGCGGCCGTCCAGATGCCAGCGGTCGAGGTAGAGCGTGGCCAGTTGTCCGACCGGGTGCGCAGACCAGTCGGCATCGAACCCGGGAATGTTCGCCAGCGCGTCGGCGAAGTCGTATTCGAACAGGGTGCGCGCGGATGTGGCGTCGGGCAGGGCATCGAAGCCGGGAGCGCCTTGGCCGGCGTGTTGCGGCAGGAACAAGGTGACGGTGAAGGTGCGCTCGGTGTTGGGCAGGGCGATGCACATGTAGCGCCCGCGCGGCCAGATGTGCAGGGCGTTGGCTTCGATGCGGAAACCGCCGTCGGTTGCCGGAGGTATTTCCAGTTCCTTGTAGCCGTGGCCGAGGGATTCGAAGCGCTCGCCCAGCGGCGCGACTGCGTGCATCGCGCCGCGCAAGGCCGAGCCGGCGCCGTCGGCGCCGATCAGCATGTCGAAAGCATGCTCGCGGCGGCTGCCATCGCGGTCGTCGATGAAGCGTGCGCGCTGCGCATCGAAGTCCACATGATCCAGCCGCGCATGGAAATGCAGCTTCGCGCCGGCGGCCTGCGCGGCATCGAGCAGCAGCAGGTTCAGGCGGCCGCGATGCACCGACCAGATCGCCTCGCTGTCGTCCTTGCCGTAGCGTTGCAGCGCGGTCCTGCCATCGGCGAAATGCACCATGCGCCCGCGCATCATCACCGCCTGCGCCAGCACGGCATCGTGCAGCCCCGCCTGTCGCAAAGCGTGCAGGCCGCGCTCGGCCAAGGCGAGGTTGATCGAGCGCCCGCCCTCGTAGCCGACCTCGCGCGGGTCGGCGCGCTTTTCGAATACCTCGACCTGCCAGCCCGCGCGCGCCAGCAAGGCCGCCAGCAGCGCGCCGGCGAGGCCGGCACCGGCGATGGTGAGGGTTTGTCGATGGTCAGGCTTCATGGTCTTGGCTCGTCATTCCCGCGAAGGCGGGAATCCACCCCATCTTCCTGGCCCGTGATTTCCCGCCACAAGTCTTTCCACGCCGGGTTACTCTCTTCAATCAAACGAATCTTCCATGCTCGATTCCATTTTTTCAGATGTTTCTCGCGAATGATGGCGCTCTCCATCGTCTCGTGCAGCTCGTACCATACCAGCCGCCGCACATCGTAACGGGCGGTGAATCCTTCAACGACATGCTCGCGGTGTTGCCAAGTTCTCGCGATCAGATCGCTGGTGACGCCGATGTACAAAGTGCCGGCCTTCTGGCAGGCGAGGATATAGACAGCGGGCTGTTTCATGGTGGGCGATTGTCGTGGATTCCCGCCTTTGCGGGAATGACGATGCTATGTGCCGGAGCCATGCGGGCAATCAGGCGCGAGGCGTTTGTTGGCCCCATCCCGCCACCCCGCGATCGCCTCCACCAGCTTCCATGCATCGATGTGCCGGTTGTACAGCGGTGTCGGCGCGACGCGGATCACGTCGGGTTCGCGCCAGTCGCCGATGATGCCGCGGGCGAGCAGGTGCTCGAACAGGGCGCGGCCGCGCGCACGTCCGCCGACCACGCGCAGGCTGAGCTGGCAGCCGCGCCGGGCGGGATCGGCGGGCGTCGCGATGTCGATGACGCCTTGCAAGCGCGCGCGGATCAGCGCCTCCAGATACGCCGTCAGTTCCACCGATTTGGCGCGCAGGCGATCCATGCCGGCGCGATGGAACACCTCCAGCGACGCGCGCAGCGGTGCCAGCGCCATGATCGGCGGATTGCTGAGTTGCCAGCCATCGGCGCCGGGTGTTGGCACGAACTCCGGGCCCATCTGGAAGCGCGTGCGCTGGTCGTGGCCCCACCAGCCGGCGAAGCGTGGCAGCTCACTGCGCGCGTGGCGCGCGTGCACGAAGCAGCCGGCGATCGCGCCCGGACCGGCATTGAGATATTTATAGCTGCACCATGCGGCGAAGTCGGCATCGGCATCATGCAGCGCCAGTTGCAGATTGCCGGCCGCGTGGGCGAGGTCGAAGCCGACCATGCAGCCCTGCGCATGCGCGAGCCGCGCGATTTCCTTCAGGTCGAAGGCCTCGCCGGTGCGGTACTGCACACCCGGCCACAGCACCAATGCCACGCGCGAGCCGTGCTGCGCGAGCGCGCGTTCGATGCGCTCCATGCCGATCAGGCCGGTGTCGGGGTCGCCTTCGACTTCGATCAGCGACGTCGCCGGATCGAAGCCGTGGAAGCGGATCTGCGAGGCCACCGCGTGGTGGTCGGACGGGAAGCTGCCGGCCTCGATCAGGATCGCGTGACGCTGCGCGGTTGGCCGGTAGAAGCTCACCATCATCAGGTGCAGGTTGGTGGTCAGCGAGTTCATCGCCACCACCTCCGAGGGCAGCGTACCGGCGATTTCCGCCAGATGTTCGCGCACTTCCTCGTGGTAGGGCATCCACGGATGGCGGCCGTGGAAATGCGCCTCCACGCCGAGCCGCGCCCAGTCGTCCAGCTCGGTCAGCAAGGCCTCGCGCACGCAGCGCGGCTGCAGCCCCAACGAATTGCCGGTGAAGTAAAGCTGATGTTCCTCGCCGAGCGATGGGTCGGTCGCCGGCGGGATCAGGAACTCGTCGCGGAAGCCGCGCAGCGGATCGGCGGCGTCGCGCGCGTGCGCATCGGCTGCGGTGGCGGCGAAGGGGACGTGGGGGATGGTCATGGATGCTCGCTCGTCGTTCCTGCGGAAGCAGGAACCCAAGGGCTTGAATGATAGGCCCTGGGCCCCTGCATGCGCAGGGGCGACGGCTCATCCGTCATCCCTGCTCTTGATCGTCGTCCCCGCGCAGGCGGGAATCCAGTGGCTTGAATGTGTGCGGATATGCGCTGTCGCTGGGTTCCTGCTTTCGCAGGGGCGACGGCAGGGAGATTGCAGCCACCAGCAACGCCTCACGCGCGCGCCCCGAACCGCGCCGCCGACAAGCCCAGCCAGTCCAGCGCGGTGCCGTGGTACAGCCGCGCCTGCCCGGCCACATCCAGCCTGAGCCCGTCGATGTAGCTGCCGGGCTCCTGTTCGCCGAGCGGGAAGGGATAGTCGGTGCCCATCATCACCCGATCGATGCCGACCGTGTCGATGAGGTAGCGCAGCGCGCGGTCGTCGGCGACCCACGAGTCGAAGAACACGCGGTGCAGGTATTCGCGCGGGTTGCGCGGGTTGTCGGTGGCCACGAGGTCGGGGCGCATCCTGAAGCCGTGCTCGATGCGGCCGATGGTGTAGGGAAACGCGCCGCCGCCATGCGCGAAGCACACCTTGAGCTTGGGCAGGCGCTCGAGCACGCCGCCGAAGATCAGGCAGCAGGCGGCGCGCGCCTGTTCGGCGGGCATGCCCACCAGCCATGGCAGCCAGTATTTGGGCATCGACTCCTTGCCCATCATGTCCCACGGGTGCACGAGGATCGCCGCGCCCAGTTCGCTGGCGGCGCGGAAAAAATCGAACAACTCCGGCGCGTCGAGGTTCCAGTCGTTGACGTGGCTGCCGATCTGCACGCCTTGCAGGTCGAGCTGGTCCATGCAGCGCTCGAGCTCCTGGATCGCCAGACGCGGCGATTGCAGCGGCACCGTGCCGATGCCGGCGTAGTGCTGTGGATGCGCGCGGCACACCGCGGCCATGTGATCGTTGAGCGAGGCGTGCAATTCCAGCGCGTGGTGCGGCTTGGCCCAGTAGCTGAACATCACCGGCACCGTGGAGATCACCTGCACCTGCACGCCGAAGCGCGCGTAGTCGGCGATGCGCTCGGCGGCGTCCCAGGTCTTGGGGAAGATCTCGCGGAAGAACTTGCCGTCCTTGTAGATGCGGTGGCGGCCGTCGGCGGTGTGGTGGATCACCGCGAAACGGTCGTCGCCGTACTTGGCCGCCAGGTCGGGCCAGTCGCGCGGCAGGATGTGGGCGTGGACGTCGATCTTGAGCATGGGTCAGGATTCAGGCCGGAAGGATGCCAGCAGGCCATCGACCTGCTCGCGCAGCAAGGGCAGGCGCGTCTGCACGATATCCCACACCAGCCGGTCGTCGACGTCGGCATAGCCGTGAATCAGGATGTTGCGGAAGGCGATGATGCGTCGATATTCGTCGATGCGCCCCGCCAGTGCCGCATCGCGTTGCGCCAACTGCGACAGGGCCTCGCCGATGATCAGGAATTGCCGTTCGACGGCAGCGCGCAACATGGCGTCGGATTGGTAGTGGTTCCAGTCGCAACCAGCAACGAAGCCGTCCAGCGCGCCGGCAGCCTGCTGGATGTCGAACAGGTACTTGGCCAGATCAAGCCGCATACAACGGCAGCCGCGTGGCTTCCACCGACTGGCGGAAATAGGGATTGCGGATGGTCGATGCGACCACCAGATCCACCGGTGTGCGCAACAAGCCTTGGAGACCTTCCAGCAAACCGAAGTAAGCGTCGGCGTAGCCACCCGTCGGCAGGGCATCGAACTCGACGAGGAAATCGAAGTCGCTGTCCGCGTGCTCGCGCCCTGTCGCCGCCGAGCCGAACAGGTCGAGCCTGCGCACATGGAAGCGGCGGCACAGTTCGTCGATCCGGGCGCTTTGCTGTTGCAGGAGATTGCATATGGGCATGCGCCGATTCTACCGGAGCGGCCTGGACTCGGCGCAGCGGCTGCCGTCGGGGAGGGCAATACGACGCGCATCAGGCCCGCCGCTGTTGCGATCACACGCGTGACCGATGAGTAGCCGGTCATCCATGGCCGACTGGCAACGCTGAATAAATCAGCGTTGCCCCCGCGCTGACCTACTGGATCGGCTGGTCGAACATCAACTCGCCCACGTAGCGCGCCGGCGGCGAGCCGAACGCGGTGACGGTGTCGTGGTAGCGCTTGAGATTGAAGCTGCTGCCCCATTTCTCGTGCGCCTCGCGCAGCAGGTCGAAGTGTTCCTGCGCGCCGACGAAGTAGGTCGAGAGCTGGGTGGAGCTGAGCTGCGCGCGCACCCATTTGCCGGCGGCTTCGCGTTCTTCCTGGAAGGCGGTGTGGGTCATCAGGTGCATGGCTTGTTCGCGGGTCATGCCGTCCACGTGCACGCCCTGGTCGAGCAGGCTGTTGACGGTGGCGCGCAGGTACCACTTGAGCTGCACGAGGCGGTACAGCGGGTCGCGGTCGAGGAAGCCCTGCTCGGCCATCATGTGCTCGGCGTACACCGCCCAGCCTTCGATGAAGCTGCCCGATCCGAGCACCGCGCGCACGGTGGACGGGAACTGGTTGGAATGCCAGATCTGCACGTAGTGGCCGGGCATGGCCTCGTGCACGCCCAGCTCGGCGATCGAGCGGGTGTTGTATTCCTTCAGGAAGGACGTCACCTGCGCGTCGGTCCAGTCGTCGGGGATCGGCGAGACCGCGTAGAAGGTGGCGAGGTTCTTGTCCAGCGGGCCGGGCGAATCGCAATAGGCTACCGCCACCCCGCGCGCGAACTCGGGCATCAGGATCACCTGCACCGGCGCGCTGGGCAGGGTGATGAGGTCGTGCGAACGCACGAAATCGGTGGCCTTGGCCAGCTCGGCCTTGGCGGTTTCGACCACCTTGTCGCGCGCCGGGCGCTCGGCGGCAGCCATGTCCAGCGCGGCCTGGATCGCGGCCTGCTGCTGATCCTCGGTCGGGTGTTCCGGGGTGGCCGGCGCGCCGGGCTTGCCCTTGAGCACCTCGCGGGCGATCGCGTACATCTGCTCGCGCGTGCGCACCACTTCGGCCTCGGCACGCTTGCGGATTTCCTGCCGGCTCAGGCTGGAGTCGAGCGCGAAATGCAATTTTTCGTCGAACAGTTTCGCGCCGATGCGGAAATCGCCCTTGGCATTGGGGATCAGGCTCTTGTCCAGCCACTGCTGCTGTTCGTCGATGGCTTTGCGCAATTTGACGATGGCCGCGTCGAGGCGGGCGCGATCGGCGTCGGGCAGTTCCTTTTCATGCGGCACGATCATCGAGTCGATGATCTCCAGCGCGCCGCGGCCCTGTTTGGATGCGGTCTGCGCGAAGATCAGCGGCACCCGCTTGGGGTCGAGGTTGGCGCGCATCTGCGCGTACAGGTTCGGCAGTTCCTCGATGCGCGCGGTGGCGCTGCGCAGGCGTTCGGGCATCGGCGCGAAGTCGCGGGCCATCAGGGTGAACAGCGCGCTGCCTTCCAGCCCGGTGTAGATCGTCGGGTCCCAGGCCCAGCCCTGCAGTTGCTCGGCGTTGAACACGTCGTAGTTCAACTGGTTGCGCAGCAGGGCGGCATCGACCTGGTTCTCGCGCGAGAGCTTGGCGGTGTCGATCTTCGCCAGTTCGCCGAGCATCTGCTTGGAGAAGGCCAGCGACTTGGCGCGGCCGGCGGCGCTGAGGTCGTCGAGCTGCGCGTCGAAGCGATGGTCGCCGGTTTGCGTCGCGCCCACCGGGGACAGGCGCATCGAGCCGTCCAGCCAGCGCTTGGAAAAATCGGCGAACTGCGCATCGGCGGCGGACGGCGTGGTCTCAGCGGCTGGCGTCGCGGCAGTTGCCGCAGGTGCGGCGGGCGCGGCAGCGGCGATGCCGATGCACAGGCAGAAGGTGGCGGCGAACGCGGCGAGCGGGGTCAGGCGCATGGCGTGGATCCTGTGCGGTGGTGGGCGTAGCGGCAAGGATAGCGCCGTTGGCGGTTGCGCGAGGCGGGGGCTGCGGGAATCGTGACTGCGTGCACGGTGTCAGGCGGGCGGCGCGGCCAGGTGTGCGGCCGGCAGCACCGAGAAGGCCGGGCGACGCCGCAAGATGTCTCGCGCCTGCGCCTCTTCGGCTGGCGACAAGACGGCGTGCAAGGCGATGTCGCCTGCGACTTGCGTCGCGATCGGCACGCCGTCGCGGAACACGATGCGCGAAGTGGCGACGGCCGGCACCCGCGCGCCGGCGATGACCGAGCCGACGACATTGAGCGGATCGGCACCGCCGATGCAGACCAGCGCGCCGTCATGCGCGCGCTGGCGCACCTGCCGCAGCAAGCCGATGGCTTCGGGCAGGGCGAACTGCTCGCCGCTCAGGCCGGCGATGAAACGCCCGCCGCGGATCTCGCCGCGCGCTTCCAGCCGGTGGAACACGCGCAGCAAGTCGCGCCATCGCGGCAGCCATGCGGCTTCGCGGTCGAGCATCTGCCAGCAGACCACGCCGTAGCGGCGCAGCAGGGTGCGGGCGACGTGCTCGTGGCGTTCGCCCTCGTCGCGGTCGTTGTGCGTGTCGCCGCCGTTGCGGATCAACGCCCAGCGCCCGGCATCGGCGATGCCCAGCAGGCCGCGGCGCGTGCGGCGCGGCGCGCCGGGGCGCGGACGTTTGGAGGCGGGGACCAGCAGCGCGCGCAGGCCGATGTAGCTGTCGGCATTGACGCAGCCTTGCGCGACGAGTTCGCCGAGTGCCTCTTCCAGCTCGGTTTCCAGCAGGCCGGTGGCGTCGCCCATTTCATCGAAAAACGACGCGCCGCCGGCACGCAGGTGCTCGACGAGTTTGCGCGCGCGCGAGGAAAGGGCGTGGGCATCCAGCGGCACCGAGGAGACGAGCGCCGCCCAAGCGGCGCGCTCGCGACGCGGCAACAGCACGATCGGCGTGGCGCGTACCGGCCCGGCGCGCGATGGCGATGCATCGCCCGCAGGCGCCGATGCGCGCAACCGCAGCCAGACGATGCGGCCGGACTGGCACAACGCATCCAGCCACGCCGGATCGTAGTCGGCGATGCGCGCGGCGAGCAGGTCGCTTTCCCACGCGCCGGCGGGCGCTTCGTATCCTTCCAGTTGCGCGAGCACGCTGGCCAGCGCATCCGGGCCGCGCAGGCGCGTGGACTGCGTGACGTGCTGCCATTCGCAGGCGAAGCGCAGCCAGTCGCGCGGTGCGACCGGTTCGATCTCGCGGCGCAGGCGGCCGATGGTGTAGCGGTGGATGCGGGCGAGCAGGTGGCGCTCGCACCATTCGTGCTCATGGCCCCGAGCCGCAGCCTCAGCAGCTCCAAGGCCGTGATTGCCATGTGCGGGATCGTCAACGGTTTGCACGGCAGTGAAGCGACCCCGCATCGCGTAGCCCTCGACTTCCAGGCGGATCAGCGCGGCTTCGATGGCAGAGGGCTTCAGAGCGAACGATGCGGCGAGATCGGTTGCCGTGGTGGGCCCCAGCCCGGTCAAGCGCGCGCGCAGCAGATCGACCAGCGCATCCTCGGACGTCCATGCGGCTTGCGCGTATTCGGCGGGTGCTTCGATCGGCGGATCGATGGACGCATGCGGATGTACGGCTTGCAATTGCGGCAGGCGCTCGGCGGCGATCCAGAAGCTGGCGCCCTCGCAGCCGGCGTTCGTCGCCCGGCGGTCGTGCGCCAGCGAGGCAAGCCATCCGCGCCAACTGGCATGCGCGCTCGCTTCGGCGGCGGTGACGATGCCCAATCCCATGAGCGCTTCGTGCATCTCGTCGGCATTGCGCGCTTGCGGCCAGGCTTCTTCGCGTACGGCGGCGATGGCGGATGCATCGAGTTGGCCGAGATCGTCGGGGCTTTGCGGATCGGCGTAGCGGCGGTTCTGCACCGCCTGCGTGCGGCGTTCCTCCAGCGGCGCATCGTCGAGGAAGGCATGGGGCTTGGCGGTGAGGATCTCGGCGGCCAGCGGCGAGGGCGCGACGAGATCACGGGCGACGATGCCGATCTCGCCGGATTCCAGCCCGCGCAGCACGTCGAGGAAGCCATCCACATCCATCGCCTCGTGCAGGCAGTCGTAAAGCGTCTGCGCGACCAGCGGGTGGTCGGGGATCTGGCGTTCGCCGACGATGTTTTCCAGGCAGGCGACCTGATCGGGGAAGACCGTGGCGAGCAGGTCCTCGCTGCGCATGCGCTGGATCTGCGGCGCGGTCTTCGCGCCGCCGGAAAAGCGCGGCAGGGCCAGCGCGGTGGTGGCGTTCCAGCGCCAGCGCGTCGGGAACAGGGGCGCGTCGAGCAGAGCCTGCACCAGCACGTCCTGCGCGGTGCTGGAATGCAGGAACCTCGCCACGTCGGCCAGCGGGAAGCTGTGGCTGGTCGAAAGCGAGAGCACGATGGCGTCCTCGGTCGCCGCCGCCTGCAACTCGAAATTGAAGCTGCGGCAGAAGCGCTTGCGCAGCGCCAGCCCCCAGGCCTTGTTGATGCGGCTGCCGCAGGGAGAGTGGATGACCAGCTGGGTGCCGCCGGACTCGTCGAAGAAGCGCTCCATCGCAAGCGTCTTGCGCGTGGGCAGCATGCCGAAGGCGGCGAGGGCGCCGGCGAGGTAGTCGGCGATCTGTGCGGCGGCGGAATCGGTGAGGCCGACTTCTTGCGTCAGCCAACCTAGCGCGGCGTCAAGCTCGGGAACGGAAGGCATTCCCGCACCCGCCGCGCTGCGCGCGCCGGCCTCTCCCGGAAGGAGAGGCGATTCGTGCCATCGCGCAGTGGGATCTTGCAATCGACGCGCAATCTCCTCGCGCAATCGCGACACCCCCAGCGACAGCGCATCGCTGCGCCCTGGCGCTTCGCCGAGCCAGAACGGGATGGTCGGCGGCAGGCCGTGAGCGTCTTCCACACGCAGCTTGCCGCGTTCGATGCGCAAGATCCGATAGCTGGCGTTGCCGAGCTGGAAGATGTCGCCGGCGATGGATTCGATGGCGAAATCCTCGTTGACGCTGCCGATGTTCTGCGCGGCCGGTTCGAGCACGACGGCGTAGTCGGCGGTGTCGGGGATGGTGCCGCCGGAGGTGAGCGCGGTCAGGCGCCCGCCGGCGTTGCCGCGCAGGCGGCGGTTGACCGCATCGCGATGGATCAACCCGGTGCGCGCGCCGCGCCGCGAGCTGTAGCCCTCGGCCAGCATGCGCACGACCTCGGCGTAATCCTTGCGCGCCAGTTGCGCATAAGGCCAGGCACGGCGGAACGTTTCGTGCAACGCATCCTCGTCCCACTCGCGGCTGCCGACCTCGGCGACGATCTGCTGCGCCAGCACGTCCAGTGGCGCGGGCGGCATGCGCAGCAGGTCGAGTTCGCCGCGGCGCACGCAGTCGAGCAAGGCGGCGCATTCGACGAGGTCGTCGCGCGAGGACGGAAACAGGCGGCCCTTCGGCATCCCGCCGACCGCGTGGCCGGAGCGCCCGACGCGCTGCAGGAAGGCCGCGATCGAACGCGGCGAGCCGAGCTGGCAGACCAGTTCGACGTCGCCGATGTCGATGCCCAGTTCCAGCGAGGCGGTGGCGACCAGCACGCGCAGGTCGCCGCGCTTGAGGCGCTGTTCGGCATCCAGCCGCAGTTCGCGCGCCATGCTGCCGTGGTGCGCCGCCACCGCTTCCTTGCCCAGCCGCTCGGACAGGTGCCGCGCCACGCGCTCGGCCATGCGCCGCGTGTTGACGAACACCAGGGTCGTGCGGTGCTGCTGCACGAGGTCGGAGATGCGCGTGTAGACCAGTTCCCACGCCTCGTTGGACAGCACCGCGCCCAGCGGCACCGGCGGCACCTCGATGGCCAGATCGCGTTCGCGGACGTGGCCGACATCGACGATCGCGCAGTCGGGCGCTTCGGCGGCATCCTGCGGGATGCCATCCATGGCGCGACGTCCATTCGGCGTCCCTGCCGCATCGCCGACCGGCGCATGCGCTGCATCGCCCATCGCGTCATCGCGCCGACCGGCACCGACGAGAAAACGCGCCACCTCGTCGATGGGCCGTTGCGTCGCCGACAGGCCGATCCGCAGCAGGGGTTTCCCGCACAAGGCTTCCAGCCGTTCCAGGGTCAGCGCCAGATGGCTGCCGCGCTTGTTGCCGACCACCGCGTGGATTTCATCGACGATCACCGTGCGCACGCCGGCGAGCCCGGCGCGGCCGGAGTCCGAGCCGAGCAGCACGTACAGCGATTCGGGCGTGGTGACGAGGATGTGCGGCGGCAGCTTGCGCATCGCGCTGCGCTCGCCCTGCGGGGTGTCGCCGGTGCGCACCGCGGTGCGGATTCGCAGGGCGGGCAGGCCCATCGCGAACAACTGCTCGCCGATGCCGGCCAGCGGGGCTTCGAGGTTGATCGCGATGTCGTTCGACAGCGCCTTCAGCGGCGAGACATAGACGATGCTCGTCGCGTTGGGCAGCACGCCGCCCGCGGCCGCGCCTTCGCGCACGAGGGCGTCGATCGCGGCGAGGAAGGCCGCGAGCGTCTTGCCCGAGCCGGTGGGCGCGGCGATCAGCGCGTGGCGGCCGGAAGCGATCGCCGGCCATGCGGCGAGCTGCGCGGGGGTCGGTGCCGCGAAGGACTGCGCGAACCACGCGGCGACGGCTGGGTGGAAAGCGCGCAGCGCAACGGGCAGCGAGGCGTCGTCGATGAACGGCAGGTTCCCCGATGCCCCGGGCGACGCGCGGGTGCGTTTGCGTGCCTTCGTCCTCTCGGCTGGTTTCCTGGTCATCGCCCTCACTCCAACGGACACTGGATGATCCTTGGGGCGCCGAATGCTTCAGCGTATTTCCCTGCATGGCGTGCCACGACGACCCGCACGAGTCGATCGCGTGCGTGATCGATGCGTGGCCGGCCCTCCATGGCCGAGGGCAAACGCCGGACGAATCGGCGTTACCGTGGCGCATTCGGCTGCGGTGGTCATGCGTCCTGATTGCGGAACTGTTTTGCCCGGCGTTGCATGGTGCGCAGGGCCAAGCCATCGGGCAGCAGCTTGAACAAGGACTTGATGGCGCGGTTCACCCGCCCGGGGATGCACACGATCTGGCCGCGTTCCACCGCATCCACGCCGATGCGTGCCACGTCGTCGGCGCGCATCCACATCCAGCGCGGCAACTTCGAAACGCGCTCGCGGGTGCCGGTGATGTCGTGGAACTCGGAGTACGTGAAACCCGGGCACAAGGCGCATACATGCACGCCGGTCGCGGTGTTTTCCAGCGCCAGCGATTGCGAAAACGTCACCAGAAGCGCTTTCGCCGCGCCGTACAGCGTGTGCCCTGGCGAGCCGGGCACACGGCCGGCCAGCGAGGCCACGTTGAGGATGCGGCCGTAGCGGCGCTCCTGCATCGCCGGCAGAAACAGGTGGGCCAGTTCGCAGGGCGCATTCACCATCACCTGCAGGAATTGCGCGTGGGTGGGCCACGGCTGCGCGAGGTAATGCCCGCCCACGCCGTAACCGGCGTTGTTGACGAGGGTGTCCACATGCAGGCCCAGTTCGCTCACTTGTCGAAACAGCGCCTCCGGCACAGCCGGGTCGGCAAGGTCGGCGGCGAGCACCGTGCACGGCACGCGCGCTTCTAGTTCGTCGGCCAGAGCGATCAGGCGATCCTCGCGGCGCGCGGTGAGGATCAGCGGTTTGCCGCGACGCGCGTACTCGCGGGCCATCGCCGCGCCGATGCCGGCCGACGCGCCGGTGACGAGGGCATGGCCGGTGGTGTCGCTGGCGGGCGGGGAGTCGTGCATGGGCAGATGAAAGTCAGGGCCCGGGATGGGGCCAGCGGCGATTGTAGGCGCTATGGCAGCCGCGTTGCCGCCGGACATGGGCAAGGCTATGCTTCGCGATTGCCCAGCCCAGACAGGAGTATCCGCCATGCGTCGTCGCATCGTGGCCGGCAATTGGAAGCTCCACGGCGATCGCCAGTTCGGGCGGGCGTTGCTGGACGACATCGTGGCGGCCAAGCGCCCGGTCGGGGTCGAGGTGGTGATCCTGCCGCCCGCGCCTTACCTCGGGGAGTTGACGGCACGCTATGCGCGCAACGGGCTTGCCTTCGGAGCGCAGGACGTGAGCGCGAACGATTCGGGCGCCTACACCGGCGAGGTGTCGGCGGCGATGATGCACGACGTGGGTTGCCGTTACACCCTCGTCGGCCACTCCGAGCGCCGCGAATACCACCACGAGGACAACCGCCTGGTGGCAGAAAAATTCGTCGCCGCGCACAAGGCCGGGTTGACGCCGATCCTGTGCGTGGGCGAAACCCTGCAGCAACGCGAGGCCGGGCAGACCGAATGGGTGATCCAGCGGCAGATCGAGGCGGTGCGCGAACTGGCCGGCAAGGAAGCGCTGGGCGCCAGCATCATCGCCTACGAGCCGGTATGGGCGATCGGCACCGGCCGCACCGCAACCCCGCAACAGGCGCAGGAGGTGCACGCCTTCATCCGTGGCGAGGTGGCGGGCGGCGATGCTACAATCGCCGGCTGGCTGCCCATCCTGTACGGGGGCAGCGTGAAAGCGTCCAACGCGGCGGACTTGTTCGCGCAACCGGATGTGGATGGCGGCCTGATCGGCGGCGCATCGCTGATCGCCAGGGAATTTCTGGCGATCGTCGGGGCCACGCCCCCGTCCACCGGCGGTTTCGACAAAACCGTGCGATCCATGCGCGCCGTCTGATTCGCCGCATCTTCGCCCGCGGCGGCTGCGGCGCGCGATGGTGCGAGTCGAGTCCGGGCGTGAGCCTGACGCGACGTGCGCCGAGGATTCCCGGAAGGAATCGTCCGGCGCATCCCAAACCCGATACGGTGAAACGACCAGCATGCTCCTGATCTTCGTCAACGTGATTTTCGTCCTCAGCGCGGTTGCCATGACCGTGCTGATCCTGTTGCAGCAAGGCTCCGGCGCGGACGCCGGCTCGGGCTTCGGCGGTGGTGGCGGCGCCTCGGCCACCGTATTCGGCGCGCGTGGCTCGGCCAACTTCCTGTCCAAGGCCACCAAATGGTTGGCGGTGGTGTTCTTTGCCATCAGCCTCGGCCTGTCGTGGTATGCCAGCCATCCCAACGGTTCGGCCAAGGCCAGCAACGTCAATCTCGGCATCATGGGGCAGGCGCCCGTGGCCCCGGCCCCGCAAGCGCCGGCAGGCTTGGCGCCCGCCACCACGCCGCAGGTTCCCGCGCCGAGCGCGCCTGCAACCGCACCGGCCATCCCCGCGCCAATGGCGCCCGCAGCGTCCTCGCAAGCGCCGGCCACGCAGGGCAGCGCACCGGCGATTCCGGCACCGCAGCCGGTGGCCTCGCCGGCCAGCAGCCGCAAGTGACGGTCGGCAAAGGCGAACGATCAAGGTAAGATGCACGACTTCGCGCCGCGAGCCGGCGCAACGAATTGCCCAGATGGCGGAATTGGTAGACGCACTACCTTGAGGTGGTAGCGACTTCGGTCGTGGAGGTTCGAGTCCTCTTCTGGGCACCATTGAACGGTTTCAGGCAGTCTCAAGACATCCCATGAAACCCCTGAAACCCGCCTGCATGGCGGGTTTTTTGTTTCAGACATGGCATTGCAGCTTTGCCGGATGCGCCGGCATGTTGCGCTGCCGAGGGCGTCGCGATGACCGTTGCGCGCACCCTCAGGCGTTTGCTTGATCGCGGTCGAATGCAGGAGCCATCACGGCACGGCCGCTTGCGGCGCGGCGTCGATCCGCGGCGGTTTCCGGTTGGATGCCGTCACGGGTTATCATCCAGACGGCGCATGGCGCGGGCGGCTGCACCGGGAAGGCTCGGCAAGCCCGGCAGCGGCGATGCTCGTGTCCGCGCACTGCGATCAGGCAGCGTTCCATCATCTTCCACAGGAGCCATCATGAGCCAGTTGACACCGGCGTCCGAACTCACTCAGGGCAGCAGCGTGTGGGTGAGCGATCTCACCGCCAATGGCCGCGCCAGCCTCGATCAGTTCCTCACCACCTACGCAAAGCACTACAACGGCCATCCGACCGAGCTGGAGCGCTGGATCAGCCAGGGCGTGCTCGACAAGTTCGCCGAGAACATCAATCAGGGCGAGCCGATCGGCTACAAGCTCGCGCGCGACGCCTCCAAGGATGGCGAGGAGCACGTGTTCTCGCCCGCACCGGCCGATGTGCTTTGCGAGGCGCTGACCAACCCGTTCTGAGCGCTTTCCGAACGGTCGTCGCCGGCGGTGCCCGCACCGCCCGCCGATGCGCCCGGCTCGAGCCCGTGCTGCCGATGAATCCATGAATCCGTCACTGCATCACTGATTGGCGCAGCGCGTCGCGTCAGGCTGGCGGCGTGTGCCAGAGTGCGACGGGGCGACCGCAGCGGGCCGGATCATCGTGCAAACCATCATTCCCGAGCCGGAATTCACCCTCAAGGCGACGCCGCCGCGGCTGCCGCGCATGGTGGTACGACGCGAGCGCCTGATCCGGCGCTGGGAAACGATCCGCGGCGAGCGGCTCATCGTCGTCACCGCGCCGGATGGCTACGGCAAGACCACGTTGCTGCTGCAATGGCGGCGCACCTGGCTCGAACACGGAGCGCTGGTGGCGTGGATCACCGCCGACTGCCGCGATCGCCCGGTGCGTTTCGCCGCGGCGCTCGCGCATGCCCTGCGGCAGGCGTCCGGGCGCTCCCGCGCCGATGCGCAGGCATCGCGCCACGCGCACAAGGCGGATGCGCAAACGGAGGGATTGACCGGCCTGTTGGCGGGCATCGCCCGCGAGCGCGGCGAGGTCGTGCTGATGATCGATGCCGCCGAGAGGCTGCCCGAAGCCAGCGTTCGGCAGGCGCTGGCCTACCTCGTGCACAACGCCCCGTCGAACCTGCGGGTGGTGCTGGCGACGACGGCGCCGCTGGCATGGCCGGAGCAGGCGGGCATCGACGATGCGGCGGCCTGCTTCGGGATCGACGATCTGCGCCTGTCGCCCGAGGAAGCGGCGGACATGCTCATGCGGCGCGCGCGCGACCGCATCGATCCCGGGGATGGCCAGCGCCTGCATCGCGCCACCGAGGGTTGGCCGCTGGGGCTGCAATTGGCGGCATCGGCGATCGAGCAGGCGACCCCTTCGCCGCGCTTGGTCGAGTCCGTGGTCTGGCTGCGCGGGCCGGCGGAACGCCGGTATTTCGACGTCCTGCTGGCCCAGTTGCCCGCCGACCTGCTCGGCTTCCTCAGCCGCATCGCCATCCTCGATCACCTGCACTCCGACTTGTGTGCCGCGGTGACCGACGACCCTGCGGCAACGGCGCATCTGGCGCGTGCGCTGCTCGACACGCCGCTGTGGATGGTGGGCCAGACCAAGCAATGGAGTTGCCTGCATCCCTTGGCGCGAAAAGTGCTGCTCGACCGCTTCGCACGCCTGCCGGTGCGCGAATGCCAGCAACTGCACCGTCGGGCATCGGCGTGGTATGCGCGGCAGGAGCGTTATCTGGACGCCGCCCGGCATGCCGACGATGCGGGCGATGCGCGTCAGGCGCGTTCGCTGCGCGCGCACATGCTGTGGCAGATGTGCGCAGCAGGACGGCTGGCCGAAGCGCGCGAAGCGCTGGCGGACATGCCCGACGGCGACACCGCGCGCGATCCGGATCTGCGCCTGGTCGCCAGTTGGATCTGCGCATGCAGCGAACGCCATGCGCAGGCCCTGATCGATGCGCGGGCGCTGCTCGCCGACCCCGAACTCGACGAACGCGGCAGCTATGCGGCCTCGCTGGTCGCCGCCGCCGCGGCCGGGTATGCCGATCGCCCTGGCCTGATCCCGCGCCTGCTGGCGCGATGGCCCGAAGGTTCGCCGATGGTCGAAGGTTCTGGCCACGCGGCCACCCATGCCAACTGCCTGGCCATGCACGCCCTGCACGCCGGGCGCACCGCCTATGTGCGCGAGATCGAACCGCGATTTTCGACCTCGAACTATCGCTATTCGCCAACCCTCGGCCGCGCGTTCGGGCGCACGATGGTGGCCCTGAGCCACCTCTGGGAGGGTTACCCGGATCGCGCCGAAGCGGTGGTGCGTCCGGCGCTGCTGCAAGCCGAACAAGGCGAGGGAAGGCGCAGCCCCATCGCCGGCATGCTGGCTGCGGTGACCGCCGCCGCGACGCTGGAACGCAACCAGCCGGACGCGGCCCTGAGCCTGCTGGCAGGCCGCATGGACGTGATGATGGCCACCGCCATCCCGGACGTGATCCTGTGCGCCCGGCGCACGCTGGCGCGGCTGGCGGTGCTGCGGCACGACGAGGCGCAGGCGCTGCTGATACTCGACGAGCTGCGCGGGGTCGCGCGCGAGCACGACTGGCCGCGGCTGGTGCTGCATGCGCTGGCCGAGCAGATCCGCATCCATGCGCTGGCCGGCCGCGTATCGGCGCTGGTGCCGCTGGAGGACGAACTCGATGCCCTCGCGCCGGCTTTCGTCGGCCCGGATCGCGATCCGTTCCTGCCGCTGTACAACCTGACGACGGCGATCGCCAAGGCACAGGCGGCTTTCGCGCGCGCCGACATCGGCATGGCCGAGCGTCACCTGCTGACCGCCGATGCGCTGGCGGTCGCGATGGGCCGGGGTTGCGACCTGCTGGTGGTGCGCGTGCTGCGCGCGTTGGTGGCCCATCAGCGCGGCGCGCCGCTCGCGCTGCGCCTGCTCGGCGAGGCCTTGAGCCTGGGCAAGCTGGGCGGCAACCGCAGGTTGCTGCTCGACAGCTACCCGCAGGCCGTGCAGATGGCCGCGCAACTGCGCTCGACGACGATGACCGGCAACCGGGCGCTGCCGCGCGTGGTGGCGATGGGCGGGCATGTCGAACCGGTGCCGACGCTGGCCAGCACGGAGGGGTTTCTCACGTCGGCCGAAGCGGGCATCCTCGCCGCGCTCGATCGCGAGGCATCCATTGAAGGCGTCGCCACCGCATTGCATCAGGAACCCGGACTCGTGCAATGGCACGTGGGTCATCTGTGCGCCAAGCTGGCCGTCGCGACGCCCGCTGCCCTCGTGCCGCGTGCGCGCCTGTTCGGTTTGCTCGGCATGTCGCGTGCAGGCGCTGCCGCGATCCCGGCGGCAGGGCGTTAGGCGCTGCCCAGCCGTTGCCCAAGCCGTACCTGCTGTGCGGCTGCCAGCGACGCATCCAGGCGCACGCCCTGCGGCAACAGCACGATGACGGTCGAGCCGTAATTGAAGCGCGCCATCTCGGCGTAGCGCTCGACCACGATGCCCTTGCCGCGCCAGTCCTTGCGGATCGGGTGTGAGGCGTAGTTGGGGATTTCCACGCCGCTCCACACGGTTTCCACGCCCGACACCAGCACCGCGCCGACCATCACCACGCACAGCGGACCGAAATCGGCATCGAAGTGGCAGACCAGGCGCTCGTTGCGGGCGAACAGGCGCGGGATGGCCTGCACCGCGAACGGGGCGACGCTGAAGATGCGCCCGGGCATGTGCAGGGTTTCGCGCAGGGCACCCGTCCACGGCATGTGCACGCGATGGTAGTCGCGCGGGGACAGGTACACGGTGGCGAACCGGCCGTCGGCGAACGGCGCGGCGGCGGTCTCGTCGCCGAGCAGTTCGGCGGCGGTGTAGGACTGGCCCTTGGCCTGGAAGATGCGGCCGGATTCGATACGGCCGAGCTGGCTGATGCGCCCGTCGGCCGGCATCAGCAAGGCGCGCGGATCGGGATCGGGCACGCGCGCGCCGGTTTTCAATGCGCGGGTGAAGAACGCTGCGAAGTTCGGATAGGCGTGCGGGTCGGACTGCGCGGCCTCGCTCATGTCCACGCCGAAGCGCCGCACCACCGTGCCGATCAGGGCATCCTTCCACGGCCGCCAGCGCCAGCGCGCCGCGTACAACGCCAACCGCGACAGCAACCGATGCGGCAACAGGTATTGCAGGGCGATGGCCGGGCGCATGCTCAGCGCCACTTCGTCAAAGCCTGCATGTCGGTACCGATCGCGGCCGGGTCGAATGGCTGCGCCGGCGGCTGTGCGGGCTGGATCACGCCGACCATCTCGCCCTCCTTGTCGAGCACCGACACGGTGTCGGAGTGATCGACCGAGTACGGTTTGCCGTTGCCGCCCTTGTCCACGAAATACACCATTCCAAGTGCCCGCGCGAATGCCGCCAGCGTCTTGTCGTCGGCGGTGGCGCCGGTGATGTCCTTGCCGAAATAGCCAGCGTATTGCGCGGTGTGGTCGGGTGTGTCGCGACCCGGATCGACCGAGACGAACCAGATGCGCGGGCGCTGCGCTGCCGGCAGCGCGGCCCATGACTTGGAGGCCACGCCCAGCGCCTGCAGGGTCGTCGGGCACACGTCCGGGCAATGCGTGTAGCCCAGATACACCAGCGTCCAGTGGCCCTTGAGCGCTGCAGGCGTGATCTTGGTGCCGCCCGCGCCTTGCAACTGGAACGCGGGCAACGCGCGCGCGGCCGGGAACAGGTCGACCGCGCGCAGCGGCGGTGGTGGCGTGGCGCGTGAGGTGACGCGGTTTTCCGCCGCCCACAGCCCGAAGCCGGCGGCGAGCGCCGCGGCGAGGATGTACAAGGTGGCGTGGCGCACGGCGCCGCGCACATGCGAGCGGCGCATGTGCGTGGAAGCTTTCGTTCTGATCGGCATCCGCCGATTATAGCCGTCGCTGCCGCTATACTCGCCGGTTCTGCCAACGTTCGCGCGGCGCGCCAGCCCATGCCCGTCAACCTGACCACGATCATCGACCTGATCCGCTACGGCGCCAGCCGCTTCGGCGCGGCCGGTTTGACCTTCGGCCACAGCTACGACAACGCGCTGGACGAGTCCACCCAGCTCGTCCTGCACGCCCTGCACCTGCCGCACGATCTCAACCCGGTGTACGGGCAGGCGCGCCTGACGGCCGAGGAAAAAGCCGAAATCCTGGCCTTGTTCGAGCGCCGCATCCGCGAGCGCATCCCCGCCGCCTACATCACCGGCGAGGCGTGGTTCGCCGGCCTGAGCTTCCGCACGGATGCGCGCGCGCTGGTGCCGCGCTCGCCGATCGCCGAGCTGATCGAGGCCGGCTTCCAGCCGTGGCTGGGCGAGCGGCAGGTGCAGCGCGCGCTCGACCTGTGCACCGGATCGGGCTGCATCGGCATCGCGATGGCGCACTACCAGCCCGACTGGCAGGTGGATGCGGTCGATCTTTCCGCCGATGCGCTCGCGCTGGCGGCAGAAAACGCCTTGCGCCTGCACACGCCGAACGTGCGCCTGCACAAGTCCGACCTGTTCGCCGCGCTGGCTGGCGAACGCTACGACCTGATCGTCAGCAATCCGCCGTATGTCACCCGCGCCGAAGTCGCGGCATTGCCGCCCGAATACGCGCACGAGCCCGAGCTGGGCTTGATCGCCGGCGAGGATGGACTGGATCTGGCGTTGCGCATCCTGCGCGATGCGCCGGAGCATCTGGAAGACGATGGCCTGCTGATCGTGGAGGTCGGCGAGAGCGAACGCGCACTGGTCGAACTGTTGCCCGAGGTTCCCTTCGCGTGGGTCGATTTCCGCGTCGGCGCGATGGGCGTGTTCGTGATCGGCAAAGAAGATCTCGTCGCGCATGCCGAACGCATCCGGGAACTGGCCGATGCGCGCTGAGTCGGTACGCGCGATGCGCTCCTGCTCTCCCTTCCGCCTTTGGGGGAAGGTGCCCGCAGGGCGGATGAGGGCGGAACCATGAGCGCGGTAGCAACCTCGTTTTTCGGTATCCATGCCTTGCGCGAATCCGGGCATTACCACCTTGCACACGCTGGCAGGATGAATCGGTTGTCGATGGAAGGCGCGCATGCCCGCTAACGCCTTCGGCCAGCTATTTGCCGTCACCACCTTCGGCGAATCGCACGGCCCGGCCATCGGTTGCGTGATCGACGGCTGCCCGCCGGGCATCGCCATCGCGCCGGAGGATTTCAGCCACGATCTCGCCCGTCGCGCCACCGGGCGCACGCGCCACACTTCGGCGCGCCACGAGGCCGATGCCGTTGAAATCCTCTCGGGCGTGTACGCGGGCCGCAGCACCGGAACGCCCATCGCGCTGCTGATCCGCAACACCGATGCGCGCAGCCGCGACTACGCGAAGATCGCCGAGCAATTCCGCCCCGGCCACGCGGACTACACCTATTGGCAGAAGTACGGCATCCGCGATCCGCGCGGCGGCGGGCGCGCCTCCGCGCGCGAGACCACGATGCGGGTGGCGGCGGCCGTGATCGCAAAGCGCTGGCTGGCCGAGAAACATGGCATCGCCGTGCGCGGCTGCATGACCCAGATCGGTGACGTGACGCCGCATGGCAGCGACCGCCTGCGGCTGGATGCGGCGGGCATCGACTGGAACGTGGTCGCAGCCAATCCCTTCTTCTGGCCGGTGGCCGCACAGGTCGAGGAGTTGGAACATTTCATGGACGCGCTGCGCAAATCCGGCGATTCGGTCGGCGCGCGCATCGACGTCATCGCCACCGGCGTGCCGCCGGGCTGGGGCGAGCCGATCTACGGCAAGCTCGATGCCGAACTCGCCGCCGCGCTGATGTCGATCAATGCCGTGAAAGGCGTGGAGATCGGCGACGGTTTCGCGGCGGTGGCGCAGAAGGGCAGCGCGCACCGCGATGCGATGACGCCGCAAGGATTCTTGTCCAACCACGCCGGCGGCATCCTCGGTGGCATCTCCAGCGGGCAGGCGATCCGCTGCTCGGTCGCCTTCAAGCCGACATCGAGCCTGCGCCTGCCGGTGCCGGGCGTGGACGTGCACGGCAACGCGGTCGATGTGGTCACCACCGGCCGCCACGATCCTTGCGTGGGCCTGCGCGCGACGCCGATCTGCGAGGCGATGGTGGCCCTGGTATTGATGGATCAAGCCTTGCGGCACCGCGCGCAGTGCGGGGACGTGGGCGCGGTGGCGCCGAGGATCCCGGCAGGACAGTCTTGAATTTCAACGCAACGTATTTCAACGCAACGAGGGAATGACGAAACGATGGGCAGGACGTTCAACGTGGCCGTGGTCGGCGCAACCGGCGCCGTGGGGCAGGTGATGCTGTCGGTGCTGGCCGAGCGGAAGTTTCCGGTCAAGCAGGTGGTCGCGGTGGCGAGCGCGAAATCGGCGGGCAAGCGGGTGAAATTCGGTGACCACGAACTTCTCGTGCAGGATCTGGCCACGTTCGATCCTGCCGGCATCGAGATCGCGCTGTTCTCGGCCGGCGGTTCGATCAGCAAGCAATACGCGCCGAAATTCGCCGCCGCCGGCGCGGTGGTGATCGACAATTCCTCGGCCTTCCGTTACGAGTCCGACATCCCGCTGGTGGTGTCCGAGGTCAACCCGCAGGAGATCGCCAAGCGCCCGCGCGGGATCATCGCCAACCCGAATTGCTCGACCATGCAGATGCTGGTCGCGCTCGCGCCGATCCATCGTGCGGTGGGCATCGAGCGCATCAACGTCGCCACCTATCAATCGGTGTCCGGCACCGGGCAGAAGGCGATCGCGGAACTGGAGCGGCAGAACGCGGCGCTGGTGAACGGCGGCGAGGCGAAGGCCGAGGTCTATCCGATCCAGATCGCGCGCAACGTGATCCCGCACGGCGGCGACTTCTGCGACAACGGCTACACCACCGAGGAGATGAAGCTGGTGTGGGAGACGCGCAAGATCCTCGGCGACGATTCCATCCAGGTGAACCCGACCGTGGTGCGCGTGCCGGTGGTGTACGGGCATTCGGAGGCCGTGCACATCGAGACCCGCGAAAAGATCACCGCCACGCAGGCGCGCGAGTTGTTGCAGCGATCGCCCGGCGTGGAAGTGGTGGACGAACCCCGCGGCGGCGGTTACCCGACCCCGGTGACGCACGCGGCCGGGCGCGATCCGGCCTTTGTCGGGCGCATCCGCGAGGACATCTCGCACCCGCGCGGGCTGGACTTGTGGGTCGTGTCCGACAACATCCGCAAGGGTGCCGCGCTCAACGCCGTGCAGATTGCGGAATTACTGGCACAAGCGTATAGCTAGCGCCCATCGCGGCGTGGTCATGCAGTCGATTGGCTTCGACTGGCGGGCTGTCGGGCAACGGCCCGCGCGTGCGATCCAGGCATGGATCGCGCGCGGCATGATCCCCCGCCCACTTTTTCGGAGTGCGTTGCATGCAAGCGGAGACGACGAAACTGCGAGCCCTGCGACCGGGAATCCTCGGCTTGGCGGTGACTTGCGCGCTGGCCATGGCGCCGGCCGGTGCGGTCGGTTTGGGCGGCATCGAGGTGCAATCCAAGCTCAACGAGCCCTTCGTCGCCGAGATCCCCCTGAATGTGGATTACCGCGGCCAACTGGACGACATGGTCGTGCACATGGCCTCGCCGGAAGCGTTCGAGGCGGTCGGCCTGCAGCGCCCGCACGACATGTCGGCCAACCTCGTGTTCAAGGTCACACGCAATGCGCGCGGCGAGGCCGTGGTGCGGGTCACCACCCCGCAAAAGATGACCGACCCCTACGTGAGCTTCCTGCTGGAAGTGGAATGGGGCAACGGCAAGATGGTGCGCGAATACACCGCGATGCTGGAACCGCCGCACGTGGTGGAAGTGCCGCACGCGGCGATCAGCGCGCCGACGGTGTCCTCCACGCCGATGCCGGCACCCACGGTATCGCCGCCGGTGGTCAAGCCGGTGGAACCGCAACGTTCTCCTGCAGCGGCACCGGCATCGCCCGCGCCATCGGCTGCCCAGCAATCGGCGACACCGCCGCCGCCGGCCGCCGCTGCAGCGCCAGCGCCTGAACCTGCCGCACAGCCATCTGCGCCCGAGCCTGTCGCGCCCATGCCCGCGCCGGAACCCGTCGCGTCCACGCCACCAGCCGAGCCGGCTCCGCCACCAGCTCCACCGCCGGAACCGGCGCCTGCGCCGCCACTGCCGCCTCCGGTGGCTGCAACCCCGCCACCGCCGCCGCCTCCTGCCGCGTCTGCGGCCACCGGCAAATCCACCCTCACCGTCGATCGCGGGCAGACGCTCTCGTCCATCGCCGGCCAGATGCAGACGCCGGGCGTGTCGTTGAACCGGGTGATGATCGCCCTGCAACGCGCCAATCCGGATGCCTTCGTCGATGGCAACATCAACCGGCTCAAGGCTGGCGCGGAATTGCGCGTGCCCGATGCGCAGGCGATGGCCGCGATCACGCCCGACGAGGCCAATGCGCTGGTGCACGAGCAGGTCGAAAGCTGGCGGCACGGCGCCCAGCCGACGCCACAGCTGCAGCCGGTGGAGGGCGCGGCAGCGGCGACGGCGCACGCGGACGATGCGCCTTCGACTCCCTCTGCCGCGGCCGCTCCACGACGCGCATCGGCGCGTTCCCGGGTTGCCGGGGCCGGCGATCCGCCCGGGCAGCCGCGCGGCGCACGCCTGGAGATTCTGCCCCCGGCGGGCAATGCCGGAGGCAGCAGCCAGTCCGGATCCAGCAGGGGCGGTTCCGGCAGCGAAGTGCGCGCCGAACTGGCGCAAAACCGCGAGGATCTGGCCTCGCGCCAGGCCGAGATCAAGGACCTGAAAGCGCACGTGGCCGATCTGGAAAAGATCAAGGCCGACAGCCAGAAACTGCTCAGCCTCAAGGACAGCCAGATGGCCGCGTTGCAGGCACGGCTGGCCGAGTTGGAGAAGAAAGACGCGCAAGCGACCGCGTCGCCGGCCAGTTCGGCTGCCGGATCGCCGGCATCTTCGGCATCGGCGGCTTCGCCTTCCATCGCTGCGGCCGCGGAGGCTGCGCCCGCATCGTCGGCAAGCGCTGCTCCCGCGGCGGCCGTCGCATCCCCGGCAGCCGCGGTTGCGGCCACTCCGGCGAAAGCGGCAACGCCCGCGCCCGTGCATCCCGCGCCACCGCCACCGGAAGGGACGCCGTGGTATCTGCGGCCTTTCGTGCTCATCGGTGGCGGCCTGCTGCTGTTCGCCGGGCTGCTGGGCCTGATGTTGCGACGCCCCGCGAAGGAAGAGCCCGAACCGCGCCGGCGCAATTTCGACGTGGGCGAGCTGGCCGCGAGCCTGCCGCGCGCGCGCGCGGAGGTGGCGCCCATCGTGGCGCCGGTTGCGCACGAGGACGTCGAGGCGTCCAAGGTCACCGCGGAAGTGCCGATCCTCGATGCCGCGCCGCCGGTCGTCGCGGCGCCCACCGCTGCCTCGCAGGCCATCGCCGCCGCGGTTGCCAGCCCCGTGCAGCCGCAGCCGGCCAGCGCAGAACCCGTGCCGCCGACACCGCCGTCGGCCGTTGCCGTCGAATCGAACGCCGTGGCCGTGGCCCGGGCGTCGGAACCGGGTGAAACCATCGCGCCGGTACCGGAACCGCCGCGCGAACCGGCGCCGAGGCAGGAGTCCGCCCCTGTTCAGCAAGCCTGGGACATGTCGCCGCAGGCGGTGACCCAACTGCAAACCGTCACGGCGGCAGCCTCGAAGCCCGCGGCGAACAAGGGTGCCTTGTCGGTGCCGCAACGCATCGCGGCAGCACGGACCTGCATCGAGAATGGCGACATCGACAATGCGCGTGCCCTGCTGGAAGCGGCGCTGATCGACGGCAACGCGGCCCAGCAGGAGGAAGCCTTCTCCCTGCTCGACATGATCGACAGTTGGTGAAGTCGGCGTCGTCGCGCCGTCGGCGCGGCACGTTGGCTTCGCGCGTTCAAATCCATGCGTATCGCCCTGGGCATCGAATACGACGGCAGCCGCTTCCATGGCTGGCAGCGGCTGTCGCACGCCGGCACCGTGCAGGGGGAGGTGGAAGCGGCGCTGGGTTTCGTAGCAGCGCAGCCCATCGAGGTGCAGTGCGCCGGGCGCACCGATGCCGGCGTGCATGCGGTCTGCCAGGTGGTGCATTTCGACACGCACGCGCAGCGCCCGCCGCGGGGCTGGATGATGGGCGCCAATTCGCGCCTGCCGCACGCGGTCACGGTGCGCTGGGCGGTGCCGGTGGCGGGCGATTTCAGCGCACGCCACAGTGCGCGTGCGCGGCGGTATCGCTATCGCATCCTCAATCGCGCCGTGCGGCCTTCGCTGCAACGCGATTACCTGACGTGGGAGCGCCTGCCGCTCGATGCGCAGGCGATGCACCGCGCCGCGCAGTCCTTGCTGGGCGAAAACGATTTCAGCGCGTTCCGCTCCTCGCAGTGCCAGGCCACGCACGCGATGCGCCACATGCAGCGCATCGAGGTGCGCCGCGAGGGCGAGGAGGTGGTGGTCGAGGTGCAGGCCAATGCCTTCCTGCACCACATGGTGCGCAACATCGTCGGCTCGCTGCTGCCGATCGGGCGCGGCGAGAAACCCGAAACGTGGATGGCCGAATTGCTGCACGGGCGCGACCGCACCCTGGCCGGACCGACCGCCTTGCCGCAGGGCCTGAGCTTCGTCGGCCCGTTGTATCCGGTGCACTGGAGACTGCCGGCCGAGGTGAGCCTGTGAGCTTTCTCCCCTTGCGCGAGACCATATCGCCAACGCGCATCAAGTTCTGCGGAATGACCCGGATCGAGGACGTGCAACGGGCCGTTGAATTGGGTGTGGACGCGATCGGTTTCGTGTTCGTTCCGCGCAGCCGGCGCTGCGTCGATGTCGATCGTGCACGGCGCTTGCGCGCGATCGTGCCGGCCGCGACGTCCGTGGTTGCGCTGGTGATGAATCAGACGCATGAAGACATCGCCACCATCGTCGAACGGGTGCGACCCGATGTGCTGCAATTCCACGGTAACGAGGATGATGCCTTCTGCGCTGCGTTCGGAGTGCCGTTTCTCAAGGCGCTGGCGATGGGTGGCGTGCATGCGAATGCCGTACCGGAACGGCTGGCACGTTATCCTTCGGCAGCGGGTTTCGTGTTCGATGGGCATGCGCCCGGCGCGATGGGCGGCAGCGGCGAGCGTTGCGACTGGAATGCTCTGGCTGGGTCGCATATCGAACGCCCATGGTTGCTGGCGGGCGGCTTGAACGCTGGCAACGTGAGTGAAGCGATCCGCATCGCGCACCCGTGGGGCGTGGACGTGGCCAGCGGCATCGAGTCGGCACCCGGCATCAAGGATCATGCGGCGATGCGCGCGTTCGTGACGGCTGTGCGTGCGGCGGATTCACCCCTCTCCCCAACCCCTCTCCCGCAAGGGGAGAGGGGCTATAGATCGCGCCGATAAATAGTAGGAGCCTTGCGTGGTTTTTGTGGTCTGATGCGATAGGGGCAAAGAAGTTGAACGCCTGCGTATCAGACTATTTGAGGGCCGAATCAATAGGGTCATGCAAGATCAAACCCTCTCCCCTTGCGGGAGAGGGTGGCGCGTCAGCGCCGGGAGAGGGGAAACTGGACAATGCAGATGAATATCCGATCAACAACTCACAGATGAATATCCGATCAGCAACTCGACAAGCAAGGTCATGAGCGATACGCCCCCCATCGATTTCAGTCGCTATCCCGACGCGCGCGGGCACTTCGGCGATTACGGCGGCATCTATGTTGCCGAGACGCTGATCGAGCCGCTGGCGCAGCTCGAAGCGGCTTACCGGAAATGCAAGGACGACCCCGAGTTCCAGGCCGAGCTGGCGCACGACTACCAGCACTACGTCGGCCGCCCGAGCCCGCTCTACGAAGCGGCGCGGTTGAGCGCGCACGTCGGCGGCGCGCGCATCCTGTTCAAGCGCGAGGACTTGAATCACACCGGCGCGCACAAGATCAACAACACCATCGGCCAGGCCATGCTGGCGCGGCGGATGGGCAAGACCCGCATCATCGCCGAGACCGGCGCGGGCCAGCACGGCGTGGCCTCGGCCACCGTGGCCGCGCGGCTGGGGCTGGAGTGCGTGGTGTACATGGGCGCGGTGGACATGCAGCGGCAGGCGATCAACGTCTACCGCATGAAGCTGCTCGGCGCGACCGTGGTGCCGGTGACCTCCGGCTCGCAGACGCTCAAGGACGCGCTCAACGAGGCCATGCGCGACTGGGTGACCAACGTGCACGACACCTTCTACATCATCGGCACCGTCGCCGGCCCGCATCCGTACCCGTTGCTGGTGCGCGATTTCAACGCCGTGGTCGGGCGCGAGGCGCGCGCGCAGATGCTGGCCGACTACGGTCGCCTGCCGGATGTCATCACCGCGTGCGTGGGTGGCGGCAGCAATGCCATCGGTTTGTTCCATGCTTTCCTCGATGACGCCAAGGTGCGCATCGTCGGCGCCGAGGCGGCGGGCGAGGGGATCGCCACCGGCAAGCACGCCGCTTCGCTGAGCGCCGGCCGACCGGGCGTGCTGCATGGCAACCGCACCTATGTCATCTGCGACGACGACGGGCAGATCACCGAAACCCATTCGGTGTCGGCGGGGCTGGATTATCCGGGCGTCGGCCCCGAGCATGCCTTGCTCAAGGACAGCGGTCGCGCCGAGTACGTGGGCGTGACCGACGACGAGGCGCTCGCGGCCTTCCACCTGCTCGCGCGCACCGAGGGCATCCTCGCCGCGCTCGAGTCCAGCCACGCCGTGGCGCAGGCGATCAAGCTGGCGAAGGAATTGCCGCAGGAGGCGATCGTGCTGGCCAATCTTTCGGGTCGCGGCGACAAGGATGTGCACACCATCGCAGCGAGAGAGGGCATCACGCTGTGAACCGCATCGACCAACGTTTCGCCTCGCTCAGGGCCCGCAACCGCAAAGCCCTGATCCCCTTCATCACCGCCGGCGATCCATCCATCGAGGCCACGGTGCCCGTCATGCACGCGCTGGTCGCCGCCGGTGTGGACGCGATCGAACTGGGCGTGCCGTTCTCCGATCCGATGGCCGATGGTCCCACCATCCAGCGCAGCTCCGAGCGTGCGCTCGCGCGCGGCGTGGGAACCACGCAGGTGCTGGCGATGGTGCGTGCGTTCCGTGCCACCGATGCCGATACGCCCGTGGTGTTGATGGGCTACCTCAACCCGGTCGTGATCCGCGGCATCGAGCGTTACGCGCACGAGGCCGCGCAGGCGGGCGTGGATGGCGTGTTGCTGGTCGATCTTCCGCCGGAGGAAGCCGGCGACATCCGCGCCGCGTTCAACGCGCAGGGCATCGCCCTGATCGCGCTCGCCGCGCCGACGACTTCGCGGACACGGCTGGATCGTTTCGCGCGCGAGGCGCAGGGTTACCTGTACTACGTCAGCTTCGCCGGCGTGACCGGCGCGAGCCGGCTCGACATCGACGCGGTGCACGGGCGGGTGACGGCGTTGCGCGCAGCCTCCGCCGTGCCGGTGGTGGTGGGCTTCGGCGTGCGCGACGGCGCGACCGCGAAGGCATTGGCGAGCTGTGCCGATGGCGTGGTGGTGGGCAGTGCGCTGGTGGATGCCATCGCCGGCGCGGTCGATGCCAGGGACGCGGCGTCGCGCGCGGTGGCCTTCCTCGCGCCCTTGCGCGCTGCGCTGGAGGTTTGATGCCGCTTTCCCGCGCGCAACGTTTTGCTAACGGGCGACTGCGTTCCGGCTGGTAAACTGCGACCCTTCGATCGATTCGGATGTTCCTCACCGATGAGCTGGTTGCAGAAACTCATGCCCGCGCGCATTCGCACCGAAGGCGGCAACAAGCGCAGCATCCCGGAAGGGCTGTGGGAGAAATGCGAGAAGTGCGGCTCGGTGCTGTACGGGCCGGAGCTGGAGAAGAACCTCGAGGTGTGCACCAAGTGCGGCCATCACCGCTCGATCGGCGCGCGCGCGCGGCTGGCGAGCTTCCTCGACCCGGGCACGCACGCCGAAATCGCCGCCGATCTGGCGCCCACCGACGCGTTGAAGTTCAAGGACAGCAAGAAATATCCCGACCGCATCAAGGCCGCGCAGAAGGCGGTCGGCGAGAAGGATGCGATGATCGTCCTGCGCGGGCAGCTCAAGGGGCAGGATGTGGTCGCGGCCGCGTTCGAGTTCCGCTACATGGGCGGCTCGATGGGCTCGGTGGTCGGCGAGAAGTTCACGCGCGGCGCGGAGGCGGCGCTGGCCGCGAAGATTCCCTTCGTGTGCTTCACCGCCAGCGGTGGCGCGCGCATGCAGGAAGGTTTGTTTTCGCTGATGCAGATGGCCAAGACCTCCGCCGCGCTCGGTCGCCTGCGCGCGGCGCGCATTCCCTACATCGTCGTGCTCACCCATCCGACCACCGGCGGCGTCTCGGCGAGCCTGGCGATGCTGGGCGACTTGAACGTCGCCGAGCCGCAAGCGCTGATTGGATTCGCCGGGCCGCGGGTGATCGAGCAGACCGTGCGCGAGACCTTGCCGGAAGGTTTCCAGCGTTCGGAATTCCTGCTCGAACACGGCGCGATCGACCTGATCGTGGATCGCCGCGAAATGCGCGACCGCATCGCCGCGCTGCTGGCGCTGTTGCTGCGCAAGCCGGCGCCGGTCGAAGCGGCCGTGGTCGCTGCAGCGCCTTGAATCGCAACGGCACGCTCGCACATTCAAGGGGAAGACGCAGGCATGGGTAATCGACGCTGGTTCGGCACCGATGGCATTCGCGGCCACGTCGGGCAGGGGCCGATCTCGGCCGATTTCGTGCTCAAGCTCGGCTGGGCGCTCGGGCGCGTGCTGGAGAGCGCCAACCCGCGCTCGGCGGTGGTGATCGGCAAGGACACCCGCATCTCCGGCTACATGTTCGAGTCCGCATTGCAGGCCGGCCTGGTCGCCGCCGGCGCCGACGTGCACCTGTGCGGGCCGATGCCCACGCCGGGCATCGCCTTCCTCACCCACTCGCTGCGCGCCGATGCCGGCATCGTCATCAGCGCCTCGCACAACCCGCACCACGACAACGGCATCAAGTTCTTCAGCGCCCGCGGCGAGAAACTCGACGACGCCACCGAGCTGGCGATCGAGGCGATGCTGGATGCGCCGTTTTCCACCGTCGCCTCCGAACAGCTCGGGCGCGCCGAACGCATCCCCGGTGCCGGCTCGCGCTACGCGGAGTTCTGCAAGTCCACGGTGCCGGGCGACTTCGATCTCAAGGGCCTGCGCGTCGCGGTGGACTGCGCGCACGGCGCGACCTACCACATCGCCCCGCGCCTGTTCGAGGAACTCGGCGCGCAGGTCGAGGCGATCGGCATCGCGCCCAACGGCCTGAACATCAACGACCATGTCGGTTCCACCCACCTGGAGGCGCTGATCGCGCATGTGCGCGCCGGCGGCTGCGATCTGGGCATCGCCTTCGACGGCGATGGCGACCGCATGCTGATGGTGGATGGGCAGGGTCGCGTCGTCGATGGCGACGCGCTGCTGTACGTGCTGGCGCTGGACTGGCAGGCCAGCGGCCGCCTGCGCGGCCCGGTAGTCGGTACCTTGATGACCAACTACGGATTCGAGCGCGCCCTGGGCGATCGCGGCATCGGCTTCGTGCGCACGAACGTCGGCGATCGCCATGTCCACCGCGGTTTGATCGAACACGGCGGCGTGCTCGGCGGCGAGGCTTCCGGGCACCTGCTGTGCCTGGATCGCGCCAGCACCGGCGACGGCATCGTCAGTGCCTTGCAGGTGCTGGACGTGCTGCGGCGCACGCGCAGGACCCTGGCGCAGGCGCTGGAGGGTTTGCAGCGATTGCCGCAGCGCACCGCCAACCTGCGTTTCGCGGGCGGCGCCAAGCCGGCGGAAGACCCCGCCGTGCTCGCGGAACTGGCGCTCGCGCAGCAGCGGATCGCCGGCCGCGGCCGCGCTTTCATCCGCGCATCGGGCACCGAACCGGTGGTGCGGGTGACGGTGGAGGCCGACGATACGGCGCTGATGGAGTCGGTGCTCGACCGGCTCGCCGGCGTGGTGAAGGCTGCCGCAGGCTGAGCGGCGTCGCTCAGCCGCGCAACGCGGGGTTGTCCCAGCCCGCGCGCGGCGCGAAGCGCTCGCCGTAGGTCGAGCGCAGCGCTTGCAGCTTCGCCAGCAACGCATCGGTGCCGACACTGCGGATATGCGCGACCGGGCCGCCGCGGAAGGGCGCGAAGCCGGTGCCGAAGATCACCCCGGCATCCAGCAGGTCGGCATCGTCCACCACGCCCTCGTGCAAGGCGGCCACCGCTTCGTTGAGCATGGGCAGGATCAGGCGGTCTTCCAGGTCGTCGGGAATCCTGTAGCCGACGGGCAATGGCTGCTTGATCGCCTTGCCGTTCTCCCATTTGTAGAAGCCCTGCCCATCCTTGCGCCCGCGCTGGTTGGCGGTGAGCTTGGACTCCAGTCCCGTGGGCATCTGCAAGCCGAGGAACTCACCGAGGATCTTGCCGATGCTCGCGGCCACGTCCAGGCCGACGGTATCGACCAGTTCCACCGGCCCCATCGGCATGCCGAATTTCAGCGCGGCCTTGTCGATGGCCTGCGCCGGGATGCCTTCCGAGAACGCCTGCATGGCCTCGACCATGTACGGGATCAGGATGCGGTTGACGAGGAAGCCGGGGCTGCCGGCGACCGGCAGAGGCAGCTTGTCGATGGCGCGGCAGAAGGCGGCGAGGCGTTGTTCGGTCGCAGGCGCGATCCCCGGATGGCGCACGATTTCCACCAGCGGCATCATCGCCACCGGATTGAAGTAATGCAGGCCGGCGAAGCGCCCGGGCTGCAGGAGTTTCTCGCCCAGTTTGGCGAGCGGGATCGAGGACGTGTTCGAGGTGACGATGGCCTCAGGTTGCAGTTGCGGCTCGATGCCGTCGAGCAACGCCTGCTTGGCTTGCAGATCCTCGAAGATCGCCTCGATCACCAGTTGCGCGCGCGCCACGCCGGCCCCGCCCACATCGGCCTGCAGTCGCGCGCGGATTTGCGTGCGCCGCGTCTCGTCCTTCACCTTCTTCGCGTACAGCGCATCGGCGCGTTGCAGGGCCGGCTCGATGTAGCGCATCTCGCGATCCTGCAAGGTCACGTCGAAGCCCTTGTACGCGCACCATGCGGCGATGTCGCCGCCCATCACGCCGGCGCCGATCACATGCACGTGCTCGATGCCGCCGGCCTTGTCGCCGCGATCCTTGCCGCCGAGGCCTTTCAGGCGATCGTGCAGGAAGAACACCCGCACGAGGTTGCGCGCGGTGGGAGTCTTGGCCAGTTTCGCGACCGATTTCGCCTCGGCCTTCAGCAAGGCGCTCATGCCGCCGCCGCTGCGTTTCCACGTTTCGATCAAAACGAATGGTGCGGGGTAATGTTCCTTGCGCGCCTTGCGCGCGACCTGCTTGACCAGCATCGGCGCGAGGACCTGCCGCGCGATCCAGATGTTGCTCGCCCACGCCAGAGCTTGCGTCTTGAACGGGCGCTGCGGGCGGCGGCCGGCCACCTCGATGGCCACGTCCAGCAACAAGGACGGCTCGGCGAGCTTGTCCACCAGCCCCAGCGCCAGCGCCGCCTTGGCCGAGACGCTGCGGCCGGTCAGCATCAAGTCCATCGCCGCCGGCGCGCCGATCATGCGCGGCAAGCGCACGCTGCCGCCCCAGCCCGGATAGATGCCCAGCTTGATCTCCGGCAGGGCGATGCGGGTATCGGCCGCATTGCTGGCGACCCGATGCCGGCAGGCCAGCGCCAGCTCGGCGCCGCCGCCCATGCAATGGCCGTGCACGGCGGCGACGGTGGGCAATGGCAGGCTGGCGAGCTTGTTGTAGATCGACTGCCCGCGACGCAACACGTCGTCGATGCGTCCTTTGGCATCGAAGCTCTGGAACTCCTTCACATCGGCGCCGGGAGCGAAACCGCCGGGCTTGGCCGAATGGATCACCACGGCCTTCGGCGGTTCGATGGCGATGCGTTCGACGATCAGCTCCAGTTCGTCGAGCACCGCCTGCGAGATCGCGTTGACCGGCGCGTCGGCGCGGTCGAGGGTGAGCAGCACGATGCCATCGGCGCGCAGCTCGGTGCGCCAGTGGCGGAAGCGGAGACCATCGAAAAGCATGCGGCGTTCTCGGAAAGGGCGGGCGTGGCGCATTTCGACCCTGCGCGTACGGGCAGGGTAGCCGATCGTTGCGGAGCCTTGGCTCCAAATGCGGGCCAGCGATCGCCGGTCCCGTGCTCGGAGGCGCAATGACCGTATCATCCGCACTCACACACGGCCACGGGTACGGCTGGGGTCGTGCGTCGCGGGAACTTTCGCCACGGCGCGCGGTCACTGTCTGCAACCCAGGCCGTGCGCTAAGGAGACAGGGCACGGATGGGCGAGAACGAACTGGACCAGGCACTGGTCAAGCGCGTGCAGCGCGGCGACCGGGCAGCCTTCGACCTGCTGGTGCGCAAGTACCAGAGCCGGGTCGTGGCGCTGATCGGGCGATACGTGCACGACTGGAACGAGTGCCAGGACGTCGCACAGGACACCTTCGTCCGCGCGTGGAAAGCGCTGGCGAACTTCCGCGGCGATGCGCAGTTCTACACCTGGCTCTACCGGATCGCCGTGAACACCGCCAAGAACCACCTCGTCGCATCCAACCGCCGCCCGCCCGCCGAGGACATCGACGTGGCCGATGCGGTCAACTTCGCCGGCGCCGCGCGCCTGCGCGACGACGACACCCCCGAGCACGAATTGCTGCGGCAGGAGATCGAGCAGACGGTGGCCGACACGGTGGCCGATCTGCCCGAAGAACTGCGCATCGCGGTGAGCTTGCGCGAGGTCGATGGCCTGAGTTACGAGGAGATCGCCGAACGCATGGGCTGCCCGATCGGCACGGTGCGTTCGCGCATCTTCCGTGCGCGCGAGGCGATCGATCAGAAGCTGCGTCCCCTGCTGGATTCCGAACGGGTGCGTCCATGAGTCAGTCGCCAGCCAACCACGGTCCGCCGATCAGCGACGATCTGCTCGAAGACCTGTCCGCCTTCATGGACGGCGAACTCGATGCCGATCGTTCGCGTTTCCTGCTGCAACGCCTGGCCCACGACGAGGCCCTGCGCGCGCGCTGGGAACGCTGGCAGTTGCTGTCGGGTGCGATGCGCAAGACGGCGCAGCCATTGCCGACGGGTTTCCCGGCGCGCGTCATGGGCGCCATCGAGGCCGCGCCGGCGGTTGCCACCGGTTTCGGCCGTCGCCACCTGCGTTGGGCCGGCGGGCTTGCGATGGCGGCTTCGCTGGCGGTGGCGGGGCTGTTCGTGTTCAACACCGCGCGCGCGCCGCACTGGGCGCCGGTGCCGAAGATCACCCTCGGCCAGCGCACCGCTCCGGAGGTCATGCCGATCGCCCGCACCACCTTGGCGACGCCGGAGCCTGCGATCCAGCCGATCCAGTTGCCGATTCCGGTGCGTTCCGGCGTGGTGACGGCGTACCGCCAGCCGCTGCGCCCGGTGCTGGCCAATGCCCCGGCGTCGGCGCAGCCATCCCGATTCCAGCCGTTCCCGGAACCCTACGCCATCGACCCTGATCTGGCCGCCTACCTGCAAGACAAGAAAACCGGCGAAACCCGCGACATCTTCACCGAGGATGCGGTCCATCAAGGCAGCGATGCGGTGCGCACCGTGTCATGGCCTGCGGGGCCTTGAGCGTCGTCTCGAGGCTTGGCCTTCGGCCGGCGATGAGGCGAAGCCGCGTTTTTGACTTCGGAATGAACGAACCTGCGACTTTGCCAGCGCTGGCAGGCCGTTGAGAAACAGCCTGCTGCTGCGATCCAAGGATGGATGGCCAGTTGAGTAAGTGCAGGAAAGCACTTTCTCAACACTCTGCCAGGAGCGTGCCGGTTTCCCCGGCGCCATCCGGGTCGTCGATGCCGTCGATGACGACGCTGATTCATGCAGCGTTGCCAGTCGGCCATGGATGACCGGTCACGAATCGATCGCGCAAGCGATCGGTTCGCCCCTCGAATTTCTGCTTTCTTTCCCACGTCCGAGCACCCGCCATGAATGCCATGACCTCACGTCTTGCTCCCATCGCCGCTGCCGTCGCCATCGCGGTGGCTTCCTGTTTCCCGGTGGCGCACGCCGCCGAAGTGAACCTGCCGGATTTCAGCAGCATCGTCGAGCAGGACGGCCCCGCGGTGGTCAGCATCGAGGCCATCCACGACGGACGCAAGAGCAAACCTTCCGCGAGCATCGGCGATCAGGGCGACGGCGATCCGATGCCCGACATCCTCAAGCGCTTCTTCGGCCAGCAAGGCATGCCCATGCCGATGCCGCGCCCGGACGAGGGCACCGCGATCGGCAGCGGTTTCATCATTTCGTCCGACGGCAAGATCCTCACCAATCATCACGTCGTCGACGGCGCCGACCGGGTGATCGTGCATCTGGCCGATCGCCGCGAGTTCACCGCCAAGGTGATCGGCTCGGATGCGATGTCCGACATCGCCCTGCTCAAGGTGCAGGCCAGCGGCTTGCCGTACCTGAAGCTCGCCACGGCGCGTTCGCTCAAGCCAGGGCAGTGGGTGGTGGCGATCGGTTCGCCGTTCGGACTGGATCATTCGGTGACCGCCGGCATCGTCAGCGGCGTGGGTCGCAGTTCGCTCGATCCGGGCCAGCAGTACGTGCCCTTCATCCAGACCGACGTGCCGATCAACAAGGGCAACTCCGGCGGCCCGCTGCTCAACACCAAGGGCGAAGTGGTCGGCATCAATTCGCAGATCTTCAGCATGTCCGGCGGCTACATGGGGGTGAGCTTCGCCATCCCGATCGAGACCGCGATGAACGCGGTCACCCAGATCGAGACCACCGGCCGCGTGCGTCGCGGCGTGCTCGGCGTGCGCATCCAGCAGGTGACCACGCAGATCGCCAACGCGATGGGATTGACGCGCAGCGGCGGCGCGTTGGTCGCCGAGGTCGAGCCCGGCAGCGCCGCCGCCAGGGCCGGGGTGAAGTCCGGCGATTTGATCACGGCGTTCAACGGCACCCCGATCGACAGTTCCAACGATCTGCCGCCGCTGGTCGGCGCGCAGGCACCCGGCACGCGCGCCACCTTGCAAGTCGATCGCAATGGCAAGACGATCGACCTGCCTGTGGTGCTGGACGATCTGGCCAAGGCTGCCGGCGCGCCGCAGTTGGAGCCTGCCAGCGATCGCGAAAACCGCCCGGCGGCGAGCGCGCAGAAACTCGGGCTGGCCGTGCGCGACCTCGATCCCGCACAGCGCAAGGCGCTGAAACTCGATGGCGGCGAGGGCGTGCTGGTCAGCCGGGTGGTGGATGACGTGGCGCGCCGTGCCGGCATCCAGCCTGGCGATGTGATCTTGCGCGTGGGCAATCACGAGGTGGGCAGCGCCGCAGCCTTCGCCACGGCCAGCGCCGGAGTGAAGCAGGGCCAGACCGTGATGCTGCTGGTGCGGCGCAACGGGCAGACCCAGTTCATCGCGGTGGGGCCGATCGAGAGGAGCTGATTGGACTCGGGACTCGGGACTCGGGACTCGGGCAAGGCGGGTCGGCGCTTCGCTCCTTCCCCCGCTTGCGGGGGAAGGTTGGGATGGGGGCTGCCGTTCGCGGTGGTGATCGGGACTCAGGAATCAAAAAGCTTCAGTCCGCAAGGAACGCAAAAAACTAAAAAGGGGGCAGCCTAGTCAACGGTGCCATCGATTTATTCGCATCCTTTGTGTTTTTCGCGGACGAATGCGCTTTCCGCCCTTTGCGATGATGGGCGGACTTGGGATTCGGAACTCCGCTTCCTGCTTTCCGCTATGCGATAATCAGCGGTCAATTCGCGCAGTTCACCGGTCGCAGGCGTGCCCATCGGTTCGCTGCGGATCGCGTGCGTCCTCGACCGACCCAGTCCGCCCCCGATGCAGCACATTCGCAACTTCTCGATCATCGCCCACATCGATCACGGCAAATCCACGCTCGCCGACCGCATCATCCAGTTGTGCGGCGGGCTGGAGGCGCGCGAGATGGAAGCGCAGGTGCTCGACTCCAACCCGATCGAGCGCGAACGCGGCATCACCATCAAGGCGCAGTCGGTGTCGCTGCCGTACACCGCGCGCGACGGCAACACCTACCAGCTCAATTTCATCGACACCCCCGGCCACGTCGATTTTTCCTACGAGGTGAGCCGCTCGCTGGCCGCCTGCGAGGGCGCGCTGCTGGTGGTGGATGCGGCGCAGGGCGTGGAAGCGCAGTCGGTCGCCAACTGCTACACGGCGGTCGAGATGGGCCTGGAGGTGGTGCCGGTGATCAACAAGATCGACCTGCCGACCGCCGACATCGACAAGGTCAAGGGCGAGATCGAAGCGGTGATCGGCATCCACGCCGACGATGCCGTGCCGATCAGCGCCAAGACCGGCTTGAACGTGACCGAGGTGCTGGAAGCCATCGTTGCGCGCATCCCGCCGCCCAAGCCGCGCGACACCGAGCGCCTGCAGGCGCTGATCATCGATTCGTGGTTCGACAACTACCTCGGCGTGGTCTCGCTGGTGCGCATCATGCAGGGCGAGATCAAGCCCGGCGACAAGATCCTCGTGATGTCCACCGGACGCACCCATCTGGTGGATGGCGTGGGCGTGTTCACCCCCAAGCGCAAGCCGCTGGATAGGCTCGGCGCGGGCGAAGTGGGCTGGGTCACCGCCAGCATCAAGGACGTGCACGGCGCGCCGGTGGGCGACACGCTGACCTCGGCGCAACTGCCGGCCGAGCACCCGCTGCCGGGCTTTCAGGAAATGAAGCCGCGCGTGTTCGCCGGTTTGTTTCCGGTGGTCACCGACGACTACCCGGCGCTGCGCGAGGCGCTGGAAAAGCTGCGCCTGAACGATGCCGCGCTGCGTTTCGAGCCGGAAAGTTCCGAGGCGATGGGGTTCGGTTTCCGCTGCGGCTTCCTCGGCATGCTGCACATGGAGATCGTGCAGGAGCGCCTGGAACGCGAATACGACCTCGACCTCGTCACCACCGCGCCGACGGTGGTGTACGAGGTGCTGCGCACCGACGGCAGCGTGGTCACCCTCGACAACCCGGCCAAGCTGCCGCCGGTCAACCAGATCGAGGAAATCCGCGAGCCGATCATCCTCGCCACCATCCTCACCCCGCCCGAGCACGTCGGCAACGTCATCAAGCTGTGCGAGGAAAAGCGCGGCGTGCAGCAGGGCATCCTGTACCTGGGCGAGCAAGTGCAGATCAGCTACGAGCTGCCGATGGCCGAGGTGGTGCTGGATTTCTTCGACCGCCTGAAATCGTGCAGCCGCGGCTACGCCTCGCTCGACTACCATTTCGTGCGCTTCGAGCCCGGGCCCTTCGTGCGCGTCGATGTGCTGATCAACGGCGACCGCGTGGATGCGATGAGCCTGATCGTGCATCGCAGCCATGCTGATCGGCGCGGCCGCGAGATCACCGAGAAAATGAAGGAACTCATTCCGCGGCAGATGTTCGATGTCGCCGTGCAGGCCGCGATCGGCGCCAACATCATCGCCCGCACCACGGTGAAGGCGCTGCGAAAGAACGTGCTGGCCAAGTGCTACGGCGGCGACGCCACGCGCAAGAAGAAGCTGCTGGAAAAACAGAAGGCCGGCAAGAAGCGGATGAAGCAGGTCGGCAAGGTCGAGATACCGCAGGAAGCTTTCCTCGCGGTGCTGCAGGCCGATGGCGGCGGCTGAACGCGAACGCCACCCATGACCATCCGCACAGGCGCGATTCGGGTGTTGCAAGCGATGCTGAGCGCAGGCTTGCGGAGTCAGTGCGGCTGCTTCCATCCGGGATAGCTGGATAACTTGAGGACACGCTCAACCCATGAGATACGACCTCACCCTGCTGTTCACGGTGCTGACCGCACTGACCGGCCTGATCTGGCTGCTGGATGCCATCGTCTTCGCTCCCGCGCGCCGCAAGGTCATGGCAGAAGAACAGGCGGCTATCGACGAGGCCACCGAAGCGGCGGCGACGCGCATCCGCATGGCCTTGGCCAAGGCGCGCGTTGCCGAGGCGGAAGTCGGGCGCAACGAAGCCGGCATCGGCATCGGCGTCTCCGGCAAGGAGGATGTCGAACGCATTCAAGCGCTGCTGGCGCGCGAGATGCCCGAGCTGGATGTGCAAGCCGAGGGCGATGGCCTGCAGGCCAACCTGCGCGATGCCGGCGCGCGCACCCGCGAGCCGCTGGTAGTGGAGTACTCGCGCTCATTCTTCCCGGTGATTCTCGTCATCCTGCTGCTGCGTTCGTTCGTGGCCGAGCCCTACCGCATCCCGTCCGAATCGATGATGCCCAACCTGCTGATCGGTGATTTCATCCTCGTCAACAAGTACGCTTACGGCCTGCGCCTGCCGGTGCTGGATACCAAGTTCTTCAAGGTGGGTGAACCGCAGCGCGGCGACGTGATCGTGTTCCATCCGCCGATCGCGCCCGACCAGGTGTGGATCAAGCGCGTGGTCGGCCTGCCGGGCGACACCATCAGCTACAACAATTACCAATTGACCGTGAATGGCCAGCCGGTTCCGTCGGAAAAAATCGGCCCCTACGTCGGCCAGGGCAGCGGCGCCGACATGACCGGGGCATCGGTCGTGCGCGAAGATCTGCCGGGGCACAGCCACACGATCCTGCAGAAAGACATCCCCGAGATGGCTCAGGATCCACGCGCCAACGGTACGTGGGTGGTGCCGCCCGGCGAGTATTTCATGATGGGCGACAACCGCGACAACAGCGAGGACAGCCGCTTCTGGGAGCACCACACCCTGCCGGAGGCCAATATCGTCGGCAAGGCCGAACTGGTCTGGCTGAACATCGATTTCGGCGCGAAAAAGATGGACGGCTCGCGGATTGGTACTATCATCCGCTGACCGTCCACTCAGACTAGGGGAGATGCGCAATGCTTACACGGCAGGGGCAACGAGGCATCACGTTGATCGGGTTCGTCATCGTGATGTGCGTGGTGGGCTTTTTCGCCTACATGGCGATGCGGCTGATCCCGATGTACAGCGAGTATTCGTCGGTGCGAAAGGCGCTCGACGAAACCGCTGCGGATCCCGCCTTCAGCAGTGCGGACGAGACCAAGCTTCGCGACATGATCTCGCGGCATTTCGAGACGAGCTATGTCAATTCCATCGATCCCATGGTCAAGACGGAGCCGGGTGGGGTGGTCATCAAGCGCACATCGCAGGGCACGACGCTCAGCGTGGATTACGATGCCAGAGGCGCGTTGTTCTACAACATTTCCCTGGTCGCGCATTTCCAGCATACGGCTGGCGGCACTCCGGATGCCAAGCCGCTTCCCGGTGGCGGATGAGTTCGCTGCGCATGCGTTCTCCGATCGGGGCCTGCTCCAGCAGGCCCTGACCCATCGCAGCGCCGGCGCGCGCAACAACGAGCGGCTGGAGTTCCTCGGCGATGCGCTGGTCAACCTGATCGTCGCCGATGCGCTGTACGCGCGCTGGCCGAAGGCGGACGAAGGTGCGCTCACACGGGCACGGGCCGAGTTGGTGCGCGAGTCGTCGCTGGCGGAATTGGCGCGGACACTGCGCTTGGGCGAAAAACTCTCACTCGGCCCCGGCGAACTCAAGAGTGGCGGCCAGCGCCGCGATTCGATCCTCGCCGACGCCTTCGAGGCCTTGGTCGCGGCGATCTACCTCGATGCGGGGTTCGAAACGTGCCGGCAGGTGGTTTTGCCTTGGTTTGCGCCGGGGCTGGAAGCGCAGCCGGCCGGCAAGGTCGCCAAGGACGCCAAGACCCGCCTGCAGGAATGGTTGCAGGCGCGGCAGACGCCGCTTCCGGAATACACCTTGATCGATGCCACGGGCGACGAACACGATCGCAGCTTCCGCGTGGACTGCCGCATCGCCGAGCCGCCGCTGCACGCCGAAGGTGCCGGGCACTCGCGCCGCGCCGCCGAGCAGCAGGCCGCCGCCGAATTGCTGCGCATGCTGGAGTCGCAGCGTGGCTGAGCGTCCCTTTCGCGCCGGCACGGTGGCGGTGATCGGGCGGCCCAACGTCGGCAAGTCCACCCTCGTCAATGCCCTCGTCGGCGCGCGCGTGAGCATCGTCTCGCCGAAGGCGCAGACCACCCGCCACCGCCTGCTCGGGATCGCCAGTTTTCCTGCGGGCCAGTTGCTGCTGGTGGATACGCCGGGCATCCATCGCGCCGAGAAGCGCGCGCTCAATCGCTACATGAACCGTGCCGCACGCGGTGCATTGGCCGGTGTGGATGCCGCGTTGCTGGTGGTCGAGGCGGGCCGCTGGATGGACGAGGACGATCTGGCGCTGGCGGCCCTCGCGGCGGCCAAGGTGCCCACCGTGCTGGCGATCAACAAGATCGATCGCATCAAGGACAAGTCCGCGTTGCTGCCTTACATCGCCCAGCATGCGCAAGGCACGGATTTCGTCGCCGTGCATCCGCTGTCGGCGCTCAAGCGCAAAGGGCTGGAAGCGCTGGTGGCCGATGTGCTGGGCTTGTTGCCGGAAGCACCGCCGCCGTACGCGCAGGACGAGATCACCGACCGCAGCCAGCGTTTTCTCGCCGCCGAATTGCTGCGCGAGCAATTGCTGTTGCGCCTGGGCGAGGAAGTGCCGTATTCGGCCACCGTCGCCATCGACCGTTTCGAGGAAGACGGCGCGCTGTTCCGCATCGCCGCGACCATCTGGGTCGAACGCGAAGGGCAGAAGGCCATCGTGGTCGGCAAGGGCGGCGAGGGCATCAAGGCGATCGCCAGCGCGGCGCGCACGAACATGGAACGTTTGTTCGACCGCAAGGTGTTCCTCGAAACCTGGTGCCGCGTGCGCGAAGGCTGGGCCGACGACGCGGCGGCGCTGCGGCAGTTCGGGTATGAGTAGATGGGAATAGGGAATAGGGAATAGGGAATAGCAAAGCAAAAGCGCGATGATTCTGCATTACATGGCTTTCCCATCCCCCAGCCCCATTCCCCGCTTCCCATGCGCCTGCTGAGTCAGCCAGCTATCGTCCTGCATGCCACGCGCTGGCGCGAGACCAGTCTGCTGGTGGAAGTGCTCACGCACGAGCACGGTCGCGTCGGGCTGGCGGCGCGCGGGGTGCTGGGTGCGCGCAAGCAGCCCTTGCGGGCGGCCTTGCAGCCCTTGCAGCGCATTCGCGTGGATGCCGTGCTGCGCGGGGAACTGGCGCAATTGATGCATGCCGAAGCCGGTGGGCAGGCGCCACTGCTGGTCGGGGAGCGTTTGCTGGCCGGCCTGTATCTGGCCGAACTGGTGCTGCGCCTGTTGCCGCGGCATGACCCGCAGCCGGCGGTGTTCCTGCGTCTGGCGCAGGTACTCGACGAGTTGGCCGAGACGACGTGCCTGGCGTGGACGCTGCGCTGCTTCGAGCGCGACTTGCTGCGCGATCTGGGCTTTGCGCCGGACCTGCGGCACGATGCCGACGACCGCGTCCTGCAGCCGGACGGGCGCTACCGCATCGATCCGGAACGTGGGGCGCTGCGCGTGCGCGAGGATGCGCAGATGCGGCGTGAGGACATCTGCGGCGCGGCGTTGCTGGCATTGGACGGACAGTCGCCGCCGAACGATGCGCATCTGCGCGAGCAGCGGCTCGCCTTGCGCGCGCTGATCGCCCATCACCTCGGAACGCGCGGCTTGCGCTCGTGGAGCCTGCTCGCGGAGTTCGCCGATGTGCTGCGCCCTGAGGATTCCTCGCCGACCTGAAAGGCGACAGGCGCTGCGTATCAGGTGCGCGATTGCGCCACCGCCGCTTGTTCGCGGAAGCGGCGCAAAGCGGCCGGATCGTCCATCGCATCCGCCAGCGCATGCGCGGCGGCGAGCAGGCGCGGGCAGCCGACGAAGCCGCAGGAGGCCTTGAGCCGGTGCAGGCTGTCGCGTGCGCAGGCGTAGTCGTCGGCGTCGATCGCGCTGACGATCGTCACGACCTGCGCGGGCAGTTCCTTGATGAACAACTCCCGCATCGCCGCCACCGCTGCGGCGTTGTCGCCCAACGCTCGCAAGGCCTGCGCATCGTCCCAGACCGGCAGGCCGGATGAGTCCGGCGGGCCTCCCAGAACGCGCCGCACGGTGGCCTGCAGGGCCGGGATGGTCAGCGGCTTGGTCGCCACCTCGACGAAGCCCGCGCTGCGCAGGCTGGCGCGGCGTTCGGGGGTGGGGTCGGCGGTCAGGCACACGGCCGGGATGTCGGGGCGCAAGCCTTGCAATGCCGCGAGCAGGGCTTCTCCCGTTGTGTCGGGCAGGTGGGCGTCCAGCAGCCACAGGGCATGGGCCGTCTCGTGCGCCCGGGCGATCGCCTGCGCGCCGTCGCTGGCCACGTCCACGACGGTCGCCGGCATCGCTTGCAGGGCCGCCGTGAGGAAGCCGCGGCTGACCGCATCGTCCTCGACCAGCAACAGGTGGATGGGGTTCATCGGCACAGGCCCGGATGGCACACTGACCCAGCATGAAGTCCTCCCGCACCACTGGCAACCAGACGCTCGCGTGGGTTCTGCTCGCCGCGACGATGCTCGCCTCGGCACCGGTGGGGGCGCGCGTGCTCGAGTTGCGCGTGCAGCAGGTGCAATCGCCCATCGCCAGCGCGCGTGGGTTCAGTGCACGTCTGGAGGAAAGCGCGACCGCTCCAGGCGGAAGGTTGCAGGTGGATGTGGATGCCATCGCCGCGCCCGGCTTCGGCTACGCATTCGGCAAGCTGCATTGGGAATGTGCGCTCGCCTACGATGCCCGCGATGGCTGGGCCTGCGCGGGCGACGTGCGCGCCGGCAGCGGCAAGCCGATGCGTCTGGCCGTGATTTTTTCACCGAAATTGACCTCGGCACGCCTGTCCAATGGCGCCAGCGCCGTGGGCGTGCGCCGGGATGCGAACACGCCCGCCATCACCCGCCTGGTGTTCGAGCAGGTGCCTGCCGCGTGGCTGCAAGTGTATGTCGCAAGCGCGTGGAACGCGGGGCATGTGCAGAAGGGCAGCCTCGACGGCCAACTCGACGTGCGCGCGACGGCTTCGTCGGGCGTGGGCGTGCAAGGCCCGCTGCGCGTGCGCGGCTTGGCCTTGGAGACCGCCAGCGGCGGCATCGCCACCGATGGGATCGATCTGGACGCGAAGCTGAACTTCAGCCAGAAGGCGTCGACGCGCAAACTCGCCATCGAGGCGTCGATCATGGGGGGGCAATTGCTCGCCGGCGGCCTGTATGCCGCCTTGCCCAAAACCCCGATCCTCGCCAGCGTGAGTGCGCGGCAAGAGGGGCAATCCGATTGGAACATCGTCGCATTGGGTTGGAACGATGCGGCGGTGTTGAACGTCGCCGGCAACGCGCGGTGGTCGCCGACGGCGGGTCTGCGCGCGCTGGCATTGCAATTGCAAAGTCAGGATCTGGCCACGGCGCGCGACCGCTACCTGAGCGGCTGGCTCGATCCGGCCGGACTGGCCGGGCTGAAACTCGCCGGCAGCGTGCGCGGCACGCTGAGCATGGACGCGAGCGGCTGGCATGCGGTGGACGTGGCCTTGCAGCAGGTCGATGCCATCGACGGCAAGCAGCGCTTCGCATTGCGCGGCGTGGACGGCGATGTGCGCTGGACGGCCGACGCCGCCATGCAGGAAGGCGGGCTGCGCTGGAAGGAAGGGGGCTTGTTCGGCATCGGGATGGGGCCGGCTGCGTTCAAGCTGGGCAGCCACGACCGCCATCTCGCCCTGTCGGCTCCGGCGTCGATCCCGATGCTCGGCGGCAGTCTGCGGCTGGATCGCTTCGACCTCGTGCCTCCCGATGCAAGTACCGGCGCGCGTTTCGTGTTCGGCTTGTCGTTGCAGCAATTGCAGGTGGCGCAGTTGGCCAGGGTGATGGGCTGGCCGGCCTTCGGCGGCACCCTGGACGGCAGCCTGCCTTCGGCGCATTACGCCGACAACCAGCTGGTCTTCGATGGCGCGTTGCAGGCGCGGGTGTTCGATGGCTCGGTCGCGGTCACCCGCTTGTCGATGGATCGCCCGTTCGGCGTCGACCCGGGCGTGAGCGCCGACGTGGACATCGAGGGTCTGGATCTGAAGGCGCTGACCGGGGTGTTCGGCTTCGGGCAGATCACCGGGCGGCTGGATGGCAGCATCCGCGACCTGCGCCTGCTCGACTGGACGCCGATCGCCTTCGATGCGCGCCTGTACAGCGACGACAAGGCGCCCGGCAAACGCCGGATCAGCCAGCGCGCGGTGGCGGATTTGAGCAACGTCGGCGGGGCGGGCATCGGCGCGAGCCTGCAGGCGCAGGCGCTGAAGCTGTTCCAGGATTTCGGTTATGCGCGGCTTGGCATTTCCTGCCGTCTCGCCAACAATGTCTGCCATGTGGATGGAGTGGGTTCAGCCGGTGCCGGCTATACCATCGTCGAAGGCTCGGGCTTGCCCAACATCCGCGTCATCGGCTTCGAGCGCAAGGTGGATTGGCCCACCCTGGTGGCGCGCTTGAAGGCCGCCACGCAGGGCGAGATCGTCGTCAAGTGAATCCGCGTGCATCGCATCCGTACAACCAACGTGAAGGAGTTTGCCGTGAAACCATCGTTGCGTAGCCGTCTGCGCGGAGGAGCCTTCATCGTCGCCCTGTTGTTGACCGCCTGCGTCACCATCAACGTGTATTTCCCCGCCGCACAGGCGCAGGAAGCGGCGAAGGAATTCGTGGACAAGGTGATCGGCCCGTCCGGTCAACCCTCCTCGCCGGCATCGGACAAGGACGATCCGGGCGCGCCCCCGCCGAAGTCGCCGGGGCTGAGCCTGCTGTCGATCCTCATCCCCGAGGCGCAAGCTCAGGATGCGCCGAACTTCAACGTCAAGACGCCGGCGATCCAAGCCATCGAAGCGCGCATGAGCGACCGGTTCACGGCCTCGCTGCAGGCCGGCTTCGACAGCGGCGCGCTCGGCTTCACCAAGGACGGCCTGGTGTCGGTGCGCGATGCGACGAAGATCGCGTTGAAGGATCGGGTGGCGACGAATCAGGCGGTGGCGGACGACAACCGCGACCGCAATGCCGTCTATCGCGAGATTGCCGTGGCCAATGGCCACCCGGAATGGGAAGCGCAAATTCGCCAGACGTTCGCCCGGCAGTGGATCTCCAGCGCGCACGCCGGCTGGTGGTATCAGGACGCGGGCGGCGCGTGGAAGCAGAAATAGGCGGTACGCCTCCCCTCAGGGCTGCGCGGGCGGGCTGGCGGCGGGCGTCGCCGGCGGCACGCGGGTGGGGATCGGCACGTTGCACAGGTCGATGTGGCCGGCCGGATGCACGTACCAGTCGTCGCGGCGGTTGCGGCGCGATTCCGCGACGGCGTCCCACGTCGGCGTGTCGGTGCGCAACACCTGCAAGGGTGTGCGCTCGCTGACCGGCACATCGGCAGCCAGGCGTATGGAAGCAATCGGCACGCGTTGTTCGGGTTTCTCGAAGAAGCCCAGCGGCCCGGTGCCGCGCGGGATCGTCGATAGCCATTCCATGCCCTTCACCACGCGCCCGACGGTGGTGATGTTCAGGTCGAGCTGGCGCGGCGCCTGTCCGGTGACCACGTACAACTCCGCGCCGGTGCTGCTGTCGGGCGCCATGTCGCGACCGGCGCCGACGGTGCCGTAGCAATGCGCCAGCCAGGCGCGACCGCCGTGCGCATCCTCGCCAACCGGAAAGCCATCGACGAAACCCACTTTCGCCGCATAGCCGTCGATGTCCTTCAGGCGATGAAAATGCAGGCCTTTCGCGGCGACGCTGAATTCCGCCGGCAGGTGGGTGCGGGCTTCGCCCAGCGGCTTTGCATTTTTCTCGCCGGCGTTCGGGTCGCCCCATTGCACGACGAAGTCGTCCTGCGAGCGGTTGATCGACAAGCCGTCGAACCAGTGTTCGCGCGCCAGCGTGCGGATGTTGGCCACATGCTGCGGCGCGAACTGCGGTGCCAGCTCGATCACCACCCGTCCGCCCGGCACGTCCATGTACAACGTGTCGTTGGGGTCGAGCTCGCGCCATGCCGTGGCCGGCGCGGCGTCGATGATCTGCTGGGTGGTCAGTGGTTTGGCTTTCGCTGGGGCAGGCGCCGATATGGCAGAGAAGCTGACCGGCAGTGCGATTGCGCACGTGAGCAGCGCGAGGGCGAGGCGGTATCGGCGCATGAACGCTCCGGAACGGGACGGTGGGGCGTGAGCATGTCAGAAGCGATCGACGAATTCGATCACCGCGCCCAGGCGGTAGGCGCGTTCTTCCGCGGCCACGCGCACCAGTTCGGCGATATCCTCGTCGGGCGTTTCCACTTCCACGCAGTGCAGGCCCGGGCTGTAGTCGTCGGACAAGCCGGCCGAACTGGAGTCGCTCCACAGGTGTTCGACCGCGTCGATTTCCTCCGCCCGTTCGATGCCCTCGTCGATGTTCTCCACGTGCTGGATCACGTCCTGGGTGTCGTCTTCGTTGGCGGTGATGCGGAAGCGCACGGTCGGCATGGCACGGCTCCGGTTCGGAAACCTGCGGGTCGGGGATGCGCAGGAACACGCGTTCCCGACAGGCCTGCAAGGGTACGCCTGCGCGGCGCCGATCGGGGATGCTGCGGTGCATTTGTCATCCGCGCGTTCACGTCGCAAACTTGCCCGTTTGCGTGCGCCGAAGTTCACCGCTGCGAATCCGGGAACACCTCCAGCGCGACGGCCTGTTCGGCGAGCGCGGGCGACAGGTAGCCGTGCGATCCGCACGGCATGAAGCCGGCCTGCGCGAATGCGCGGCGGTAGCTCGCCGCCGTGCGCGCGACGAAGTCGGCACGGTCGCCCTCGATGGCATCGCCGCGGCAGAACACTTCGATCCATGCCACGCCCGAGCACAGTTCGGCGAAACCGGACAGGCCGCGATGCAGTTCGTCGCCGCGCACGTAGTGCAACACGTCAGAGCACACCAGCAGATCGGCCGGCGCGCCGAAGCGCAGTTGCCCGAGTTGCCCGAACGTGGCCAGTCGCAGGTTCCGCCGCGCGCCGTGGCGGGCGATGGCGTAGGCGCTGGAATCCACGCCGAGGTAGGCGATGCCGGGCCGCAGCTTCAGCAGCGGCGCGCGCCACGCGCCCTCGCCGCAGCCCACATCCAGCACGCTGCGCACCGGGCGGCCGAGGTGGTATTCGGCCAGTGCGAGGGCGAGGGCGGCCTTGCGGCGCGCATGGGCCGCCAGGCCCGCTGCGTGTTGGCCGCTGCGGTACCAGCGATCGAAATAGCGGCGATCGTAGTGCTTGGTCGTCATGTGGGCGTGGGATATGCACCGGGAACGGAGGGCGATTATTCCATTCCGACGGCGCTACGCTCCTCGTCGATGCGGGTATGCCGATCCCATCTTCCGGAGTCGGGCCGACTGGCCGATAATCGCCGGGACGTGACCGGGATTGCGCTGTACCGACATGGACAAGTTCAAGGTCATCGACTGCATCGGCGCCAGCGACGAGGATGTCGCCCACCTGCGCCTGCTGCTGCGCTCGGCGGTCATCCATCTGGAGGAACGCTGGCGCTGGGGCGCGGAGGATCGCGCCGACCTGGTGGTCGTGGATACCAGCAGCCTCGTCGGCGATTCGGCGCTGCGCCGCACCGAGCGGCGCGGCGTGGCCTGCGCGCGCCTGATCGCGGCCGATGCGCCAGCCCCGGAGGGGCGTTACCTGCGCAAGCCGCTGCGCCGCGACGACCTCGTCGCCCTGCTCAACGGCATCGGCGCGAGCACGGTGGCGCCCTTGCAACTGGTGACGCAGGGCGAGGATTTCTTCGATCTGGATCTGGGTGAAACGCAGGAGCTGGATACGGATCTGCAGAAGCTCGATTTCTCGCTCCGGCGCAACGACCGTGATCGCGAGCAGGATGCGTTCGAGGCGATGTTCCATCGCGACCCGGCCGGCGACAAGCCGATGTTCCTGATGCCCGACAAGCTCCAGCAGGAAACCGGCGTGGAGTTCGTTCGCGATGCCACCGTGCGCAGTCAGGCGCGCGCCGACAGCTACGGCAATCCATTCCTCCACGAAGGCCTGGACGATGCGTTCATCGATCCCACCTTCCGGCGCGGCATGGAGACCCTCTTCGACGACAACCGGACGCGCAGCCTGCTGGAGTGGCTGGAGCCCGGCCAACTGGGCGGGCCGGCATTGGTCGAACGCCCGGGGTCGCCGACCCTGGTGGTCGATCCCAAGGCGCAGGTCTTCCACAGCGTGGGGCGGCTCAACGCGCTGGAAGCGTATTTCGGCGAGCCATTGCGCGCCGGCGACTGGAAACGGCTGGTCAACTCGGAGCTGGATCTGTGGCGTGCGAAAGCGCCGGCGCGGCCGTATCAGCGGCTGCTGTGGATGGATCGCTACCTGCGTTCCGACGGGTATCTGGCTGCCCATCTGGATCCGGCCGGCAGTTACCGGCTCACGCGCTGGCTGGAACTGGCGCAGGAATACCCGCGCGCGTTCCGCATCGGCGCCAACATGATCGTCGCCCATCGTCTCGACGAAATCGCGCGCTTGAGCGAGGTGGCGCTGGCCGAGGTGTTCGACGTGGTCAACGCCTACGAGGCGATCGGGTTCGTGGAATGGTCGCGTCGCCAGCGCGGCTGAGCCGCTGGGTCGCGCGATGCGGCGGCCGCCGCGGAAATCGCCGACGGCAACGGGTTTGGCGGCGGCGGGGTAGCGGCTGATCGCCTGCTAGAATGCGTGCCGGCTGGATCGGTCGGGGTCGATCCGCGCAGCCCTCCGGTTCGCATCCACCCATTGCACGCAAGATTCCATGGGCAAGCAGCAGATCATCCAGAGTGTGGGCACCAACGACGAGGATACGGCGCACCTGCGCCTGCTCCTGCGGGTGGTGCGCGAAGAACTGGAAGACGAGTGGGCCTGGGGCACCGAAGCGAAGGCGAATCTGGTCGTGGTCGATCCGATTCGCCTGATCGGCGAGGCGGCGATGCGCCGCGCGAACCAGCGCGGCGTGGCCTGCGTGCAGTTGATCGGCGAATCCGACCCCAAGCCTGCCGAGGGCCTGTATGTGCGCCGCCCCATCGGCCGCGCGGCGTTCGTGGCGGTGCTCAACCTCGTGTCCAAGGGCGGGCCGGTGGCGCAGGTGTCCGAGGAATGGCACGACGAGTTCAGCGAGCTGGATCTGGGCGGAATCGATGTGGCCGTGCTCGACAGCATCCAGTCGAGTGTCGTTCCCGGCAGCGCTACTGCGGCTGCTGATGCAGAGCCGCCGCCAGTGCAGACGGTCGCGCCACCCGTCGCAGCGCCGGCCGCTCCGGCGCCGGTACCCACCGCCACCGAGTCGGCGGTGCACAAGCAGCTCGATGGCATGCTCGGTGGCGAGGTGCGCAAGCACATCGACCCCAAGGCGCGCTATCCGCTGATCTTCTATCTCGAGCGCGGCGTGTTTTCCGGCCCGGCGCGCATCGAGTTGCCGGGAATACCGGCCCTGGTGCTCGACCCCGACGAACAGGTGTTCCTCGCGCGCGGCCTGCTGCGCATGCTCGAACCCTACGCCAGCGAGCCGCTGAAGTTCGGCGACTGGAAGCTGCTCGGCGACCCGGAATGGGAGCACGTCCGCCGCACCGCTTCGGCGCGCCCCTATGTGCGTTTGAAGTGGATGGACAGCTACATCCATTCCGACGGCTTCCTTGCCAAACACCTCGACCCCAACGCCTGTTACCGATTGAACAACCGCCTCGACCTGGCTGGCGATTACCCGCGCGCGTTTCGCGTCGGCACCCACATGACGGTGGCGCGCAAGTTGCACGAGGTGGCGCGCATGAGCGCGGTGGGGCTGGACGAGGTGTTCAACGTGATCAACGCCTACGAGTGCATCGGCTACGTCGAATGCGTCGCTGGCGAACGCGGTCGCGGGAAAGCCTGACGGAACCAGCGGCCTTGGCCCTCCGCCGTCTTTCGTCGTCGAAACGCGCCCGATCGCAGGCTTGCGTGCAAACGCCGCGCGTATCCGTTATACTTTTCAGCTTCCTGCGGGCGTGAGGCCCGCATCATCACGGTACCCGCGCCATGAACAAGCTCCTCCAGGAATTCGAAGCCGCCCAGATGCAGCGCACGCTGCCCGATTTCGGCCCCGGCGACACGGTCGTCGTCAACGTCAAGGTCAAGGAAGGCAACCGCGAGCGCGTGCAGGCCTACGAGGGCGTGGTGATCGCCAAGCGCAACCGCGGCCTGAACTCGGCTTTCACGGTGCGCAAGATGTCGCACGGTTTCGGCGTGGAGCGCGTGTTCCAGTCGCACAGCGCGGCCATCGACTCGGTCGAGGTCAAGCGTCGCGGCCGCGTGCGCTCCGGCAAGCTGTACTACCTGCGCGATCTGGAGGGCAAGGCCGCGCGCATCCGCGAGGATCTGGCCGGCAACGCCGCCGCCAAGGCCAAGGCCGTTGCGGCTGCCAAAGCCGCCGAGTAAGCGGTTCGCGGGTTGCTGCACGAACGGCCGCCGATGCGGCCGTTCTGCTTTGTGGCGCTCGCCGATGACGAGGCGCGTTTCGTCCGCGGTTCGGCTTGGCGGCGTAGCGGTGCGGCAGCCATCGCTGGACGCATCCGCATGAGCGGCGAATGCTTCGGCCCTTGCCGCCGATGAGAGGCACTGCGTTGCGCGTCGAATCCGACCCTGCAAGCACCGCGATCCGCCTCGACGTGTGGCTGTGGGCCGCGCGATTCTTCAAGACCCGCGCGCTGGCGAAACAGGCGGTGGAACGCGGACACATCGAGATCGATGGACAGGCGCGCAAGCCTGCGGCATCCGTGCGCATCGGCGCGAGCCTGCGGATCGAGCGTGCGGGCGAACGCCACGATGTGCTCGTGCTCGCACTCGCCGCGCAGCGTGGATCGGCGAGCGCGGCGCAGATGCTCTACCGCGAAACCGACAACTCGCGCGCGGCGCGCGAGGCCGCCCGCGCGCAGCGCAAGGCTGAAATGACGGGCTATCGGCCGCCGTCTGGAAAACCCGACAAGCGCGCACGGCGGTTGATCCGCGCGTTGGGCGACATCGACGCGTTGTAGGCGGGGAGGTTTCCGCCCCACGCTCATCAGGTCAACGCCTTCAATCGGTACAACGCCTCCAGCGCCTGCTTGGGCGTGAGTTCGTCGGGGTCGATGCCGGCGAGGGCGTCCAATGCCGCCGACGAGGGCGCGAACAGGCCCATCTGCTGCGGGGCATCCAGCGCGGGTGCGGACATGCGCGCAGACTCGCCGCGCGATGCCCGCTCCAGTTCGGCCAGCCGCTTGCGTGCGCTGCGCAGCACCGCCTTGGGCAAGCCGGCGAGCGCGGCCACCTGCAGGCCGAAACTGCGGTTGGCCGGGCCTTCCTTCACGGCGTGCATGAACACGAGCGTGTCGCCAGCGTGTTTGTCGTGATGCTCGATGGCATCCAGGTGCACGTTGGCGATGCCGCTGGCCGGCTCGGCCAGCGCGGTCAATTCGAAATAATGGGTGGCGAACAGGGTGTAGCAACGGTTGCCCGAGGCGAGCTGGCGCGCGCAGGCATCGGCCAGCGCGAGGCCGTCGTAGGTGGAGGTGCCGCGGCCGATCTCGTCCATCAACACCAGCGACTGCGCGGTGGCGTGGTGGAGGATGTAACTGGTCTCGGTCATCTCGACCATGAAGGTGGATTGCCCGCGGGCGAGGTCGTCGCCGGCGCCGATGCGGGTGAGGATGCGGTCGATCGGGCCGATCCTCGCGCTCGCCGCCGGCACGAAACTGCCGATGTGCGCGAGCAGCACGATCAGCGCGACCTGGCGCATGTAGGTGCTCTTGCCGCCCATGTTCGGACCGGTGATGACCAGCATGCGGCGCTGTTCGTGCAGGTGCAGGTCGTTGGGCTCGAACGGCTCCGCTCGCACCGCCTCGACCACCGGATGGCGGCCGCGCTCGATGCGGATGCCCGGTTCTTCGCTCAGTTCCGGGCTGCTCCAGTCCAGCGTCAGCGCGCGCTCGCAAAAGCAGGCCAGCACGTCGATCTCGGCCAGCGCCTCGGCGATGCGCCGCAGCGGCGGCAGGTCGCGGTTCAGGGCATCCAGCAGTTCCTCGTACAGCACCCGCTCGCGCTGCAGCGAGCGTTCGCGCGCGGACAGCACCTTGTCCTCGAAGGCCTTGAGCTCCTCGGTGATGTAGCGCTCGGCGCCGGTCAGCGTCTGCCGGCGCGTGTAGTGCACCGGCGCGCGCTCGGACTGGCCCTTGCTGATCTCGATGTAATAGCCGTGCACGCGGTTGTAGCCGACCTTGAGGGTCGGGATGCCGGTCGCGGCTTTCTCGCGCGCTTCGAGTTCGACGAGGAAGCCGTCGGCGTTGGTGGACAGCATGCGCAGCTCGTCGAGATCGGCATCGTAGCCGCTGGCGATCACGCCGCCATCGAGCAAGCGCAAGGAAGGCTGCGACGCGATCGCGCGCGCCAGCAGGTCGGCGTACAGCGTGCTGGCGTGACCAGCATCGTTGCCCAGTTCGGCGCGCAGGGCATCGATGCGCGGCGAATCGACGTCGGCCAGTTCGGAGCGGATCGCCGGCAGCAGGGCCAGCGCATCGCGCAAGGTCGAAAGATCGCGTGGCCGCGCCGAGCGCAGGGCGACGCGGGTGAGGATGCGCTCGATGTCGCCGAGCGCGCGGAACTGCTCGCGCAAGGCTTCGCCTGTGCGAGTTTCCAGCAGTGCGCCGACCGCATGGTGGCGCTGCGCGAGCACGCCGCGATCGCGCAGCGGCCGATGCAGCCAGCGCCGCAGCGCACGCCCGCCCATCGGGGTGATGGTGGTGTCGAGCACGCCGAGCAGGGTGTGTTCGTCGCGGCCGTCGAAGCGCGAATCCAGCTCCAGATGCCGCCGCGTGGCCGCATTCATGGCCAGTGAATCATCGCCGGATTCCACCGCGATCGAGGACAGGTGCGGCAGTTGCTGCTTCTGGGTCTCCTCGACGTAGCCCAGCAGCGCGCCGGCCGCGCCGATCGCCAGCGGCAGCTCGGCGATGCCGAACGCATCCAGCCCCTGCACGCCGAAGTGCTCGTGCAGCTTGCGCCGGCCGGCATCGCCATCGAACAGCCACGGCGCGCGCCGACGCAGGCCGGGGCGAGCGAGCAGGGCATCCGGCCAGCCCTCTTCATCGGGCAGCAGCAGTTCGGCCGGTTCCAGCCGCGCCAGTTCGGCGAGCAGCGTATCGGCATCGACCACCTCGTTGACGCGAAAGCGCCCACCGGCCAGATCCGCCCACGCCAGCCCGTAGCGGGCACGCTTGGCATCGCGCGACACCGCCATCAGCAAGGTGTCGCGGCGATCGTCGAGCAGCGCTTCGTCGGTGACCGTGCCCGGGGTGACGATGCGCACCACCTTGCGCTCGACCAGCCCCTTGGCCAGCGCCGGGTCGCCGATCTGCTCGCAGATCGCCACCGATTCGCCCAGCGCCACCAGCCGCGCCAGATAACCTTCGCAGGCGTGGACGGGCACACCGGCCATCGGGATCGGCGCGCCGGCCGAGGCGCCGCGTTGGGTCAAGGTGATGTCGAGCAGCTTCGCCGCCTTGCGCGCGTCCTCGTAGAACAGCTCGTAGAAATCGCCCATGCGGAAGAACATCAGCACGCCCGGGTGCTGCGCCTTGGCGGCGAAGTACTGCTTCATCAGCGGGGTGTGTTCGGCGGCCTTGTCGGCGCCTGCGGCAATGGCGTCACCGCGATTTTGGTTGGCCACTTTTCGACTCGATCCTGCGCTCGCCTCAGGCGCGCATTGTGCCGGAACCGGCTGGTCGCCGCGCGCGACAGCCCGTGCGCAGCGTGGCAGCATGGGTGCCCGATGACCCGGTCAAGCTCCGCGGGACACGGATCGGGATCAAGGGCGGCAGACGGCGAAGGGGGTCACCGTGGCAGACGCGATCGGACAGGTTCCGCAGGTCGAAGCCTTCTTCGACAAGGACACCGGCACCTTCACCCACCTCGTGCATGCCGGCGCTGGCAGCGCGGCGGCGATCGTCGATCCGGTGCTGGACTTTGATGCCGCTGCGGCGCGCACGTCCACGAAGTCGGCCGACGCCGTGCTGGCATTCGTGCGCGCGCATGCGTTGAACGTGGAATGGATACTCGAAACCCACGCGCACGCCGACCATCTCAGCGCCGGCGGCTACCTGCGCGATGCGCTGGGCGCGAAGCTGGCGATCGGCCGCGGCATCGTCGGCGTGCAACAAACCTTCAAGGCGTTATTCGGTCTCGGCGACGAGTTCATCCCCGACGGCAGCCAGTTCGACCGCCTGTTCGACGACGGCGATGCGTTCGCCATCGGCGCCTTGCCGGCGCGCGTGCTGGCGACTCCTGGCCACACCGGCGACAGCCTGACCTATGTGATCGGCGATGCCGCCTTCGTCGGCGATACCTTGTTCGCGCCGGACGTGGGCACCGCGCGCTGCGATTTCCCCGGTGGCGATGCCGCGCGGTTGTACGCCTCGACCCGTTCGATCCTCGCGTTGCCCGACACGACCCGCATCTTCCTGTGCCACGACTATCCACCGGCCGGACGCGGCGCGTTGGCGCAAGTCGCGCTGGCCGACGAGAAAGCGCACAACATCCATGTCGGCGGCGGGGCCGGCGAGGCCGACTTCGTGCGCCTGCGCACTGCGCGCGATGCGACCCTGCCGGTGCCGAAGCTGCTGCTGCCAGCCTTGCAGGTCAACATCCGCGGCGGCCGCCTGCCGCCGGCGGAGGCCGATGGCACCAGCTATCTGCGGCTGCCGTTGAACCGGCTGGGCAGCCGTGGATGATCCAATCGCTTGAAACCGCCTGCATGGCGGGCCGGCTCGCGCGTCATGCCGCGTTGTCCGCCAACTCCCGCAGCGGGGCCGGCAGCACGCCGCGCAGGCGGGTGCCGATGGCAGCCTCGTGGCGTTGCCACAGCACGCCCAGGGCGATGATGCCCAGGCCGATGCAGGTCAGCGCGAACGGGAACAACAGGCTGTCCTTGAACACGCTGTAGGAGAGGTGGCCGAGGTAGCCGGCCACGCCCAGGCCGCCGAACACCACGAACACGCGCCGCGCCAGTGCCGCGCCGAGGCCGATCAGGCCGAGGTTGAGCAGCATGTAGAAGAACTTGCCCAGTTCTTGCTTGGAATCCAGCATCGTCAGCCCGCCCCAGAAGGCCATCACCCCGAACAGGTACAGCCAGAATCCAAAATCCGGGTTGCGACGGCTGCGCACGTCCACCAGCAGCGCCAGCGCGGTGATGGCCAGGCCCACCACGATGGAGACCGCCTTGCGCTTGTCCCATGTCGCATCCTCGCCGAACAGGAAGGGCGTGAGATCCATGCTCATGTACCACAACGTCACCGCGATCGGCATCACCATGAACGGCAGCCGGTAGCGCCACAGCAGCGCCGCGCCGCAGGCCAGGGTGGACAGTTCCATGATGATCCAGCGCCAGTCCACGCGCTCGTGGTACTGGCGGTAGGCCATGCCGTCCTGCGCCGGCCAGAAACCCAGACCATGCTGCAAGCCGTATACCGCCAGCGGCACCAGCACGATCACGAAAGTGGCGGTGATGCCGGCGGGGATCTTCAGATCCTTGCCGCGCAGGAAGTATTCGGTCAGCCACAGTCCGGCCGCTGCGTAGGACAGCGCGATGGCGAACAGACCCCAGCCGCCGAAACTTTCCCAGCCCAGGGTCATGAACAGGCTCATCGCGCCGATCGCGATCAGCCCGCCGAGGTAGTACAGGATGTGGGTGAAACCGAAGCGCGCCTGTTCGTGCCCGCGCGCGGCGAGGAAGTCCCACAGGCTGCCGGCCTGCGCGGGGCTGATGAGGCCGGCACTGGCGGCCTCGTCCAGGTGCTTGCGGGTGATGTCCATGCGCGGCGCTCGTCCGGGTGGTGCCGTGATAATGGATGGCGGTGACTGGGTCGATCCAGTGCGGCTGGAAAAGTAGCGCGAAACAGGACCTGCCGTGCAAGATCATGTATCCACCAAAGCAAAGGGGCGACCGTGGCCGCCCCTCGCTGGATCGATCGCTGCGTGAAATCGTCAGTTGCGCGAACTGAGCTTGGACAGCAGGCGCAGGATTTCCAGATACAGCCACACCAGGGTGACGACGAGGCCGAAGGCGCCGTACCACTCCATGTACTTGGGCGCGCCGGCGGCGGCACCGCGCTCGATGGTGTCGAAATCGAGGATCAGGTTCAGCGCGGCGATGATCACCACCACGGCACTCAGGCCGATGCCCATCGGGGTGCTGGCGGAGATCACGCTGAACGAATGACCGAAGAAACCCATCACCATGCTGGCCAGATAAAACAGGGCCACGCCACCGGTGGCCGCGAACACGCCGAGGCGGAACTTTTCGGTGGCGCGGATCAGGCCGCTGCGGTAGGCCAGCAACATCGCGCCCATCACGCCGAAGGTCAGGCCGGCGGCCTGCATCACGATGCCCTGATAGCGCGCATTGAAAAATGCCGAGATCGCGCCGATGAACAGGCCTTCCAGCACCGCGTAGGCGGGCGCGGTGTACATCGCCCACTGCTGCTTGAAGATGGTGATCATGGCGAGGATGAAGCCGCCGATGGCACCGATCATCGCCAGCCCTTGCACGGCACCCGGGTCGCCGGCGCTGAACTGGCTCCAGCTGTACATCGCCCCGACCAGCACGAGCACGAGCAGGAAGGCCGTCTTGTTGACGGTGCCGTTGATGGTCATCGCGCCATCGCCGGAACGCACCGCACCGCTGGCGGAGTCGAGGAAGACGTTCTGCCCCAGGGCGGGGTTGCTGGAACGCAGGATGTTGGCCATGGTCTTGCGGTCTCCGATGGATTTTCAGGAACGGTATTGCCAGAAGGGATCGAGCACTGAGAGCTTGGACTGCCCCGGTCGCCACGAGTTCCGCAGCGCGCCATGCACATAGTCTGTGGCCGCCGCGGCCGCTTTCAAGAGGGTGGCGCCTCGGCACAGGTTTGCGGCGATCGCTGCCGCCAGCGTACATCCGGTGCCGTGCGCTTGCACGTCCAGTCGCGGATGGGTGAACCGGGCACGCTCGTGGCCAGATGCAAAGCGATCGACCATCGCGCCCTCACCGGGCAGGTGGCCGCCCTTGAGCAGCACCGCCGGCGCGCCCAGCGCCAGCAGTTCGTCCAGCGCGGCATCGGCGGCGGTGGCATCGGCGATGGGATGACCGAGCATGGCTTCGGCCTCGGGGATGTTGGGGGTGACCACGCTCGCCAGCGGAAGCAGGCGTTCGCGCATGGCAGCGAGCGCATCGGCATCCAGCAGGCGCGCGCCGGAGGTGGCGACCATCACCGGATCGAGGACGATGAAGCGTGGCTGCCAATACGCCAGTGCAGCGGCGACGGCGGCGATGACCTCCGCGCTGGCGAGCATGCCGATTTTCACCGCGCCGATGGTGAAATCGTCGAAGCAGGCGTCGATCTGTGCGCGTAGAAATTCCACCGGTGGCACCTGCACGGCGCGCACGCCGCGGGTGTTCTGCGCAGTCAGCGCGGCGATCACGGTCAGGCCATGCACGCCATGCGCGGCGAAGGTCTTGAGGTCGGCCTGGATGCCGGCACCGCCGCCGGAGTCGGAGCCGGCGATGGTCAGGGCGCAGGGGCGGGGGGTGTGGGGCATGGATGGATGCAGGTAGTCGCGTCGGCTGTGGCTTGAAAAGCTCTCAAACTAAAAGTCAGTCGCATCCGAAGGGCTTTCCCTCATCCGGCGCTGCGCGCCACCTTCTCCCGATGGGAGCAGGGAGAAACACGGCATCTCCCTCCGGGAGAGGCCGACGCGCCACAGGCGCGGCGGGTGAGGGAATGCCGAGTCCGGTCGCCACGACGTTGCAGAGTGGCGATATCAACGTCTCACCCTCCTTGTGACACATGGTGTCGGGACGTAAATAGCCTGAAGTCGAGAGTATTGCCGAGTCTTGGGTGAACGCGGCTCCCGCTCACACCGCAACCCGCGCCGCCGCCGCGAGGATGCCGCGCAGCAGGGCGACGGGCGTGGGCGGGCAGCCGTGGATGGTCACGTCCACCGGCAGGATCTTGTCCAATCCGCCGAGGGTGGCGTAACCCGCGCCGAAGATGCCCCCGCAGGCCGCGCAATCGCCGATCGCGACCACCCGCTTGGGCTCGGGCATCGCATCGTAGGTGGCGCGCAAGGCGCCGGCCATGTTGTGGGTGATCGCCCCGCTGACCAGCAGCACGTCGGCATGCCGCGGGCTGGCGACGAAATGGATGCCCGCGCCTTCGAGGTTGTAATACGGGTTGCCCAGCGCCTGCACCTCCAGCTCGCAGCCGTTGCAGGAGCCGGCATCGACGTAGCGCAGGCACGCAGCGCGGCCGAGCACCTGCCAGATCTGCGCCTGCAGCAGCTCCGGCGTATCCGTCGCCGGCGCCGGATACGGCTCGTCTCGCAGGCCGACGCGGGCGATCTGTCTCAGGGTCTTGAGCATGATTTCAGGGGTGTGAAATGGTGGTTCACAGGTCGTGCCCGCTGTAGCACAGGTTGAAGGATTTGTTGATGAGCGGGAAGTCGGCAATGATGTCGCCGATCGCCGCGTGCTCGATCAGCGGCCAGTTCTGCCACGAGGGATCGTGCGGATGGCAGCGGCGGATGCGGCCGTCTGGCTGCGCGCTCAGGGCGATCAGCACCGGCCCGCGCCAGCCTTCCACGCCGCCGATGGCGCAGTCCTCGCCGCTGACCGCGCCCAGTGGTTCGCGCACCGATCCGGCGGGCAGGGTCTCCAGCACGATCCGGCACAGGCGCAGGGATTCGCAGGCCTCGTCGAAGCGCAGCGCCACGCGCGCGGCGACATCGCCGGCGCTGCCGATGGCCTCGCGCACGCCCAGTTGCGAGTAGGGCATGATCGGCAAGTCCACGCGCCAGTCGCCGGCCACGCCGCAGGCGCGCGCAGCCATGCCGAGCGCGCCCACGCGTTCGGCCAGTGCGCGGCTGGCTTGTCCGGCGCCCATGAAGCGATCCTGCAGGCCGGCGTGGTCGTCGTAGATCGCGCGCAGCGTGAGCAGTTCGGCTTCCAGCGGCGCGAGCGCGGCGAGCAGTCCGGCCTGCGCGCCGGCATCGAGGTCCACCCGCGTGCCGCCGGGGATGATCGCATCCAGTGGATAGCGCGCCCCGAAGGCGGCTGCGTTGGCGCGCAGCAGGTCTTCCTTGAGCCGCTGGAACTGGCTCAGGCCGAAGGCGAAGCCGCCGTCGTTGCCCAGCGCACCCAGATCGCCCAGGTGGTTGGCCAGTCGCTCGCGTTCTAGCAGCAGGGCGCGCAGGGCCAGCGCGCGTGGTGGCGGTTGCGTGCCGGTAAGCGCTTCGGCCGCCATCGCATAGGCCCAGCCGAAAGCCGCCGCGGAATCCCCGGCGATCCGCGCGGCCAGTGCCGCGCCGGATTCGAGAGTGAAATCCTGGAAGCGCCGTTCCGTGCCCTTGTGGGTGTAGCCCAGCCGTTCTTCCAGCCGCAGCATCTTCTCGCCGACCACCGAGAAGCGAAAATGCCCGGGTTCGATGATGCCCGCATGCACCGGGCCGACCGCCACCTCGTGCACGCCCGAGCCTTGCACCCGCACGAACGGGTAATCCTGCGCGCTCTCGTGGCCTTGCAAGGAGGTTTCCGGCGCGCGCCGCAGCGGAAAGCGTGTGCCTTGCCACTGACCATGATCCAGCCATGGGCGCGCATCGCCGCCCGTGGCGCGGATGCCGAGCAGGTCGTAGTTCGCCCGCTGCATGCGCCCGGCCGCGAAAAAGCTGTCGCTGAGGTCGGGATGTTGCGGCGCGTCGGCCGCGAGCGCGGTTTCGATCAGGACCAGGCCGTCCGCATCCTGCAACACCAGCCAGAGCACGAAGCCGCGCTCGCGATCGCGCTCGTCCGCACCCCACAGCGCGAGCAGGCGGGCGCCGGCAGCGGCGGCCGCCTTGCACAGTTCGGGCAGTTGCCCGGGCGTGGCAAGGCCGCGGCGCAGCGGCAGGGTGCCGGGCAGCGGCTTCAGTTCGATGCCGTGGAAGCTCGTGATGTTCATCCGATCATCGCCGCCGCGAGCCGATACCACGCGGCCAGCGCCGGCGGGATGTACAGCCCCAGGCACAGCACCAGCGCGATGTGCGCGAACACCGGCAGCAAGGCCGGCGAATGCGCCAGCCGCGGCAGCGTGGCCGGGCCGAACACCATCGACTGCACGCGCCCGAAGATCGCCGCGAAGGCCACGCCCAGCGCGAGCAGCAGCAGCGGGGTCGCCCACGGGTGCTCGCGCATCGCGGTGGTGAGGATCAGGAACTCGCTGGCGAACACGCCGAACGGCGGCATCCCGAGGATGGCCAGGGTGCCCAGCATCAGCCCCCAGCCGACGGTCGGGCTGGAGCCGATCAGGCCGCGGATGGCGTCCATCGCCTGCGAGCCGGCCTTCTGCGCGGCATGCCCGGCGGCGAAGAAGATCGCCGACTTGGTCAGCGAGTGCACGGTCATGTGCAGCAGGGCGGCGAAATTGGCGATCGGCCCGCCCATGCCGAAGGCGAAGGTGATGATGCCCATGTGCTCGATCGAGGAATACGCGAACAGCCGCTTGATGTCCTTCTGCCGCCACAGGAAGAACGCCGAGAGCAGCACCGAGAGCAGGCCGAAGCCCATCATCATCCGGCCGGCCATGCCGGTGTGCAGCGCGCCATCGACCAGCACCTTGCAGCGCACCACCGCGTACAGGGCGACGTTGAGCAGCAGCCCGGAGAGCACCGCCGAGACCGGCGTGGGGCCCTCGGCGTGGGCGTCCGGCAGCCAGTTGTGCAGCGGCGCCAGCCCGACCTTGGTGCCGTAGCCCACCAGCAGGAACACGAAAGCCAGCGCCAGCACGGTGGGCTCGAGCTGGCCCTTGACCGCGGCCAGGTGGGTCCACAGCAAGGCCGTGCTGCCGGCCGCGCCGAGCACCTTCTCGGCGGCGAAATACAGCAAGATGGTGCCGAACAAGGCCTGCGCGATGCCCACCCCGCACAGGATGAAATACTTCCACGCCGCCTCCAGGCTGGCCGGGGTGCGGTACAGCGAGACCAGCAGCACGGTCGAGAGCGTGGCCGCTTCCATCGCCACCCACAGGATGCCGAGGTTGTTGGTGGTCAGCGCCAGCAGCATGGTGAACATGAACATCTGGAACATGCTGTGGTACAGGCGCAGGCGGCCGGGGCTCAGGCGGCCGTGATCTGCCTCGATGCGCATGTAGGGGCGCGAGAACAGCGCGGTGGTCAGGCCGACGAAGGCGGTCAGCTCCACCAGGAAGACGTTGAACGGGCCGACGAAGAACTGCTCGTTGCCGGCCAGCAACGGGCCGTGCTCCATCACCCGCAGCGTCAGCGCGGTGCAGGCGATGAAGGTGGCAAGGCCGCTGCCGATGTTCAGCGCCGGTGCCCGGCGACGTGCGCCGAGGAAGGCCAGCAGCACGGCACCCAGCACGGGGAAGGCCAGCGCGAGCAGCAATTCCATGCTCAGTCCTCCTCCTTGAGCCGTTCCATGTGCAGCAGGTCGAGGCTGTCGAACTGCTCGCGGATCTGGAAGAAGAACACGCCGAGGATGACCATGCCGATCAGCACGTCCAGCGCCACGCCCAGCTCGACCACCATCGGCATGCCGTAGGTCGCCGCGGTGGCGGCGAAGAACAGGCCGTTCTCCATCGCCAGGAAGCCGACCACCTGCGAGATCGCCTTGCTGCGGGTGATCATCATCAAAAACGACAGCAGCACCACCGCCAGCGCGATGCCCAGGGTGCCACGCGCCACCGTGGTGGCCAGCAGCGCGATGGGTTGCGCCAGCCCGAAGGCGAACACCACCAGCACGATGCCGATCAGCATCGTCATCGGGATGTTGAGCAGGGGCTCGGGATCCCAGCGCACCTCCAAGCGCTCGACCAGCCGGTGCAGGATCCACGGCAGCAACCCCACCTTGAGCAGGACCGACAGCGCCGCCGAGAAATACAGGTGTTGCTGGCCCGAACTCCAGGCCACCACGAAAGTGGAGGCGGTGAGTGCCGCGCCCTGCAGTGCGAACAGGTTGACCAACGAGACGATGCGCCGCTGCGAGAGCATCGCGAAGGACATCAACAGCATCAACGCGGCGCACAGGTTGATCAGTTGCGAGGCCAAGGGAGCCATCGTTCAGCCCTCCAGCAGCAGGTGGACCAGCAGCCCGAGCACCGCCAGCAGAAAGGCGGTGGCGAGGAACTCCGGGGCGCGGAAGATGCGCAGCTTGGCGCTGAGCGTTTCGATCAGCGCCAGCCCGACGCCGGCCGCGCCCAGCTTGGCCACGGTGAGCAACCAGCCGCCGGCGATATCCAGCGGATCGGCATCCAGCCTGGCCATGCCCCAGGGCAGGAACAAGGCGATGCCGATGGCGATGTAGTTGAGCAGCTTGAGCGCGCGCGTCCATTCGAGTAGGGCCAGATGGCGGGCCGAATACTCCAGCACCATGGCCTCGTGGATCATGGTCAGCTCGAGGTGGGTGGTCGGGTTGTCGATCGGGATGCGGGCGTTCTCGGCCAGCAGCACCATCACGAACGCGGTCGCGGCGAAGGCCAGGCTGGGATAGATCACCAGCTGCGAGTGCCCCAGGGTGGCGATGATGGTGGGCAGTTGCGTGCTGCCGGAAATCATCGAGGCGGTGAGCAGCACCATCAGCAGCGCCGGTTCGGCGAGAAAGCCGATCAGCATCTCGCGGCGTGCGCCCAGGGTGCCGAAGGCGGTGCCCAGATCCATCCCTGCCAGCGCGGCCATCACCCGGGTGATCGCGAACACGCCGACCAGCGCGATGGTGTCGGCGGCCACCGCCAGCGGCGCGGCGGCATCGAAGGCGGGAATGATCGCCGCGGCCAGCGCCATCGCCGCGAATTGCACGTAGGGTGCGGCGCGGAACAAGGGCGAGGCATCGCGGGCGACCACCGCATCCTTGTGCAGCAGCTTGCGCAAGGTGCGGTAGGGTTGCAGCACGCCGGCGCCGTGGCGGTTTTGCAGGCGCGCGCGGCAGAGGTTGACCCAGCCCAGCAGCAGCGGCGCCGCCGCGATGGCCATGGCGGCGGCCAGCAGGTTCATCGCCAGCGCCTGCGCGCTCATGCCAGCCACACCAGCAGCAGCAACAAGGTGGCGAAGCTGTAGAGCAGGTAGGTCGAAATCCGCCCTTGCTGGAGCGCACCGACCCCGCGCCCGATGGCCTGCACTGCGCGGATGATGGGCAGGTACAGCCAGTTCCACCACTTGTCCACGAGGTCGAGCTCGTAGCGCGGTGTCGGGTCGAAGGAATCCGGATCCTGCCGCTCGATCTGGAAGAACGGGCGAAACACGCGCCGGATCGGCTGGCCGAAGCCTTCGGCGGAATCCTGCATGCGCGGGGTCAGCGCCGGGTAGCCGCAGTTCCAGCGCTCCGCCAGCCGCACGCGGCCGTGATAGAACAGGCGCACCGCCAGGTAAGTCAGCGCCAGCGCGGCGGCGATGCCGATGGCGAAGGCGGCCGGGCTGTAGGCGGCGCGGGTGGCGGCGATGGGTGCCAGCAGCCAGGCTTGCGTAACCGCATCGTGCAAGCGGGTGCCGAGCAGCATCTGGTTGACCGCATCCAGCCCGTGCAGGACCAGTACCGGCGCCAGCCCCAGCGCGATGCAGCCCAGTCCCAGCCAGAGCAGGCCCAGGCGCTCCAGCCAGCCGGCATCGTGGGCCTTGGCCAGATCGGCCTCGCGTGGCTGGCCGAGGAAGATCACCCCGTAGAACTTCACCATCACGTAGGCCGCCAGCGCGATCGCCAGCGCCAGCGCCGCAGCACCCAATGGCGCGAGCATGTTGACGATGGCATGCGGCAGCGCGGGCGTGTACAGGTAGGCCTGCAACAATAGCCATTCGGAGACGAAACCGTTGAGCGGCGGCAGCCCGGCCATCGCCAGCGTGCCCAGCAGCGCCAGCCACGCCACCCACGGCATCTTGTGGATCAGCCCGCCGAGCTTGCCGAGGTTGCGCTGTCCGGTGGCATGCAGCACCGAGCCGGTGGCAAGGAACAGCAGGCTCTTGAACAACGCATGGTTCAGGCAGTGGTACAAGGTCGCCGCCAGCGCCAGCGCCGCCTGCACGTCCATGCCCAGCCCGCGGAACATGACCGTCAAGCCAAGGCCGGTGATGACGATGCCGATGTTCTCGATCGACGAATACGCCAGCAGGCGCTTCATGTCGATCTGCACTGCGGCGAAGATCGCCCCGAACAACGCGGTGAACCCACCGCTCACCAGCATGCCCGCGCCCCACCACCACCGCGGCGCGTGCAGCAGGTCGAAGCACACCCGCAGCAGCCCGTAGATGGCGATCTTGAGCATCACCCCGCTCATCAGCGCCGACACCGGCGAGGGCGCGGCCGGATGCGCCTCCGGCAGCCACACGTGCAGTGGCACCAGCCCGGCCTTGGCGCCAAAACCCAGCAGTGCCAGCGCGAAGGCCACGCTGGCCTGAGTGGGCGTCAGCGCTGCCGCACGCATCGCATCGAAGGTGAACTGCCAGGAGCCGCCCTGCAGCACGCCGAAGCTCAGCAGGATGGCCAGTGCGCCCAGATGCGCCAGCAGCAGGTAGAGCAGGCCGGCGCTGCGGATCTCCGGCACCCGGTGCTGGGTGGTGACGAGGAAGTACGAGGCCAGCGCCATGGTTTCCCAGGCCACCATGAAGGCGTAGGCATCGTCGGCCAGCACCACCAGCGCCATGCTGGCGAGGAAGACGTGGTACTGCAGGCACATCAGCCCCGGCGCGGTGCCCTCGCCGGCGCGGAAATAACCGGCCGAATACAGCGAGATGCCGGTGGAGGCCAGCCCGATCAGGGCGAGGAAGATCCCCGCGAGCGGATCCAGGCGCAGGTGGAAAGGCAGCTCCGGCAACCCGATCGGCGCCACCCATGCCTGCGCCGGAGCGTCCAGCGCGAGCACGCCGATCGCCAGCAGGGCGAGGCTGCCCAGCGTCCCCAGCGAGAACAAAAAGCGCCCGGTGAAGGCCACGCTGCGCGGGCGCAACAGGCCGAGCAGGCCGATCCCGATCCAGCCGCCGGCCACCGCGAGCGCCGCAGGCAGCAGGTTCAGCGCCATCAGCCCGTGGCCGTCGTATCGCCAATCATCCAAGTGGCGCTGCGCGCGCTCACGCCCCCGTCTCCTTCAACCGCACCCCGCGGCCATGGCCACGGCTGGGCTGCTCGTTGCCGATCAGTTCGACCCCGGCCGCCTCGATCGCCGTGACCACCTTCATCAGCGTGCCCACCACCCCGCGCACGGTGCCGCGGCTGGCCTCCATGCGCTGCACGGTGGGCAGGGAGACGCCGGCGAGTTTCGCGAGCTGGCGCTGGTCGATGCCGAGCAGGGCGCGTGCGGCGCGCATTTGGGAGGAGGAGATCATGGTGGTGAAATCCCGAGTGGTTGATGCTGCAAGCTCAAAATAGCATATTCACATGTGGGGTCTGTATTATGATGTGCAGAACATCATCTTGCCACTGCAAGTGGTCGCCATCCGCCATACTCGGTGCCGATGGGTTTCGGCGCGCCGCTGCTTCCAGGCGGCTCGATGGCCGCCCGACCCGATCATGGGCAGGGCAGCAGCAGCTTGTTCCGGGAGCTTGGGTGCTGCATAATGCGCGGCTGCGCGGCGCAGTCCGTGCACCCTTGCCCCACCGCATCGACGGGGGGCTGCCCGGTCGCAAGGCCGACATCCACGAGGAAATCAGCGAATGCGTCATTACGAAGTCGTGTTCATGGTCCACCCGGACCAGAGCGAGCAGGTACCGGCGATGATCGAGCGTTACAAGACGCTCATCACCGCCGACAACGGCGAAGGTGCAGGCAAGGTGCATCGGCTCGAGGACTGGGGCCGCCGCCAGCTCGCCTATCCGATCGACAACCTGGTCAAGGCCCATTACGTGCTCATGAACATCGAGTGCGGGCAGAAGGTGCTCAACGAGTTGGTCGATGGCTTCCGCTTCAACGATGCGGTGCTGCGCCATCTGGTGATCGGCCGCGACGCCGCCGACACCGAAATGTCCTTCATCATGAAGAGCAAGGACGAGAAGAACGAGCGCGGCGAGCGTGGCGAACGCAGCGAACGCAGCGAACGCAGCGAGCGTCCGCGCCGTGACGAGTCGACCGATACCGCCAGCATGGGAGCCGAGGCATGAAGCCCAAATCCAAGACCAAAGGCAAGCCGAAGACCGGCGCTGCCGGCGGTGCGTCGAAGTTTTTCCGCCGCCGCAAGTTCTGCAAGTTCACCGCCGAGGGCATTACCGAGATCGACTACAAGGATCTCAACACCCTGCGCCAGTACCTGACCGAAACCGGCAAGATCGTGCCCAGCCGCATCACCGGCACCAAGTCGCGTTACCAGCGCCAGTTGCAGAATGCGGTCAAGCGCGCGCGCTTCCTGTCGTTGATCCCGTACTGCGACAGCCACAGCAGTTGATTATTGCCCTCATCCCCGCGAAGGCGGGGATGAGGGGCTGAACAAGCGGCACCGCAGGCCTTCAGGCTGTTGCGGCACATACCACCTGTCATCGGACAGCCAACACGTTGCGGGCATCGGCCTGCTAACGAAGACGGAGAACATGCAATGGAACTGATCCTGCTGCAGAAAGTCGTGAACCTCGGTGGCCTGGGCGACAAGGTCAAGGTCAAGCCGGGCTACGGCCGCAATTACCTGATCCCCTACGGCAAGGCCGTGCCGGCGACCGAGAAGAACGTCGCCGAGTTCGAGGCCAAGCGCGCCGATTACGAGGCGAAGGCGAGCGCAATCCACGCTGCCGCCGAAGAGCGCCGCGCCAAGCTGGAAGGTGCCGCGGTGACGGTCAAGGCCAATGCCTCCACCGAAGGCAAGCTGTACGGCTCGGTCGGCCCGCGCGACATCGCCGAGGCCTTCACCGCCGCCGGTTTCCCGCTGACCAAGTCGGAAGTGGTGATGGGCGAAGGCCCGATCCGCCGCATGGGCGAGTTCGACATCCACGTGCACCTGCACGCGGACGTGGCCACGGTCGTCAAGGTCACGGTGGTCGCGGAAGCCTGATCGGCTGCACGCGCCGGATGCTGTCGATGACGGGCGCTGCGGCGCCCGTCATCGTTTGTGCGGGCTGAATGAAAGCAGACGTTCGCGGTCTCGCGTCTCAGTCGGTGAGATGTCCACCGGTTATCCCCAGAGTTGTCTGCAACGCATCGACGCACTCCGGGCCTATGATCGCACCTCGTTACGCCACCGATCAGGAACCGCCTTCCATGCCTTCGCGTCCGGGCCTGCGCGCCGACGAGCGCACGTTTGCGCCATCCGACAGCCGCATCGAATCCCTGCGCGTGCCGCCGCACTCGGTGGAGGCCGAGCAGGCGGTGATCGGCGGCCTGATGCTGGCCCCCGACGCGCTCGATCGCGTCGCCGACATGCTCGATGGCGAGGATTTCTATCGGCGCGACCACCGCCTGATCTACGAAGCCATCATGGGCCTGTCGAAGAAGAACCGGCCTTTCGACGTGGTCACGCTCGGCGAATGGTTCGACGCCGATGGCAGCGCCGAACAGATCGGCGGCAGCGCTTACCTGATCGAATTGGCGAGCACCACGCCGTCGGCCGCCAACATCGCCGCGTATGCCGAGATCGTGCGCGAGAAAGCGATGCTGCGGCGTCTGATCGAAGCGGGCACGCAGATCGTCAACGATGGCTTCCAGCCGGGGCAGGAGTCGATCCGCAGCGTGCTCGATCGCGCCGAGGAGCGCGTGTTCAAGATCGCCGAACTCGGCGACCGCGGGCGCAAGGATCACGTCACCTTGCGCGACGCGATGCTGGAAGCCTTCCAGGTGCTGCAGGAGCGCGCCGAGAACCCCGGCAGCGTCACCGGCCTGCCGACGGGTTTCGGCGAGCTCGACGAGATGACCGCCGGCCTGCAACCCACCGACCTCATCATCCTCGCCGCGCGCCCGTCGATGGGCAAGACCACGCTGGCCGTGAACATGGCCGAGTACGCGGCGCTGAAGACCAAGAAGGCGGTGGCGATCTTCTCGATGGAAATGTCGGCCTCGCAACTGGCCTTCCGCCTGATTTCCTCGATGGGCCGCGTCAACGCGCAGCGCCTGCGTACCGGCAACCTCGAAGACGAGGATTGGTCGCGGGTGAACAGCGCGATCCGCATGCTTTCGGAGGTCAAGATCTTCATCGACGACAAGCCCGGTCTGAGCCCGGTGGAATTGCGCGGTCGCGCGCGCCGGCTCAAGCGCGACCACGACCTGGGCCTGATCGTGGTGGACTACCTGCAGCTGATGCAGGTGCAGGGCACGCAGGAGAACCGCGCCACCGAGATCGCCGAGATCTCGCGCAGCCTCAAGGGGCTGGCCAAGGAGTTGAAGGTGCCGGTGGTCGCGCTCTCGCAGCTCAACCGCAGCCTCGAATCGCGCACCGACAAGCGGCCGGTGATGTCCGACCTGCGCGAATCCGGCGGCATCGAGCAGGACGCCGACCTGATCATGTTCATTTACCGCGACGAGGTCTACAACAAGGACAAGACCGACAACAAGGGCCTCGCGGAAATCATCATCGCCAAGCAGCGCAACGGCCCGACCGGCGCGGTGAAGCTGCGCTTCTTCGGCGAGTACACCAAGTTCGAGAACCTCGCGCACGACCAGTACGGCCACTACGAGTAAGCCGCGACCCGCGCATGGCCCGCCCCACTTCCGCCACCATCCACATCGACGCCCTGCGCCATAACCTCGCACGGGTGCGCACACTGGCGCCGCGCAGCCGGGTGATGGCGGTGGTCAAGGCCGATGGCTACGGGCATGGGCTGGAGCGCGTGGTGCGCGCGCTGGCCGGCGCCGACGCCTTCGGCGTGGCGGCGTTCGCCGATGCCGAGCGCATCCGCGCCGCCGGCTTGTCCAACCGCATCGTGCTGCTTTCCGGCCTCGACGACCCGGCCGACCTGCCGCTGCTGCGCGGGCTGGACGTGGACATCGTGATCCACCACGACAGCCAGTTGGCGCTGCTGGAGGCCGACCCGGCGCGCACGCCCGTGCGGGTATGGCTCAAGCTCGACACCGGCATGCACCGGCTCGGCTTCCCGCCCGCGCGTGCGGCCGAGTTGCGGGCGCGCCTGCAGGCGCTGCCGCAGGTGCGCGAGGTGCTGCTGATGAGCCACTTCGCCAGCTCGGACGATTTCGACGGCGCGCAGACGCCGGCGCAGATCGCCGCCTTCGACGCCGTCGATGGAATGGCGGGCGAGGCCTGCTCGCTGGCCAATTCCGCCGCCGTGCTCGGCTGGCCGAGCGCGCACCGCGACTGGGTGCGCGCCGGCGGCGCGCTGTACGGCCTGTCGGTGGTGCCCGGCAAGACCGGCGCGGATTTCGGACTGCAAGCGGCGATGACGCTCGCCACGCGCCTGATCGCGATCAACCGCACAGCCAAGGGCGAGAGCATCGGTTATTCGGCCACCTGGACCTGCCCCGAGGACATGGACGTCGGCGTGGCCGCGATCGGCTACGGCGATGGTTATCCGCGCAGCGTGCCGTCAGGCACGCCGGTCGTGCTGCGCCGCGCCCACGGCGGCGACGTGCGCGTGCCCATCGTCGGGCGGGTGTCGATGGATTTGATGACGCTGGATCTGCGCAACGCGCCCGATGCGCGCGTCGGCGACCCGGTGGTGCTGTGGGGTCCGCAGTTGCCGGTGGAGGAAATCGCGGCGGCAGCCGGCACGATCGCCTACGACCTGACCTGTTCGATCACGCGGCGGGTGCGCTTCTTCGAGGCCTGATCGACGAGGCGGCGCACACCCCGACCTGCCGTTGCGCTGCCTCGCCGCGCATGCTTCACTGCCCCGCAGGTCAGGAGGCCGCACGATGGCGAAGAAATCCGCAAAGCCGCATTCCCAGGCGCGGCCCGATCCGCAATCGGCCGCGCGCAAGCTGCGCCGCGAGCCGATGTCGCGGGTGGACACCGCATGGCTGCGGATGGAAAAACCCACCAACCTGATGATGATCACCGGCGTGCTGATGTTCGCCACGCCGATGTCGATCGAGCGCCTGCGCAAAGTGATCGGCGAGCGTTTCCTCGCCTGGCCGCGTTTCCGCCAGAAGGCGGTGGACGGCCCGGCCGGGGCGACGTGGGAAGACGATGGCGACTTCGAACTCGACTGGCACGTGCGCCTGACCGCCCTGCCGGGGCGCGCCGGCAAGCGCGAGCTCGAGCGCTTCGTCAGCAACCTCGCATCCACCCCGCTGGATCAAACCAAGCCGCTGTGGCAATTCCATCTGGTGGAGAGCTATCACGGCGGCAGCGCGCTGGTTGCGCGCATCCATCACTGCTATGCCGATGGTATCGCGCTGGTGCAGGTGCTGCTGTCGCTGACCGACACCAGCGCCGAGCCCGTCGCGAACGACCGGGCATCCGCCGATTGGCTGCACGAAGGCAAGCCGCGCGAAGCGGTGGGCAGCATCGAGCGCTACCGGAAGATGGGCGAGAAGATGCTCGCCAAGGGCGTGCAGATGGGCACCAAGCTGTACGAGGATCCCTCGCTGGCCGCGGTGCTGGCCCACGAGGGCAAACAGATCGCCCGCGAACTGGCCAACGCGGTGGTGCTGCCCGACGACCCGCCGACCATCCTCAAGGGCCGTCTGGGCGTGAGCAAGCGCGTGGCCTGGGCCGAGCCGCTGGATCTGGACGAGGTCAAGGCCGTCAGCCGCGCCTTCTGCTGCACCGTCAACGACGTGCTGATGGCCTCGGCGGCCGGCGCCCTGCGCAGCTACCTGCTCGACCGCGGCGAAGCCATCGACGGCCTCAGCCTGCGCGCCACCGTGCCGGTCAACCTGCGCCCGCTCAAGCATGCGAAGAAGCTCGGCAACCATTTCGGCTTGGTGTTCCTCGAACTGCCGGTCGGCGAGGAAAGCCCGGCGCGGCGGCTGGAGCAGGTGGCCGCGCACATGCACGAGCTGAAGAACTCGCGGCAGGCGATCGTCTCCTTCGGCCTGCTCGCCGCGCTGGGCATGGCGCCGGTCGGCATCCAGCGACTGGCGCTGGAGCTGTTCAGCCGCAAGGCCACCGCGGTGGCGACCAACGTGCCTGGCCCGACGATGCCGCTGTACATGGCCGGGCAGAAGATGCGCGAAATGATGTTCTGGGTGCCGCAGACCGGCGGCATCGGCGTGGGCATCAGCATCCTGAGCTACGAGAACCACGTCCACTTCGGCCTGATCGGCGATGCCCGCCTCATCCCCGACCCCGACGCGGTGATCCGTCGCTTCGCCCCGGAGTTCGAGAAGCTGCTGTACCTGGCCATGCTCGGCGACTGGGATGCGCCGCTGGATGCCGCCGCGGCCGACGCCATGCGTGCGCGCCTGCTGGAACCGGCGGCAACCTGAACAGCGCAAGCTTGCATGGCCTTGTGATGCGGGCAGGGCGCCCCTACACTGCTCGCATCAGACGCTGCAACGCGATCCGATCCGAATCGGGGGTGTCCTGGTTTCGACGGGGGGCGTGAAGTCGCCTGGTGCATGCCGAGGGGGCAGCTTTCCTCGTTAATCCAGCGGCAAACTCTAGTTGCCAACGACGACAACTACGCTCTCGCCGCCTAAGGCGTAAGCCCCGAACCCACTTGTGTCCGTGCTCGTGGATGTAGGGTCACTATCACGGAATAGCCTTGGGCTGGCCGCACATCGGCCCCTGGTGAAAACAGCGTGCTGGTCCGTCGATGTGCTTCGCACGTCGTGTTGTCGCCGGACGAGAACAAACGGCGAGCTATGCATGTAGAGCCGGGGATGGAACACCTTCGGACGCGGGTTCGACTCCCGCCACCTCCACCAATAAGCCGTCCAAGGACGTGCGATAAAGGCCGATAAGCCCAGCAATACCAAGGCTTCCGGCCTTTTCTTTGTCTGATACCGTCCGGGGGCATCCGTTGCAATCCGGCCCTTTCTGGGGGCATGATTGGGGAAGTCGGGGCATTTCAGAAACCACGATGCCCCCAATCGAGGATGCCCCCATGCTCACCGATACCGCAATTCGCAAGACCAAGCCCGCCAGCAAGCCGCAACGCATGTTTGAAGGCGGCGGCCTGTACCTGGAAGTCTCGCCAGCCGGCGGCAAGCTGTGGCGCTTGAAGTACCGATTCAACGGCAAGGAACGGCGGCTTGCGTTGGGCATCTATCCGGCAATCGGCCTAGCCGATGCCAAAGACAAGCGCGACAAAGCCCGCAAGCTGCTGGCGGCAGGCATCGATCCCGGCGCGCAGCGCAAGGCCGAGAAAGCGGCGGGCACGGAGCGCGCGGCCAATAGCTTCGAGGTGATCGCGCGCGAGTGGCTGGCAAAGCAAACATGGGTGGAGCATTACCGGGTGAAGGTCGATGCGTGGATGGGCAACGACGTCTATCCCTACATCGGCGCCCGTCCCGTGGCAGAACTGACTGCACCGGAGTTTTTGACGGTAGGGCGGCGGATGGAATCGCGCGGCGCTTTGGAGTCTGCGCACCGCGTCATGCAAACCTGCGGGCAGGTCATGCGCTACGCCATCGCCACCGGACGCGCCGAACGAAACCCCGTGGCCGACCTGAAAGGCGCGCTGACCACGCCACCGGAGCGCCACCACGCGGCCATCACCGACCCCGCCGAGCTGGGCGGGCTGCTGCGCGCTATCGAAGGCTATTCGGGTGACCTGACCACGCGCGCGGCCTTGAAGCTGTCGGCGCTGCTGTTTGTACGCCCCGGCGAACTGCGCCATGCCGAGTGGGCCGAGATCGACATGGATGCAGGCGAGTGGAACATCCCCGCCGGCAAGATGAAGATGCGCCAGCCGCACCTAGTCCCGCTGGCGCCGCAAGCCGTGGCGATCCTGCGCGACCTGCAACCGCTGACCGGACGCGGGCAGTACGTCTTTCCGGGTGGCCGTTCGCCACGTCGGCCCATGAGCAACAACGCGATCAATGCCGCGCTACGCCGCATGGGCTACGGCACCGATGCGATGACCGCGCACGGTTTCCGCGCGACGGCGCGCACGATCCTTGATGAAGTGCTGGGCTACCGCGTGGACTACATCGAGCACCAGCTAGCGCATGCCGTGAAAGACCCGAACGGGCGCGCGTACAACCGCACGGCCTTTCTGCCCGAGCGCCGCAAGATGATGGCCGGCTGGGCGGACTATTTGGACGCGCTGCGCGTCGCTGGCACCGTGGTGCCGTTCAAGCGCAAGGTAAGCTGACACCTTCACGTCGCGCCTAGGACGGCCATCCGAAAACCGGGCACCTTCCCCGGCTGGCGCGGCTCCCTTTGAAGGGCGCAGAGGTGTGCGCAGATGGAATTTCCTGCCTACGTCCCTGCCGGGGCGCGAGCCTACATCCGCCGAACGCTGGAGGGCGACGGGAACGGATGGCGGGGCGTGAATGCATTCGTGACCCAGTATCGCCAAGCTGGCGCAGCGTCCGAAGCGTTGGCGAGTCTGGAGCAGGAACAAGCCTGCCTGCTGCGGTTCGCGCACGACGCGACGCGGATGCGCGTCGTGTACGCAGAGCTTGGGAAAGTGTTCGTGGTCGATGACCAGTACGGTGATTTTCTCCGTTCCGCATGGAACGCAAATCTGAACTACGCACCATTCCGTGAGCGGATAAAGCAGGCCAAGACCATAGCCCCCAAGATCGCTGAGGCGGCAAGGAACCTTGCGAAATTGTTGGATGAAGCGGGGAAGGTCGGCGGCGGCTTAGCCCCGCCTGAGTTTTACTCCATCCGCACGCTATTGGATGCGACGGACAATCACGAACTCGGCGACCACAACCTGCACATCTGGCCCATGGTGCGCGACGCAATCACCGGGACGACACCGGCACGCGAAGCTGACGCTAAAGCGGATGATGAAGCACCAGCACCACGGCGCGTGATGACGGCCACGGAAGAAGACGCCGAGCAGGTACAGCGCGACAACCCCGATGCGTTGGTGGTTGTAATCCGTACCATGAACCCTGGCGATGCCGTAACACACGACCCAAAGCAGGAAGCGCGGAATCTGCTGCGCTACGCATGGGAGAAAGCGCCGGGGCTTCCCGCGTTGCTGGACACCGTGGCGGGTGCAGCTGATGACTGGAGGCCGCAAGAACATGGAGCGATCGGCGCTGCCATCGCGAGCCGCAAAAGTACGCCGACGGCGGCATATATTCGAGCTTTCGCCAAGCTGCTGCGAGAGGCCATGCCTGCTTTGGAGTGGTCGCCAGCCATCTATGCGGCAATGGCCGGAGTAGCAGACGTCGTGCTGAATGATCCGGTCAAAGCGGTAACCGCCGACGGTGTGCGGCAAGCGTTGATCCGGGCAGTGGACGATTCGGCCTGACTTTCCGCGTCGAATCGTCCGGGAGCGGCGACGATTCGCGCCGCGGCCAGCGTCCGAATATCCGTGACGGGCCGGGCGATATGCGAATAATCAGGTGCCATGTTCAACGAAGCCCGGCGACGGGCGAAGGTGTACGGCATGGCTGCAACACTCCCCGAAACCGGCTTTCTGCGGCTCGCGCAGATCATTGGCCGGAAGCCCGCGAACGATGATCCGGGCATTACTCCGATCTACCCGGTAAGCGCCACGACGTGGTGGGATGGCGTCCGCACCGGACGATTCCCCAAGCCGGTAAAGCTGGGGCCGCGTACTACCGCATGGCGCGTCGAGGATATCCGGGCACTGATCGATGCCGGCTCGCAAGGCGGTGCAGCGTGATCCGCCTGCACCGCGTCACCGATGCCGTAGTGACTGCCATCGTCTACTCCGTGGCCGCACTGGCCTGCTGCCCGCTGCTGGCGCTGGAAGGCGCGCGGAGCGTGCTGCGAAAGCTAGGGGTGCGCGAATGAATCACGTCACCAGAAACGAAAAGCCCCGCGTGCGAGGCGGGGCCGGATTCGAGCGCAAAGGCAATCCGCAATACCTGGACGCCTGCCGGCAATTGTACGGCAACCGCGCCAGCGCGTACCTGCCGCGTGACTGGAAGCGCCGGCTGCCTGATCCGCTCGCGTACTACTCGCAACACCTGGACAAGCTGACCCCGCCGAACGGATCGGGCTGGGCGTCGGCACTGTGCCCGTTCCATGACGATCATCACCCGTCGCTAAGTGTGCATATCGTCGAGGGCGGCGCGTACCGCTGTCACACCTGCGGTGCCAAAGGCCGCGACGTGCTGGCGTTCCACATGGCCCGCACCGGACTGCCGTTCAAGGAAGCGGTGCGCGACCTGCTGGGCATGGGGGTGCGCGCATGAACGCGATGATGGAAAGCGAACGTGCAGGCATCGCGGCTGCAATCGCTTCATTCCCCGACCGCGACCCCTTGCTGACTGCGCTGCAATTTGCCGGCAGCTATACCCGTGCTGAGGCGTTGTTGCGGATCTACGACAGACCGGACGTCATGCCGGATACGGAATGGTTCACGCGATGCGGAGAGGCATGGGTGGACTGCGACAACGTCGGCATCTACCGCAAACAATTTGCGCGCATCTTCCGCAGCGCCAGCCGCAACGAGTTGAACCTGATGATGGATGCCAAGGAACGCGCGGCATGGGGTGACTTGCCGGACATGCTGACCGTGTTTCGCGGCTGCTATGACTTCAATCGGTTGGGCTTGAGTTGGACGTTATCCCGTGACGTGGCCTTGAACTTCGTGACGAAGTTTGTGCGCTATGTACGGCCCGGATACATGCCGCTGATCCTGACCGGGCGCGTGCATAAGTCGCGGGTAGTGCTGAAGCTCGAACGCAATGAGCAGGAAGTGATTGCGCCGCGCGTGCGCGTGGTGGCGACCATGAGCGTGACCACGGAGGGCGCCGCATGAACGCGATGATGCGACCCCATGAACCCGAGGCGGCGCGCGATGCGGTGCATCGGCTGTTCGCTGGCGCACTGAGTGCCGGCTTCAAGCTGGCCGGACTGCACCGCTACAACACCAGCGACGGCGCCGAACTGCTGCGCGTGGTGCGGCTCAAACATCCGGGCTGGGCAGACCTGGCCGACGCCGAACGCGATGCACTGCGCCAGCGTCACCAGTGCGACGGCAAAGGCAAGATCGTCCGGCAGATGCACCGCGACGGCACGCACTACGTTGCCAAAGCGCCAGCCAGGCCCGCGCACGGATGGCCGCTGTACCGTCCGCCATATCCGCTGGTGGACACCTTGCCCGTGATCTACGTCGAGGGTGAGGCGTGCGCGGATGCGCTGGCGAAACTCGGATTGCCCGCCGTGGCGAGTCTCGGCGGCGCTGGGCAGGCCGACCATAGCGACTGGCGCGGCGAGGCGCATACCGCGTTGCTGTGGCCGGACAACGACAAGCCCGGCACCAACCACATGACTGCCGTCGCGGCCAAGCTGCACGCCATCGGCTGCACCGTCGAGCTGGTGGACGTGGATAGGTTGAACCTGCCCGCGAAGGGCGATTGCGTGGACTGGCTGGCGGCGCACCCGAACGCTACGGCGGCGGACGTGCTGGCGCTGCCGCGCATCGCGCCAGCCGAGCCGGTAGACGTCATGCCGCGCGTGATCCTGACCCGTGGCGATGCTGTGCAACCCGTGGCCGTCGATTGGTTGTGGCCGGGCTGGCTGGCGGCGGGCAAGCTGCACCTGATCGGCGGCGCGCCCGGCACCGGAAAGACCACGATTGCGGCGGCGCTGGCGGCTTGCGTCACCTGCGGCGGACGCTGGCCGGACGGTACGCGAGCGCAGCGCGGCAGCGTGGTGTTTTGGTCTGGCGAGGATGACGTGGCCGACACCTTGAACCCGCGCTTGCGGGCGGCTGGCGCCGACATGGCGCACGTCCACATGGTGGAGGGGGTGAAGGAAGGCGCCGACCGTTACCCGTTCGATCCGGCCTGCGACATGGACGCGCTGCGGCTGGCGCTGGTGGCGATCCCCGACGTTCGCCTGATCGTGATTGATCCGATTGTGTCGGCAGTATCTGGTGACAGTCACAAGAACGCCGAGGTACGGCGCGGACTGCAACCGCTGGTTGACCTTGCCGGCCAGCTTCGGTGTGCGCTGCTGGGCGTGACCCATTTCAGCAAGGGCACCAGCGGACGCGATCCCGTGGAACGCATCACCGGCTCGCTGGCGTTCGGCGCACTGGCGCGGCTTGTCATGGTGACGGCCAAGCAGGAAGCGAAAGACGAACAACCCGAGCGCCGCGTGATGCTGCGGGCGAAGTCAAATATCGGCCCGGACGGCGGCGGCTTCGTCTATGACCTGCAACAGGGCGCATTGCCCGGCTATGAGGGCATCGAGGCATCGAGCGTGCTGTGGGGTGAAGCGATCCACGGCACCGCAAGGGAACTGCTGGCCGAGGCCGAGCAAGTAGACGATGACGGCGGCGAGGGACGGGACGCGGTGCGCTGGCTGCATGAACTACTGAAGGCTGGCCCGGTACAAGTGAAAGACGTGAAGCGCCACGGCGAGAATGAGGGCTTCGCGTGGCGGACGCTGCAACGGGCAATGCGTCGGGCAGGGGTGACGTCACAACGCGCTGGTTTCGGCATGCCGGCAACCTGGTCGCTGGCAGACAGTGGCGCCACAGTCGCGCCATTCGCGCCACTCTCAGAGTGTGGCGCGAATGGCGCGAATGGGGAGGAAGTGGCGCGACTGGACGGCGACGGGGAGGCTTTCGACCTATGAACGCTGCACCCCTGATCCGTGAATTGAACGCGGCGGGCATCCGCCTTTCGGCCACCGGCGACCGTCTTCACGTCGAAGCGCCAGCCGGCGCGGTCACGCCGGAGATTCGCCACCGGCTTGCCGCCAACAAGGCCGGGATACTCACCTACCTGCACCAGCCGGCGACGGTCGCCGACCTGACCGACCGCAACCGGATGAGAGCCGCCTTGCTCGCGCTGGCGGACGGTCTGCACCTTGATCGCGCGCTAGTCCATCGGCTCACCAGTGTCGACCTTGCCGACTGCGCCGGGTTTCCGGCGGATGCGCTGCGCGGCTACCTGCTGGCGCTGGATGACTCTGCGACACGCCATGCCGGCAAGGTGCCCGAGGGTGAAACCGCACCGATCTACTGCCAGCACTGCGGCCCCGTCTGGACGCATCCCGACGTTGCCGCCGTGCTGCCGGTAGTGGATGGCTGGCCGCGTGCGTTGGGGTGCCGCTGGTGTTTCATCCGCAAGGCCGGTGGCTACATCCCGCGTCCGCTGGTGACGTGCGACACCTGCGCCAGCTTCCAGCCCGACACCGTGAACCCCGGCGCCGGCATGGGCACCTGCGCGTGCGGCATGCACTACCCGATGCAGCCGCACCGCTGCGAGCAATACCAGCCGAAGGACACCAGCCATGATTGATGCGCTACTGACCGGACGGCTTGCCGCCGATCCGAAGGCCGGCACCGCCAGCAACGGCAACGCCTACGCAACGGCGCGCGTGATCGTCGCCACCGGCGCCGAGGATCGGCTATCGGTAAGCGTGATCGCGTTCGATCCCGCCACCGTCGCGGGCTTGCTGGCGCTGCAAAAGGATGAAGCCGTGAGCCTGGCCGGCGAACTCACCCCGAAGGTTTGGACGGGCAAGGACGGCAACGCCAAGCCGTCGGCTGACATGAAGGCGCACGCGCTGCTGACCCCGTACCACGTACAGCGCAAGCGGCAGACGATGACCAACCCGGAGACAACGCCATGACCCGAAAGACTGACGCCGCGCCGATGCTGCGCGGGCGTGCCGCGCACCGTCGCGTGCAGCATGACTACATGGGCGCGCTGCTGGATCGCGTGACGCTGGAAACATGGGGCGAAGTGATCGATGCCACCGTGACGAAGGCGAAGGAAGGCGATGCGCAAGCCCGTGCATGGCTTGCTTCCTACTTGATGGGCCGGGCGACGATGGAAGCGCCGGAACCGCTGGGCGTGACGGCATCGCGCATCCGGGGCAGTGATCCGCTGGTGGATCAGCTGGCCGAGCCTTTGGCCGACCGCATGCGCTTCGGATTGAACGGCAAGGATGAAGCGCTCGACTACTGCCGCGAGACAGTGGCCGCCGAGCTGCCGGCGCATATCGAGCCGAAGCCGTGAGCTACCCGGGCGGCTGGCATCCGCATATCGAGTCTGCATTGCGCCTTGATCTGCGCCAGCTATTCCGCAAGGGCGCGTTGCGTCCGGGCTGCACCACGGCGGGCGGCTGGCACTGGACGCAGGACGGCGAGGAACTCGCCAGCATCGGCTATCGCGCCACGCTGGCCGATGACAGCGGCACACTGACCCTGGACTACTCGCAGACCACGGACGGCAAGCGCCAGCCGGTAACGTGCTGCATTGATCTGGTAAGCCAGCCATGCCCCTACGGCGGGCGGCGCTGGTATTTCCTTTGCCCGTACACGCACCGGCGCGCGTTGAAACTCTACAAGTGGAACGGGATCGAGCAGTTTTGCCACCGCGAGGCGATCAAGCCCAAGCCGACCTATGCCAGCCAGCGCACCGGCGGCGGGAACCGGATCAATGAGCAACGTTGGGCACTGCGGCGCAAGCTGGGCGACAGATGGAGTGATCTATTTGGCGAGCCGTGCAAACCGAAGGGCATGCGCTGGCGCACCTTTGAACGCTACGCCGCACGCGATGCCGAACTGGCCGCGCGCGATGGCGTCTATCTCGGGCGCCTGCTGGCGCGCATGCGGGTGCCGGGCTTTGATTAAACCGCCAGTTAGGCAACGTCTTTAGGCATGCGCCAGCGTGAAGCTGCCCCGGTCATCGGTTCGCGCCTGATCGCACGTCGGCTTGCGCCTGGACTATCGCCGGATGAAACCAGACTCACGGGGCGGGCGCCATCGTGCCGGAGCGTGGTTGCGCCAGTTTCCAAAGGTGGCCGACGGGCACCAGCAAGGCAGTTACTTTGACTTGCTGGGGGCATATTTGGGGGCATATTGTAAACTACCGTTTGCGGAAGCGTTGCAGCACAAGGCTTGCGGGCGATTGTTTGATAGACGCCACCTCCATAATGTGAAATCCCAACCCTTATCGGTTGGGATTTTTTTTGCCCGTTCTCCCTGTGTTGGCGCGGTTTCCGGCCCTTGCCTCTTGAGCACGCCCCTCCGGAAGTCGCCGTTCCAGGCGCGCATTCGGGCGTTTTTCTCTCTCTGTTCTCTGCTGGACATTCTTGAGCACAAGGGGCTGGAAGCGGTGCTTTGATCCACCTCCGGGGTGCTGGGTCATGACGCAATATTGGGCAATAATTGCGGCAAATTCGCCTCACTGTGCGACAATTGACCCATCAAGTCGATTTGGGAGGTTCCCATGTCCGAACGCATCAACGCCCGCCTGTCCCAGCCCCTGGCCGAATTCGTGGAGCGGATGGTCGGTGAAGCCGGCCTTTACGAAACCCCGAGCGAGTACGTGCGCGACCTGATACGCCGCGACATGGAGCGGCGCGAAGGCCAGATCGTGCAGGACGCCATCCTGAGCGGCTACCGCGACCTGGCGGCGGGCCGCGTCTTTGTATCCAGCGGCGACTTCAAGGCCGATATGGCGATGCTCGACCGCAAGGACGCCGATGGCTGGCAATGACCGGTTGATGCCCGCCGCATTTTTTCTGACCCGCAACGCGGCGCTTGACCTGCGCCGCATCCACGCACGCTCACGCCGTGAGTGGGGCGACGATGTTGCTGATCGCTACCTTGCCGACCTGTACGCAGCGATGAGCGATGCGGCGGCCAATCCGGAAAAAGGCCGTCTTCGGCAGCACCGCGCGGCTCCCTTCCTGATGGTTGCGGTGCGGCAGCACTTCGTGATCTACGACCTCGTGCCGCAAGGTATTGCGGTTCTTACGGTTCAGCATCAAGTGCGCGACATCGAAACCCTGGTTGCCGGAAGAGCGTGCACGGCGCCCGGCCCGCAACGGTCAAGGACCGTGGTGGAACGCCGGGGCCAGCCACATGCACGATGCGTATCCGAAAGCCTACTTCGACACCTGCGGACTGGTCGGCATGACCGACTACGTCCGTGTCCTCCAGCGCCGCTCATGAACCGCCGTATGCGGAACCGCACGTACGGTGGTGTGCGAGGGGGCCGGGGTTGACCCGGCTCCCTACCCGATCCAGCACGTCTGGCAAGGCATGCCGGCATCCCCTGCCATCACCCAAGTGTGGCATTACGGTAGGCCTGAAGGTACCGCCATGCAGGCGGCCTATCGCCAAAAGGGATACTGCCATGCCCGAGCGTATCCAACCCCTAGCGCCGTCCACCATCATCAATGCCCGGAGCAAGGAAGCCGTCTACGTCCTGCGCGACGGCTACGGGCTGCTGCTGGTGGTGCAGCCGATCATCCCGTGCAAGCCCGGCAGTGACGACAAGCCGTTGCAGGGAAGCAAGCTGTGGCGCTTCGACTATCGCAGCCCGGATACCGGCAAGCGCAACACCCTGAGCCGGCCATCATCAGCCACGCCTGCACACGCACCCGGCAACTGAAATTGACGTCTTGCGACCGGCCGCTCCCGAATCAGGAAACGATGCCCAAGGGTGGTTTCGGCAATCGGATCGCCTTCATTGTTTCTGCGCCAGTGGCCGGTCGGCGGCGGATGGCGTTGAACCGCGACGATACCCGCAGGTTCGGGAATGGCGAGGCCGCGTTCACCCCACGCGCGCGGCGCGCTTGCGGTCGTTCTCGGTGCGCTCTTTCTTGCGCAGGCGGATCTGCATCGGGGTGACTTCGACCAGTTCGTCGTCGGCGATGAACTCCAGCGCCTGCTCCAGCGACAGCTTCACCGGCGGGGTGAGCTGTTCGTTGTCGTCCTTGCCGGCGGCGCGGAAGTTGGTGAGTTGCTTGGCGCGCAGGGCGTTGACGGTGAGGTCGTTGTCCTTGGCGTGGATGCCCACGATCTGGCCCTCGTAGATTTCCTCGCCCGGTTCGATCAGCAGGCGGCCGCGTTCCTGCATGAAGTTCTGCGCGTAGGCCGGCGAGGGGCCGGTGGCGTTGGAGATCATCACGCCGTTCTGGCGTTCGGCGATCGCCCCTTCGGCCTTCGGGCCGTAGTGGTCGAACACGTGGAACAGCAGGCCGGTGCCGGCGGTGATGGTGCGGAACTCGGTCTGGAAGCCGATCAGCCCGCGCGCGGGGATCATGAAGTCGATGCGCACGCGGCCCTTGCCGTCGGGTTCCATGTTGACCAGTTGGCCGCGGCGCTCGCCCAGGCGCTGCATCACGCCGCCCTGGTACTGTTCTTCCAGATCCACCACCAGCGATTCGTAGGGTTCCATCTTCTGCCCGTCGATCTCGCGCACGATCACTTCCGGGCGCGACACCGCCAGCTCGTAACCTTCGCGGCGCATGGTCTCGATCAGGATCGACAGGTGCAATTCGCCGCGACCGGACACCTTGAACTTGTCGGCGTCGTCGGTCTCCTCCACCTTCAACGCGACGTTGTGCTGGGTCTCGCGGATCAGGCGGTCGCGCAGTTGGCGCGAGGTCAGGAACTTGCCGCCGCTGCGCTCTTTCTTGCCGGCGAACGGCGAATTGTTGACCTGGAAGGTCATGCTGATGGTCGGCTCATCGACGGTCATCACCGGCAGTTGCTCGGGTGCCGACGGGTCGCAGATCGTCTCGGAAATGCCCAGCCCCTCGATGCCGGAGAACGCGATGATGTCGCCGGCCTGCGCCGCGTCCACCTCGCGCCGCTCCAGGCCCATGAAGCCCAGCACCTGCAACACCTTGCCTGCACGCGGCTTGCCTTCGCGGTCGAGGATGGTCACCGGCATGTTGGTGCGCACGCGGCCGCGCTGGATGCGGCCCACGCCGATGATGCCGACGTAGTTGCTGTAGTCGAGCGAGGTCACGCGCATCTGGAACGGGCCGTCCAGATCCACCGGCGGCGGGGTGACGTGCTGGATGATCGCCTCGAACAGCGCGTCCATGTTGCCTTCGCGCACGTCCGGCGAGAGGCCGGCGTAGCCGTGCAGCGCCGAGGCGTAGACGATCGGAAAGTCGAGCTGTTCCTCGGTCGCGCCGAGGCGGTCGAACAGGTCGAAGGTCTGGTTCACCACCCAGTCCGGGCGCGCGCCCGGGCGATCCACCTTGTTCACGACGACGATGGGCTTGAAGCCCATCGCGAACGCCTTCTGCGTCACGAAGCGTGTCTGCGGCATCGGGCCGTCCATCGCATCGACCAGGATCAGCACCGAATCGACCATCGACAACACGCGCTCGACCTCGCCGCCGAAATCGGCGTGGCCGGGGGTATCGACGATGTTGATGCGATAGGTCTGCCCGTTGGGCGCCTTCCAGCGAATCGCGGTGTTCTTGGAAAGGATGGTGATGCCGCGCTCTTTTTCCAGGTCGTTGCTGTCCATCACCCGCTCGGCGATCTTCTCGCGCTCGCCGAAGGTGCCGGACTGCTTGAGCAGCTGATCCACGAGCGTGGTCTTGCCGTGATCGACGTGGGCGACGATGGCGATGTTGCGGAGGTTTTCGATGGACATGGGCGCGCGTCCGCGGGCGATGTCCCGCAGATCTTCAAGTTCAGGATGGGCAGCCGCCCATTATACGGGTATGCGGGGGTGGTTGTCGCAGCGCAGCACTCAAAGTGGATGCAATGGGCGCGACGATGCATCCGCAGGCGGGATCAAGCGTATGCAATCCACCGGGCAGGGCGGCACGCACAATTCGCATCCGGTGCACAGCTCGGCGATCACCGTGTGCATGCGTTTGGGCGCGCCGATGATGGCGTCCACCGGGCAGGCTTGAATGCATTTCGTGCAGCCGATGCAATCGTCTTCCACGATGAGGGCGATTGCCGCCGGCTTCTCGATGCCGCAGGCCGGGTCGAGCGGCAGATGGGGTCGATCCAGCAATTCACCCAGAGCATGGATGCCGGCCACGCCACCCGGCGGGCATCTGTTGATGTCGGCGCGGCCTTCGGCGATGGCCGTGGCGTAGGGTCGGCAGCCGCCGAAGCCGCACTGGCCGCACTGGGTTTGCGGCAGCAGGCGGTCGATGGCTTCGATCAACGCATCGCGATCAAGCGTTGCCGTCGGCATGCGCACGCGCCGCAGCAAGCCCGGCAGCCATCCGGCAAATGCGGCCAACCACAACGAGGCAGCCGGCCAGCCCGTTGCCAGTGCCGCGAAGGGCAGGGCGGCGACGCTCGCCGCGAACAGGCGCAGCGGTCGTCCGCGCCAGCGGTCATCCGATGCCATCTCGTCGAGACGATCCTGCAATGCCGGGCCGAGCAACCAGCCGAGGGCGAACGTCGAGAGCACTACGGCGATGAAGGTCACGGGAGAACTGCTCACGAGCATGAGGCCGCGATAACTTGCAGCAAATGCTACAGAAAAAGTCGCTGGATCCCCGCTTGACTCACGCCATCCATGGCGTTCGCCCTACGGGCCGGCTTCGCCGTTCGCGCGCGATCCGGTCGCGCGCAGTCGCGGGGATGACGCATCGGCCAAGGCACCCGCTTCGCGGGCGCGCCGATAATGCAGAAAGTCGCTGGATGACCAGCCTGCGGCTGTTGTGAAGCGCCTCCCGTCTGCGAGGGATGACGCAAAGACGAAGACACTGGATCCCCGCCTGCGCGGGGATGACGCATCGGCCAAGGCACCCGCTTCGCGGGCGCGCCGATGCGTCACTTCACCGGCATGCCGGCTTGCGCGCCGGCGTCCACGTCGAGCAAATGCAGGTCGGCACCGCCGCTGCCGGCGGAGAGGATCATGCCTTCGCTCATGCCGAAGCGCATCTTGCGCGGGGCGAGGTTGGCGATGAACACCACCTTGCGGCCGACGAGTTTGTCCGGTTCGCCATAGGCTGCGCGGATGCCGGAGAAAATCTGCCGATGCCCCAAGTCGCCGGCGTCGAGCTTGAAGCGCAGCAGCTTGTCCGAGCCCTCCACGAAACCGCATTCGAGCACCGTGCCGATGCGCAGGTCGAGCCTGGCGAAGTCGTCGATGGAGCTGTGATTGGTGATTGGTGATTGGTGATTCGTGGACGTGGATCCCGTGTTTAGACTCCCTCCCCCGCTTGCGGGGGAGGGTTGGGGTGGGGGCGTGGCATTACCGATGGTGGGTTGGATCCGTATTTCAGGTGCAACTTCCAGATGCTCCTTGCTGGCTTCCACCATCGCCTCGATACGCTTGGGGTCGATGCGCGTCAGCAGCGGTTGGTAAGACGCGATGGCGTGACCGAGCAGCGGTGCATCGATGACCGACCAAGCCGCCACCGGCGCCAGCAGGAAACGCTCGGCAGCCGCGGCGATGCGCGGCAGCACCGGCGCGAGGCAGGTGGCGAGCACGCGGAACAGGTTGATGCCCTGCGTGCACACCGCTTGCAGCTGCGCATCGGCACCATCCTGCTTGGCGATCACCCACGGCTTGCGCTCGTCGATGTAGCGATTGGCCTCGTCGGCCAGTGCCATCGTCTGCCGGATCGCGTGGCTGTATTCACCGGCGGCATAGGCATCGGCAACGCCCTGTGCGGCTGCGACGAAGCGCGCATACATCGGCGCATCCGCCAGCGTCGACGCGAGTTTCCCGTCGAAACGCTTGCCGATGAAACCCGCGCAGCGGCTGGCAATGTTGACAAACTTCCCGACCAGATCCGCATTGACCCGCGCGACGAAATCCTCGAGGTTGAGGTCGAGGTCGTCCATGCCCGCGCCGGTCTTGGCCGCGAAGTAATAGCGCAGGCATTCCGGGTCGAGCCCGGCATCCAGATAGGTGCGCGCCTTGATGAAGGTGCCGCGCGACTTGGACATCTTCGCGCCGTTCACGGTGAGATAGCCGTTGACGTGCAGCGCGGTCGGCAGCTTCATGCCGGCACCGTGCAGCACGCCGGGCCAGAACAGGCCGTGGAAATTGACGATGTCCTTGCCGATGAAGTGATGCAGTTCGGCAGGGTTGTCAGGCGACAGCAGCACGTCGTAATCGGCAGCGCTCACGCCGGGCTTGCGGCCGCTGGAGAACAATTCCTGCAACGCCGTCAGGTAGCCGATCGGTGCATCCAGCCATACATAGAAATACTTGCCCGGTGCGCCGGGAATCTCGAAGCCGAAATAAGGGGCATCGCGGGAGATGTCCCAGTCGCGCAGGCCGCCTTCGGCATCCAGCCATTCGCGCAGCTTGGCCTTCACCGACGGATGCGCGACATCGCCCTCGATCCACTGGCGCAGCAGGTCGGTGAAATCGCCGGCCTTGAAAAAATGGTGCTCGGACTGGCGCAGCACAGGGGTCGCGCCGGAGACCACCGAGCGCGGATCCTTCAGGTCGGTCGGCGCATACGTCGCCCCGCAATTTTCGCAGTTGTCCCCGTATTGATCGGCCGCACCGCAGTTGGGGCACTGCCCGCGAATGTAGCGATCCGGCAGGAACATCTGCTTCACCGGATCGTAGTACTGCTCCACCGAGCGTCGGGCGATGTGGCCGCCGGCGTCGAGCGCGGTATAGATGCCTTCGGTGATCGTGCGGTTGCGCGGTGAGTGGGTGGAGTCGTACCAGTCGAAGGCGACGTGGAAATCCGCGAAATCGCGCTCGTGGCTTTGCTGGATGCCGGCGATGAAGGCTTCCGGCGTCAGTCCGGCCTTCTCGGCCGCGAGCATGATCGGCGTGCCGTGGGTGTCGTCGGCGCAGACGAAATGCACCGTGCGCCCGGCCATCCGCTGCGCGCGCACCCAGATGTCGCCCTGCATGTAGCCCACGAGGTGCCCGAGATGCAGGTGGCCGTTGGCGTAGGGCAGGGCGCAGGTGACCAGCGCGGTGGTTGCGGATGGAGACATCGTGGGGCGATCCGGGGTGCAGAGATGATCGTCAATTATTCCACAAGCCTCCATGACGACGTGCCGCGGATACCGACAGCGCTAGACTATGCGTTTTCGCGGAGCCCTCGATGACCGCCGACCTGCGCACCCGCCTGAGCGAAGCCCTTTCCCGCATTCCCGACCCGCACACCGGTACCGATCTGGGCGCGGCGCATGCCATCAAGGGCATCGGCATCGATGGCGACAAGGTCGCGGTCGAGATCGTGCTGGGTTACCCGGCGGCCGGTTGGCACGCGCAGCTCGCGCAGCTCGCGCGCGAGGCTGCGCTGGGCGTGCCGGGCGTTGCGGCGGCGAGCGTGGACGTGCGCTCGCGGGTGCTGGCCCACAAGGTACAGGGCGATCTCACGCCGCTGCCGGAGGTCAAGAACATCATCGCGGTGGCCTCGGGCAAGGGCGGGGTGGGCAAATCCACGGTCGCCGCCAATCTCGCGCTGGCGCTGGCCGCCGAAGGCGCGCGCGTGGGCGTGCTGGATGCGGACATCTACGGCCCGAGCATCCCGAAGATGCTCGGCATCAACGGCCGCCCGGACAGCCCCGACGGCCGCAGCATCGAACCGAAGCGCGCGCACGGTTTGCAGGCGATGTCGATCGGATTGCTGGTGGAAGAGGACACCGCGATGATCTGGCGCGGGCCGATGGTCACGCAGGCGCTGCAGCAACTGTTGGGTAATACGCTGTGGAAGGATCTGGATTACCTCGTGATCGACCTGCCGCCCGGCACCGGCGACATCCAGCTCACGCTGGCGCAGAAGGTGCCGGTGTCGGGCTCGATCATCGTCACCACCCCGCAGGACATCGCCCTGCTGGATGCGAAGAAGGCGCTGAAGATGTTCGAGAAGGTGCAGGTGCCGGTGCTGGGCATCGTCGAGAACATGGCCGTGCATGTGTGCTCGCATTGCGGGCATGCCGAGCATGTGTTCGGCGCAGGCGGCGGCGCGCGCATGGCCGCGCAGTACGGCGTGCCCTTGCTGGGCTCGTTGCCGCTGGACATCCGCATCCGCGAGGATGCCGATGGCGGTCATCCCAGCGTGGTCGCGGCTCCGGATTCTGCAGTCGCCATGGCTTATCGCCTGATCGCCCGCAACACCGCCGCGCGCTTGTCCTTGCAGGCGAAGAACAAGGCGATCGGGTTTCCGAACATCGTCATCCAGAACACCTGAGACGGTCGCAAGGGTGGAATCAACGAACGCCGATGCGGCGTGCGTGATGCTGTCCGCCCGGAGGATCGGGCTGCGTTGGAATGGGCAGGTACGACAGGCTCGGTTTTGCCATGAGATTCAAGTCGCTGCTCGCTGTCCTCGCGTTCGGCGCTGTCGGGGCGGTCCATGCGCAGGGCGGTGCGCCGGAGGTCGTCGCGGCGGCGCGCAATCAGATTGGCGTCACCGTGCACTATGACCCTTCGTACGCGCGCATCGCCTACCCGATGGGCGACGTGCCGGCTGATCGCGGCGTGTGCGCCGACGTGCTCGTGCGTGCCTTCCGTGCCGACGGCATCGATCTGCAGAAGCTCGTGCATGCCGACATGGCCGCGCACTTTCGCGCGTATCCGCACGACTGGGGCCTGCGCGGGCCGGATGCGAACATCGATCATCGTCGCGTGCCGAATCTGGAAACGTACTTCCGTCGCCGCGGCATGGCCGTGCAGATCACCGCGAACGCGCAGGATTATCATGCCGGCGACATCGTGAGCTGGCGCCTGCCCAACGGGCTGGCGCACATCGGCCTGGTGTCGGATCGCGTCGCCGCTGACGGCTCCGGCCGCCCTCTGATGATCCACAACATCGGCGCGGGCACGCAGGAAGAGGATGTGCTGTTGGCTTGGCAGATCGTCGGCCATTTTCGCTGGCCGTTCGCGGTTGCAACTATCCGCACGCCTCGCTGATCGGACGCGATGGCGTCGCTTTCGACCGACGCGTCGTTCACAATGGCGGCCTTGGAGTCGAGCCCGTAATCGGCGCCGGAACCGTTGATCCTGCCGGGATCGCGATTCCCCATTCCCCGTTCACCATTCCCCATTCCCCGCCCATGTCCATCAAATCCGACCGCTGGATCCGCCGCATGGCGGAGCAGCAACAGATGATCGAGCCCTTCGAGCCGGGGCAGGTCAAGCACGCCGCCGACGGCCACCGCATCGTGTCCTACGGCACCTCGAGCTACGGCTACGACGTGCGTTGCGCGCGCGAGTTCAAGATCTTCACCAACATCAACTCGACCATCGTCGACCCCAAGGCCTTCGATCCGGACAGCTTCGTGGACGTGGTCGCCGACGTGTGCATCATCCCGCCCAATTCCTTCGCGCTGGCGCGCACGGTGGAGTTCTTCCGCATCCCGCGCGACACCCTGGTGGTGTGCCTGGGCAAGAGCACCTACGCGCGCTGCGGGATCATCGTCAACGTGACGCCGCTGGAGCCGGAGTGGGAAGGCCATGTGACCTTGGAGTTTTCCAACACCACGCCGCTGCCGGCGAAGATCTATGCCGGTGAGGGCGTGGCGCAGATGTTGTTTTTCCAGTCCGACGAGGTGTGCGAAACCTCGTACAAGGATCGTGGCGGCAAGTATCAGGGCCAGACCGGCGTGACCTTGCCGAAGACCTGATGCGGGCATTGGCGACAGGCCGCGATCGCGCGTGCAGCCATCCGTGGCTCGTCGCCTGCTTCGCGCTGTCGTGCTGGCTGTGGATGCCTGCCCGTGCGAATGCTGCGATTTGCGATGGGCCATATCCGGTCGGCCAACGCGGCTTGGCGCTGCCCGATGGCCGTGAGATCGCGCTGTGGTATCCAGCGGTGCGAGCGCGTTCGGCGAACCCGGGCGAGGTCGCCGTGGATGCGCCGATGGCGACGTGCCCAACGCGCTGGCCGCTGCTGCTGTTCTCGCACGGCGTGGTCGGCTGCAACGAGCAGGTGGTGTATCTCACGCAAGCCCTGGCTGCTCGCGGTTATGTCGTGGCCGCGCCGAACCATCGCGACGCGATCTGCGGCATCGCCACCCGGCGCGCGTTTTCGGCGCCCGCCGACAGCGATCGCCCCGCGTTCCTCGATCCGTCGGTCTGGACGGCCAAGGCCTGGCGCGAGCGCCGCGACGACCTGCGCGATGCCCTGCGCGTGGTGCAGTCCGATCCAAACTTGGCGCGCGCGATCGATCCATCCCGCATCGGCCTGCTGGGCCACTCGCTGGGCGGCTACACGGTGCTGGGCATCGCCGGCGGCTGGCCGGATTGGAGCCTGCCCGGCGTGCGCGCGGCGGCGGCGTACTCGCCCTTCGTGCAACCCTTTCTCGCCAAGCATCGCTTGCGCGCTCTGCGCGTGCCGGTGATGTATCAGGGCGGAACGCTCGACTGGGGCATGACGCCGCAGTTGCTCGGCGACGCGGGCGCCTTCGCCGTCAGTCCGCCGCCGAAATACCTCGTCGAGTTCGCCGGCGCCACCCACATGCTGTGGACCAACGGGCCGTGCGCGGACTACCGCTCGTCGCAGGCCTGCATCGCCGCGGATGCGAACGTGCGCGGGGTGGTGGCGTATACGCTGGCGTTTTTCGATCGCTATCTGAAGGACGCACCGGCGCCGTTGCTGGACGGGAAGGGCGTGGGCGTGCGGACGTACCGCCAGCAACGATGATGCAGAACGCGCCGCGCACCTTGCCGCTTGCGGTTGCCCGATGGCTTGGCTAGCCTGATACGCCGCGTCCAACCCGTCAGTACGCCATGCCGCGCATGATCGCAATCCAGGGCGACATCCCCGGCGGGCAGGAGCCGGAGGTGCTGTACGTCCGCGAGAACGGCAGTTGGTATTCCCCGCCTGGCGGCTGGATGTCGGCGCAGTCGGGCAAATGGCAGCAGATCAGCCTCGCCGGGACCGCGATGCAGGGCATCGCCGGCACGCCCAACGTGTTCATGGCCGGCTTGTTGTTCGCCACCGCCAAGGCCGGCGATACGGGCGAATTGCGCGACCAGGTCAGCCGCGCGGTCGGGCGCTGGAAGGTCACCGCGGTGACCGGTTGAGCGCCGCACCGGGGCGCTGGCAGGCCTCGTTATGACGGCTGCCCTGTTGCTGGCCTCGATGCTGCAAGCCGCGTCTGCCGCGAATGCCGGGGTGGAGACGAACCTGCACGTGCAGACCTACGCCATCGGCGGGTCGAGCGCCGATGCGCTGTGGGAGCAGATCCATCAGCGCGGCCCGCTGTTCGCCAAGGACGGCAAGCGTTACGCCGCCTACACGCATTGGAACGTCCACTGGCATTACGACTACTGGCGCGACGCCGGCGGCTGCCGCATCGAGCGCGCCAGCGTGACGCTGGAAGCGACGCAGACCTTTCCCGAATGGGTGGATCGTGCGAATGCTTCGAGGTGGTTGCAGGGGCGCTGGGATGCCTTCGTCGTCCACCTCAAGCAACACGAGGACGGGCACCTGCAACATGGCCGGCAGGCGGCGCAGGCCATCGGCCATGCCATCGACAGCATCGGCCGCGCGCCGGAGTGCGCCACGCTGGGCAAGCAGATCGATGCCTATGCGCACTACGCCATCGCGCGTGCCGCCCACGACGACCTGCAATACGATGCCGATACCCGTTACGGCCAGACGCAGGGCGCAGTGCTGCCCTGAGCCGCGTGCTCAGTGCGTGCTGCCGCCCGCGGCGTGCAGATCCTGCGCATGCATCAGCGCCGCCTCGATGGCGATGGCGATGCCTTGCGAAAGCGTGGCGATGGCCATGCTCGCCGCGCCGGGATGGCGCACGGCCTGCGCGGGCAGCCACGGCACATGGATGAAGCCGCCGCGGGTGGATGGATGGTGCGCCGCCAACGTGTGCATCAGGGCGTAGAACAAGGTATTGCAGACGAAGCTGCCGGCGCTGAACGAGGCTTCCGCGGGCACGTCGGCGGCATGCAAAGCGGCCAGCATGGCCTTCACCGGCAGCGTGGTGAAATATGCCGCCGGTGCGCCGGCGACCACCGGTGCGTCGACGGGCTGCACACCGGCGTTGTCGGGGATGCGCGCGTCGATCAGGTTGATCGCCACGCGCTCGATGGAGATGCGACTGCGTCCGCCAGCCTGCCCGATGCCGATGGCCAGCGAGGGACGCAGGGTTGCGATGGTTTCCGATAGGCCTTCGGCCGCAGCGGCGAAGGTCACCGGCAGCACCCGCGACGCCACGCGATGCCCGGCGATGACGCGGCCGTCCAGTGCGCGCACCACGTCCTGCGCGGGATTGGCCTGTTCGCCACCGAAGGGCTCGAAGCCGGCCAGCAGGACGGTCGGCGTGTTCATCGGAAGGCCAGCCATGCCATCAACGCGAGATTCACCACCAGCAACACCAGCGCGGTGGGCCATTGCGCGCGGATCACGCCGTTGCGGTCGGGCAGTTCCAGCAGCACGGCGGGGACGATGTTGAAATTGGCGGCCATCGGCGTGAGCAGGGTACCGCAGTAGCCGGTGAGCATGCCCAGCGAGCCGACCACCGCCGCGTTGGCGCCGTGCGCGTGGATCAGCAGCGGCAGGCCGATGCCGGCGGTCATCACCGGGAAGGCGGCGAAGGCTGCGAATTGCCAACCTTCTGACCAGCTTTTGCCAAAACCGTTGACCACATCAGGCAAGCCAGTTGACCGACTTCGCTTATACTTTCAGCGACACTGTTCGAATTTCCTTATGTCGTTAGTGTGGT
>JAFEBW010000038.1 GCA_018242445.1 Pseudomonadota bacterium | reverse complement strand
TCTTCGAGCAACTGATGCACTTCCTTGTCCGTCCAGACGTACTCGCGCTGGTAGTCCGGCACGATGTAGAAGCACTCCCTGAAGGCTTCCTCGATGCTGTATTTGTGGTTTTCGATGCGGGCCATATTCGTTCCTCTGAGTTCTTCTGTCGCGCCGTCGCCTCAATCTGGCTTTTGTTTGGACGACGTCGATTTGATGGCAGCACGTTGAGCCGTCTCCAGATCCGCGATGCGGGCATCCAGAGACTTCACCAGCTCCCGAAGCACTTGATTCTCCCGCTCAACGATGGAACGCTGCTGATTGTTTTGCTCGATGGCGGTCAGCAATTTCGCTTGCCACTGATCGCCGGATGTGTTGTTGTCACGGTCTTGAAAATACGCCAAGCCGGAAACGATCAAGGCAAACAAGGCCAAGACCGCCGAGATGCCAACCGACCACACCGCGATGGTGATCTGCTTGCGCGTGGACTGATCGGTTCTGCGGTCGCGCTCGTCCATCTGCTCCATCAGGGTCGTCGCTGCTTCCGCCAAGTCCTTGAGGGTCTTTGCCGACTCCGCGGTCATCTGTCCTGTCAGGCGCGTCAACTCCATTTCTTCGGCGCGCTCTTTCGCGCGCTCGCGCGCTTGCTCCGCGAGCATATCGTTCACCCTGCTGAAGTGATCCGTCTGGATGGGGTGGACGTCGAGTGTCGTGGGCTTTGTGAGTTTTGTGAGTTCCTCGTAGGCGCTCAAGGTCGATCCCAAAGCTGACGTGCTCTTGCGAACTTGATCAAAAAGACTGGCGCTCTTTTGAACTTGATCGAAAAGGCCACGGTTGGAACCAAGCAACGACTCGTGCAATCGCTTCGCGCTCTGGCGATAGTCATCGACTTCGGCCTTGAGCAGCCGCACCAGATAGGCCGACGCCGTTTCACCCGTTTCCCGCACGGCAGGCTTGCGCTCTTGCGAGCCTTCGCGGATCGTTTGCCACGCTGACGACTGGGCATAGGCATCAGCAATCCGCTCGATCTCGTCATTCGAGAGATCAGCGGCAATCGCGGCATCGAGCGGAACGCGCTCCGGCGCTTCGTCGGATTCCACGGTCAAGCTGCCAATGCTCGGCAGGAAAGCCCTGATCTGGCTGACCGCATCGCCGGATTCGAGCTTCCCGAAATCGGTCATGTCACTCACCCGCAACGGATAAAGGTAGACGCAGCCCGCCGAGGTCTCGACTTCTGCGGCAGGCTTCGACCGAAGCAGCAGCTTCAGCGTGTTCTTCTTTGGCTTCTCGCCGGATGGCGGATTCTCTTGCGTCATGGACAGAACCTCATGGCTCCCTACGTTCCCTTCGGGCCAACGATGACCCTCACCGGCATCTTGGCCGGAGTTTTTTCGAGGTCGCGCTCAAGGCCAATCGGGTTTCCAATTCGTCCCTCTGGATCGTAGATGAAGCAGACAAGCTGCTTGCAATCCGGGTGCGCCTGATAGCGGGCGATGTCAACCAGCAACTGAGCGCCAATATCCGAGACGCTGAGTCCTTGCCGCGTCTTCTTCACCTCGATGACAATCCCTTCCTCCTTCAGCAGAAAATCGGCCCTTGCCGATCCCCCGGCGTAGCTTGGCGTCCATTCTTCCCGACGCACGTCGTCGAAGTTCAGTTTCAGCAGGGCGTGAAGCAGGTCTTGGACATCGTATTCGTCGTCGATCTCCAGCGTCGTTCTGTTCGAGTGCCGGACGCGAAGCTGCCGCGCAACCATGTGGAATCGCAGGCACACCTGTTCCAACGTGCCGAGCACCTTTGTCGGGCTATCGGCGTCGGAGTCCAGATCGTATTCACGAATCTCATCGATCATCGATGACAGAATGGACTTTGCCGTATCCAGTCCTCGCAGATACGCTTCGTGGAAATCGGAGTCTGGAGTGCCGGTCGTAAAGACGCTCAGGGAGTAACGAATTTCGGAAAAATCCGTCGAGTGGCGACTGTCCGTTCCGAAAATCCTCTGCACGGCAACCTCGGTATCGCGCTGCCACTTCGTGAACTCCTGCGAGCGGCGAGACGAACGCAGGCCGTCAATGGCGGCGCGCTGCCGTTCCAAGATTTCGATTGCGCGAGCAGAATCCATGATTGCTGATTACTCCGCCTTCCACCCGGCCTTCACCTCGGAAAGCACGGTGTTGACCTTGTCCACCACGGCCTGATCGACTTGGCCGTTCTCTCCAACCTCGACCGTGACGCTGATGCGCAGCGGATGGCCAGCCGTGGCTTCGCGCAAGGCATCAACGTGGTCGGCCAAGTCTTGCACCTCGTGCAACTGCAATTCCGCCGTGGCGACCTTCGAGCCGTAGTGCTGCGGCGGTGGCGGCTGCTTGATCTCGTTCTTGCTGACGCGAATCTTGATCCCTGACGCGCCACCCATGTCGCAAGGCCACGAGGCCGAGTCGAGCGTGCGCTCGATCAGGCCCAAGCGGAAAGCTTCGGTGAGTGGCTGCTCCGCGCGCGTCCACGGCAGGGGCTTGCCGAACTTGGCCGACAGCGCACCGTGAATCAGGTGTGCCGTACTCATTCCGTCAGACCACGCCACAGGAAGCTGATCGGGCAGCACATCCACACTCGAGAATGACGGCGGCGGGGCAAGCAGTTGCGCCGACTCGTTGACGAACCCAGCGGGAACATCCTCGCCCAGCACGCTGATGGTGCCGTTGACCAGCCAGATGCGTCCCGATTTCACGGCTGCCGCCACCGCAACCGCAATGGCCGGTAGGTCGGCTGCCGGAATCAGCACGTTCTCGGTGTAGCCGCCCTTGTCCACTTCCACGAAGTGCTTGCCGGAGAAGTAGGCGCTGATGTCTGTCAACGTTGCTGCATCCGACTTCCACAGGCCGTGCAGAACGCCCGGGGCCAGGAGTACGGCGTCCAGTTCCGTTAGCATCACTGCATCGGACAGCGCCACCTCCAGACTGGAATCCTGAGTTGCCGCGTCGTCGGGCCGACTCTTCCAGAAGGTACGCACCGATTTGTCTGCCCGCGTCACGCGCAGCACGAAATCACCCGCCTCGCAGCCTTGCAGCAAGGTTTCCAGAATCGCCGAACGGTTGAGCATCTTTGGCAACCGTGCGGTAGCCGCGAACGCGCCGACCAAGTCCTTCACGAAGCGCGCCTTGTCGCCCGCCGCCCACAGGTCGAACGGGCCGCCGGGCAGCAGAGCTTCTGCGTTCACCGCCGTGCTTTCGATGCGCAGACGCTTGTCGGCAGCCATCTTGGCGAACAAGGAATCGTTGTCCACGTTGATGCGGTAAGCCGCCACGTCGTTGGCGTCGTTCACCGTCACGGCGATGCAATACGCCATCACGATCTGCGACACCATCTCGCCGCGCGCCGCGCGCAGGTTGCCTTCCAGCCGCGTCGTGGCCGCCGTGTCGATGTCGGTGCGCTCCTTGAGCATCTCACGCACCTTCTCCCAACCCAGCAGATCGCGCACCTTCTCACGGGCGACCGCGATACCGTCGCCGGACGGCACGGCCAGCACCACCGCGTTGCGGTTCTGGGCACGCGGTTTGTCGGAACCCGTGGTCTCGTCGATGAACCGGCGCGCTTCCGCGCTTGGCTTGCCGTTCGAAGCCGCTTTGGGGCCCAGCACGGCGTAGTGGAATTCGCCGTCGTCCTCGATGTCCGCAGGGCGCGCAGGCAGCACATGCACCTTCGCGCCAGCGCCGCGCGCGCCTTCAGTCAGCTTGCCTGCACCGCGAATTTCCTTCTCCAACACTTCATCGACGAGACTGGCGCTCACGTTTTGCCGCGCGTCGTGGTGCATCTGCTTGAGGTTGGGCTTTGACCCCAAGCGCCAGATCTTCGGCAAACCCGCTTCGCGGTCGGTGGTGAACGTGTCGTCCAGATACCACGACATTTCCGACCAGCGGGTCAGCCCCTTGTCCAGTTCGATTTTGTCCGGCGAGCCGACGCCGATCAGCACCTTCAAGTCCCGCGTCGTGGCGCGCTGGCCGATGGGCTGCGAATGCAGGAAGGTGGACATCACGGCCTGCTCGATCTCGCGCTGCTGCACGCCCAGCAGACCTTCCTGCGCCTTGCGAGCGTGGGCGAGTTCGGCTTCCAGAATCGCCGTCCAGTTCTGGCGACGGCCTTCGTATTGCTCCAGTTGCGCCACGTTCGCCAGCTCGCGGGCGGCCACGCTCAAGCCTTCGGTGCCCGGATCGCCGAGGAACACTTGCGCACTGATCAATGGCTGTTTGTCCCACTTCACCGCATCGCGTAGCGCCGAGGCCAGCGTCTTCAGGATGCCGCGCGTCTGCTGGAAGCCTTCAAGCTGCGTCCACTTCTGATACAGCGTTTCGATCAGCGCCGGATGGAAGGGATAGGCGTCCTCGTAACGCTTTTCCTCGGCAGCGCGGTTCTTGGCGGTGTGATCGTCAATGGCCAGAATGCCATTGACCGCGCTTGCCACCTGCGTGCCCCACTGCGAGCGGTCAACGTAGCTTTCCAGCTTCAGCATCCGCCGCCGCAGGATTTCCGGCACGTCCTGACTTTCGACCGGCTGGATGCCCTCATCGGCCACGCGCTTGAATTCGTCGTACAGTTCCTTGCTGATCTGCTTGCCGAGGTCGTCCATCTTGTTCACGTCGGAGGCCAGCAACGAGGCCACCAAGCAGCACTGCGGCACTTTGGCCACGGCCTGCGTCAGGCTGTGCATGAACTCGCGCATCCGCCCGATCCACGCGGCATCAATGTCGGCCATCACGCGGACGAACCACAGCACCTCGTCGAACAGGATCAGCACGCTCGGCACGTCCTTGCGTGCCAGCTTCAGCAGGTCTTCCATCACGCCGGTGGCTGGAGGGCTGGCGCGTTCGGTACCGTCCGCCTTGAGCAGCTTCAACCCGGCTTCGCCCGCCAACTGCCACGCGATGAGGCTCCACGGCATTTTCAGCGTCGCCTTCTTGCCATCGGGAGACTTGACCTCCATGCCCATCTCGGCGTCCAGACGGTCGAAGACCACCGCCGCCACGCGCGCTTTCGGGAAGCCGCCTTCCAGCGCGCAATGCGCCCTGAACTGCTGCACCGCCGGGATGTCAGGCAGGCTCGCCGGGTCATTGACCAGATGCACCAGCGTGATCAGGGAGTGCGTCTTGCCGCCGCCGAAGGTCATGTGCAACTGGCGCACGGCCTTTTCCGACTTGCCCGCCAGCCGGTGCGTCACGTCGCGCGCCAGATCGCGCAGCTTGACCGTGGGATAGGTCAGCGCGAAGAACTCGCGTGGATCGTGATAGACGCCGGGGTTGACGTCCATCACCACGTCGTAGAGGTCGGCGGCAAACTGCTTCTGCGACAGTTCCTGATTGGTGATGTCGTCGCGCAGTTGCACCACTTGGTGCCACGGTTTTGCGTTCGTCTTGGCCATCGTTTTCTCCGTTTCTTATTCCAGCCTATTCAAGGCCAAGGGTCGCTTGGGCCGTGCTGCCCACCGACTTCAGGTAATTCTGCAAACGCTCCAGAATGGAGCACTCTTCCGCGCTGCCCTCGGCGCGGCTCTGTTCGATCAAGGCTTGGATCAGTTGCGCGAACACCTGACTGCGACGCAGGCCGCGCGCATCCAGATAGTCGTTGACCTTCACCACGTCGCCCGCCACCCAAAGCTGCATCAACTTGTGGACCTGATCGACCAGCGGAATGGTGCGACCACTGGCGGTTTCTAGCCCGAGGGAGCGGTGCTTGCGGGTATTCCACGCCTTGAGCTTGAACTTGCCGCCACCACCGGAAGAACCCGAATCCTCGCCATCGTCATCGGCTTCTCCGGATTCTTCTTCGGGTTCCGGAGCATTGCCGCTCTTGGCCAGCACCTCGTATTGATCCACCAGTTCACGCTCGGACAGGCTGCACGACACCGCGTACAGGATGCAGGGGCCAGCGGGCGCTTCCTTCAGGCCGAAGTCGTGCCGGTGCAGCAGGTAGTAGGTGGTGATGTCGTCGAGCGGGTGATCGCCCGGCGTCGGTTCGCTTTGCCCGTGCGACAGCACCCGGCCCACGACGAAGTCCACCACGATGCGGCGGACGTGGCTGAGGAACTCGGCCACCATCATCAACTGGCCGGGTTCGGACGCCTTCTTGACCGCCGGGTAGCGGCTGTACGCCTCCATCGCCGGGCCGGTGGCCGACCACACGAAGTCCGGGCCGCGAATGCCTGCATCCCAAAAGTCGCGCAGCTTGGCGGTGATGCCGGTTTCCATCTCCTTGAGCACTTGGGCGTCCCAGCCCGCCTTGGCCATCGGGTCACGCTTTTTACAGACCAGCCAGACGGAGGAAGAGAGCGCGGCGGAATCAATCGCGCGCATTCGAGACGCTTGCTCGGTTTGGATCGGCCAACTGCCGTCCACCACGAAACCTGCTTTGATGATTGCGCCAACCAGTGTTTCCCACGCATCCGGATGCTTGTGGGCGAAAACGATGACGAGGCGACCATCAGGCTTCAACGCGCCGTGGCAGGCCTTGAACGCACGCGCCATGCCTTCTTCGTAGTTTCGCTTCGATGCCTCCTTGTCTCCGCCAAAGCGGGATGAGTCGTCGATCAATTCGCCGTCGTTACGCTCATGATTCCACTTGGGGCCGGTCACCTCAGAGAACACCGCATCAATGGCAGGTGAGAGGCCACTTAGAATCCGGCGCAACCAGATGTAGAAAAAATCCATCAAGTCCGAATATGGGATCGCGTCGTAATACGGCGGATCAGTCACGACAACATCGAATGTGTTATCCACCGTAGATGTAGCCGACTGATTGATGACGTGCGGCGGCTCCACGAACCCAGACCAGAAAGCAGGGTTATCAAAGGGTGTCAGCACACGCTCTGCACATTGCAGATAGCTTCCGGCACCGTCCCACAGAACATTACTTTCCGCGAAGTCCCAAGTTATTGGCAGAGCAAAGCGAACAAAACTGTGATTTATCGTCGGGACGTCAATCTTCCACTGTGCGCCCATATTGGCGAAATCGAGGAGGCGGGAAACACCCATCGCCAGATATGCAGCAACACCCTCCGACCAAGCCGCATCACCGAGTAGTTCGCTTCGCGTCTTGCGAATGGCGCGGCAGATCGTCGCCAGCGCAACAAGTTGGCGCGGCATGAACAGCTTCTGCCACTGATCGATGCCGTAACCATCCACAGAGAATGCCCGCGCAGCTCCACTCCCACCCTTGGGCGTTGCCTCTGTGGGCAAACCGCCAGGGAGTCCCTCGAATGCTGATTTCAAGTCAGTCGCAGAGACGCTCGATGCCTGAAGTTCAAGCGCCGTCGGTATCCGGTACTCCTTGCCGTCAGGACTATCGACCACGACCGCAGTCATCCGCGTACCCATTCCTCCAGCGCGTCCCTGAAGCCGAATATCCTCCATCGTCATGATGGTGCCGCAGCACGGGCAGGTAGCCCCCGCGCGACTCATCGTCCCCGCACCCAACCTCTTATCGTATTCACGGCGCTGCGCTGCATTGCCGCCCTGCGATTTGGCGCTGCGATCAATTCCGAACACTACGCCGGACTTGTCTTCACGCGGACGCATTGTCAGCACCGCACGTCTTTTGTCGGTTTTCACAAGCCAACGTGTCTTCAGTAGAGGCAGTTCGGCGCGGCAGGCTTTGCAATGGACTGTGCGTGCCGACAGATAGGCCACCGTGGGCTTGGCGACCCAGCGGGGGTTCGCGGGATTGTCGAGATAGGCGGCATCGAACCCGGCATTGAGCAGGCCGATCTGCGGCTCGCCGTCCTCGTTCACAGGTACTAGCTTCAGCGGCTCGTCCGTATCCAGTTCAACCCGCTGGTAAGGCTTCACCGAACAATATTCCGCGTAGATGGGATAAAAGCACGCCAGTCCCTTGCGCGCTTCGCCCAGTACCCAGCGCGCCCACGCCCGAACGTGCCAAGCCAGATCGGCATTGAGCTCTTCAGCATCCACATCGGGCAGGCCGAACAAGTCCTGATTCTCATGGCATGCGGCCTGTGCCTTGCCTGCAACTTTTTGCGCGCGCCGCTCGGCATCCTTGACCTTGAGGCCGCGCGCCTTGAAGTAGTCGGTGAGGAAGGAAACATCCTGCAAGGCAAATTCAGGTAAGGGCCGCTTCTGCCCGGCGAGCTTTTGCGGGTATTCCAGCGTGCATTTCAGGACGAACCACGCGACCGGATTGATATCGACCGCCGTGACTTCGCAGCCCAGCCGCATCGCTTCCAGCGGAATTGCCCCGCCGCCCGCAAAGGGGTCGAGCACACGCGGCGCGCGGCCACCGTAAGCCTTACGAATTTCCTCGCGGAACCAGTCCATGTCCGGGCTGGCTTCGCGCCCCCAACGCAGCACGCCGCCTTCGGTTTCCATCGACTCGATTTCTTCGATGCGGCCATTGGGCATCTTCTTTTTCTTGAGCGTCTTGGCCAGTGTGCCGCCCATACGCTTGAGGATGTCGTCACGCTTCTCCTTGTCGTCGGGGTCGGGCAACAGGGTGGCGATCAGCGCCGCACGGCTGGCCGCCAGCGGACGGCGCGCAGGCCAGAGGTGCAACGTCGAGATGTGGCCGTGGCGCACGTTCTTCTCATGAACCGAGTCAATGGACGCCTGCTTCAACGGGAACGCGACTTCGATCAGACGCTTGTCGTTTGTTTCCTGGCTCATGCCTCGCCCCCTTTCTTCTTGCCGGGCAGCAAAGCCTTGCGCCGCGCCAATTGCTCGCGCGCACTTTCCAGCAGGGTGTGGATTTTTCTCTCGAACACAGGGCGCTCAGGAAACACCGTCCAGTATTCGGCGACCATGATGTTGTCCTGATCCAGTTGCAGCAGTTCGATCTGCTCGCGGCTTTTCTCGGCGCAAAGAATCAAACCGATGGGTGCGTTTTCGCCTTCCTGTCGCTCGTAGCGGTTGAGCCAGCCGAGGTAAAGCTCCATCTGCCCCTTGTGCCCGGCCTCGAACTTGCCGATCTTCAATTCCACCGCTACCAGGCGTTTGAGCCTGCGATGGAAAAAGAGCAGGTCGAGGTGAAAATCCTCGCCGCCGATGATCATGCGTTTCTGGCGCTCGACGAAGGTGAAGCCCCCGCCCAATTCCAGAATGAAGCTCTCCAGTTCCCGCAAAATGGCGGCCTCCAAATCGGCTTCCAGATAGCCGTCGTGCAGCCCAAGCACATCCAGCAGGTAGGGGTCTTTGAAGGTGTCGAGCGCAATGGCAGAGGTCTCGGTCAGTTGCGCGTTGGCAATTTCCTTGCGCTCAAACGCCTTGCGGGCGATGAGCTGACGCAGTTCGCGCGTGCCAAGCAGACGGGTGGCAGCTTCCTTGAGGTAGAACAGGCGGGCTTCCGGCGTCTTCAGCGGCAGCACCTCGACAACATGCGTCCAGCTCAATTGTGTAGTCACCGCCGACACAATCCCGAAATCGGGGAACTGTTCGGCAAACTGCATCATGCGACGCAGGTTACGCGCCTCGAAGCTGCGCCCGTAGCTGGCGACCAATTGTGTCGCCAGTGACGACACAATCTTCTGCCCGTATTCCGCACGCTGGTTGTTGAGGATTTCGCTGTTGACCTGTTGCCCAATACGCCAGAACAGGAACACCGTGGCGCTGTTGGCCTGACGCGCCAATGTGCGACGGGCCTCCTCGATCAGGCCGGATACCGTGGCGAAAAGATCGCTTTGCGCGGGGAGCGCGAGGGCGTTGCCGCTCTGGATTGGCTGCGATTTCTTGCCACGCGACGTGCTGGTGCGCGGCTTCGACGGGGTGGCTGGGCGTTTCTCTTTCATTGTTTTTCCTTCTTCAACGCACCGTCGAAGCCCAGCAATTCTCGGCTGACACGGTGTAAGGTGATTTCGCCACGGGTTTCTCGCCCGCGACCTGTAAAGTAATCGCCGCTGAGGCGCACTTCCTCCGAATCGGTGGTTATCGCCAGTGTGCAGACGCCGCGATGCGCGTGCATCGTCTGCACCGCGAGGTTCCTCGGCTCGGAGACGTATTCGTATTTCAGTCCGACATCGCCGGGTTGCTCGTCGTAGAGCGCTGCCATCGTGGTTCGAGAGCGGGACTGCTCCGTCTCAAGCTCAATCGCCATCCGCGTCCACGTTTGGCGCAAGCGCATCACGCAAGGGACGCTGGTTCCGCCATTGTGCGTGGTGGTGATGCTCCCAACCCACGTGCCGTTGAGGTTCTTGATCGTGGACAGCCAGCGCCAACCCCATTGTTCGTAGAGAAAGATCAGGCCCGCGTAGATCGCGCCCGCCGTTACCGCCACGGTGTCCACATGGCTGGCCACCAGCGGCAACGCCAACACGGCACGCACGCCGCTGGCCGCGAGGATGGCAAGCACACCGAGGATGAAATACACCTTCGGCCCACGAAAGAAGTTGTCAGATGCGTACCCGTGCATATTGCTGCCCCCACTGGTTCCACATCTGGATCAGCGCGCCGATGTAGGCGCGCGCGTTCTGCTGCGTCCAGCGTCCGGAGTCGAACAGACGCTGGATGCCGTTTTGGCAAACGAAGTCCGTCAAGTCCGCGCCGTTCAGCCAGTTCACGACGTTGACGACGGTGTCGCCGTAGCTGCTGCCAAACTGCTGGTCAGGCACGTTGTAAAGCAGGCACTCGATGGCGTGCGACGATGCCGTTCCGCTCTGGATCAGTCCGTTATCCTCCATCCAGCCACGGGCGTTCTTGAAGATGCGAACGGTCGGCTTGTACCACTGGTTCGTCCGCCCGTGCTTGGCCACGCCGTTGTCGTAGGACCGCTTTGGGTAACTGGTGACGGCGTGACCACGCTGCACGTCCCACAACCAAATGCCCTCGACGTAGGCGGGATCGCCCAGCAAGGTCTGCGGCGGGAGGTAGAGCCGATACTCCAGACAGGGCACGACATCGGCGGGGATGTTGTTGCTCGTCCTCGGAATCTTGATGCTCTTGCCGCCTTCGGTGATGTTGTGCGAGGGGAAGGCGCGGCGAATGGCGTTCGAGACGTCGCGGCGAAAATCGGTGAGCGTGTAGGTGGCCGAACTGGAGCGCCCCTCGACGACGCTCCTCGTGTAAGCGTCGAGCGCCCCGTATTCGGGCATGTAGATGTCGTTGAGCCGGACGACCACGTCCACATCGCTGTCGCCGCGAATATTCGTGCTGTTGCGATAAGAGCCTTGCAGGAACACGTCGAAGTTTCGGGAAGCCAGCACGGCGTCGTTCTGTAGCGCATTCCCAATGCGCTCGTAGAGCGCGGAAGCGGAGGCCGTCGCGCCTTGACGCGACCACGCTTCCAGTTGGTTTTCAGGGATCGCCATGTTTCCTCCTCACTCCGACGCGCTGCGCACGATGTCGCTATAACCGATCACGACGCTGCCGCGCGCCTTGGCGATCAGATTGGCGAAGGGGTCTTGCACCCGGAACAGCCGGGGCTGGTTGCCACCGCAGTCGAACACCGCGTACAGCCAATACTTGTCGCGCAGGTTGCAGGCGCGCGCCCATTCGTTCTCGGTCAACTCGATTTCCCCGACACCCACGCGACCCTTGACCTCGATGCCACGTTCCTCCAGAACGTCGCCGCGGCCCCGTTTCGAGAACAGGTCGAAGCCGGGGTAGTCGCCCAGGCCCGCGAGCCTGGCCTTCGGCGGCGTGGAGACATCGCGCACGTCGGCACCGCGCGCAGCCTCGAAGGCGACGGCGACTTCCATTGCGATGCGTTCGACCTCGATGTCGCGCGCCTTGATGTCTTCCGGGTCTTGCGAGGGCTGCACCAGCGCCGTGGCCAGAATCTCGACCGTGCCCGGCTGGATCAGCTCCACTTCGCGCCGGGCTTGCAGCAGTGCCTGGGTGCGGCGGTCGGCCACGGTGCGCTGCTGCTGCTTGATGCGCTCCAGCTCGATACCGGCAGCGCGGTTGCCCTCACGCGCCTTGTCGGTGTAACGCTTGCGGGCGGCGGCGAGTTCGGATTCCTGATAGTCGAAGGCGCGCTTGAGGTAGTCCTCGGTTTCCTGCAAACGATTGGCTGCGTTCATACGCTGAAGCTCACCGAGCTTGATGGCCACCTCCTGATGGAGGTGCTCCTGCGCAGCCAAGCGCCACGTGTCACTTTGGGCGAGAAAGACCACGCTGCCGGAATTGGTCTTGGTTGTTTCTTTCAGCAGCAGCAGGTGCTCAACTGGAACCTCCACCAGACGACCATCGGCAAACTGCTTTATGGCCACCAGCTTCTGCTCGATCAATTCTTGGCTGTGGAAGGCAGGCACGCCCGGATCGACGCCACGCACCACGGTGACGCGGGCCACGTGGAGCAGATACGGTGCCGTGGCGCTGACGTCGGTGTAGATCGCGCCACGCAGTGCGGCGTGGCGGGCGTGCTCCATCGCCAGCGCGGATAGGCGCTCGAAGACCGGTTCGCCGGGATGCAGGAAGATCGCGTCGCGCTTGTCATCGGGCCGATAGACGGTGAAGCGGTTGCGGGCTGATTCCGGGTAGGCATCAAGCAGGGGTAGCATGGACTCCAGCACGCCGCGCTGGCGCGGACGCAAGAAGAACTGCCCGCCCAGATCGCCGACGAGGTCGATGCCGATCACGGGCGCTGCGTGTTCCAGATAACGCCGGACGTAGCCCGGCAGCAGGCGGCGTAATTCCTCGATGGCCATCGCATCGCGCAGCTTGGGTAAATCAGCCGCGACCTCGCCACCCTTGCCGTAGATGGATTCATCGCGTACCGCGATGGCGCGCACCTGCTCCAGGGTGAGTTCACCCGCGATGTCGAGCGCCTCCTTATCGGCTTCGTTGTCCGATTCGACCGCGCGCTGGATGTATTCGGTGATAGACATTCCTTCGAAGATGCGACCGACCACGTCGAACACCTTGTCCGAGCCGAGCTGCTTGCGGATTTCCTCCAGCTTGTCGAGCAGGGTCTTGATGACCTTGCCTTCGCGCGTCTTGCCTGCGACCAGATTGACGATGGCGACGCGGTCGCGTTTCTGGCCGTAGCGGTGGATGCGGCCCATGCGTTGTTCCAGACGCGCCGGATTCCACGGCACGTCGTAGTTGAACAGGATGCCGCAGAACTGAAGGTTGATGCCTTCGGCGGCGGCGTCGGTGCCGATGAAGAAGCGCGCGCCCTTGCCATCGCCATCATGAGGCGCACGGAAACGCTCGACCTGAGCATCACGCTCCTCGAAGCCAAGGCCGCCGTGGATGTAGGCCACCTGACCGGCGTAGCCCATGCCTTCGAGCCGACGTGTAAGAAAGTCCAGCGTGTCCCGGTGTTCGGTGTAGATGATGACTTTCTGGTCGCGGTATTCCGGCGCGCGCAGCAAGGCCGCCATACGCTCAAACTTGGACTCGCGCCCGCTGTTGTGAACGGCTTCCGCCAGCGCAATCAGTTCCTGCACCTGCCCGCGCTCATCGAGCAACTCGGCAAGGCTGGTGGCGATGAACGCACCCAAGGCCTCGGCTTCGCTTTCCTCGTGCTCCTCGATCTTGCCTGCGGCGGTGCTTTCTTCGTCGGCCGTTTTGCTGGCCAGTACGTCGACGAGACGTCCGTCGCGCACTTTCCGGTTGAGTTTTTCCTGCTGCGCGCGCAATTCGTCCTCGGGGATGCGTCCTGACTGGATGTCATCAATGAGGCCATCGAGCTTGGCGAGGCGGTTGCGAAATGAGCACAGCAGCGCCCATGTGCTGCTGGCCATCCGTCGCTGGAACACCGTCATCGCAAAACGGGCGGCCTGCCGATTCAACAAGCGAGCCTGGTTGTAGTAGTGGCGGATGTAGGCCGTCGTGCGGTCGTAAAGTGCTTGTTCGCTGATTTCGCCTTGGCTGAGATCGTAGCTGACGGTGTCGCATAGACGTTCGGGGTACAGCGGTTTGCCGCGCAGATCGACCATTTCCTCCTTCACCCGGCGGATGAAATAGCGGTCGCGCGATTCGCGGGGAAACTTGGCGAATGCCGTTTCGGTGCTGAACAGTTCGGGTTCCAGCAAGCGCCAGAGGCAGTAGTACGGATACTCCTTGCCCATATGTGGCGTGGCCGTAAGCAGTAGCAGGTGGTGCGCCGCCCACGGCAGCCGCCAGTCGTCGGGCAGCTCGCGGACACCGGCGATGGCTTCAGCCAGACGGTAACGGTCGGTGGGGCGGAAGGAGCCGTCGAGGTCGCGGTTGGCCGAGAGCTTGTGCGCCTCGTCGAAGACCACAAGGTCATAGGGTTGGACAGCTGCGTCGCGCAGGCATTGGAAAAGACGGGCGGCACGCAGGCTGTCGATGCTGACCACGACGAGATCGCTATCGGGGCCAACGAAGGGGTTGCCATCCTTCGTGTCCGCGCCGACCACTATCTTGAATTGAAGCTGGAAGAGCTTCTTCAGCTCGCGGTACCAGTTGCCGACCAAGCCTGCGGGCGCAACCACCATCACGCGCCGGATCGTGCGGCGCGACGAGCATTCACGGACGTAAAGGCCCGTCATGATGGTCTTGCCCGCACCGGCATCGTCCGCAAGCAAGAAGCGCAGGCGCGATTGCGGCAGCATCCGCTGATAGACCGCGATGCGCTGGTGCGGCAGCGGGTCGATCTCGCTGATCTCGGTGGCGAATGCCGGATTGAACAGGTGGCCGTAGGACAAACGCTCACCCTCGACCAGCACTCGCAGGGCGTTGGCGTCACCGAGGAAGTCCAGTTTCGGGGCATCAGCCTGTGCCTCAACGAAAGTTGAGGCTGCCGCGCTCGGGGCGGTGGAGAACCGGCGCTCGTGCTCCGCGCGCAGTTCCTTGAGCTTGGTCTGGCCCATCGCCGATGGCTTGGACTGCCCGTTCTCCCACCGGTTGAGCGTAACGAACGACACCCCCAGCCGTTCTGCGAACTGCTGTTGGGTGAGTTCAAGCTCCTTGCGAAGCTGGCGAATTTGGTCTGGTTTCATTGAATCGCGTGCCTATTTTTAGGCTTTATATCACATGATATATCTGGGTGCAATATGGCTACCTGAGTTGGCTTTTACGGAGAACGATGGCCGCATCAGGGCATCAGGACTCGGAAAGGACAAGCACCGTGAAGCCCCTAGAACACCCCCTCACTGAAGCCCAGCTCGCCCTCGTGCGGGCGGCCGCCGCCCGACCCAGCCGGGTACTGGAGCCTCTGCCGTATCGAATCAAGGGGGCCGCGTGGCAAGCGGTGGTGGACGCACTGGTGACACGCGGTTACGCGACCAAGTGCTTTTTCCCGTCCCACGTCGAGTACGTGCTGACAGACTCAGGGATGGCGGCGGCGGCGCAGGCCACCCGGCGAAATTAGCGAAATCAGCGAAATTAGTGGCCTGACAATCACTTACCGCTGTCTCGCCTTGGCGAAACCAGCGAAAAAATCCCCGCGCTACCCCATCGCAAGCCGGTACACCCGCAGCGGCGCGCCCGGCGCACCATCGGCACGTTCGCCCCACTGCACGCTGATCTTCGGCGGCGTGGCTGCCAACAGGTGTTCCAGGCTGGCATCGAGCCGCGCCTTCGGCACCTTGCCTTTGAAACACTCGGCGCTGATCTGGCTGCGCGTGGCCTGACCACGCTCACGGAGAAAGGCCAGTACCCTACTCGACAGTTCCAGCACCTGTGCCAGCTTGGCTTCCTCGGCAGCGCTGACGAACACGAAACGCACGGACGCTGTGGCGTGCCGAATCCACGCCATCGCCGCGTCGATGTGCTGGACGTCGATGCGGGTTTGCAGATCGGTCAGCGCCATCAGCATCGCCAGCCGCAGCAGCATTGGGGCGCGGCGCTCCAGCAGTGCGCCGACGACGTTGTCGCCAGGATCGTCGTTCAGTTCGTCCCGATAGAGCTGGCCGTAGCGCCACTGGGCCTGTGGCGATAGCTCCATCCGGAGGCACTCATGCTCGCCGTGCCGGTCGGCGTGGACGAAGGCCAGCACGTCGAGTGTTCTTCGAGCCAGGCTCTCGACTACGGTCTGCGGCGTTTCCTTCGGAAATGGCAGCATCCGCGTGCGCTCGGCCCAGATCATCAGGAAGCGGTTGGCGAAGCCATTGGTGAGTTCGCGGGCGCTCATCAGGCCCGTCAGTTCTCCGGGCGAGATTGCGCCGCTCAGACAGACGTGCGGGTCGCTGGCGTAGAGCCGGTTCGATTTGGTGGCGGGCTTGAGATCGATGCCATCCCAGCAGTCGCGCAGGGCCGCCGACAAGGTGTTGCCGTCGCGCCGCCCCTGATGCAGCACGTTGGCGAACTCGGATTCGACCACCCACAGGCGCTTGTCCTCGATGGCGGGCACGTCCTGCCGACCTTGCCGGTAGCCGTCGTGAATCAGCGCCGCCAGTCCTTCGCGCGTGGACAGGCCGCCACGGTGAATCTGCGGCGCAAAGGCGTCGTCCATCGTCCGCAACGCCTGATCGATGCGCAGCACCAGCGACACCGCGTCGCCCTTGCGGCCACGGCCCGAACGCCCGATGTGCAGGCAGAACAGGCGTGCGTGGTGCCGGGTGTTGCCGATGGGCAGGTACACGCCGCGCCCGACCGCGCAGGACAGGTAGGCCATGAAGTTGGCGGCGATGGCGCAGGCGTTGGTCTCCGTGCCTTCACTGCCCGCGCGGGCAACGTCCCCGATCAGGCCATAGAGGCAGGCTGGATCAGCGCCCGGCGCATTGCGATGGGTGGCCACGGCGGCACCGTCGTCATCATCGTTGGCGTCCAGCGGTGAGGCGGCGTGAGATGCCGGGGTGACATCGACGATCTGGCGCATCCGTCATTTGCCGTCCAGCGCCACGGTCTGGACGATGGCCTCAAACTCGGCCAACACGTCCGGCTGGCGTTGCGACAAGTAGCGGAGCACGGCTTTGTTGCCGACCAGCTTGCCGAGATAGCCGCGCGCCAGCACCAGGAGCAGCACGTCCTGACCATAGGATTTTTCGACCAGCTTCAACTGGGTCTGGATGTTTCCCATTTCGCGCTCCATCTTGACCATCTGCTCTGCCGTCACACCGGAGAGCTTGCGGGGGCGTTTTTCGCTCACCAGCAGGTTTGGTGGGGTGGCAGCCAGCAATGCCTCGGCGTAGGCGACGGTCATGTTGTTGGCGGTCAGCATCAGTTCCACGCACTCGACCTGCCGCGTGGGCTTCATCTTGCGCAGTACCGAGCCGAGGTTGGCCGAAAAATGTTGTTCTTTCAGCATCTCGACCGCTTCCGGGCAGATGCCTTCAAGCAGACTCACCTTTTTGTGGATCTGGCTGATGTCCACGTTCAGCGCCTTGGCCAGCCGGTCTTGCGTGACGCCACGCTCGACGGCGCGCCGGAGCATGTGGTGCTCCTGAATAGACGTGATGCGGTTGATCCGGTTGTTGTAGGTGTAGCTTTCATCGTCGGTGGCGATCAGGCACGGCGCGTCGGTATAGCCGAGCTGGTGCAGCGCCAGCAGACGCATATGACCATCGAGCAGAATGTGCTGGCCGGTTTTCTTGTCGGCCTTGCCCACGCTCAGGGGTTCGATCATTCCGACCGCCTCCATTGAAGCCATGATCTGCTTGAACTTGCGCGAGGTATGCAGTCCCTCCGGCGGCTTGCGCGAGGGCAGAATCCGATCCAGCGCCAGTGTGATCGGCTCCGGGATGAATCCCAATGGTGGCTTGCTCATGCCGTATGGCCTCCACCCCAGACACGCTCGGCCAGTTGTTTGGGCAAGGTGTCCAGACCTTCGGCGCGCAGCAGGTTGGAAAAGTGCTCGTCGGCCAGCAACTGGCGCAGCGCCTCGATCACGAACAGCAGGCGTTGCTGCGTGAACTCGGCTTTCTTGATGGTCAGCTTTTGCCGCTCGACCTCGTTCTGATAGTTGCGCACCAGACTGGTGGTCGTGACAGCCGCCCCCTTGCGCCCGGGCCGGTGTTTCAGCGTCTTGCCAAGGGTGTTGCGCCGTTGAAGCACGCGCCGCGTTTGCATCAGTTGCCCGCCGCGCAACTGGCCGTTCTCATAGGCATCCTGCAACGCGGCCTGCACGGCTTCCTCGTCGCTCGCGCCCGCAATGGTGATGGCCACGCTGAGAGGAACCCGTCCGGACTCCACGGCGGCCAGCAGACGTTCCTCGCCCTTCTCGAAGAGCAGCAGGATGCCCCTGATGTAATCGAGGCTCAGGCCGGTCTTCTGGGCGATGACGCGCTTGTCGTAGCCCTGTTCGCTCAACTGCTCGATGCTGATCAGCAGTTCCAGCGCGCTGTATTTCCGGCGGGCGATGTTCTCGGTCAGGCTCATGATGAAGGCGTCCTCGTCGTTGACCGCGACCACCAACGCCGGAATTTCCTTCTCGCCAAGCGATTTGAAGGCCTTGAGCCGTCCCTCGCCGCAGATCAGCAAGTAGCGCTTGCCGTCCTCCAGGCCATCACGCGGCGTGACCGTGACCGGCTTCTTCAGGCCGATGTTCTTGATGTTGCCGACGATCTCCTCGAACACACGGCCATTGCGGTCGCGTGGGTTGAGCACCGCGATCTGATCGACCGGAATCATTTGCAGGTCGGTGGTTTGATGTTGCCTGCTCATGCTGCCCTCCGGATACGGCTGCGCTCGGCCATCGCATAGAGGTAATCCAGGCTGTCGAAGCGATAGCTCTCGAACTCGATACCGTTGTGATCGGCCAGATGGATACGTGGCTGGCCAAAGTCCAGGCGCGGCAACAGGTCCAGCGGGGCCTGATTGGTTTCATCGAGCCGGACGGCGACCGTGATGTCCGGCGCCAGGCTCGTGTCGAAGCGCACCTTCCAGCGGTGGCGACCGTTGTCCAGCAACTGGCAGCGTGACAGCACCAGTGAGACGGTGAACTCGCGGTTGACGGTGAGCAGGTCGTTCACCGGATCGCGCACGACCGCGCCGCCGACCTCGGAGATCATCCGCTCGGTCTGGCCGACGACCTCCGGGTGCAGGCGACGCAGAAACTGGTTGACTTCCAGATACTGGTAGTCCCGATCCGGCGTGAAGCCAACCGTCTGGTAGGCGCGGATCAGGCTGCCGAAGCGGTGCGCGTAGGCCGCCGACGATGGCATGCCTTCCGCTTCGTCGATGATCAGGCCGGAGAGGTAGCCGTGCTGCTGGAACAGGCGGCGCAGCTTCTCGATCAGTTCGTCGTTGCTGAAGCGATGCGCCCGTGCGCGCAGGATGCCCTGAGCCGTGTAGAACAGATCCGGCGGCACGATGCCATCGAATGCACCTTCCTTCTTGATCCACATCTCGGGGCTGTTCACCACGCGCGTTTTCTTGAGCTTGAAGGAGCGGCGGTTGTAGACGTTGTTGCCGATGTATTTCTCGTTGGACAGTACTTCACGTACCGTGGCCCGCGTCCAGTCGCGCCCGAGGTCGGTCTGGATGCCTTTGGCATTGAGCCGCTCGGCGATTTCCGATTCGAACAGCGCGTCCTCGACGAACCAGCGGTAGATCTGGTTGACGATGGCGACTTCGGCGTCCGGGCCGGGCTGCAAGATCACGCGGTCGGTTTGCAGGCTCTTGTGCTCGCCGCGCGAAAGCTGCCCTTTCATCGAACCGGACTGGTCGATCAACACGCGGCGCAGTCCATAGCCCGCTGGCCCGCCTTGCCGGAAACCCAACTCGATCAGACGGCATTGCCCGGCGAACACCTTCGCCGACAGCTCACGGCTGTACTCGCCCGCCATCGCACGCTTGACGCCTTTGACGATGGTGGACACCGGCGAGCCGTCGTTCTCGAACTGCTCGGCGCAATAGGCGACCTGAATCCCGGCGCGGCGGCAGATGTATTCGTAGTAGGCGCTCTCATCCGCGTCCTGGAACCGGCCCCAGCGGCTCACGTCATAGACGAGGATGATCTGGAAGTCGGCCTTGCCTGCTTGCACGTCGGCGATCAGTTGCTGGAGCGCCTGTCGCCCATCGATGCGCAGACCGCTCTTGCCCTCGTCGGCGTAGGTGCGGACGATCTCGATGTTGCGCCGGGCGGCGTACTCGCGGATTTTGTCGCCCTGGTTCTCCGTCGAGTATTGCTGGTGCTCGGTGGACATGCGCACGTA
>JAFEBW010000037.1 GCA_018242445.1 Pseudomonadota bacterium | reverse complement strand
GTCGCCATCGTCGCTGCCATGCGCAAGCTGCTGACGATGCTCAACGCCATGCTGCGCGATAACACTCATTGGGATCCTTCGCGACATGCAAAAACTGCTTGACCTTGAACACAGTTGCTCCCCCGGAGGGGGAAGGAAAGCTGGTGCCCCCTTCTGACGACTGAAGATGGACGACCTTCTGTCCTCTGCCCTCAGTCTTCTGTCTTCAGGTACCGATCGCGCCATCCAGCGTGGCCAGCCCGGAAACCTCCGCGTGGTAGCGATCGCCCGGATGCAGTGGGCCCACGCCAGCCGGCGTGCCCATGAAGATCAAATCGCCAGCGCGCAGGTCGTAGAGTCTGGACAACTCGTGCAGCACGTCGGCCACGTTGAAGATCATCTGCGCCAGCGGCGCGCTTTGCACGCTGCGGTCGTTCACACGCAGCGAGATCACCGCATCGACGGGATGTCCGCAGTCGGTCACCGGGACGATCGGCGCCAATGGTGCAGAGCGGTCGAAGCCCTTGGCCACGTCCCAGGGCAGGCCGCGGGCCTTGGCGCGGGCTTGCAGGTCGCGGCGGGTCAGATCGAGGCCGACGCTGTAGCCGAACACCAGCTCCAGCGCATCGCTCGCCGCGACCACGCCATCGCTGCCCTCGCCCAGCGCGACCACCAATTCCACTTCGTGGTGCAGTTCGGACGTGCCGCGTGGGTAGGGGATCGTCGTGCCGTCGCCAACGACGGCATCGGCCGGCTTCATGAAGAACACTGGCGGCTCGCTGGGCTTGCTGGGCGCCGCGCCCATCTCCTTCGCGTGCTCGGCAAAGTTGCGGCCCACGCAGTAGATGCGATGCACCGGGAACACCTCGGCGCGGCCGCGGATCGGCACCGCGGGAATGCGCGCCGGCAAGGCGCAGGCCTGACCGCCGGCAAGCAGGGTGTTGCTCACCCTTGCGGCCCGTGCGGCAGCGACTTGTCCACCACCCGGAACTCGCCATCGATCACGCCGTCATCGGCTGCGTGGGCCTGCGCTTGCGGCCCGGGCTGGGAACTGCCCCGCGGGCTCGCGCCGAAGTGGAACGCGAACGGCCGGGTCAAGCCCAGCGCCCGGCCGATCAGGGCCAGCAGCAGCACCACCAGCCCGATCGCCGCGCCGACCGCCAGCAACACGAGGAAGGCGCACACCACCAGCACCGTCAGCAGCGCCTGCAACACGGGATGGCGCGGGCGCGGCGGGCGCAGAATCGTGAAAACGCGGTAGGCGCTGAACATGGGTATCCAAACGTCGCTGAATGCAAAGTGGCAAGATGCCACCCGAGTATGGGGTCGGTGCCGGAGGTGGACAAGTGACGAAGGATGGGTACGTTCAGGCGGCAACGCCTCGCCAACTGATCGCTCTGGACGATCTCCCCGATGGCGCGGTGCGCGCGGCGGATGGCGCGGTGGATGGCATCGCCGAACCGTTGATCGTGGTGCGCGAGGGCGGAACCGTGCGCGCCTTCCTGAACGTGTGCCCGCACGCCGGTCGGCGGCTGGACTGGTCGCCGGGAAACTTCCTTATCGACCAGGGCCGTTTGGTCTGCGCCGCGCATGGCGCCTGCTTCGAGCGCATGTCCGGACACTGCGTGGCCGGGCCGTGCCGTGGCGATGCGCTGCGCGAGGTGGCCGTGGAACAGGCCGATGGCTGGGTGGTGCTGGCGGCACCGCCAGCGGGATCGGGTACGCCCTGAGTCGAACCATGCAACGCAGTGTCGCCAGCCTCGCCCTCGTCCTTGCGTTCTGTGCCGCGCCCGCGGCCGCCGCGCCGATCGTCAGCCGGGCCTGCTCGGTGGTGGTCGAATCCGAGCGTTTCACCGCCGTGTTCCCGCCCATCGCCGGCGCGGGCAAGACCTGGCGCTGGCAACGCAAGGACACCCCTGCGGACCGGATGGAATACGGCTGGATCGTGGATCTGGGCCGTCGCGGTCGCGCTGGCGGCTTCGTGCCGGACGACTACGGGTTCAGCACGGAAATCTTTCGCTGGGATGGCCGCGACGAATCACGCGGCAGCTTGGCCGACCTGCTCGCCGCCGCGCAGTACGACGTGTTCCGCCGCGTGCGCAAGCCCGACGGGCATCTCGGCATGACCCGGCTGGAGAATCTGAGCGTGCAGGCCAGCTTGCGCGAGGGCACCCGCGTGGTGCTCGCGTCCAGCCAGCCGGAAGCCGTCACCACCGTGTTCGCCGGAAAGCCGGTGCTGGCGCGCTTGTCGATCATCCTGCCCGGGCGGTATCTGGCGTACTGCTGCATGGCGACGGTGGTGTATCGCTGACTTGGGAGTCGGGAATCGGCTTGGAAGATCGGCGCGTGGAGTGCCTCGTCTTCAACCATTCACAATTTCCGATTCACCATTCACGCGTCAAAACATCAGGTTTACCGTCACCACCACGAGAAAAACCAAGAATCACTCCGCACCTCGCCCGCGCATGGCGGCGTACAGGGCGGGCATGATCCACAGCACCAGCGGCACCGCCACCAGCATGCCGGCGATGATCGCCACCGCCAGCGGCTGCTGCATCTGCGAACCCTGGCCGATCGCGAGCGCGAGCGGCAGCAGGGTGAGGATGGCGGCGATGCTGGACATCAGGATCGGCCGCATGCGGTGGTGGCCGGCATGGCGCAGCGCTTCGCGCAAAGGCATGCGCTGCTCCGCATCGGCCGCCTCGGTGAAGTAGAAGATCGCCAGCTCGGTGACGATGCCCACGATCATCGTCATGCCCATCATCGCCGAGATGTTGAGCTCGATGCCGGTGAGCCACAGGCCCACGAACACCGCCGACAGCGCCAGCAGCGGCGCCACCATGATCGCCAGCGCCACGCGGAAGCTCTCGTACAGGAACAGCAGCAGGGCGAACACCAGCGCGATCGCCGCCAGCATCACGACGGTGAGATCGTGGAAGGCGATCTGCTGCTGCGCATACAGGCCGCCCAGCTCGTGGTACATGCCCGGCGGCAGCAGGCCGGGCTGCGCCAGCACCTGTTTCACGTCGTTGACGGTGGAGCCGAGGTCGCGGCCCACGATGCGCGCGGTCACCGCGATCATGCGCTTCAAGTTGTCGCGGCCGATTTCCGGCTGGCCCTGCACCGCGCGGATCGTGGCGATCTCCGACAGCGGCACCACCTGGCCGCCGGCGGTGCGGATCAGCAGCGCCTGCAGCTGCTCCAGTTGCGCGCGCGCGTTCGGCGGCAGCCACACGCGCACGCCCACCATCTTCGGGCCCTGCGGCAACTGTGCGGCCACGTTGCCGGCCACCGCATCGGACACCTGTTGCGCCACCGCCGCCGGGTCGAGCCCGTACAGGCCGGCCTTGACCGGGTCGACCTGCACATCCAGCGCATCGCCCGCGGGCTTGATGCCGTTGCGCACCTCGGCCATACCGTTGACCTTGGCGATCGCTGCGGCCACCTTCTTCGCCGTGGCGGTTAGCTGCGCCTCGTTGTCGCCGTAGAGCTTGATCTCGATCGGCTGGGGCACTTCGGTGAGGTCGCCGATCAGGTCTTCCATCAGTTGCGAGACATCGACGTCCAGCCCCGGCACGCTGGCCACGATCTGTTCGCGGATCTGTTCCATCACGGTGCTGGTGGACGGCCGCGCGCCGCTCTTCAGGCGCACGAAGAAATCGCCGGTGTTCGCCTCGGTGAGGCCGCCGCCCAGTTGCAGGCCGGTGCGCCGCGAATAGGTGTCCACATACGGGTTGGCGCGGATGATCCGCTCGACCTGCCGGAGCAGGCGATCCGTCTCGTCCAGCGAGGTACCGGGCTGCGAGAGGTAATCCAGCGTGAAGCCGCCCTCGTCCATCTCCGGCATGAAGCCGCTGCCCACCTGGCGATAGGCCAGCGCGCCGACCAGCAGCAGCGGGATCACGCCCAGCAGCACCAGCACCGGCCGCTGCAGCAGGCGACCCAGCGTGCGCTCGTAGCCCGCCAGCAGGCGTTGCGAGAAACGGCCCGGCGGATGCTCCGCGGCATGGCGCTCGTCGATCAGCCACTCGGCAAGCAGCGGCACCGCCACCCAGGTCAGCAGGTAGGAGATCACCAGCGCGCTGGCCATGGTCAGCGACAGCGCTCTGAAGAACGCGCCGGTGACGCCGGTGAGGAAGGCCAGCGGCAGGAAGATCACCACCGTGGCCGCGCTGGAACCGGTGAGCGGGCGGGTGAATTCCCACGCCGCGCCCGCGATGCGCTCACGCACGGGCCCGCTGCCGTCGCGCAGCCGGCGCATGATGTGCTCCAGCATCACGATCACGTCGTCGATCAGCAATCCAACGGCGGCGGCCATGCCGCCCAGCGTCATCATGTTGAAGCTCATGTGCAGCAGGTCGAGCAGCAGCACGGTGGTCGCCAGCGTGGCCGGTACCACGATCAGCGCCACCAGGATCACCCGCGCGTTGCGCAGGAACACGAACAGCACCAGGCCCGCCAGCACGATGCCGATCCCGATCGCGTCGCGCACGCTGCCCGCCGCGCCCAGCACCAGCCGGGTCTGGTCGTACCAGTTCGCGATGCGCAAGCCCTTCGGCGCCTGCCGCTCGTAGTCGGCCAGGCGCTGCTTCACGTCGCGCGCGATCTGCACGCTGTTGCCGCTGGGCTGCTGGAACACCTGCATCAGCACCGCGTCGTGGCCGTCGGCGGTGGTGCGCACCCACTGCGGCTGGTGGCTCATCTCCACCGTGGCGACGTCCTTCAGGCGCAGCACGCCGTGCGCGTCGGCGCGCAGCACGATGTCGCCCAGCGCCGCCGCCGTGGCCGGCTGGTTGTTCGCCAGCAGCAGGTAGAGCTTGTAGTGGTCCTGCAGGCGACCCATCGCCTGGATGGTGGCGGCGTTCGCCACGGCGTGGTCGAGGTCGGCGAGCGTCAGGCCTTGCGCGCGCAACTTCGCCGCGTGCACGTCCACGTGGAACTCGGCCACGTCGCCGCCCTGCACGTCCACCTGGGCCACGCCGGCGACGCCGGACAGCAGCGGGCGCAGCTGGAACTGCGCGATGTCGTGCAGCTGGGTGGGCGTGAGCGTGTCGGATCGCAGGCTGTAGGCGAGGATCGGGAACACGGTGGGGTCGAGCCGGATCGCCTCCACGTCCACGCCGGGCGGCATCTGCGGCAGCACCTCGCCGATCGCGGCATCCACGTCGAGCAGGGCGCGGCCCATGTCCGCGCCCCAGTCGAAGCCGACGTTGATCTCGGCGCTGCCGCGGCTGGTGGTGGAGCGCACCTCGCGCACGCCGCGCACGCGGCGGATCGCCTCCTCCGCCGGCCGGGTCACGCTCACCACCATCTGGTCTGCGGGCTGGTCGCCGACGTCCAGCGTCACCCGCACGCGCGGGAACGACACGTTGGGGAACAGCGACACCGGCAGGTTGAACGCGCCCACGATGCCGCCGACGGCGAGGATGAGGGCGAGGAACAGCAGCGAACGCCGGTGGCGATGCATCCACTGCGTGATCGTCATCTGTGCCCCACTCACGGCTTGGGCTCGCTGCCGGCCGGGCTGTCGCCCTGGCGCACGGCGGCGCCATCGTCCACTTCGTAGGCGCCCTGCACGATCACCGGCAGCTTCGGATCGAGCTTACCTTCCACGCCCACGGTGTCGCCGGCGGGATGGCGCAGTTCGACGTCCACGCGATGCGCCTTGCCGTGATCGATCTGATACAGATAGGCGCCCGCGCTGTCATGCGCTCCGTTGTCGTGCAGCACGGCGGCGCGCGGCACCGCCCAGGCGGTGTAGGCGCCGCTCTGGATCGTGGCCTCCAGCGGACTGCCGGCGACCAGCGCCGCAGCGGCGGCGGCCGGCAGGTCGGCCTGCACCGGCAGCAGGTGGCTCTGCGGATCGATCGCGCGCCCCACCATGGTGAGCTTGCCGGCGAAGGCTTTCGCATCGCCGTACACGCCCTGCACGGACACCGGCATGCCCACGCGCAGCGCAGCGCCTGCGTCGGGCTGCACGCCCAGCGCAGCGATCAGCGCATGCGCGGGTATGAAAACCAGCAGCGGCGCGTTCGCGGCGAAGCGGTCGCCCAGCGTCACCGACAGCGTAGTGACCACGCCGTCGTCCGGCGCCGCCACGGTTTCCTGCGCCGCACCGCCGCCCAGCGCGCGTTGTGCCGCCAGCGCGGACTGCGCATCGGCCAGCGCCTTGCGCGCGGTGGCCACTTGCGAAGCGGTGGCCAGGTGCTGCGCGGCCAACTGCTCGGTGCGTTTCAACTCGCCTTCCGCCAGCGTCGCCGCGCTCTGCGCCTGCTGGTACGCGCTACGCGCCGCCGGATCGGGCGCGACCGTCAGCAGCGGCTGGCCGCGCTTCACGGTCTGCCCCGCACTCACCTCCAGCGCGACCACCTGCCCGCCATGGGCAAGGCTGAGCGTGCGCTCGCGGTGTGGGTCGGCCACCACGTTGCCCCACGCCGCCACGCGGTCGTGGAAGGTCTGCCATACCGGCATGACCGTAGTGACCTGCGCCACGCCGGCGGTGTCATCGGCCGCGCCATCGTCGTCACCCTTGCCACAAGCCGTCAGCGCGAGGCAGAGCACCATCAGCGCGGCGACGCGCGCAAGCACAAACCGTTTCATCGTTTGGATGTCCGTGGGGTGACGAAATCGGTGCGGCCCAGCAAGGCCTCCAGCGCGATCATGGCGGTGGCGCGTGCCTGCTTGGTCGCGATCAGATCGGAGTCGGCGGCCAGTGCGTTGCCGCGGATGGACAGATAAGTGGGCCAGTCGAGCAGACCTTTGCGCCAGGCCTGTTCCGCGGACTGGCGCGCGCCATCGAGTTGCCGTGCATGCGTGGCCTGCGCCGCCTGTTGTCGTTTCAACGTAGCCAGATCGGCGGTGAGGCGCGCGATGTCCCCGCGCGTGGCCAGCAGGCGCGCGTCGTAATCGTCTTTCAATTGCTGGCGGGTGGCCGTCTCTATGGCGATGTTGCCGCGGTTGCGGTCGAACAGCGGCAAACTGAGGCCGACGCTGAAACCGCTGGTGATGACATTGCTGGTGTCGCGCGCGCGGGACAGGCCCACGGTGATTGCGGGGAACTGGGCGAGGATCGCACCGCGCAGCTTCGTCTCCTGCGCGCGATAGCCGGCCTGCAGCGCCAGCAGGTCGGGACGCCGCTGCGGCAGGTCGGCCAGCGCGGCCGCGAGTTGCGCGGCGTCGGGATCGGCCTCGTACGGCGCACCCGTCAGCTCCAGCGGCGCCGTGGGCGCGAGGCCCAGCAGCTGGCGCAGGTCGCTTTCGGCCTGGTGCAGCGCCACCGCGTTGTCGCCCGCGCGCTTGCGCACATCGGCCATCGCGTTGAGCCCCGCGCTGGCGCTGTCGTAGTTGAGATTGCCGGCGGCGAGCGCCGCCTGCACCGCCTTGTCCACCGGCGCCAGCGCCCGCAACTCGCGCTCGAGTTCCTGCTGCTGCGCGCGCAGTCCCTGCACCTGGTCGAACAGCAGCCGCGCCTGCGCGATGGTCTGCCACTCCGCCCACAGCAGGTCGAGGTTCACCTGCTCGGCCTGCGCACTCGCCGCGTGCCGGTGCGAGGAGCGCAGCAGCAGCGCGCTGACATCCTCGCCGAGGCCGAGGTTGTAGGCCTTGGTCAGGCCGCCGCCGGAGTTGTGCGGCAGATCCGCGCCGAAACTCAATTGCGGATCGGGCAGCAGCCCTGCCGCGAACGCCTGCGCCCGGGCGATGCCAAGAGCGTCGCGTTGCACCTTGAGCGCGGGATTGTTGACCACTGCCAGCATCGCGGTCTCGGTGACGTCAAGTCCGTCGGAGGGGTCGAAGCGGTGCGTGGCCAGCTCCGGTAACGGCATGCTGCCGGCGGGCACGCCGAGCTGCGCTACGCTCGCGGCGCCTGTGCCATCGGTCAACGGGAGCGGATGGTAGGCGGCGCAGGCGCCGAGCCAGAAGGCGACGGCGATCGGCAATGCCTTGCGGCCATGCGCCATGCGGTCGAGCAGGGGCGCGGGAGACCGGGATGACAACGTGTCCTCGTTCATGACGTGCATGGTGTCGGCTCGCTCTTAGTCTTGTCTTAGGTAGTCTCACGATCCACGCCGGACGCTCCAAGCAGCGCAGCCCCTGTGCCGGCATGCCACGCGATCGTCGCAGCCGAAGCTGCTTCAGAACATCACGTTCACCATCACCAGCACCACCGCGAGGTAGACCAGGGTCAGGCCCCAGCCGACCCGCCACAGGTCGGTCGATTTGTAGCCGGCCGGGCCGACCACCATGCCGATCACCGGGTTGGATCCGGTCAACATGTTGTTGGATGCCGCCAGCGCGACGATCATCGCGAACGCGGTGGGGTGGCCGCCAGCGGCGATGGCGACGTTGATCGCCATCGGCACCATCACCACGGTCGCGCCGACCTGGCTGATGACCATGGTGAAGCCGACCGTGATCAGGGCGATCACGACCTGCACCAGGTAGATCGAGGCATGCCGCGGCAGCAGGTCGAGCAGGCCGCGGGCCAGCCAGTCGGCGGCGCCGGTGTTGTCCATCGCCGCGCCGACCGGGATCAGGCAGGCCATCAGGAAGACGGTCTTCCAGCTGATCGCCGAATAGGCTTCGTCCATGTTCAGCACGCCGGTCAGCAGCATGCCGGTGGCGCCGGCCCACAGCGCCAGCGTGGTCGGGATCTCGCCGGTCAGCGCCAAACCCAGGGCGATGGCGAAGATCGCCATGGCCACGCGCAGCTTGTGCGGGCGCTGTTCTTCCTTGGGGTAGTCGGTGACCACCACGAAATCGCGCTCGCTGGCGGCCTGGGTCAGGTTGGTCCAGATGCTGTGCAGCACCAGCATGTCGCCGGCGCGCAAGCGCAGGTCGCGGATATCGCTGCGGTGGACGTGGCCGTCGCGGTTGATGGCCAGCACGCTGATGCCCTTTTCCTTGCGCAGGCGGATGTCGCCGAGGGACTTGCCGATGTAATGCGAGTGCGGCGGAATCACCGCCTCGGAAATGCCGGCCAGCCCGGGGTTGAACAGGTCGCCGAACTGGCGCAGGCGCGAGGACAACTTGAGCTTGTGGGCCGCCGCATACGCCTCGACTTCCTCGCGCGGGCCCATCATGCCGAGCACGCTGCCGACCCAAAGCATGTTCTTGCCGGGTGGCGCCAGCCGCGATTCCTCGCCGGTGCGCAGGGCCAGCAACAAGGGTGCGCCCGGCTGCAACTCGACTTCCGAGACGGCCATGCCCACCAGCGGGCTTTCGGCGCCGATGGTGAGCTCGAACACTTCGCCCTCGATGCCGTAGGCCTCGGCGAAGTAGCTCTCGGTGCGGCCCGGGGTGACGTTCTTGTCCTCGCCCTCTTTCAGCAGGCGACGGCCGAAGAAGTGGTAATAGACCAGGCAGGAGACCAGCAGGGCCAGACCGATCGGGAAGGGCGCGAACATCTTCAGCGGCGTCAACGTGGCCACGCCGGAGGGGATGTTGCGGTTGGCCGAGACCAGCAGGTCGTTGAGCAGGATCAGCGGCGAGTTGCCGACCATCGTGAGGCTGCCGCCCATGATGACCGCGCTCACCAGCGGCAGCAGGATGCGCGCCGGGGTGACGCCGGTGCGCGAGGACAAGCGCGAGGCCACCGGCAGGAACAGCGACATCACCGCCGGGTTCTGCATGGTCGGGGAGATGATGCCGGCGATCGCCGAGGTCAGGGTCACCATGCGATCCTCGCTGCCGCGCGACTTGCGCAGCAACCAGCCGGACAGGCGATTGAGCAGGCCGGTGCGCTCCAGCCCGGCACCGAGCACCATCGTGCCCATCACGCTGATGACCGCGTTGCCGGCGAAGCCGTCGAACAGCCGGTCGGCCGGCACCACCCGGCTCAGGCCCAATGCGATCAGGGCGGTCAGCGCGATCAGGTCGGCGCGGATCTTGTCGAGCACGAACATCAGCATGGTGAACGCCATCACGCACAGCACGACCACCATGTCGGTGGTCAATCCGTGGGCGGACGCGGCATCCATGGTCGGGCGCGATCAGCAGCGCTCGTAGAGCAGGTCGAAGACGGCATGGCCGAGGCCGACGCCGCGCTGCTCGAAGCGCGTGGGCGGGCGCCAGTCCGGCTTCGGTACCGCACCGCGCGCGCCGGCGCGGTTGCGCAGCAGCCGCTGCGCATCGAGCACGTCCCACATCCATTCCGCGTACGGCGCCCAGTCGGTGGCCAGGTGCAGCAGGCCGCCGTGGCGCAGGCGATCGGCAATCAGCGCAATGTTCTGCGCATTGACGAGGCGGCGCTTGTGGTGGCGCTTCTTGTGCCACGGGTCGGGGAACCAGATGCGCACTTCGTCGAGCGTGGCGCTGGCGATCTCGTGGCGCAGCACCTCGATGGCGTCGTGGCGGAGCACGCGCACGTTGCGCAGGCCCGCACGCTCGATACCGGCCAGCGCGCGGCCGACGCCGGGCATGTGCACCTCGATGCCGAGGTAATCGCGCGCCGGATCGGCAGCCGCGCAATGCAGCAGGGCGTCGCCATTGCCGAAGCCGATTTCCAGCACGACTGGCGCGTCGCGGCCGAACGGAGCGTGCAGGTCGCGCGGCTGGCCGGCGTAGTCCATACCGTAGCGCGGCCATAGCTCGTGCATCGCGCGTTCCTGGGAGGGCGTGAGCCGGCCTTCCCTGAGCACGAAGCTGCGGATTTCGCGGTGACCTTCCGTGGACGTGAAGGGTTTGCCGTGCGCGGTCGCACTCATGGCGGGCAGTCCCCCGGCATGGATGCCGTGCACGCCATCAGAAAAACAGCCCTTCGATCGGCGACGATGCGCTGGCGCTGCGCTTCTTCGGGATGCGCCCGGCGAGGAAGGCCGCGCGCCCGGCCTGCACGCCCAGCTTCATCGCATGCGCCATGCGGACGGGATCCTTCGCGCCGGCGATGGCGGTGTTCATCAGCACGCCGTCGCAGCCCAGTTCCATCGCGATCGCCGCGTCCGAGGCCGTGCCCACGCCGGCGTCCACGAGGATGGGTACTTTGGCGTTCTCGACGATGGTGAGGATGTTGTAGGGGTTGCGGATGCCCAGGCCCGATCCGATCGGCGCGGCCAGCGGCATCACCGCCACGCAGCCCATCTGTTCGAAGCGCCGCGCCATGATCGGGTCGTCGCTGGTGTACACCATCACCTGGAAGCCATCGGCGATCAGCGTGGCGGCGGCTTCCAGCGTGGCCGGGATGTCCGGATGCAAGGTTTGCTGGTCGCCCAGCACCTCGAGTTTCACCAGCGCGTGGCCGTCGAGCAATTCGCGCCCGAGCCGCGCGGTGCGCACCGCATCGGCGGCGGTGTAACAACCGGCGGTGTTGGGCAGCAGGGTGTAGCGATCCGGCGGCAACACGTCGAGCAGGTTCGGCGCGTCCTTGTCCTGACCGATGTTGCTGCGGCGGATGGCGATGGTGACGATCTGCGCGCCGGCGGACTCGGTGGCCAGGCGGGTCTGCTCGAAGTCGGCGAACTTGCCGGTGCCAGTGAGCAGGCGCGAGCGATAGGCCTTGCCGGCGATGACGAGCGGGTCGGCGATGCGTTCGAGGGTGTCCATGCGGGGATTATCGCGCAAGCAGACGGCCCTGGCATGGGTTTGCGTGTGTCAGGAGGGCGATCTAAGGAAGCAACATCGTCGGGCACGAACGATCCTCGTCATATCCGTGGCGGATGGCTGGTCGAAAAAGCATGCCGTCCGCGAAAAACGCAAAGAACGCGAATGGGCAAGACGGAAGTTGCCAGCCAAGTCGTATTGGCGTGTTTCGCGTTCTTCGCGGACAGACGATGTTTGCAAGCTCGCGCATCCTGCGCTCGCCAACCAACCCGGCCCTCCGCGTCCTGCTATTGGCGTCAGGACAGCGCCCGTTTGCGGACAGTCGCTGTTGGTAAGCTCGCGCATCCTGCGCTCGCCAACCAACCCGGCCCTCCGCGTCCTGCTACGGGCGTTCGTGCCGATACGACATGCCACGGGCATGTCGTAAGCATCGGCACTCACCCACCCCCGAACGCGGTCACCACTTCGATGCGATCGCCCTCGGTGAGTCGATGGCTGGCATGCGCGCTGCGCGGCACGATGGCCTGATTCACCTCGACCGCCACCTTGCGCTGCGCGTGGCCTTCGTGCACGAGCAATTCGGCGAGGGTGGTGGCGGCGTCGACCTGGCGAGGCTCGCCGTTGAGGAAGATCTGCATGGACGACTCCGGTGAACTCTCGCGCGGCGCGCATTGCGGGCGCTGCGCGCGGTGGTCATAATCAGCCATCACGCGGGTGTAGCTCAATGGTAGAGCTGCGGCTTCCCAAGCCGCTGACGTGGGTTCGATTCCCATCACCCGCTCCAGTTCCCGGTACGAACCGTGCGGCACGGAGGCGGCATGCTCGAACGTCGCAAGCCATCCGGGCTCGGCCGCCGCACGGTGATCGGCTGGCGCGAGTGGCTGGCGTTGCCCGAATGGGGTATTCCGCGCATCCGTGCGAAGGTCGATTCCGGGGCGCGCTCCTCGGCGCTGCATGTCGAAGCGCTGGAGGTCTTTCAGGCCGACGGACGCGAATGGGTGCGCTTCAGCGTCGCCACCGGCTCGCCCGATGCGTCGCCGGCGGTGGTGGAGGCGCCGGTGCACGACCGCCGCCCGGTCATGGATTCGGGCGGGCACGTCGGCGAGCGCATCTTCCTGCTCACGCGCGTGGAACTGGCCGGCTTTTCCTACCCCATCGAGATCAACCTCGCCTCGCGGCATGGCATGAGCTTCCCGATGCTGCTCGGGCGCACCGGGCTGCGGCGGCGCTTCGTGGTCGATCCGGCGCGCTCGTTTCGCGCCGGGCGGGTCGCCGGGGTGGTGGAGGCGCTGCGATGAAATTGGCGATCCTCTCGCGCAACGGCAAGCTGTATTCGACCCAGCGGCTGGTGGAAGCCGCGCGCACGCGCGGGCACAGCGTGCGCGTGCTCGATCCGCTGCGCTGCTACATGAAGATCGCCCCCGACGGCTTCGACATGCACTACAAGGGGCGGCAACTGGCCGACTACGACGCCGTGCTGCCGCGCATCGGCGCTTCGATCACCCGTTACGGCACCGCGGTGCTGCGCCAGTTCGAGATGATGAACGTGTTCACGCCCAACGGCTCGGACGCGATCTTGCGCGCGCGCGACAAGCTGCGCTGCCATCAGTTGCTGGCGCGGCAGGGGATCGGCCTGCCGACCACCGCCTTCGGCGACAACCCCGACGACACCGGCGACCTGCTGGCCATGCTCGGCAAGCCGCCGCACGTGATCAAGCTCAACGAAGGCACCCAGGGCGCGGGGGTGATCCTGACCGAGCGGATCACCGCATCGCGCAGCGTGATCGAGGCCCTGCGCGGACTGTATGCGACCTTCCTCGTGCAGGAATTCATCGCCGAGGCCAGCGGCACCGACCTGCGCTGCTTCGTGGTCGGCGGCAAGGTGGTGGCGGCGATGCGGCGCAAGGCGCGCAAGGGCGAGTTCCGCTCCAACCTGCACCGTGGCGGCACCGCGACGAAGATCGCGCTCAGCGCCGCCGAAACCGACACCGCGATCCGCGCGGCCAAGGTGATGGGCCTGAACGTGGCCGGCGTGGATCTGCTGCGCTCCAGGCGCGGCCCGCTGGTGCTGGAGGTCAATTCGTCGCCGGGGCTGGAGGGCATCGAAACCACCACCGGCATCGACGTGGCCGGCGAAATCGTCGATTACATGGCCCAGCGGGTGCTCAGGCGGCGAAGGCGAGCTGCCGTGGATAAAGACAAGTGATTGAAAACAAAAGAAATCGCATGCCGTTCAGAAAATCTTAACCATGCGTTAACACGGGCGGTCGTAGGCTGGCCGGACTGTAGCTCTGCCGCCACTCCTCGCAACACGTCCAGTGACTCGCAGATTACGGTAATCGGGGCTTTACCTTCCGTCCAGGCGAGCATGGTCGCGAGCGACTGTCTCCCTGGACATTTTTTTGGCAGGAAGCCCAACCCGCCAACGCATGGCATATGCGCGTGCGGAAGTGCTCTGGCACAATCACCTCCCCGCATGCTGCGGACGATCAGGAGTCGGAACGATGAAATGGGGCTTGGTTTGGGTGGCGGGCTTGGCCATGGCAGCGGGCTCGGCAATGGCCGGCGATGCGATCCAGGGCTTGTGGACCCATCCGCAGTTCGAGACGCAGCGCACGCAGGTCGCCAAGGAAATGACCGCCGGCGGCAAGTATGGCGAGATGAGCGCCGCCGACCAGAAGAAGGTGAACGAGACGCTCGAGCGCATGGAGCAACGCTGGCAGTCTGCCGCCAACGGCCAGTTGACGGACGCCGAGCAGGTGGCGATGGTGAACGATCAGGAAGTCGTGGTGACGGCGCTCGACAAGGGCGCGGCCGACAGCCGCGTGGTCTGCGAGCGGGTGGCGCAGATCGGCAGCAACCTGCCCAAGAACGTCTGCAAGACGGTCGCCCAGCGCAAGCGCGAGATGATCGAGGCGCAGAACGCGGCGCAGGCCGGCAAGGTCGAGACCAACTGAGGGTACGGACGGACGCCACGGCCATGCGCATCCTGGTGATCGAGGACAACAACGACATCGCCGCCAACCTCGGGGACTTCCTCGAGGAGCGCGGGCATGCCGTGGATTTCGCCGCCGACGGCGTCACCGGCCTGCATCTGGCGGTGGTCAACGATTTCGATGCCATCGTGCTCGATCTCAACTTGCCGGGCATGGACGGCCTGGAGGTCTGCCGCAAGCTGCGCCACGAGGCGCGCAAGCAGACCCCGGTGCTGATGCTCACCGCGCGCGATGCGCTGGAGAACAAGCTGGAAGGCTTCGACGCCGGGGCCGACGACTACCTCGTCAAGCCCTTCGCCCTGCAGGAGGTGGATGCGCGGCTGTCCGTGCTGATGCGCCGGGGCAAGGGGCCGCAGGCGCGCGTGCTCGAGGTCGCCGACCTGGAATACAACCTCGACACCCTCGAGGTGCGGCGCGGCGGCAAATTGCTCCAGCTCAATCCGACCGCGCTGAAGATCCTGCAATCGCTGATGGAATCCTCGCCCGCCGTCGTCACCCGGCAGGAGCTGGAAACCCGTGTCTGGGGCGAGGAACTGCCCGACTCGGACAGCCTGCGCGTGCACATCCACGGATTGCGCCAGGCGGTGGACAAGCCCTTCCCCAAGGCGCTGATCCAGACCCGCCACGGAATCGGCTACCGCATCGCCGATCCCGATGCTGTACCGGCGTAGGCTCCGCACCCGCATCATCCTGTCCTTCCTGTTGCTGGGCTTCGGCCTGGCGGCACTGATCGCCTCGGCCACGGTTTTTTTGCGGCAGAGCGTGGAGAACAAGGTGATCGGGCAGGCGCTGGTGAAGAACGTCGACGAGTACGCCGATGGCTTCTACGCCAGCCCCGACAAGGTGGGCGTGCCGTTCGAGAAGATCACCGGCTACGTTTACGGCATCAACAAGATCGGCAACGTGCCGGCGGCGTGGCGCGACCTGCCCTCGGGCGTGCACGAATTGCAGGAAACCACGCCCACGGGCCAGCGCATCTACAAGCTGGTGGTGCGCAAGGATCCGAAGTACTGGTTCTTCCTCGCCTACGAGTACTCGCAGGAACACGAAAGCCAGCAGCGCTTCGCGTGGGCGATGGTGGGCCTGGTCGTGGTGTTTTCCGCGCTGGCCTTGCTGGTGGGTGTGCTGCTCTCGCGGCGGGTGATGCACCCGGTGACCGAGCTGGTGCGGCGGGTGAACGCGCTGTCGGCCGAAGGCGAGCCGGACGTGTTGGCCTCGCACTTCCTCGACGACGAGGTGGGCCAGCTCGCCGCCGCGCTGGATGCCTATGCGCAGCGCCTCACCCACCTCGTGCGGCGCGACCGCGAATTCAACGCCGATGTCAGCCACGAGCTGCGCACGCCGCTGGCGGTGATCCAGGGCGCGACCGAGCTGATGCTGGCCCATCCGGACATGAGCGAGAAGATGCGCCAGCGCCTGCAGCGCATCGACCGCGCCGCCCAGCAGAGCACCCACCTGATCACCGCGCTGCTGATGCTCTCGCGCAACGAGCGCGGCACCGGCGATACGAACCTGTTGCAGTTGGTGAACCAGTTGCTCGACGCCAGCCGCGCGCAGTTGGCCGGCAAGCCGGTGAGCCTGCGCGCGCAGGGCGATGCGAAGGCGAGCGTGGCGGCACCCGAGGCCATCCTGTCGGTGACCATCGGCAACCTGATCGGCAATGCCTGCAAGTACACCGCCGAGGGCGAGGTGCTGGTGCAGGTGGAAGCAGGCTGCGTGCGGGTGTTCGACACCGGCCCCGGCATCAGCGCCGAGGACGCGGCGCATCTGTTCGAGCGCGGCTTCCGTGGCACCACCTCCACCGGCACCAAGGGCGCCGGCATCGGCCTGTCCATCGTCACCCGGTTGTGCGAACTGTATGGCTGGCAGGTCGCCATCGCCCCGCGCACCGATGCCCGCGGCGCGGTGGCGACGCTGACGTTCCAGCAGGGCGGTTAGGACGACGCTGCTCGACGTGCCGATTCCCCATCGCGGAACGGCTGGCCCTCAGCAATCCTCCAGCCAGCCGTGCCGATCCGGCGTGCGCCCATCGAACAGGCCGAAGAACAGCTCCTGCATGCGATGCGTGACCGGCCCGGGTTTGCCGTGACCGACCGGCTTGCCGTCCACCGAGCGGATCGGGGTGATCTCGGCGGCGGTGCCGCACATGAACAGCTCGTCGCACAGGTACAGGTATTCGCGCGGGATGTCGCGCTCGACGACCTCGATGCCATCGGCGCGCGCCAGCGTCATCAGCGAATTGCGGGTGATGCCGTTGAGCAGGGCGGCGCTGACCGGCGTGGTGTGCAGGGCGCCATCGAAGACGAGGAACAGGTTCTCGCCGGCGCCTTCGGACAGCAATCCGGTGGATGCCATCGCGATGCCCTCGCCGAAGCCCAGCCGCCGCGCCTCGCGCGCGATCAACTGCCCGGACAGGTAATTGCCGCCGGCCTTGGCGCCGGCCGGGATGGTGTTGGGCGCGAAGCGCTGCCAGCTCGACACGCAGGCGTCGATGCCCGCCTCCAGCGCGCTGGCGCCCAGATACGGCCCCATGTGCCAGGCCGCGACCGCGACATCCGTGGGGCACTCGGCGGACAGGCCGAAGCCGCCGAGCCCGCGCAGCGCAACCGGACGGATGTAGGCGCGATCGAGCTTGTTGGCGAGGATGACATGCCGGCACGCCATCGCGATCTCCTCGATGGCGTAGGGGATCTGCATGTCGTAGATCTTCGCCGAGGCATACAGGCGCTTGAGGTGGTCGGCGAGGCGGAAGATCTTCTGCCCCTCCGGCGTGGGATAGCTGCGGATGCCCTCGAACACCGACGAGCCATAATGGATCGCGTGCGCCATCACATGCGTGGTCGCCTCGGCCCAGGGCTTGATCGCGCCGTTGTGCCAGATGTGCGAAGGGTAATGGCTGTGGCTCATGCGATGGCTCCCGGCGATTCCAGCGTGAATGATGCGCCAGCGCGCACCTGCCGAACAACCCGGGCCGTCAAAAACTCAGCCACCAGCAGTCCATGTACGAGCCCACCGACAGCACCGTGCGTACCGGCGTGGGGTCGCTCGGCGAGCGGGTCTGGTCGATGGCGATGCCGGTGGCCGCCGCCGGCGTGGCGTTGTCGAGCGAGATGGTGTTCGACGATGCCGTGTTCGGCGATGCGTTGACCGTCATCGTCGGGGATGCGTCGTTGGCCGGTGCCGCGACATCGCGCATGGATGCTGCGCGTGCACGCAGCAAGCGCACGCCGACGAAGGGCCGTGCGGCGATGGCCTGCAAACGGTCGAGCGTGGCATCGGCGCTGGACGCGCCCATGCCCGTCCATTGGTAGTAAGCGGCGAGGCGGTTCACGTCCCCCGCCACCAGCGCGGCCTGCACGCCCGCGACCAGCGACGGCAGCGTGCGCGCGCAATCGCGTACATGCACGCGCGTCGGCGTGGATCCTGTCAGGCGATTGGAGCCGGAAATGTCGGGAGCGGTTGGTCGAACCGTCGCGCCGATCTGCTCGCAGGGCTGGTCGGTGAAGACCGCGCGCCCATCCATACCGATACAGCGGTTGATGTCGCCGGGTTTGGCATGGGCCGGCGTGATCGCCAGCATCGCCACCACCGGCAACACGACGAGAGCGATGATGAGGCGCATGCCGCCAGCTTACCCGCATCGGCGCGGGGTAGAACTCGTTGGGGGTCGCTTGTGTCGCGCATCAGCCCCCACCCCAACCCTCCCCCGCAAGCGGGGGAGGGAGTTTCGATCCGATACCGTGTACAGATACGGCAATCGCTCAACCCTCCCCCGCAAGCGGGGGAGGGAGTTTCGGTACGGTGATCGCCTTCATCCTCGGGGGTGGATGGACTGCCAGCCACCCTGCCCGTCAGCCCAAGCGCTCCAGCACCGCCAGGGTCGGCTTGGACAGATTGAGCGTGTAGAAATGCAACGCCGGCGCGCCGCCTTCGATGAGCCGACGGCACAGTCCGGCGACGACCTCGGCGCCGAAGGCGCGGATCGAATCCACGTCGTCGCGGTAGGCCTCCAGCCGGTTGCCGATCCAGCGCGGAATCTCCGCGCCGCACAGTTCGGAAAACCGCCGCAACTGGAAATACTGCGAGATCGGCATGATGCCCGGCACGATCGGGATGGTCACGCCGTGCGCACGTGCTTCCTCGACGAAGCGGAAGTAGGCATCCGGGTTGAAGAAATACTGGGTGATCGCGCCGTCCGCGCCGGCCTTCACCTTGGCCACGAAATGGCGCACGTCCAGATGCGCATCGCGCGCCTGCGGATGCGTCTCCGGGTAGCAGGCCACCTCGATGTGGAAGAAGCCGTCGAACTGCCGACGGATGAATTCCACCAGTTCACTGGCATAGCGGAAGTCGCCGTAGCTGGCCATGCCCGAGGGCAGGTCGCCGCGCAGGGCGACGATGCGCCGGCAGCCCATCGCCTGGTACTGCGCAAGCAGGTCGGCGATCTCCTTGCGCGTGCCGCCCATGCAGGACACATGCGGCGCGGCGTCCAGCCCGTGCACGTCGCGCAGTTCGCGTACGATTTCCGGCGTGTAGCTGAGCGTGGAACCGCCGGCGCCGAAGGTCACCGACACGTAATCGGGCGCGCACGGCTTGAGCTTGGCCACGGTGCGCCGCAACTGCGTGCGCTGCTCGTCGGTCTTGGGCGGGTAGAACTCGAAGGAAATGGGGGTGCGGTGAGCGGTGAGCGGTGAGCGGTGAGCGGTCATCGCGACTCCTTGGTACGGAAGGGGCTTCGCGGGGCAATAAACGTCTGCCCGTCACCCCTGTGTGGGCAATGCTCTGGATCTTGGTTTCGTCTGTCCGATCCCGGCTGAATCACTGGTTACGCAAGAACAACGTGTGGCATCACCCACCCGTGCATGAGCGATGGCCGGGCACTGAATTCCCTCACCCGCCGCGCCTGCGGCGCGTCGACCTCTCCCGGAGGGAGATGTTTCTTCTCCTTCCCCCTCCGGGGGAAGGTGCCCGAAGGGCGGATGAGGACACGCAGGTTGGATCGACTTTGACCCATCGCATCCTTCCAGACATCCAGATCGTGGTGATGGTGACGTTGGCTGGCGGTCTTCCGCTCACCGCTCACGGCTGACGTCTTGCTCAATAACGATAGTGCTCGGCCTTGTACGGCCCATCCACGTTCACGCCGAGGTAGGCGGCCTGTGCGTCGGTGAGGCGAGTCAGTTTCACGCCGATCTTCTCCAGATGCAGGCGCGCGACTTCCTCGTCGAGCTTCTTGGGCAGGATGTAGACCTTCTTCGCGTAGGTGTCCTTGTTCGCCCACAGGTCCATCTGCGCCAGCGTCTGGTTGGAGAACGAGTTGGACATCACGAAGCTCGGGTGGCCGGTCGCGCAGCCGAGGTTGACGAGGCGGCCTTCGGCCAGCAGGAAGATGCTGTTGCCTGCATTGCCGTTTGCATCCGCGAAGGTGTACTTGTCCACCTGCGGCTTGATGTTGGTCTTCTTCGCGCCCGAGGCGTACAGCGCATCGACCTGGATCTCGTTGTCGAAGTGGCCGATGTTGCAGACGATGGCCTGGTCCTTCATCGCCTGCATGTGCGCGAGCGTGAGCACATCCTTGTTGCCGGTGGTGGTGACGTAGATGTCGCCGCGGCCGAGCGTGCTCTCCACGGTGTTGACCTCGAAGCCTTCCATCGCCGCCTGCAGGGCGTTGATCGGGTCGATCTCGGTGACCACCACGCGGGCGCCGTACGCGCGCAGCGAGTGCGCCGAGCCCTTGCCGACGTCGCCGTAGCCGCACACCACCGCGACCTTGCCGGCGAGCATCACGTCCATCGCGCGCTTGAGGCCGTCGGCCAGCGATTCGCGGCAGCCGTAGAGGTTGTCGAACTTGCTCTTGGTCACCGAATCGTTGACGTTGATCGCCGGCACCAGCAGCTTGCCGTCCTGCGCGAGCTGGTACAGGCGATGCACGCCGGTGGTGGTCTCCTCGGAGACACCGCGCCACTCCTTGACCGCGCCGTGCCAGAAACCCGGGCGCTCTTTCGCCACGCGCTTGAGCAGGTTCTTGATGACCTGCTCCTCGTGGTTGCCGGAAGGGCTGTTCACCCAGTCGCTGCCGTTTTCGAGCTCGTAGCCCTTGTGGATCAGCAGGGTCACGTCGCCGCCGTCATCGACGACGAGCTGCGGGCCGTGGTTGTTCGGGAAGGTGAGCGCGTCGAGCGTGCAGTCCCAGTATTCCTCCAGCGTCTCGCCCTTCCATGCGAACACCGGCGTGCCGGACGCGGCGATCGCGGCGGCGGCGTGGTCTTGCGTGGAGAAAATGTTGCACGAGGCCCAGCGCACCTGCGCGCCGAGATCCTTGAGCGTCTCGATCAGCACCGCGGTCTGGATGGTCATGTGCAGCGAGCCGGTCACGCGCACGCCGGCCAGCGGCTTGGCCGGCGCGTACTTGCGGCGGATCGACATCAGCCCCGGCATCTCGTGCTCGGCGATGTCGATTTCCTTGCGGCCCCAGTCGGCGAGCTTGAGGTCGGCGACCTTGTAGTCGTGGGCGATGGCGTCTTTGGCGATGGCGTTCATGGGGGATCTCCGTGCGTTGGGAATGCGCATGCGCGATGCGCTTCGGAACGGGCGCGGTTGCGAAAACCGGATCGTCCCGCCGAGCCTGTTCCCGCTGTTTCGTGGAAAGTCCGCACTGACGATGTGCGGGCTTTTGCGATTGAACTCGCAAGAAACGGCAAGGTTTGCAGCGCCCCTCGGCGGGGAAGGTGGCGATTATATCGCGGAATCGCGATGGAAGGATGGAACGCGCGAAGCGTCGCTCGCCTGCGGCATCGTCATGCCGGCGCCGGAATGAACTGCAGGTCGAGGTCGCCGTGGGCATAAATCACCACGCCGGTGTCGGTGGCCGTGGTGTGGTGGCTGGAACCCGCCGGGGCCAGTTGATAGTCGCCCTGTCGCAACAGCAGGTCGTCCAGGAACAGCTCGCCATGCACCATCAGGCATTCCTCGTCATGGCCGTGGCTGTGCAGCGGAATGGACGCTCCGGCTTGTGCGCAGTACAGCATCGCTGCCTGTCCTTCATGCTGCCACAGCACGCGGCGGCAGATGCCGGGTGCGAACTCCGGCCATCCTGCATCCGCGTCGCGCACTGTGATGGTTCTGGCGGGCACAGCCTGCTGCAAATGGCATTCGCGCAGGAACAAGGTCGCACCCTCGTCCGATTCCAGCAGCGAAGCGGCGTTTGCGTCCGAATCCAAGCGGTAATCCCGCAACCGCAGGTGCTCGCCATCGAGGCGAACCGAACCGTCGAGCACCAGCCATTCGCGGTTGCATCCGGCGGCAGGAATTGTATGGCGCGTATGGGCGCGCAGTTCGACCAGGCGCACGCGCACAGGCTCGCCGGGACGGCGCGCCTGATTTTCGCGAGCCGTGTACAGGGTGCGCGCGAACACGCCGGGGGCCAGTTGTTCGGTGGTCATGCGATGCGGCCGGGCGGTGAACATGCGGCGCGACGCGGCGGCCGATTCTTCTACGCGGCGCAACAGCCGGGCGCGCATCGGGCCGACGGCATCGTCGATGGAGGAATCGGCACAGGCGTTCGCGATGGGCTCTCCCAGCAGGGGTTCAAGTTCGCGGTCGACCGGATCGGGCGCGGTATCGATGCGGTACGGCAAGGGGCGGGACGGCATGGTGCGATTCTCCAGAATGAGGCATGAACGTGCTGGCAGCGCACGATCCGGCAGGTTCACGAGCCCGGAAACGGTGCGGTCCCCTCGCCAAGCAGCTCGCGCAGCAGCAGCAGCGCGCGCCGGATCTGCGATTTGACCGTACCCAACGGCATGCGGGTGTGGCGGGCGATCTCCTCATGGCTCAGCCCGCGGAAGAAGGCCAGCGACACCAGCTGTCGAGGCCGGTCGCCGAGCAGGGCGAGCGCCTGGTGGAGGTCGGCCTGGCGGCGCGCCAGATCGAGCAGTTCGTCGGCGTCCCGCGAGGCGTGGTCGGCAGCCTCGGTGCATGCGCCGGCGTCTGGATCCTCACCCTGGAAACGCGCCTCGCGCCGCAGCGCGTCGATCGCGCGCGAACGCGCGATCGACAACAGCCAGGTCAGCGCCTTGCCGCGCCCGGGGTCGAAGCGGGCGGCCTGCCGCCAGATCTGGAAATACACATCCTCGACCACCTCCTCGGCGATCGCGACGGCACGGACGATGCGCCGCACCAGCCCGAACACGCGCCCGACCGTGGCGTCGTACAGCGCCGCCAGCGCGCTTTCGTCCTGCACCGCGATGGCCGCGATCCATGCGCGCAACTGTTCGTCCGCGAGCGTCGCCGACAAACCTTGCCCACGATCCGAATCTGCATGCGGGCCATGCGGCGCGTCGGCGTCTGCGGGCGGGTCGCCGAAGTGCGATCCCGCATCCGGGGGTGCTTGCGGAAGATTCGCGATCGGATCTTCGTGGTCGGCGACACGGGTCATTCGCGGTGCGGCATTCATGGCGGAAGCTCGGTCGAAAGTGCGGGCATGGCGCGGCGTTCGTCCCGCCGGACGGCGGCAAGCAGGCGCCCGGTGCGGGCGACGATGACACGGATACGCTGGAAACGCGATCCCGGATGCATGCGGGTTCCCGCGTGCATCCGGATCGCCGGATCGTGCGTAAGGGCAGGCAGTCGCCGCTGCCGGAGTCGCCGCATGACACGCTATGCCGAGGTGAATCACAGCCAGTGGATCGCCGCTCCCGTGGATGTCGTCAGCAGCCAGTTCGCGGATCTGGATCACCACATCGCCCGCAACGTGCATCCGCGGCTGCGCTTCGATGTGCTGCAGCGGCGGCCTGGTGGTGCGCGGTTCGCGCAGGAGGTGCGCCTGCTGGGCATCCGCCAGCGCGACGTGTTCGAACGCAGCATCGATGCGGACGGCAGCATCCACGACCGATCCGTGGAAGGATTCAATCGCGGGGCGATGCTGGATTTCAGTTTCGCAACCAGGCACGAAGGGCCGCGGATCGGCACGCAGGTGAACATCCGCGTCCGCCTGCCCTTGTTGCCGCTGGTGGGCCGTGCCATCAAGCCGCTGCTGGAAGCGCAAATCCGTCGCGAAGTACGCGCTGCGGCATTGGAAGACAAGCACGACATCGAGAAACGTGGCTATCCGCGCGGCGGGCCTGCGCCGGGCACATCCAGTGGTTCGGCTCCGGATCGAACGAGGCCTTCGGCCCACTTCGATCTGGTCAGCCATTGGCGCATCCGCGCGCCGGTGGATCGTGTCTGGGCGGCTCTCACCGATCCGACGACCTGGCCGCGCTGGTGGCCCTACGTGCGACGCGTGCAGACCCTGCACGACGGCGGCGAGGACGGGGTCGGCAGCGTGCGCAGGATCGACTGGTCGACCCGGCTGCCGTACCGGTTGGCGATCGAGGTCGAGTCGGTCGAGTCGCTGCGCCATCGTCGTCTGCGCGGACTCTCGCGCGGCCAACTCGTCGGCGAAGGCATCTGGTTGCTGCGCAGCGGGGAAGGCTTCACCGACGTGACCTACGTCTGGCGCGTGCGCCTGACCCGCCCCTGGATGCGTTGGCTGGCGCCGCTGCTCGCGCCGGTGTTCCGCTGGAATCACGACGGCGTGATGCGTGCCGGCGAAAGCGGGCTGCGCAGGCATCTGGAGGGCCCGGTTGCATTGCGTGCGCGCTGAACCGACCGGACAGGACACGCCATTGCATCCGGATCGTCGATCCCGCCGTATCCATCCACGGCACTACCGCCAATCCGCAAAGGAGCTGGACATGCAATCGGACATCATCCCCGCCCGCCGGCACTTTCTCGCGCGTTCGGGTCAAGTCGTACTCTCGGCCACCGCCGTGAGCCTGCTGGGCGGCGCAAGCGTCGCGGCTGCGCAAACGTCGGCGTCGATGGAGGCCGACGTGGGCATCCTCAACGTCGCTCTGGGCCTGGAGCACGAGGCCATCAACGCGTACCAACTCGGCGCCGGCAGCGGCCTGCTGCAAAAGCCCGTGCTGGGCGTGGCCGTGGCCTTCCAGTCGCACCACAAGGCGCATCGCGACGCGCTGGTCGCGACGATCCGCAAGCTCGGCGGGAAACCGGTGGCTGAAAAATCCCTGGACGACTACGCCAAGGGGCTGAATGCCGCAGCGTTGAAGAGCCAGAACGACGTGCTGAATCTGGCGGCACGGCTCGAGCTGGGTGCGGCGAACGCCTATCTGGGCGTGATCCCATCGTTCCGCGACAACCATCTCGGCCAGGTGGCCGCGCGTCTGGCGGCGGACGAAACGATGCACTGGACGGCGCTCTCGCAGGCGTTGGGCCGGCCGCTGCCGACGCAGGCGCTGAGTTTCGGAGGCTGAGATGCGCGCGATGCTGCTGGCCGTCGCATGGATGTGCGTCGGCACCGCATGGGCCGGAGGCGACGCCCTGCGCGGCCAGCAGGCATACGAGGCGCGCTGCGGCGCGTGCCACTCGGTGGACAGCGATCGCGTGGGGCCGCGGCATGCCGGCGTCGTCGGCCGGCGTGCGGGCAGCGTGCCAGGGTTTGCATACAGCGCTGCGCTGCGCAGGAGCGGCATCGTCTGGGATGCGCGTCTGCTCGATCGCTGGCTCGCCGATCCGGAGAAGCTCGTTCCTGGGCAACGCATGGGTTACCGCGTCGACGACCCGCAAATCCGGGCGGACATCGTCGCGTATCTGGCGACGCTGAAAGCCCGGAAGCCCTGACGGCATTCGGATGCATGCACGCAGGTTTCGGGCCGGCATGACCGCCGGCACTTGTTTGCCGTGGGATTGCCCCTATGGTGTCGTCATCGCCCGGAGGTTCCTCGATGATGACCTTCCTGCTGTGGCTGCTGCTGTTCGTGGTGTGCTGGCCGGTGGCCTTGCTGGCGCTGGTGCTGTATCCGCTCGTGTGGCTGCTGATGCTGCCATTCCGCCTCGTCGGCATCGCCGTGGGCGGGGTGTTCGAGTTGCTGCACGAGCTGCTGTTCCTGCCCGCGCGGATGCTGCGCAAGCTGGCTTGATCCGTCACGGTTCGGCGCGGGTCAGTGCCCCTGCCGTCCCTGCGCGAGCGCGGCATCGAACAGCGCTTCGAGCTTCGCGTCGGTGCCGCGCATGGCATCGACCACCGCCTGCGCCCAGTCGAAATAGGCGGCGATACGCGCCGGTTCCCAATCCTTCGGCGGGCTGCTGGCGATGTCGCGCACGTTGGCGGTCTTGTCGGCGAGCTTGACCAGCTTCGCTTCTCGCGGCAGATGGGCGGCGTGCTCGACCTGCGCCTGCTTGCGCTGCGCCTTCGGCAGCGCCTTGTCGTCGGTCACCGCTTCCACCAGTTCCAGCACGCGCGCGCCGAATTGCGTGCCGATCTCGGCGCGCCGCTGGGCGATGAACTGCTGATGTTCCCCGCTGCAATCCTCGATCACGTCGTGCAGCACCGCCGCAGCGAGTACGTCGGTATCCTCGATGCCGGCCTCGACCGCGAGGATGCGCAGCAGCGCGATCGGATGGTTGATGTAGGGCGCAGCCTCCGCGCCCTTGCGGCGCTGGTCGCGGTGCTGCTGCGCGGCGTAGTCGAGGGCGGCGATCAGGCGGGTGAGATGGTGGGAATCGGGCGTCATGGCGAACCTCGCGGTGGATGCCCGCCATTGTCTCGCGATCGCCTCGCGGATCCGTATCGACCGGGTGCATGCCCGGCGGCAGGGGATACGCCAAACGACAACGGGCAGCCGAAGCTGCCCGTTGCGATCGCTTGAGTTGAAGGCGAGCCTTATTTCTTGCCCTTCAGCCCCGCCGCCTCGCGCAGTTGCTCGGCGCGGTCGGTCTTCTCCCACGAGAACGCGGTGGCCGTCTCGGACTTCTTGACCTTCTTGCCGCCCTCGACCTCGTCCCAGTGGTAGGTCTGCTCCACGGCCTTGCGGCCGAAGTGGCCGTAGGACGCGGTGGACTGGTACACCGGGTGGATCAGGTCGAGCATCTTGACGATGCCGTACGGGCGCAGGTCGAAGTGGCGGCGGATCAGCTTCTCGATCTTGTCGTCGCCGATCGCGCCGGTGCCGAAGGTGGTGACCGATATCGAGGTCGGCTCGGCCACGCCGATGGCGTAGCTGACCTGGATCTCGCACTTGCGGGCCAGGCCCGCGGCGACGATGTTCTTGGCGACGTAGCGCGCGGCGTACGCGGCCGAGCGATCGACCTTCGACGGATCCTTGCCGGAGAACGCGCCGCCGCCGTGGCGGGCCACGCCGCCGTAGCTGTCGACGATGATCTTGCGGCCGGTCAGACCGCAGTCGCCGACCGGGCCACCGATCACGAACTTGCCGGTCGGGTTGATGTGCACCTTGTTCTTCGGCAGCGCCTTCAGCCACGCCGCCGGCAGCACCGGCTTGAGGATGTGCTCGTACACGCCCTCGTACAGATCCTTGTGCTTGACCGACGGGTCGTGCTGGGTGGAGAGCACGACGGCATCGAGGCCGGCGATCTGGTCGTCCTCGAAGCGCAGGGTGACCTGCGACTTGGCATCCGGACGCAGCCACGGCAGCTTGGAGTTCTTGGCCTTGCGCACCTTGGCCTGCTGCTCGACCAGGCGGTGCGAGTAGTAGATCGTCGCCGGCATCAACAGGTCGGTTTCGTCGCAGGCGTAGCCGAACATCAAGCCCTGATCGCCGGCGCCTTGTTCCTCGGGCTTCTTGCGGTCCACGCCCTGGGCGATGTCGGGCGACTGCTTGCCGATCAGGTTGAGCACGCCGCAGGTGTGGCCGTCGAAGCCCACATCCGAATTGGTGTAGCCGATCTCGTTGATCACCTTGCGGGTGAGCGCCTCGATGTCCACCCAGGCGGTGGTGGTGATCTCGCCGGCGACGATCGCCACGCCGGTCTTGACCATGGTTTCGCAGGCCACGCGGGCGTTCTTGTCCTGCGCGAGGATGGCGTCGAGGACGGCGTCGGAGATCTGGTCGGCGACCTTGTCCGGGTGGCCTTCGGACACCGATTCGGAAGTGAAGAGATGGCTGCTCACGGGTGGTATATCCCTCAATGCGGATGAAAGGATGGACGGTGAACCCGGCATCATACAGGCCGGCGGGCGAGTATGCATCACCCGGGGCGTTGCCGGCGTTACGCCGACCATCGGCGCTCGTGGAATCCGCACTTGCCATGACCGGCCAAGGCACATCGTCGCCACCGATCCATCATGTGCGCGGTCGATGGTCGGCGATCCAATCTGGATCGCGCCGGCGGCTTTTTTGCAGCCGTTTATTCCCGATGCGGCGTCACGGCGTGCAAGTTTCCGCGATCGCCTCGGGGGTTGGCGTGCCCACGCGCAGGGTGCTCTTGTTGCTCAACACCCACGCCTGCGCGCGCTTCGGGCCACGCGCATCGCACACGGTGAAGGTGAGATTGGAGCCGGCCACACTGCCGGCGGGCTGGATTTCGATGCGCGTGCGGCCTCGCGTCGAATGCAGGCGCACCTTCGATGGCAATGCGCCCTGCCGCGAAAGGATGGCCTCGCCGGGCTGGTGCTCGCGGTCGCCATTGGCATCCACGAAGGCGATCCAGCCCTGGCTCCAGTCCGTGCCAGCCGCGCAGTGTTGTCCGTCGGGACTGGGGCACAGGGTCGCGCGGGCATTGGCGATGGCCGCGCCATTCAGGGCGGACAGATAACTGGCCATCAATGCGGTGCGCGCCTGCATGGCATGGGTCGCGGCGACCGCGCCGCTCACCGCCGGTATGGCGAGTCCGGACAACACGCCGACGATGCCCAGCGCCACCAGCAATTCGATCAGGGAGATGCCGCGAGCAGGTGGCGGACAGGTGTGGTGCTGCGTCTGCGTGGAGATCGTCATGGCCGAGCCTCATCCGTGTCGTTGGAAAGGCGACGTCCCTGTCGCGCGGTGCATCCCTGGCGCAAGCAGGATGGCGCGTGCCGCCAGCGCGTCCTATCGGCAAGAGCCGCGATGGCGTGTAGGAAAATTCCGACGCTGGGGATCGGTGCATGGCGGCGCGTGGCGCGAGCCGCCGTTCGCCCTATACTCGCCGCTCCAACTGCCGACCGGAGCGCGCCATGAAAAACTATCTCGCCATGTGCACAGGCTCGCCCAGCGCGATGGCCGCGTGGCACGAATTGCCGGAAGCCGAGCGCCAGCAACAGTTTGCGCAGGGGATGGCGGCGTGGCAGCAATGGGCCACCGACAACGCGGGGGCGATCGTCGAGATGGGCGGCCCGCTGAGTCGCACGAAACTCGTGGATCGGCAGGGCATCACCGACATCCGCAACAACCTGTCGGCCTACATGGTCGTCCGCGCCGAATCCCAGGAAGCCGCCGCGCGGCTGTTCCTCGGCCATCCACACTTCATGATGTTCCCCGGCGAGGGTGTCGAAATCATGGAGATCCTGCCGATCCCGGCGGGTTGAACGCGGCAGCGGGGATCGTGGCTTTCGTCGCACGCACCGCGAGGCCGTAGTACAGCAGCGGGATCACCACCAGCGTCAATACGGTGGCCACGAGGATGCCGAAGATCAAGGACACCGCCAGCCCGTTGAAGATCGGGTCGTCGAGGATGAACAGCGCGCCGAGCATCGCCGCCACGCCGGTCAGGGCGATGGGCTTGGCGCGTACCGCGCAGGCCTCCACCACCGCTGCGGCCAGTGGTTGGCCGCCGGCCACCGCGAGGCGGATGAAGTCCACCAGCAGGATGGAATTGCGCACGATGATGCCGGCCAGCGCGATCATGCCGATCATCGAGGTGGCGGTGAATTGCGCGCCGAGCAGGGCGTGGCCGGGCATCACCCCGATCGCCGTCAGCGGGATCGGCGCCATGATCACCAGCGGCACGAGGTAGCTGCGGAACTGCGCGACCACCAGCAGGTAGATCAGCAGCATGCCGGCGGCGTAGGCGATGCCCATGTCGCGGAAGGTCTCGTAGGTGATCTGCCACTCGCCGTCCCATTTCACCGCGAAGCTCGAGGTGTCCTGCGGCTGGGCGATGAAGGTCTGTGCGAGCTGCACGCCATCCACGCGGTTGCGCTCGAGCTGGCCGACGAGGTCGAACATGCCGTACAGCGGGCTGTCCACCTTGCCGGCGTCGTCGCCGGTGACGTACACCACCGGCAGCAGATCCTTGTGCCAGATCGCATCGTCCCAGTGCGCGCGCTGCACCTGCACCAGTTCCGACAGCGGCACCAGTTGCCCGTTGCCGCCGCGCACGCGCAGCGCCAGCAGGCGGTCGGTGCTGGCTTGCTCGGAAGCCGGCAGGCGCAGGCGGATCGGGCGCGGGAACTTGGAAGCGCCATCGTGCACGTAGCTGGCATCCAGCCCCTGCATGCCGGCGGCGAGGGTTTCGGTGACGGCGGATTGAGAAATGCCCAATGCAGCAGCACGTTCGCGATTGAGCACGAGGGTTGCGCGCGGGGCGTCGGCCTCCACGCTGGTATCGATGTCCACGATGCCTTGCGTATGCGCGAAGCGCCGCTCCAGCGCGCGTGCGATCTGCTGGCTGCGCGCGTAGTCGGGGCCGTAGATTTCCGCCACCAACGGCGCCAGCACCGGCGGGCCGGGCGGCACCTCGACCAGTTTCACCGAGGCGTGGTGGCGCGCGCCAATCTGCGCCAGCGCCGGGCGCAAGGCGAGCGCGATGGCGTGGCTTTGCCGCGAGCGCAGGTGCTTGTCCACGAGGTTGACCTGCAGATCGCCCATGTAGCTGGCATTGCGCAGGAAGTACTGGCGCACGAGGCCGTTGAAATTGATCGGCGCGGACGTGCCGGCATAGCCTTCCACGTCCACCACCTCGGGCACCTTGTCCACCGCGCGTGCCAGTTCGGCCAGCACCGCGTTGGTGTCCTCCAGCGTGCTGCCCGCGGGCATGTCCAGCACCACCTGGAACTCGGATTTGTTGTCGAAGGGCAGCATCTTCAGCACCACCGCACCGGCGACCACCAGCAGCCCGGCGAGCACGACCAATCCGAGCATGCCGGCGAACAGGGCCAGCCGCCGGCGTGCGCCGCGGACGGGATCGAGGAAGGGCCGCAGCAGGCTGCCGAACAACCGGTGCAGGCGCGAGGCTGGTGGTACTGCACAGAGGGCATCGCCGGTGGCGGGAGCTGCATTTCCAGTGGGCGCTTCCGGCACGCTGGCGGCCTGCGTGTGCGCAGCCGCCACCGGCGCGCTGCCGTCGTGATGGCGCAGCAGCTTCAGCGACAACCACGGCGTCACGATCATCGCCACCGCCAGCGACAGCAGCATGCCGGCCGAAGCGTTGATCGGGATCGGGCGCATGTACGGGCCCATCAGCCCGGTCACGAAGGCCATCGGCAGCAGCGCGGCGATCACCGTGAAGGTGGCCAGGATGGTCGGCCCGCCGACCTCGTCCACCGCCGGCGGGATGGCCTCGCGCAGGCTGCAATCGCCGCGCTGCAGGTGGCGGTAGATGTTCTCCACGATCACGATGGCATCGTCCACCAGGATGCCGATGGAGAAGATCAGCGCGAACAGCGAGACGCGGTTGAGGGTGAAGCCCATCGCGGTGGAGGCGAACAAGGTCAGTGCCAGCGTGAGCACCACCGCGGCGCCGACCACGATGGCCTCGCGCCGGCCCAGCGTGAACCCCACCAGCAGCACCACGCAGGCGGTGGCGAACACGAGTTTCTCGATCAGCTTGAGCGCCTTGTCGGTGGCGGTCTGGCCGTAGTCGCGGGTGACCGCCACGTGCACGCCCTGCGGCACGATCTGCCCTTGCAACTGCGCCAGCCGCGCGCGCACCGCGCGGGTGATGTCGGCGGCATTGCTGCCGGATTTCTTGGCGATCGCGATCGTCACCGCCGGCGCGGTACCCGATTTCGGGCCGGTGCGCCCGGCCGGCGTGTTGAACCAGACGTAGCTGGACGGGATGTCGGCGCCGGCATGCACCTGCGCCACGTCCTGCAAGCGCACCGGCTTGCCGTCGTGCATGCCGATCACCAGATCGGCGACGTCGTTGGCGCTGGCGAGGAAGGCTCCGGCGGTGAGCGGCAGCGCGCGATCGCCACCGATGCGATCGCCGATCTGGCGCACCGCATTGGCCGCCTGCAGGGCCTGCGCTAGGTCGGGCACGCTCAGGTTGAAGGCCGCCAGCCGCGCCGGGTCGAGGCGCACCTCGACTACGCGATCTGGCGCGCCGATGGTGTAGATGTCGCGGGTGCCGGGGATGCGCTTGAGTTCGGTTTCCAGCGTGTGCGCCACCTCGCCCAGGTCGCGCGCGCTGCGCTGCGGATCGTCCGTCCACAGGGTCAGGCTCATCACCGGCACGTCGTCGATACCCTTGGGCTTGACCAGCGGCGGGCCGATGCCGGCATTGGGCGGGATCCAGTCCTGATTGGAATAGACCTCGTTGTACAGCCGCACCAGCGCGGTCTGGCGCGGCACGCCGACGGTGAACTCGACGGTGAGGATGGCCATGCCGGGGCGGCTGACCGAATACACATGCTTGACGCCGGCGATCTGGTCGAGCTTCTGCTCCAGCGGCGTGGCCACGAGCTGTTCGACCTCGCGCGCGCCCGCGCCGGGGAAGGGCACGAACACGTTGGCCATGGTCACGTCGATCTGCGGCTCTTCCTCGCGCGGGGTGACCAGCACCGCGGCCAGCCCCAGCAACAAGGCCAGTATCGCCAGCAGCGGGGTGAGCGGGTTGCCCTGGAAGGCGGCGGCGATGCGGCCGGAGATGCCCAGATGCGGTTCAGTCATGGCCGCTGCCAGCCTGTTCGCGATGCTGCGCCAGCGCCTGCAAGGCGGCCACCGGATCGCGCGCGATCGCCTCGCCATCGCGCAGGCCGGCCAGCACCTCGACGCGCTCGCCGAGTTCGCGGCCGACGCGAACCTGCCGCAACTGCGGCCAGCCATCGACGAGCGCGTACACCGCGCTCACCTCGCCGCGTTGCACCAGCGCCGTGCGCGGCACCCACAACGCGGTGCTGTCGCCGGGCAGGCTGGAGACGATGCGCGCGGTGGTGCCCGGCTGCGGCGCCGGAGCCAGCGCCGGCAACACGGCGCGCACGCCCACGCTGTGGGTGGCAGGATCGCCGGCCGGGAACACCGTCAATGCGGTCGATTCGACCTGCCGGCCATCGGCGAGCACGACGGCCGCCTGCGCGGTGCCGCGCAGCGCCTGCGCATCCGACTCGGGGATCTGCGCCTGCACCCGCAGCGCGCCGGGCGCGTAGATCGAAAGCAGGGCGCGCCCGGGTGCGACCGCTTCGCCCGGCTCCACCGAGCGCGCTTGCACGACGCCGGCGAACGGCGCGCGCACCAGTGTGTAATCGGCCTGTTGCCCGGCGCTGGCCACCTGTGCCTGCGCGGCGTTGCGCGCGGCCACCGCGGCATCGCGGGCGGTGCGCAACTGATCGAGTTGCAGGCGCGAGACGAGCTGGCGCTGGGCGAGCGCCTGATAGCGCTGATAGGTCGTTTCCGCCTCCGTCGCCGCCGCTTGCGCGGCCTGCAACTGCGCGCGCGCCACGTTCGCGCCGGATTGCTGCTCCACCGCGGTCAACCGCACCAGCACCTGCCCGGCGGCGACGCGGTGGCCCACGTCGGTTTCCACCGCGAGCACCCGGCCGCTGGTCTGCGCCGACACCTCGGCCTGCTGCACGGCCTGCACGGTGCCGTCCCAGCTGCGCCCGGAGGCGGCGCGGTCGGCATGCACGACGAGCGTATCGAGCGGCGGCGGCGAAGTCGCGGCAGTCGGGCTGCCGCTGCGTCCGCAGGCCGTGAGTGCGAGCACGCCAGCCAGGGCGAGGACAGGAATCAGGCGCATCGATCGCTCCGACAGACTCAGCGGAAGGTACAGCTTGGCGCGACACCGCGGCCCACACCCAGCTTGCGCATGATCATCGCCGCCGGGCAGAAGCCGGTGAAGCTGGACTGGATCAGGTTGAAGCCGACGAAAACCGTCAGCAACAACCAGTACGGCGAGACGAAGTGGGCCAGCGCGAGGCTGATCAGGATCATGCTGCCGGCAAAGGCCATCACGGCGCGTTCGAGGCTCATGGCGTACTCCTGTTGGATGGATGGGATCGCTGGGATGGATGCGGCCGTGCCGAGGTGGCATCGAAAGCGCAATGCGCCTGCCGCGGCGACGCCGGCCTGCCCTTTACATTAGGATAAACTTATATTAGTGTCAACTGATATGAAAATGAATCATGCCACCCTGGTAACGGCGGCCCCCAACGAGCATGGGCCGTGGCGGCATGGCGTCATCGACAGGGCGCGTGCTACCTTCGCGCCGCCTTCCTGCATGCTGCCGCCGATGCCGCGCCGAACCGCCAAGCCAGCGATGAGCGTCGAACGCATGCGCGCGCATGCCGGCGACGCCTCGCGCCTGCTCAAGGCGCTGGCCAACGACAAGCGCCTGCTGATCCTGTGCATGCTGGTGGAGGGCGAGCGCAACGTCGGCGAGCTCAACGCCAGGCTCGACCTCAGTCAGTCGGCGCTGTCGCAACATCTGGCGGTGCTGCGCGGGGACGGTCTCGTGGAAACCCGGCGCGACGCGCAGAACGTGTACTACGCGCTGCCCGATGGCCCGGCGCGGCAGATCGTCCAGACCCTGCACGGGCTGTATTGCGGCAAGCGGCGGGGCGGGTGACGGGAGCGATCGCCGGGGTGGGTTTGCCGGCTTGCGGGTGGCCAGGGATCTTTGAGGTGCAGCGGCCGATCAGCCCTTGGGTATCACGAACAGGCTGATGCTTTGCGCCGGCACGCTGACGGAGAGGTGCCCCGAGGCGACGCCCGCGTCGGTCATCCGCGTGATGGCGTTGGCCGAGGTGAGTTGCCATTCCTGCGCCTTGGCCGCGGCGGTGAAGTGCGCCAGATCGATCGTCACCGGGGTCGTGCCGGAGAGCACCTTGGAGATGACCATGACCGTGAGCGCGCCGTCGCTGCTGCGCACGGCGGCCCACGCGGACAGGCTGTCCCGGTTGGGCACCGTCGCGGAGACGGAGGTGTCGCCGAAGCCGGAGTCATGGCCGTCGTAGTTGCGGTACATCTTCATCGCCTTGTACGTCGGCGTGCTCGCGTCGGGCGTGGTCCAGCGGGTGGCGTAGTCCACGCCGAGCCAGCCGAGGATGCCGTCGATGTCGGCCTGCGTGGTGGCGCCGTTGATGTAGCCCTCGGCCCCCCAGTTGTATTCGGTGATGCCGATCTTCGTGCCCGGGTAGTAGGCGTTGACCCAGGACTTCATCCGGTTGATGAGGTTGACCTTGTCGCCGATCCAGCTCTGGTCGACGTAATTCGGATCCCACAGCGAGCGCGTGGACTTGTTGCGCAGCAACTGCATCGCGGTGGAGACGTCGTCGCTGAACTCGCCGCCCTGCGGGTAGTAGTGCAGGGTGAACACGTCGAGCACGCGCGTCTTGGTGGCCAGCTGGTCCTGATACATGTGTTGCAGCAGCCAGGGCATGTAATCCATGTTCTGGTGCTTCTGCCGATCCGGGTACACGCCGTTCCAGCCGTGCGCGGCGGCGTACTGCTGGTCGTAGCCGGAATAGAAATAGCCGTCCCAGCCCCATTCCTCCGGGCCGAAGATCACCGCGCCGGCATCGGCCGTGCGGATCATGTGCCCGTAGGCGAGCATCTTTTGCCCGATTTCGTCCATGGTCGGGCCGGCCGGATGCACGTCGCGATGCGTGCCCTGCCAGATGCTGTGTTCGTTGTCGAGGATGTAGTACGTCACGCCGCCATGGGCGGCGTTGCCCCAGCGGGCGATGAGGTGGCCGACCCACGCCTTCTGCAAGGCGACGCTGTTGGGCGTGCTGGCATCGGCGGGATTGTTGCCGACGACGTTCTGCCCGGTGCTGGCGAGGACGCCGTTGCCGGCATCGGGGAACCACTGCCAGTCGGCACCTGTTTGCGCTCCGTATTTCTTCTGCGAAAAGCTCGCCAGCTTGGCGCCGCCGCTGCCGACCCTGGCCACCCAGTCGAGCATCGGGATGGTGATGGCGGGTTGCGCGTTGCCGGCCTTGCTGGTGGCGATGAACGCATCGCCCATCGCGCCGGCGGTGGCCCCGGTGCCGTCGAGGATGCTCTCGAAGTACCAGTCCGCCGCATGATTCGTCGCATTCGCCTGCCAGTTGTAGCTGGAAGCGGCGTTGCCGCCGTAGCGGTCGATCGGTGCGTCGAGATCCTTGAGGGCGGCGCTGCTCGGCGCGAAAGCCACGCCGTAGATGAAGGGGCTGATCGCGTGGCGGTTGGCGGTGGCGTCGACGGCGATCGTGACGGGCGCATTGGCGGCCTGGGCGATGCCCGCCGCAAGCGTGGCGACGGCAAAGGCGATGCGGGCTTGGCGCGGGGCTGCCATCGTTCTCATGGGACACCTCCGGCTTGGCAACGGGACGGCGGAACGATGCGCCGAGGCTGCGCCGATCGACGCCAGGAAAACGTGACGGCTACCGCAGAATCGCCAGAAAATCGTGATGGAAGACGCGATGCGGGTGTGATCGGGTTCGTGCTGTGTGGCAAACGCGATGACTCAGGCACGTTCCCGGTCGCCGGGCTTCGTCATGGAGCCGCCGGCGGCAAATGGAAGCGCCGCTGCCCGGCTTTTTCGACGGCATTCCCGGCCCGCGCCAACAGCCCTCGCGCCACGAGAAATGCGCAGGCATCCTCGGCATCGCGCTCGAACCACGCGCGCGCCGAACCCAGCCGGAAGCTGTAGCCCCAGGCGTCCATGTCAGCCATCAGCCGATCAGCACCCACGCCGGGCAGTTCGTCGGCGAGCAGAATCTGCAAGGCGCAGGTGGCGTCTTCCTCGGCGATCGAGTCGCTGGCGTCGGTGTGAACCCGCATGCGGCGCTCGGCCGGCAACACGATCAGGTGGCAGGCCTCGTGCAGCAGCGAATGCACGGGCGTGTCGGCGCGCGCGTACACAGCGCAGCCGATCACGCCGGCCTCGGGTTCGCCCCAGTAGCTGCCGGGGATCGGCGCGCCCTCATCGACGCGCACCAGCCGCAGCCCGTGGCGGCCGAGCAGGGCGGACGGCGCATCGAAACCGATGTCGTGCAACGTCAGCATGACGATGAAGCACGTCGATCCATCGACGTGCGTGCGCCTCGCGAGGATGCATCCCTGCGGCGCTGCCCGGCCTGCACATCCGTGTGCAGGCGTTCGCCGGCGCGAAGCAGTGCTTCGCGAAAACCCCGGCTCACCCCGCGACCGGCTCGGGCGCGAGTTCGGCCTTCTCCGGCAGCGCCACCGAGATGTCCAGCACGTCGTGGTCGCCTTCCTTGATGAGATCGACCTTGACCGCGTCGAAATCGACCTTGACGTACTTGCGGATCACCTCGAGCAGTTCGCGCCGCAGCATCGGGATGTAGTCGGGCGTGCCGCGCGAGCTGCGCTCCTGCGCGACGATGATGCGCAGGCGCTCCTTGGCGACCGAGGCGGTGTTCTTGTTCTTGTTGCCACGCAGGAAGTCGAAGAGTCCCATGCTCAGCCTCCGAACAGGCGCGAGAAGAAGCCCTTCTTCTCGATGGTGGTGAAGCGCAGTTCGCGTTGCTGCCCGAGCAGGCGCGCCACCGCGTCGTCGTAGGCCTGGCCGGCATGGGAATCGGCGGCGAGGATGACCGGCTCGCCCGAGTTGGACGATTGCAGCACCTCGGGTGCTTCGGGGATCACGCCGATCACTTCCAGGCCGAGGATCTCCTGCACGTCCTTGATCGAGAGCATGTCGCCCTTTTCCACGCGTGCCGGGCTGTAGCGCGTGAGCAGCAGGTGCTCCTTGACCTTCTGGCCCTTCTCGGCGCGCCAGGTCTTGCTGGAGAGCAGGCCGAGGATGCGGTCGGAGTCGCGCACCGAGCTGACCTCGGGGTTGACCACCACGATCGCGCGATCGGCGAAATACATGGCCAGGAACGCGCCTTTCTCGATGCCGGCCGGCGAGTCGCAGACGATGTAGTGGAAACCGTCCTCGCCCAGGTCGGCGAGAACCTTCTCCACGCCGTCCTTGGTCAGCGCGTCCTTGTCGCGGGTCTGCGAGGCGGCGAGCACGTACAGGTTGTCGAAGCGCTTGTCCTTGATCAGCGCCTGCCGCAGCGTGCATTCGCCGTGGATGACGTTGACGAAGTCGTACACCACGCGACGCTCGCAGCCCATGATGAGGTCGAGGTTGCGCAGGCCGACGTCGAAGTCGATCACGCACACCTTCTTGCCCGCGCGGGCCAGCCCGCAGGCGATGCTGGCGCTGGTGGTGGTCTTGCCCACGCCGCCCTTGCCGGAGGTGACGACGATGACTTCGGCCAGGCGCTTGCGTTCGGGCTTGGGCGGGGCAGGTTGCGGGACGGGTTCCGGCGCGGTGGCGACGGGGGCGGCGTCCGCCAGATCGGCCGTTGTGCCGCTGCTGTGGGACTGGGAGATGGGATCCATGATCGGGGATTGGGTCTCGGTGGTCATCAGGTCAGTTCCTCGATGTGCAGTTTGTCTTGGTGCAGCCACACCTGTACCGGTTTGCCGATCAGGTGGGCCGGGATCTCGTCCATGACCTTGTAGTTTCCGGCCACCGCCACGAGTTCGGCGTGGAATTCGCGGCAGAAGATGCGCGCATGGGTGTCGCCGGTGGCCCCTGCCAGCGCGCGTCCGCGCAGCGGCCCGTAAATGTGCACCGACCCGTCGGCGATGACTTCCGCGCCGGCACCCACGGCAGCGCACACGGTGAGGTCGCGGTGCTGGGCGTAGATGCGTTGCCCGGAACGCACCGGCTCGACCAGGAGCTGGCCGGGCGTGGTCGCGGCAGGCGCGGCGCGGGCGGGTGCGGGGGCTTCGACGGCGGCGACGGGTTCGACGGGGCGGGGCGGTTCGGGGGCGCGCTCGGCCGCCGCGGGTGCCGGCGCCGGTGCGGCGGCGGCGTGCGCCTCGCCGGTGCGCTCGTATTGCGCACGAAACTTGGCCAGCAGGGGCATGCCGATCTCGCGCGAAAGTTTCTCGATTTCCGAGGTGCCCACCGCCAGCGCGACCGGCAGCACGCCGGCATCCTTCAGGCCCTGCACGAGCGCGCGCGCGGCGGCCGCATCCGGGCAGCGGCTGAGCGAGCCGAAATCCAGCACCACCGCGGCGCGTTCGAACAGCTTGGGCGCGCGTTGCACACGTTCGCGCATCTCGCCGACGAGGCGCTCGACATCCAGCGTGCGGATGCGCAGGTTGGCGATGCCGACCTGGCCGATCTTCAGCTCGCCGGCCTGCTCGTAGTCGGGTATGGGTGCGGCCATGTCAGTGCTGCGCCTGCGAGGGTGTTGCGTGGGTTGAGCAGGTATGGCGCGCATGCAGCCAGTCCACGTCCGGCAGGCCGCCCGCGCCGTCGCGCAGGTAGGTATCGCGCACCCACGGGAAGCTGCACAAATCCTTGACGAGATAGGAAGCCCGCAAGCCCGAGCCCGGCTGAACCTGCTGGCCGACCTGACGGAAGCCGAAGCCGCCGTGGAACAGCAGGGCCGCGTCGTTGTGGCCGGTGACGAACACCTCGCAGGTCAGCCGCTGCGAACGCACCTCGGCGAAGCTCTGCACGTCGGCATAAAACACATGGCCGATCCCTTCGCCGCGATGCGCGCCGGCGATCACGATGCGATCGATGTAGATGAAATCCGGATACTGTTCGCGGAACCAGAGGAAATTCGGGCTTTCGTAGTCCGCATCCGCGCCCAGCGCGATCAGGAAGCCGGCGATCCCGCCCTCGCGTTCGGCGACGCGAAAATACACGGCGTGCTCCCAGAAAAAACGCAGCCGTTGCGTGTCGATGGGAAGGATGCCGGCACCGGCGGCGTTGTTCAGCGCCAGCACGGATTCCAGATCCTGCTCGCGCACGTCGCGGACGATCGTCCTCACGCAGCCCCCCAGCCCATGCAGATCGTTCCCATGCGGGCGGGCGTGCGCCCCATGCGCACCCCCGTCGATACCGTATTATGCACATCCGGCAGTCAAAATGCACAATATCTTGTGGTTGGGGCGGCGGCGATGAGGGCATGACTTCAGGCCGGTTCGCGCCGCCCGGCACTGCTTTAGGATGCTGCCATGTTCACCCGTGTCAGCCCGACCCAGTTGCTGCGCTACGCCGGCCTGTTCACCTGGGCGATGGTGGGCATACCGCTGTTGCTCGCTTCCTCCAATCTGTCCGCCCAGAGTGCGCTGGAACAGGCCGCCGCGCAGTTCAATTTCCGCTGGTGGCTGATCTCCTACCAGGCCTTCGGCGTGGGTTACTGGCTGGTGACCCGCGAACTGGGCGTGCGCCGCCCGCGCTGGTACGACGCACTGTTGTTGCTGGTGCTCACCGCCAGCGCGATCGCGGTGTGCCATTTCTCCGGCAGCGGGCTGGGTGGCATCCTGCTGCTGGTGCTGGCCGGTGTGCTGCCCTGGCTGTTACCGCTGGCGGTGGGCATCCCGTGGCTGCTCCTGCAGCACGTGGCGCTGATCCCGATCTTCGTGCTGCAAGGCTTCAAGCCCGGTGAAGCGGTGCTGCAGGCCATGCTCTTCGTGGGGTATTCGAGTTTCACCTTCATCACCGCGCTGGTCGCCCGCCATCAGGCGCAGGCGCGCGAGGAGCAGCGCCGGCTCAACAACGAACTGCGCGCCACCCGCGCCCTGCTGGCCGAGAGCACGCGCCTGTCCGAGCGCATGCGCATCTCGCGCGAACTGCACGACCTGCTCGGTCACCACCTGACCGCACTGAGCCTGAATCTGGAAGTGGCCGGCCACCTCGCGCAAGGCCGCGTGCTCGAGCACGTGCGCCAGGGGCACACGCTGGCGAAGCTGTTGCTGACCGACGTGCGCGAGGCGGTGAGCCAGTTGCGCGAGGACGGCGCAGTGGACATGGGCACCGCGCTGCGCACGCTCACCGAGGGCGTGCATGCGCCGACGATCCACCTGTCGATGCCCGAGCCTTTCCGCGTGGAAGATCCCGAGCAGGCCAACGTGCTGCTGCGCTGCGCGCAGGAGATCATCACCAACGCCATGCGCCACGCGCAGGCGATGAATCTGTGGCTGGAGTTTCGCGTGGTCGATGGGCGCATCGAGGTGAATGCGCGCGACGACGGGCGCGGCGCGTCCGATCCGGCGCTGGGCAATGGCTTGCGTGGCATGCGCGAGCGTGTCGGCCAGCACGCCGGTTCGGTCGAGATAAAGTCCGGCCACGGGTCGGGCTTCGCACTCACCCTTTCCTTGCCGATGGACAAACCCGCATGACGCCGCCCGTCGCTTTCGAGCATCATCCTGCCCTGGTCGAGGAGAACCGCGCATGATCCGCGTCTGTCTGGTGGACGATCAAACCCTCGTGCGGCAGGGCATCCGCTCCCTGCTCGCCCTGGCCGAAGGCATCGAGGTGGTCGGCGAGGCCGCCGACGGCCGGCAGGCGGTCGAGCTGATCCCGAACCTCAAGCCCGACGTGGTGTTGATGGACATGCGCATGCCCAGCATGTCCGGGCTGGAGGCGCTGCGCGCGCTCGGTGGCGCCAAGTTGCTGCCGCCGACGATCATCCTCACCACCTTCGACGACGACCAGCTGGTGCTCGCCGGCATCGAGGCCGGCGCGCGCGGCTACCTGCTCAAGGATGTCTCGCTCGAACAACTCGTCGGCGCGATCCAGGCCGTCGCCGACGGCGGCTCGCTGGTGCAGCCGGCGGTCACCCAGCGCCTGCTGTCGGGGCTGGAGCACATGAACAACGCCTTCGTCAGCCTCGATCGCCCCGACCCGCTGACCGAGCGCGAAACCGAAATCCTGCGGCTGATGGCGGGCGGCTTCTCCAACAAGGAGATTGCCGGCTCCCTGAAGGTGGCCGAGGGCACGGTGAAGAACCACGTCTCGAACATTCTTTCCAAACTCGGCGTGCGCGACCGCACGCGCGCGGTGCTCAAGGCGTTCGAACTGGGCCTGGTGTGATCGCCGGGAGGGGTGTTGCGCGCCTCGCCGGCGGCCGGTTCGGGCCGGGCCGCGTCGGCACGCGCGGAAATCCATGGCGGATGGCTGCCCGCCCGCGCCGTTCCCTGCTAGGATTGCCCCCTGCGCATGCGCGACGGCCGGGGTCGCCTCGTGTGTGCACGGCCGCCGAGGATCGGGCGCGCCGCGAAAGCCCGTTCCCTGGAGACCGCGAATGATTCGTTACGTTGAATTTCTGATCGCCGTGGCCATCGTGGCGGTGATTTTCGTGCTGGTCGGCGCCCTGCTGCCTTCGCATCGCTATGTGACGCAATCGGTGGACACCAGCAGGCCGCTGCCGGTGGTGTTCGACCTGATGTCCGGGTTCGGCCGCTACAAGGACTGGTCGCCGGCGCATCTGGGCGACGCGCGCGCCACCTTCAACCTCTCCGGCCCCGACATGGGCGTGGGTGCGCAGGTGGACTACGCCTCCACCAAGGGGCTGGTCGGCAGCGGCACCTGGCGCATCACCGCCATCGATCCGGGCAAGAAGATCGACATCGCAGTCAACAACAGCGACTACGGCGACAACAAGCGCGTGGTCTTCACCTTCGAACGGATCGGCCTGCAGAAGCAGGTGGTGCGGATCACCCAGGAATACTACGTGGATTACGGCTGGAACCTGTTCGGCCGTTACGCCGGCCTGTACGTCAGCCGCAGCGTGGGCGACCCGATGAAGGCCTCGCTCAATTCGCTCGGCAACCTGATCAACAGCATTCCGAAGTTCGACTACACCAATCTCGCGGTGCCGCCGAAGATCGTCAAGACGCCGGCCGAGAACCTGCTCGTCGCCCCCACCAAGGCCAAGCGCGACAACGCCGAACTGCAGTCGGCGATGTCCACGCAGGAGAAGTGGCTGCAACAGGTGATGGACAAGAACGGCCTGGAGGCCGCAGGCCCGCTGCGGGTGATCACCGACGACTTCGGCGCCGACGTGTACGCCTTCGAACTGGCCGTGCCGGTGCGCAAGAAGGGCAGCAAGGACGCGGCCGATGCGCCGCCGCCGCAACTGGACGTGAAGATCGACAACTCCACCGGCAACAATCCGGTGAAATACGTGCAGCAGCCAGCCGGCACGGCCGTCACCACCACCTACAGCGGCCACATGGCGCAGTTGTCGGTGATCCGCGAGCAGATCAGGGCGTGGTCTGTGGTGCATTCGGTGTCGCTGAGCGACCACCCCTACGAGATCTACAACAAGGGCATCGCCACCTCGTTCAGTCCGGACGGCGATTTCATCTCGTACTGGCCGATCAAGCCCGCAGGCGCCAAGTAGGCGCCTGCCGCTGATCCGGCCATGCCAAGCCCCGACGCCGCGCGCGTCGGGCGGGAACTTCCGTCGCCACGCCTGGTCGCAGGCAACACCGTGCGAGCGGCCGCGCCCGGGGACTGACGCGGCCACGGGCACCAGCGATCTTCCCGCATGATCCAGACCCGCCTACTGAGCAAGCGCTACGGCAGCCTCACCGCGGTCGATGGCATCGATTTCGCGGTCGCGCCGGGCGAGGTGCTGGGCTTTCTCGGCCCCAACGGCGCGGGCAAATCGACGACGATGCGCATGCTCGCCGGCTTCATCGCGCCCACCAGCGGCAGCGCCAGCATTTGCGGGCACGACGTGGTGGCCGCGCCCCTGGCCGCGAAACGCTGCATCGGCTACCTGCCCGAGGGCGCGCCCAGCTACGGCGAGATGCGGGTGCGCGGGTTCTTGTCCTTCATCGCCGACGCGCACGCCATGGAGGTCCCGATCCGCAGCCGACGCTTCGACGAGGTGGTCGGACGGCTCGCGCTGGCATCGGTGCTGCACCAGCGCATCGACACCCTGTCCAAGGGCTTTCGCCGCCGCGTCGCGCTGGCCGCGGCGATCCTGCACGACCCGCCGGTGCTGCTGCTCGACGAGCCGACCGATGGCCTGGATCCGAACCAGAAGCACGACGTGCGCCGGCTGATCCGCGACATGGCGCGCGAGCGCACCATCGTCATCTCCACCCACATCCTCGAGGAAGTGCAGGCGCTGTGCACCCGCGCCATCGTGATCGCGCGCGGCCGCCTGCGTGCCGATGCCACCCCGGCCGAACTGGAGCGGCGTTCGCGCTACCACGGGGCGATCTCGCTCGCGGTCGGCGATTCGGTGGCCGCGCGCGCGGCGCTGGAAGGGATGCAGAGCGTGAAGGCGGTGGAAGCCGAGGAAACGGGCGACCGGCTGGTGGTGATCGCCGGGGCGGGCGCCGATGCGGGGGCGGCTCCGGGCCAGGCCTTGCTGGAGGCGGTCGACGAACGCCTGCGTTCGCTGGGCGTGGCGTATGCCGATGCGCGGGTGGAACGCGGCCGTCTGGACGACGTGTTCCGCGCGCTCACCCTCGACGAGGCGCAGGCATGAGCGCGTTGGGGGCGGTGTTCCGGCGCGAGTGGAGCAGTTATCTGGCCACGCCGGTCGCGTACGTGTTCACGGTGATCTTCCTGATGGCGGCCAGCGCGCTGCCGTACTACCTCGGCAGTTTCTACGAGCGCGGGCAAGCCGATTTGTTGCCGTTCTTCGTGTTCCATCCGTGGCTGTACCTGTTCATCGTGCCGGCGCTGGCGATGCGCCTGTGGGCCGAGGAGCGCGCCAGCGGCACGGTCGAGTTGCTGCTCACCCTGCCGTTGCCGACCGCGCAGGTGGTGCTGGGCAAGTTCCTCGCCGCGTGGTGCTACCTCGGCGTGGCGCTGGCCCTGACCTTCCCGATGTGGCTCACGGTCAATTACCTGGGCCACCCGGACAACGGCGTGATCCTCGGCGGCTACCTCGGCAGTTGGTTGATGGCCGGCGCCTTCCTCGCGGTGGGCGAATGCCTGTCGGCGGCGACCCGCAACCAGGTCGTGGCCTACATCCTCACCGCGGCGGTGTGCTTCGTGTTCCTGCTGATGGGCTACCCGCTGGTGCAGGAAGCCGCGCGCGGTTTGCTGGGCTACACGCTGGCCGATGCCATCGCGCAGATGAGTTTCCTCGCCCACTTCGACAAGATCTCGCGCGGTTTGCTGGACCTGCGCGACATCGCGTATTTCGGCATGGCGATCGCCGCGTGGCTGCTGGCCTGCGTGTGGGTGGTCGAACGCGGGAAACCCGACTGACATGTTCCGACGCCTGCCCCTGCCGATCCTCCTTGGCGCGCTGGCCCTCGCCTTCGCGCTGCTGGTGTACGCAAGCAGCCTGCTGCCGCGCGGCGCGCGCATCGACCTGACCGCCAACCGCCTGTACACGCTCTCGCCGGGCACCGAGCACATACTGGCGGTCAACAAGGAGCCGATCCGCCTGCAACTGTTCGTCTCCGGGAAGGCGATGCGCGACCTGCCGGCGCTGCGGGCCTATGCGCAGCGCGTGCGCGAACTGGTCGAGGAGATGGCGTCGCGCTCGCATGGCACGATCAGCGTGCAGACCATCGACCCGCAGCCCTACACCGACGCCGAGGACAGCGCCGCGCAGGCCGGCCTGCAGGCGGTGCCGGTCGGGGTGAATTCCGCGCCGGTGTATTTCGGCCTGGTGGGGACGAACTCGCATGGCGTGCGTTCGATCGATCCGTTTTTCGACCCGGCCAAGGAAGTCTTCCTCGAATACGACATCGCACGGCTGATCGTGTCGTTGTCGGGCGCGCACAAGCCGGTGCTCGCGGTGTTGTCCTCGTTGCCCAACGGCCCGGGCTTCGACCCGGCCAGCGGGCAGGTGCGGTCGGGCTGGGCGATCGATTCGGAATTGTCCAAGACCTACGAACTGCGCAGGCTGGAGGCCAACCCCACGTCCATCGGCAGCGATGTCGATCTGCTGATCCTGATCCACCCGAAAAACCTCTCCGAGGACACCGCCTACGCGATCGACCAGTTCGTGATGCGCGGCGGCCGCTTGCTGGCCTTCGTCGATCCGGATGCCGAATCCGATCCGCTCGCGGCCAGCCAGCCGCGTCCGGCCGAGGGCGGCGGGCTCACCCCGGTGGTGGCCTCGAACCTGCCGCGATTGTTCAAGGCCTGGGGCATCGACTACGACCCCGGCAAGATCGTGCGCGACCCGGCCAATGCCCTGCAGACGCCCAATGCCGCCGGACAGCCGGTCGCCAACCCGGTGATGATCGGATTGACGAAGGACGGGCTGGATCAGAACGACGTGGTCACCGCGCAACTGGACTCGCTCAACTTCTCCACGGTCGGGGCCTTGTCGCTGGCGGACGGCAGCAAGCTGACGATGGAACCCTTGGCGTGGAGTTCCACTCACGCCGACCTGACCGATGCCGACCGCGTGCGCTTGCAGACCGATCCGGCGCAACTGGCTGCCGGTTTCCATGCCACCGGCAAGGCCTACGTGCTCGCGGCGCGCTTCACCGGCAAGCTCGCCAGTGCCTTCCCCTCGCGCGCCGATGCGCATCACCTTGCGGGCACGAAGCAGGATGCGAACCTGATCGTGGTGGCCGACACGGACGTGCTGACCGACCGCCTGTGGGTGCGCGCGCAGGATTTCTTCGGGCGTCGCCTGCTCAACCCGTTCGCGCGCAACGGCGATTTCATCGCCAATGCGGCGGACAACCTCGCCGGCTCGCCGGACTTGATCGGCTTGCGCGCGCGTCAGGGTTTCGTGCGGCCGTTCACGCGGGTGGAAAAAATGCGCCAGCGTGCCGACGACCGCCTGCGCGGCAAGCAACAGGAGTTGCAGGCGCAGTTGAAGACGATGGAAGAACAGCTCGCCAGCCTGCAAGGCGGCAAGGCGGGGCAGGGCGCGCAGGCCGCCGATGCGCGCGCGACCGCGCAGATCGCGCAATTCCAGCAGCAGCGCCAGCGCGTGCGCAGCGAGCTGCGCGACGTGCAGCACCAGCTCGACGCCAGCATCGAGCAACTCGGCACGCGCTTGAAGCTGCTGGACATCCTCGGCGTGCCGCTGCTGCTGTCGCTGGTCGTGACGGTCGTCGCCTGGCGTCGGCGGCGCAGGCGGCAAGACGCCGCCTGATTGGGTATCCATCGGCAAGACGGGAGAGGGCGATGACGCGCATCCGCCGCGGATTCGATGTCGATGTCGCACACACGCATCTGCGCAAGCGTGACCGCGCACTGGCGAAATGGATGCGCAAAGTCGAGGCGGTCGCAGCCGATCCGCGCTGGCGCAAGCCTTTCGATGTCGCCGATGCGCTGGCGCGGGCGATCTTGTATCAGCAGCTTTCCGGCAAGGCCGCGGCGACCATCGTCGGCAGGGTCGAGGCCGCCACCGCATCGAAGCTGCTGCATGCCGATTCCTTCGCGCGGGTGGACGATGCCGCGCTGCGCGGTTGCGGCGTGTCGGGCAACAAGACGCTGGCCCTGCGCGATCTGGCCGCGCGCGCCGTGCGTGGGGAAATCCCCGATGTGAGGCAGATGGCGGTGATGGCCGACGATGACATCATCGCCGCGCTCAGCGCCGTGCGCGGGATCGGCACATGGACGGTGCAGATGATGCTGATGTTCCGACTCGGCCGCGCGGACGTGCTGCCGGTGGACGATCTGGGCATCCGCAAGGGCGCGCAGATCGTCGATGGGCTCGATGCCATGCCCACGCCGAAACAACTCGCCGCGCGCGGCGAAAACTGGGGGCCGTACCGCACGCTTGCCGGCCTGTATCTGTGGCGGATCGCGGACGCTGCGAAGCCTGTGCCTGCTGCGAAGCCCATTCCAAGATCACAGGGGTAAATGAGCGTGCCTCTCTATAGGTCACACCCATAAATAGTAGGAGTCTTGCGTGGTTTTTGTGGTCTGATGCGATAGGGGCAAAGAAGTTGAACGCCGGCGTATCAGACTATTTGAGGGCCGAATCAATAACCCCCTCCCAACCTCCCCCTGCTGACGCAAGGGGAGGAGTACAAAGCTTGTCTCCCTCCCTTTCGCGCTAGCGAAGGGGAGGGTTGGGGTGGGGTGGCATGTCTGCAGTTGTTGCGAACGTATCGACGAGCATCCGTCCCTGGAGCCAGTCCACTGATCCGTTAGCGCGCGGGAAACGCCCAATGCCACGGCTCGTAGACGATGCCGTGCGGGTTGTCGCGCGGGTAGCTCATCGTGAAGCCGAAGCGAGCGGCGTGCTGCGTGAGCCACGCGAACGCAGGTGTGGATTCGAAGCTTTCCTCGGCCGGCGGTTCGCCGGGCGTGCCGATGTCGATGGCCAGGCCGGAGTGGTGCTCGCTGTAACCAGGTGGCGTGTTCACGGTGAGAATCTGGGCGATGGTCTGCCCGCGCGCGAGCTTGCGCTGGAAAATTCCGAACTGGTACGCATGCCCGCGATAGCCGGAGATCGCATCCAGCGCCACGCTATCGGCCAGTGCCGCCGCGCGAAGTCGAGACCACGCGCGCGATGCGGGAGCGAGCAGCCAGAGCGGGCGTCGATAGCGGTCGCGGCCTGCGTATTCCAGTTCGGCCGGTTCGGCGATGGGTTGCAGGCCGTGGCGTGCGCCGTAATCTGCGGGGATACCCAGTGCCGCCAGCGACGGCGCGTTCGCATCGAGCATCACCACCACGCCGGCATCGCGGGCGATGGCGTCCAGCGCCGCGCCGATGCCGGTATCGGTGCGCAGGGTTGCCGCATCCAATGAGCGCACGGTCGCGCCAGCCACCGCCGCGAGAAAGCGCCCGTCGGACTTGCGCCGCAGCAGCCATTCCGATTGCGCCAGCCGCCGCGCGGTGGCGTTGCCGTGCGCACGCGCCAGCCACGCGGGGATGGCTTCGACGAGCGGGGTGTTGAGCAGGCGCTGCCCACGGGGATGCATGTACATAGCTTAACGTGAAAGTGTTTTCTCCCCGGCACGATCTTGTCCGAAGTCGGCCCTTTCCCCCGCCTGCGGGGGGAGTACTCGCGCGGACTCTTTCATCATCCGGGGTGGTGCCAACCACCATCATCGTTTAACGACGCAGCCCCGCGCGGTCATGGGCATCGCGCAGCGCGGCGAGCAGGTCGTCCGGCCGTTCCAGGCTCAACAGCACGACCTGCTTGCCGTCGCGCAGGGGCAAGGCCAGCACGCGCCGGCGGTCGGTGAGGATGCAGAACAGCCGCAACAGCGAGCGCGTGCGGAACCATCCCAACATCAATCCGGGGAGGCTGATGCCGCCGGTGCGCAGGAAGGGTTTGTACTCGGTGTGTTCGTCCAGGCTCAGCACGCGCGCACGGCCGATATCGAAGTCGCCGGCTTCGACGACCAGTTTGCCGTTGCCGGCCGTCAGGCGCAGCGAGGTGCCATCCAGTTCCACCGCCATGCGCTCGATCCAGCGGGAGACCAGCAGGGCTTGAAGTGCCGCGATCGCCAGAATCGGCAAGGGCAGGAAGACCGGTGGTGGCGGCTTGGCGAACGCGTACACCAGCGCCAGGATGACGCCGAGCGGCACGAGCAACATCACGCCGACCAGCAGGCGCGGGTCGCGTGCGGGCGGGGCGATCTCGAAGCGACGGATCATGCTCGATGGTGTCCGATGCGTCGTGACGATGGACGCTCGCTCAGTGTGCGCCGATCCACGCGGCGATGTCGGCGGCGGCCTGCGGATCGACATGCGCCGGGGTGGCGTACTCGGCCAGCGAGCTTGGGCCCTTGCCGGCGACGAACAGGTGGTTGAGCGCCGGGTAGTCCTTGAACGTCGCGTGCGGGTCGTGCGCGAGCGCAGCATGCCAGCGTTGCCAGTCCGGCGCGGTGACCTGGAAGTCCCGCTGGCCTTGCAGGATCAGCAAAGGCTGCTTGAGCGTGCGCGCGACGGCGACGTCGTCGTAATCATCGAGACTGCGCCAGTAGCTGGCCGGCTGATCGAGCAGGAATTTCTGCGTGGGCGGCGTGTGCGCATCGATCTTCTTGACTGCCGCCACGGCCACCTTCAACTCGGCCAGTTGTTTTTCCGTCTCGGTATCGTGCTTGCCGGCGAGCTTGGCCATGTATGCGTTCTGATCGACGAGGATGTCCTCGAGATGGCGTGCCGGTGCGGCCAGCAGCACGATGCCACGGATCTCGGCGCCGGCTTTCTGCGCGATGCGTGGCGCCATCATCGCGCCCAGGCTGTGGCCGACGACGTAGATGCGCTGCGGGTCGATGCCCGGCTGCTTGCGCAGGAAGGCCACGGCGGCGAGCGCGTCGTCGGTGACCTCGTCATCTACGGTATATGCGCCGGTGAACTCGTCCGGATGCACCCGGGTGCGCTTGTCGTAGCGCAGCGAGGCGATGCCGCGATCGGCGAGCCCTTGCGCGAGATCGGCGAACACGCGGGTGCCGCCGACGCTCTCGTCGCGATCGTTGGGGCCGGAGCCATGCACGAACACCACCGCCGGGAAGGGGCCCTTGCCGGCTTTACCGATTGCCGGCAGCAACACGGTGCCCGGCAATTCGCTGCGACCGGCAGGTGCGAAGTGCACTTCGCGCGCGGGCAGGTCGGCACGCGCCTGCGGCGGTGGCGGTGGCGCAGGTTTGATGAAGAATCCGGCAATTTTTCCATCTGGATCCGTGGCGATTTGTGCCAGCAAAACGCCGTGCGCGTAATTCAGCGGGATGGTCACCACGGTCATGCCTGGCACGGTTTCCACGTGCGGGCTGCCGCGATGCTGGAATGCGCCGAACTGCTGCGGCAGGGAAGTCCACGCCACCTTCAATTTGGCCGCGTCGATCGCAGCTGCGGCCATCTTTGGCGAGAAGCGCGCGTACACGGCATCGAAGTGGCCGGCATCCATGTCATCGAGCATCGCAATGGCGGCGGCGATGTGGGCCTTGTCCTGCGGCGTTTGCGCCGTGGTTGGCGGGGCGGCGATGGCCGGGATGCATGTCATGGCGCTGGAAAGGGCAACCAGCACGGCAGTGAGGAGGATGGTTTTCATGACGTGATTCCTGAAGGCTTGGCACCTCACGGTGCCGGGGTGTCGTCGTCGTCGGGCTTCTTCAAGCGTGCGGACTTGCGCAAGGCCTCGCGCAACACGTACTCGATCTGCGCGTTGAGCGAACGCAGCTCGTCGTCCGCCCAGCGCTGCATGGCCGCCAGCACGTCGGCGTTGATGCGCAGCGGATAGGACTTTTTTTCGCTCATGGATTCAGCGGGGGCGACATGGATCTGGTTGTGTACTGTTCGTTGTGTACAGGGTGGCGATGAGGGGAAGTTGCTCCCCCGCTTGCGGGGGGCAGGGTGGGGGTGGAGTCCAACGTCTGGTCGGGAGGTCGTCGGCGCTTGTTCGCCCCCATCCCAACCTTCCCCCGCATGCGGGGGAAGGGGCCTGCTTGTGTGTGCCGGAAGAATGCTTTCTGTAAATCGGCGTCATGCGGCATGGCTGATTTTCAATAAATCGTCCCGGCATTCACGACCGGCTGCGCCGGGCGCTCCGAGCACAGCACCACCAGCATGTTGCTGACCATGGACGCGCGGCGCTCGGGGTCGAGGTCGGCCAGTCCCTTGTCCTTGAGTTGGCCCAGCGCCATCTCGACCATGCTCACCGCGCCGTAGACGATGCGGGTGCGCGCGGCGACCACGGCGTCGGCTTGCTGGCGCTGCAGCATGGCCTGCGCGATTTCCGGGGCATAGGCGAGGTGGCTGATGCGCGCGTCGTTCACCGCCACGCCAGCCTGCGCGAGACGCTCCTTGAGCTGGCCCATCAGGTGCTGGCCGATCTCGGCCGGATGGCTGCGCAGCGAGACCACGTTCGGGTCGTCGTGGTTGTCGTAGGGGTAGCTGGTGGCCATCTGCCGCAGCGCCGATTCGGACTGGATCTGCACGTAGCTCTCGTAGTCGTCCACGTTGTAGACCGCCTCGGCCGAGTCCACCACCTGCCAGACGATCACCGCGCCGATCTCGATCGGGCTGCCCTGCAATTCGTTCACCTTGATCTTGCTGCTCTCGAAGTTGCGCACGCGCAGGCTGATCTTGCGCACCGCGTAAAACGGGTTGGCGAAGCGCAGGCCCTGTTCGCGCACCGAGCCTGCGTACTTGCCGAACAGGCTCAGCACGGCGGCCTGATTGGGCTCGACGTTGAAGAAACCGCCGAAACCGATGAGCAGGACGATGCCGACGAGGACGGCGGCAACGACATCCATCGGCGCGTTCGCCATGCCGCCCTGAAAGCCGAACCAGCCATCCACCAGCAGCAGGACGAGCAGGGCGAGCAGGGTGGGGATGCCGGGGAGGGACGTGACGGAACGTTCGGTGATGGGATTGCTCATGGCGGTACCTGGGGGTTGGGGGGTTGGGGGTTGGGGGTTGGGGGTTGGGGGTTGGGGGTTGGGGGTTGGGGGTTGGGGGTTGGGGGTTGGGGGTTGGGGGTTGGGGGTTGGGGGTTGGGGGTTGGGGATGATGTGAGATGAATAAAAGATATCAAAAAGATATCACAATATCAACAATGTAACGGCGCGTAGGCAATCCACCCGTGCGGGCGGGAGATTTCGTCATGGTCGAAGCGTGCTGACAATCATGTTGATTGGCAGCACTCCGGAGGATGAGAGAACCTGCAATAACACCCCCTCCCCCGCCTGCGGGGGAGGGGTGGGGTGGGGGCTGGCTAGCGAAAAAGCCCCATCCCAGCCTTCCGACCCTGCCGGACGTTCTTCGGCGCGCGAACTACCACCGGCAGTTCGCAAGCACACCTCATCCCCCGCAAGCGGGGGAAGGAGCGAAGCGCTCTGTGCTGGCAGGCTGAGGCAGCGTCAAGTGGTCTTTCATGTCAAAGCGGTCACCCGATGCACCGTCCCCGCAGCGCTCGCGCCGGCTGCCGTTACAATTCACGTTTTCTCCATCGAGCGTTGCCATGACGCCTGCCGATACCGCGACTTCCGCTGCCGTCACTCTCGGCACCCCGTTGACAAAGGGCGCACGCCGCGTGCTCCTGCTCGGTTCGGGCGAATTGGGCAAGGAAGTGGCGATCGAACTGCAGCGCTTCGGGGTGGAGGTGATCGCCGCCGACCGTTATGCCGACGCACCGGCGATGCAGATCGCGCACCACAGCCATGTGCTGAACATGTTGGATGCGGCGGCGCTGCGCGAACTGATCGTGCGCGAGCGGCCGCATTTGGTGGTGCCTGAGCTCGAGGCCATCCACACGCAGACGCTGGTCGAGCTCGAGCGCCTGCACGGCCAGCAGGTGATCCCGACCGCGCGCGCGGCGCGGCTGACGATGGATCGCGAGGGCATCCGTCACCTCGCCGCGCACACGCTGGGCGTGCCGACCTCGCCGTACCGCTTCGTCGATACCCTCGACGACTACCGTGCCGCGGTCGCGGCCATCGGCATGCCCTGCGTGGTCAAGCCGGTCATGTCCAGTTCCGGCAAGGGCCAGAGCCTGGTGCGCACGGCGGCCGAGATCGACGCGGCCTGGGACTACGCGCAGCGCGGCGGCCGCGCCGGACAGGGTCGGGTGATCGTGGAAGGCTTCGTGGATTTCGATTACGAGATCACCCTGCTCACCGTGCGCCACCGCGACGGCACCCGCTTCTGCGAGCCGATCGGCCACCTGCAGGAAGACGGCGACTACCGCGAGAGCTGGCAGCCGCAGCCGATGTCGGAGCTGGCGCTGGAGCGTGCGCAACAGATCGCCTTGAAGGTGACCGACAACCTCGGCGGCTACGGCGTGTTCGGGGTGGAGTTGTTCGTCAAGGGCGACGACGTGTGGTTCTCGGAAGTTTCGCCGCGCCCGCACGACACCGGCCTGGTCACCCTGCTGTCGCAGGATCTGTCGGAGTTCGCGTTGCATGCGCGCGCCATCCTCGGTCTGCCGATCCCGAACATCGCCCAGCATGGCCCCTCGGCTTCCTGCGCGGTGCTCGCGCACGGCCACGGCGTGCCACGCTTCCATCATGTGGATGCGGCGCTGACGCAGCCGGACACCGCACTGCGCCTGTTCGCCAAGCCGCTGGTGGAAGGCCACCGTCGCGTCGCGGTGACGCTGGCGCGCGGCGAGAGCATCGAGCAGGCGCGGGCGAAGGCGCGTGCGGCTGCGGCTGCGTTAGGCGTGGAACTGGTTCCGGCTGATTGAGGAGGATTCGGTCATGACCAGCACCGCCCTGCATGCCGTGTTCCTGTTCCCGGCCGCACTGGAAGCCCTCGGCGAGCCGATCAAGCCCTACCTGAGCGAGACCCCGCGCGGGCTGTGCATCCTGTGCCGCGAAATCGATACCGGCGGTGCGTTCGTGGAGATGACCATCGAAGGCACCACCGCCGACGGCCGTCAGGCCGAGGTGGAACTGATGCTCCCTTCCAACATGGTGCGCATGGTGGTATCCAGCCACAGCGACGCCGGGTTCGGTTTCCAGCATATGCAGGAGCAGACGGTGGTCTCGGCGCGGTCAACGGCTGCGGTCGCCGTCAAAGCAGAACCCGCCACCGCGGCACCCAGCGCCAAGCCAATTTGTGCTGCCGGCGACGAAAAATCCCAAGTCGAAGGTTGAGGCCAGGGCAACGTCAGGTGTCGGTGAAACGATGCGACGTGTCGGTGACATGTTGCCTCTCCCTTTGGGAGAGGCCGACGCGCCGCAGGCGCGACGGGTGAGGGAATGCTGTGGCCGTTCGCGTCGCGGCGTGGCATCGCGATAGCCTGAACTTCACAGCCCGTCACATCTCCCGCCAGTTTTCTCCATCGAACCTCTGCAGCGGACGGAAGCGCGACTTGTAATGCATCTTCGGGTGGCCGTCGATCCAGTAGCCGAGGTAGATGAATTGGCGCCCGTTGCGCTGCGCCCACGCGATCTGGCGCAGGATCGCCAGCGTGCCCAGCGAGCGCGCCGCGTGGTCGGGATCGAAGAACGTGTACACCGCCGACAGCGCCTCGGCGGTGGTGTCGCACACCGCCACCGCCAGCAGCCGCCCGTGCAGGCGCAGCTCCATGAAGCGCGTCGGGCTCCACGGGCTGGCGATGAAATGGTCGAAATCCTCCTCGTCGGTATCGGCCATCGGGCCATCGGCGTGGCGCGCGCCGAGATAACGCCGATACAGGTCGAAGATCTCCGGCGTGCGCACCGGCAGGGCCATGCGCTCCACGATGTCCGCGTTGTCGCGCAGGCAACGGCGCTGGCTGCGGTCGGGGGCAAACTCGCCCACGGCCACCCGTACCGGCACGCAGGCCTTGCAGCCCACGCAGTTGGGCCGGTAGACGTGTCCGCCGGAGCGGCGGTAGCCCTGCGAAAGGGCATGCGGATAAGCGCGGGCCACTTCCGGGTCGCGCGGGTCGAGCACCAGGTCGCGGGCGGTGCGTTCCGGGAAATACCCGCAGGCATGCTCGCCGGTGCGATACAGGGTCATGGATACCATCCTAGACCCCGACGCCGCGCCCGTCAGCCATCCAGCACGCAGAATTCGGTCGGGTAGCGGCAGTAGAACAAGCTCACCTTCTCGGCGCGCAGCCGCGCCAGCATCGCCTCGGCTTCCGCGTCGGCGAGCAGGAACTCCACCACTACCGGCAACTCGCCGGCCAGTTCGAAAAAATGCTGTTCGTGGACGATACCGTGGCGGCCATAACCGGCAATCGCCCTGAATGCGGAGCCGCCGTGCACGCCATTTCTTTTCGCACTCTCCAGCAGCCATTCGTACAGCAGGATGCCGTGCAATTTGCGGTTTTCGTGCACGTAGAAGCGCAGTGCGCAGGATGTAGTCATGACGCGGCCCTCGTGGCGAAGTAGCGGACGATGAAGATGCCGGCGGCGGTCATCGCCAGCGAGCCGAGCAGGTGCGCGCCGATGTGCGCCAGCGACCAACCGTATTCGCCGCGCAGCAGCAGGTTCACGTTCTCCGCGGAGAAGGTGGAGAACGTGGTGAGCCCGCCGAGGAATCCCGTCACCGCGGCCAGCCGCAGCGCCGGCGGAAAGGCGGCATTGAGCGCGGCGTATTCGACGATCATGCCGATCAACAGGCCGCCGACGAGGTTCGCCACAAGCGTGCCCAACGGCAGGGTGGGAAAGATCGGGTTGAGCCAGAGGCCCAGACGCCAGCGCAGCAGCGCGCCCAGCGCCGCGCCGATGGAAATGCCGATCCAGCCGGAAAGCCAACCTGCGTACGCCATGCGTCCTCCGTCGTGTCCAGATTGGGCACAACGGGAGCCGAAGATCGTTCGGGTGCGCCCGCTGGCCGTGCAACGACCGACCGGATCGTCACTACGATCCGGCGGATCGACAGGCATCATCAGCCGCGAGGCGGTTTGGAACAACGGGAGAATGCCATCTCCCGCGGGCAGGCTATGCCATCGTTCTCGCAGCCGCAAGCGCGGCGTCTTCGTGGCTTCATCCCGTCCGCGCACGCGCGTTCCAGCGCGTGCTGCCGATCACCACCGTCTGCGTACGCCCGCCGACCCAGATCGCGTCGCCCTCGATGCGGATGCGGATGCGCGCGTCGCGGCCCATCTCCCGGCCCTGGCTGACGCGGTAGCCGCGCGCCAACGGGCCATCGGGTTCCTGCCATGCCAGATAAGCGCCGAGCAGGCCGTTCGCCGCGCCCGAGGCGGGGTCTTCGACGATGCCCACGCCGGCCGGGAAGGCGCGCACGACCAGTTCGTACTCAGGACCCGGGCAGCGCGCGAAGGCGCACAGGCCGAGGCTGTCGGTGGCTTTGGCCAGCGCGAGGATCGCCGCGTGATCCGGGTGCCAGTCGCGCAGGCCGGCTTCGCTGGCGAACTCGGCCACCCACCAGCGTCGCCCGCCCTCGACGAAGGCCGGCGGCAGCTTGCCCAGTGCCAGCCCGCCGAGCACGTGGCGCAGCAGCGGCTCGTCCATGCCGGTGTGCAGCACGCGCGCCGGTGGTGCCTGCACGAACACGCGGCGACGTTCGCCTTCGCCTTCCACCCGCACCGGCAGCAAGCCGGCCGCGCACTGCTGGATCAGGCGGCCGTCGTGCGCCTGCACGCCGCCGAAATCCAGCGCGGCGTGCGCGCTGCCGATGCTCGGGTGCCCGGCGAAGGGGATCTCGCGGGTCGGCGTGAAGATGCGCACGCGATAGCTGGCGCGCGGGTCGGTGGGCGGCAGCAGGAAGGTGGTCTCGACCAGGTTCGTCCAGCCGGCGAACGATTGCATCGTCGCGCTGTCCCAGTCGTGCGCGCCGAGCACCACGCCGAGCGGATTGCCCCCGCCGATGCGGTCGGCGAACACGTCCAGTTGCAGGTAGATGGGATCGCTCATGGCGTTGCCTCGCGCGGGTTCGACAGGGTGCCAGAAATCCGTCGCGCGCGGCGTGCCTGTAGCATGCTTTGTTTCCATGAATCGGAATGAGCCCATGACGATTGCCCATCCACGACCGTGTTGCCTGCCATCGCCCATGCGGCGGATCGGGCATTGATTGCGTGGAAGGCATCTCGACCACGCTGGTGCTGATCGGTGTGACCTGCCTGGTCTCGCTGGCGGCGTTCGGCAACCCGAAGCTCATCGGCCGGCTGATCCTGTGGCCGCCGGCGATCTCGCGCAACGGCGAATACTGGCGCCTGCTCACCTACGGCTTCGTGCACGCCGACGGCATGCACCTGCTGTTCAACATGGTCACCCTGTATTTCTTCGGGCGGCTGATGGAGAACTTCATCGATGCCCATCTGGGCGACTGGGGTTTCGTGTTTTTCTACCTGTCGGCGCTGGTGGTGGCGATCCTGCCGAGCTGGCTGCGCCACCGCGAGGACGCGAAGTACATGAGCCTGGGCGCATCCGGCGCGGTGACCGCGGTGCTGTTCGCCTTCATCCTGCTGCGGCCGTGGTCGTTGATCGTCGTGTTCGTGATCCCGATGCCGGCCATCGTGTTCGCGGTGGCGTATCTGGGCTATACGCTGTGGATGGATTACCGCCAGACCGACCGCACCAACCACGGCGCGCATCTGGCCGGCGCGATCTACGGCGTGCTGTTCATGGTGTTGCTGGATCCGCGGGTGCTGGCGTACTTCCTGCACGAACTCACGCATCCGCGGCTGGGGCCGTGACGCATCGCTGGCTACGGATCGTGCCCTGTGCCAGCATGCGCGCCCATGAGACTGAACAAGCACATCGCCGAAACCGGCTTCTGCTCGCGCCGCGAGGCCGACCGTTTGATCGCCGAAGGCCGGGTGACGCTCAACGGTGAGTGCGCGGGAACGGGATGGCAGGTGATCGAGGGTGATGTCGTGCTGGTCGATGGCCAGCCGCTGCGCGCGCGCGTCGCCAAGCCCGGCGCGCGCCGACACGTCTACATCGCGCTCAACAAGCCGGTCGGCATCACCTGCACCACCGAGAGCGCGGTGAAGGACAACATCGTGGATTTCGTCGGCCACGAGCAGCGCATCTTCCCGATCGGCCGGCTCGACAAGGATTCGGAAGGGCTGATCCTGCTGACCAGCAACGGCGACATCGTCAACGCGATCTTGCGCGCCGAGAACAAGTTGGAGAAGGAATACCTCGTCGCGGTGAACCATCCGGTGACTCCCGAGTTCCTGCGCGGCATGTCGCGCGGGGTGCCGGTGCACGGGCAGATGACCCTGCCCTGCCAGACCGGCAAGCTTGGCCGACAAGGCTTTCGCATCGTGCTGGTGCAGGGCTTGAACCGGCAGATCCGGCTGATGGCCGCGCATTTCGGCCTGCGCGTGAAGCAACTGCTGCGCGTGCGCATCGGCAACGTGCAGCTCGGCCACCTCAAGCCCGGGCAGTGGCGTAATCTCACCGATGCCGAACTGCGCGGCCTGCTGCCCGAAGGCATGGAGTGGTGAGATGGACGACCGACTTACGATCAACGACGACCCGCGCCGGCAGTGCTTCGAGGCCATCGTGGAGGGGCATGCCAGCCGGCTCGACTACCATCTCGAAACCGGCGTGCTGGCGATCGTCCACACCGAAGTGCCGGCCGCCTTGCAAGGCCGCGGCATCGCCGGTGCGCTGGTGCGGCATGCCTGCGAGGCGGCGCGCGCACGCGGGCTCAGGGTGAACCCGCGCTGCGACTACGCCGCGACATGGTTGCGGCGGCATCCCGAGTTCGCCGATCTCGTCCTTGCGTCAGGCTGAAGCAGCGGGTCGTGGCGCGGGGCTCCGCAGGCGCGGAGCCGCCGCGAGGACGCTTCGCATCGCCCGAGTCAGGACTTGGCTGCCTTCTTGGCGGCCTTCTCGGCGCGCTTTTCCTTCAGGGACTTCTCGGGCTTCTTCTTGGTTTCCTTTTTCTGATCCATACCCTTCGACATGGCAAGCATCCTCGTGGTGGGGTGATGCGGCGGCGACGTGGCCTGCCGCAGCCGTCTTCATACACCAAAGCGGGGGCGGCGATGAAGCCCCCGTGGGCGGGTGCGTGGCTGGCCCTGGTCGGTGCCGGATACGCAAGGGCCGGGCTCTCGCATGCCGCCGATGAACAGGCGGCCGGGTGTGGCGGCTGGGCTGGAGGGCGGCCGCGCGGGTTCGGAAAGCCATGCCGTGAACTTCCCTGCCTGCTGATCACTGCGATCCCAGCTTGAAATCGATCGGCACGTCCACCGTACTCGCCACCGGCTGGCCATGATGGATGGCCGGCTGGTAATGCCAGTCGCGCACCGCATCCAGCGCGGCGCGGTCGAGCAGGCCCGAGCCGCTGCCGTGCACCACCTGTACGTCGCTGACATTGCCCTGCTCGTCGATCGTCACCCGCACGCGCACGCTGCCCTCCACGCCGTCGCGCAGCGCCTGCCGCGGGTATTGCGGCTGCACGCGCTGGCTCAGGCGCGGGCCGTGGTCGTTCGTGCTCGGTGGATGCCCGTCGTCGCCAAACGCATGTTCGTTCGTCGAAGGCAACGCCCCCTGCACGGTTTCGGCTCCATCCATCGGCCCCGAGTCCACGGCGGGCGAAGGCGGCGCGGCTGGCGGCGTGTTGACGACGACGTGCGGCGCATCCGGGCCGGCCACCGTGGCCGCGGGCAGATCGAACTTGCCGCCCGCCACCGGTGCCGGCAGGGCGCGGCGATTTTCTGCCAGGGTGGCCGGGTCGTCGCTGGGCAAGGATCCGCCGACCTTCGGCGGATGCCGCCAGACCCACAGGCCGCCTGCGATCAGCCCGATGCCGAGGGCGATGACGAACAGCAGCATCGGCTTGATCCAGCCGGCTTGGTCGTGGGGTGGATCGTGTCGAGAGCTTGATCGGGTCATGACGAATTCGATGGGCCCGGAGGCGGTCGAGGAAGCTATTCGACCACGTTTGCCGGGCAGTCGTTCCAACCGCGATAATAGCTGGCATGAATATCCTCGGAGTGTTCCATGCTTGATCCCGTTTGCCTGCGTGGCGAACTTGCCGCCACCGCGCAGCGTCTCAAAGTCCGCGGTTTCGATCTGCCGGTGGCAGAACTCGAAGGTCTGGAGGCCGAGCGCAAGGCCATCCAGATGCGCACGCAGGAATTGCAGAACCTGCGCAACACGCGCAGCAAGGCGATCGGCATGGCCAAGGCCCGCGGCGAGGATGCCGCGCCGCTGCTGGCCGAGGTGGCCGGCATCGGCGACGAGCTCAAGTCCAGCGAAGGCAAGCTGGAGGACATCCGCGCGCGCATCGACGCCATCGCCGCCGGCGTGCCGAACCTGCCGGATGCATCGGTGCCGGAAGGTGCCGATGAAACCGGCAACGTCGAGCAGCACCGCCGGGGCACGCCGCGCGCGTTCGACTTCGCGGTGAAGGATCACGTCGAACTCGGCGCGCGCCACGGCTGGCTGGATGGCGAAACCGGCGCCAAGCTGTCCGGTTCGCGTTTCACCGTGCTGCGCGGGCAGCTCGCGCGCCTGCATCGCGCGCTGGCGCAGTTCATGCTCGATCTGCACACCGGCGAGCACGGCTACCTGGAAGTGAACGCGCCGCTGCTGGTGAATGCCGAGTCGATGCGCGGCACCGGGCAGTTGCCGAAGTTCGAGGAAGACCTGTTCTCCACCTATCAGATGCCACGTGAGTTCGGTGGCAATCTAGTCCGTGACATCCCCGCCAATGCGATCATGGAGTTGATTGAGGCAATCCGGAATCGCTCGTCGGATGCGAGTGGTTCGTTTGGAGGAGTCGTTGGACAAGAAAATATTCAGTTGTCGAATGATTTGTTGGCTTCGGCAATCAAGATTGCCGATAGCTTCAAAGACAAGTACCTGATTCCGACCTCCGAAGTATCGATGACCAACATCGTCCGCGACGCGATTGTTGACGATGCCACGCTGCCGCTGCGCATGACCGCGCACACGCCGTGCTTCCGCGCCGAGGCCGGCGCGGCCGGGCGCGACACCCGCGGCATGATCCGCCAGCACCAGTTCGAGAAGGTCGAGCTTGTTTCCATCGCGCGTCCCGAGGAGAGCGATGCCGAGCACGAGCGCATGACCCGCTGCGCGGAAACCGTGCTGGAAAAACTCGGACTGCCGTACCGGCGCATGCTGCTGTGTACCGGCGACATGGGCTTCTCCGCGCGCAAGACCTGGGACCTCGAAGTCTGGCTGCCCTCGCAGAACGCCTACCGCGAGATCTCCTCGTGCTCCAACTGCGGCGACTTCCAGGCACGGCGCATGCAGGCGCGCTGGCGCAACCCGGCCACCGGCAGGCCCGAACTGGTGCATACGCTCAACGGCTCGGGCGTGGCGGTCGGTCGCGCGCTGATCGCGGTGATGGAGAATTTCCAGAACGCGGATGGCTCGATCACGGTACCGGATGTGCTGCGGCCGTACATGGGTGGTGCGGAAACCATCGCTTGAGCCATTGCGACTCGCGGATCATGTTCGGTGGAATCGCATGCAATTTGCCGTGCTGAAACCGGATTTCTTTCGTGGGGCGATGGCCGGACTCCTTCCCCCGCTTGCGGGGGAAGGTCGGGATGGGGGGCGGGTGACGAGCCGGATCGCCTTGCATCGCGCTCATGGACGAATGCGGGTGTTGACGGAGCATGCGTAGCGCATACATGGCGCGCAACGAGGTGAACCATGCAGGATCTCAACGATCTTTACTACTTCGCGATGGTGGTCGAGCACGGCGGATTCGCCGCGGCCGAACGCGCGCTGGGTATCCCCAAATCACGCCTGAGCCGGCGCATCGCGCAACTCGAAAGCGATCTGGGCGTGCGCCTGCTGCAACGCTCCACCCGTCGTTTTGCGGTCACCGAAGTCGGGCTAAACGTGTACCGCCACGCGCAGGCGATGCTCTCCGAGGCGCAGTCGGCGCGCGAGGCGGTGGAGCGCCTGAGCGTGGAGCCGCGCGGCGTGGTCAAGGTCAGTTGCCCGGTGTCGCTGGCGCAGCAGCACCTGGCCGAACTGCTGCCGGATTTCCTCGACCAGCACCCGCAGGTGCGCGTGCAGATGCAGGTGAGCAACCGCCGCGTGGACGTGATCAACGAGGGTTTCGACGTCGCCCTGCGCGTGCGCACGCGGCTGGACGACGACGGCAGCCTCGCGATGCGCAGCTTCGGGCAGATCCGCGAGTTGCTGGTCGCCAGCCCACGCTACCTCGATGCCCGCGGCCGCCCGTCCGCGCCGCGCGATCTGGAAGCGCACGCGACGCTGAGCATGATCGAGGACGACGCCCGCCAGCGCTGGGAATTGCACGGGCCCGATGACGGCACGGTGCGGGTGGACATCCAGCCGCGGCTGATGGGGCACAACTTCCCGTTGCTGCTGGAAATCGCACGGCGCGGACAAGGCGTCGTACTGCTGCCGGAGACGGTGTGCGCCGAGGCGATCGGCCGCGGCGAGCTGGAAGTCGTGCTGCCGGAATGGTCGCTGCCGCAGGGCATCTGCCACGCCGTGTTCCCGTCGCGCCGCGGCCTGTTGCCGGCGGTGCGCGTGTTCATCGATTTTCTTGCGCAGCGCCTGCCGTCGTTGCTGGAAGCCTCCGCCAGCGGCTGCCGCAAGAGCCGCGAGGAATGCGCGAAGGCAGCGGCACAGAAAAAGCTGCAACGCCGCTCGGCGGAGAAGACGGCGGCGTAGTCCATCCGTGGGACAATTGCATCCGAGGACGTGTGGCCGAGCGGTTCAAGGTACCGGTCTTGACTGGATCGTCTGCAACGATCCAGAACAGCCGAAGGCTGACCCCGAAGGGGCGAGGGCAGGAAAGCCCGAGTCAAACCGGCAGCGACAATGATGTAACGACGGAAGTGTGGCCGAGCGGTTTAAGGCACCGGTCTTGAAAACCGGCGTGGTAGCGATACCACCGTGGGTTCGAATCCCACCGCTTCCGCCACGCTCAGCGCTTCTTCGCCGTCGCCAGATACGCCTTCGTGGCCGCCTCGAATTCCCCGAGCAGGCGGCGCAGGGTCATCACCGAGTCGGTGTCCGGCGAGCCCATCTGCGAAACCGTCGTCGCTTTCTCGCCGAGCAGCTTGACCGCGGTGAGCAGGCGCTCGCTGCCGGCGTGCTGGCGCACCTGGCGCAGGCTCGCCTGCAACTCGGTGAGTGCGCCCTGACGAAACTGCGCCGAGCCTCCGGCCATGATCCAGCCGGTGTCGCGCAGCACGTGTTCCAGCAATTCTTGCAGGGTCGGCTCGGTCATGGCGGGCTGCGGTCGTGGGGTTGGCGTGGCGGCATTGTAAGCACGCCGGCAGCGGCGGGGGAATCGGCGTGCAGGGCCGCAGGTTCGGGGCGTGCGGCGGCGAGGTATCGGGCGGCTGTCCGCAGCGCCGTGTTCGGCTGCGTGGATGGCAGGGCGGCCTGTATGCTGGCGGCGGGTGTTTCATCCAACGGCGACGGGGGGCCACACATGCCAGCATGTCCCAGATGCAAGGCCGACACCACGGCCGAGGCGCGCTTTTGTTCCGCCTGCGGCGCGCATCTGGCCGTGCCCGGAGAGCACGGCGTGCAGCACGCCATCAGCGCCCTGTTCGCGCACATCCCGCATCCGCATATCCACCACCGTCGGAAGAATGCGCCGCTGGCTGCCGCGCAAGTCGTGCGGCAACAGTCGCCGCCCGGCCACTGGACGAGCCGCGTCAACAATTATCTGGCTGTGAAAATCACCAATGCGGTCGGCACCATGTGGTGCGCGTACGTGTTCGCAGCCATCGCCCTGATCAGCCTTCCGGATGCGATTCGCGGCGGCGCGCCGACGCTGGTGGCGTGGATCGCGCAGACCTTCCTGCAACTGGTGCTGCTGTCGATCATCATCGTCGGCCAGAAGGTGGCCAGCGAAGCCGGCGACCAGCGCGCGATCGACACCTACAACGATGCCGAGGCGGTGCTGCATGAGGCGGTGCAGATCCAGCACCACCTGGCCGCGCAGGATGCGGTGCTGCAACGGTTGGTCGACAAGCTGGGCGAGCGACGCGGCAACGGTTTCGGGTACGACGACACGGATCAGGATCGGCCGGCGTGACGACGATGGATAGCCATGCCAATCCAGCCCGGGCGATCAGCTCAACACGAATCATCCTGACTCAGTGACCCGGCGCGGGATCGCTCTGCTAGTCTGGCCGCATTGACCTGATGCTACGGAGTGGATTGCGATGATCCGCGTGTATCTGATCGACGATCACGCGCTGGTGCGCACCGGTTTCCGCCTGATCCTCGCCGGGCAGGTCGACATCGAAGTGGTCGGCGAGGCGGCCAGCGGCGAGGAAGGCCTGCCGGCGATCCGCAAGCTCAAGCCCGATGTGGTGCTGTGCGACCTGCACCTGCCGGGCATGAGCGGGCTGGAGATCACCGAGCGCATCGTGCGCGGTGGCGAGTCGCGGGTGATCGTGGTGTCGGTGCAGGAGGATGGCCCGATGCCGCGACGGCTGCTGGAGGCCGGTGCCAGCGGCTATCTGCCGAAGGCGTGTGCGGCCGAGGAACTGCTGCGTGCGGTGCGCGAGGTGGCGCGCGGCAAGCGCTATCTCGGCGTGGAGATGGCGCAGAAGATGGCGTTGGGCGGGCACGAGGGGCGCACGCCCTTCGATGCGCTCTCGCCGCGCGAGTTGGAGGTGGCGATGATGCTCTGCCGCGGCATTCGCCCGGACGACATCGCGCGCAAGTTGAGCGTGAGCCCGAAAACCGTCGCCACCCACAAGGCGCGCCTGCTGCAGAAACTGGATGTGGGCGACGCGATGGCGATGGCGCGGATGGCCGCACAGTACGGGCTCGTCGAGGCGCATTGAGCGCGGACGAGCAGCGGCATGACGCCATCCCGTCGATGATCGAGCACGCGCCGGGAGCGTGAGCTTCCCGGCGCGCGCATCCGAATCGTGGATGCCTCAGTGCCCCGGACTGCCATCCTGCGGACGTTCGCCATCGCCCGTGTTGCCGATGGGCAAGGGGCGCTGCACCGGTGCATTCGCTTGAGCGTTGGAAGCAGATGCGGCGGCGGTAGCCTTGGATTCGGTCGATGCAGCAGCGATCGATTCGACGGCAGCGACGGCCGCCGGCGCAGCAGCCGGACGCGATGCCTGTGCTGGAGGCGTTTGCGGCGGTATCGACGCTGATGCCGGAATCGCTGCCGATGGGGCGCTCGTCGCTGCCGGCGGCAGCGGTCGGCTCACCGTGGCGCGCGTGGACTGGTCGATCGAAGCGCTGATCGCATCGCTCAGACGTACCGGCGAAATGGGCGATGCCTGGCCGATTCCGGGGATCTCCGGGCGGGGTGACGGTGCGGCGGGTCGAGTCGCCGGGGCAGCGGGTGCAGCAGCAGGTGATGCAACAGTCGTTGCTGCCGATTTTGATGCAGCGTGGGCTTCGACTGTTGCTGCCGGAGCCGGGACAGCGGGTGCAGAGGGTTTGGCTGCCACGGTTGCTGCCGACGCGGGTGCGGCGGGAGCCGTCAACGGTGCAGCAGCCGACGCAACGGGTGCGGCTGGCTGCGCGGATGTCGGAGCAATCGGTGCTGCCGGAGGCGTCGCGGTGGAAGGAGCAGCGGCAGGCTTCGGCGGCGCGGTCGTGTTGATCGGTGCCGACGCCGGTGTCGCCGTGGTGGCGACGTTCGCGGTTCCATGATGGGTCGATGCAGGTGCGGTCGAAGCGACGGCTGCAGGTGCTGGAGCTGCTGCACCTGATGGCGACGCTGGAGCAGTAGGCGCTGCAGGATCCATTGCCGGACGCGCAGGTGCGACTGCAACAGGTGCAGGTGTCGATGCGACAGGCGCTGCGGTAGCGGCGAGCGTCACCGGCGCGGTGCGCGGTGCAGCAGCATCGGTATGCGTAGTCGCTGTTGGTGCCGTACTCGCAATCGCTGCAGGTGCTGTGGATGCAGGCGCAGGCGTGGCGACGGCGGGCGCTGAAGCTGCCGGCGTCGTGGACGTCGGTGCTGTCGGCGCGCGGGTTGCAGGCGCGACGGGCGGCATTGACGCAGCAATGGCTACTGGTGCGCTGGAAGCCGAAACCGGCGCGGCAGATGCTGGCGCGGCAGGTGTTGTTGCAGCAGGTATTTTTGCAGCAGGAGCCGGCGTGACCGCTGCCGCCGGTCGCGATGGCATCGGCATCGTGCTCACGGTCGGCGCGGCGATACCGGCTTCGATCTCGTCGCCCTCGTCCTCGTCGTCGAGATCCAGCGCGGTCGCGCCGTTGTCGGCGGTGCCTGCCGCGTTGGCGTCATCCGGACGGCGGCGACGGCGTCCACCACGACGTCCGCGGCGACGGCGCGCATTGCCCGTGCCGGCGGCGGCATCGGCAGTGGCGGGTTGGCTGGCGGTGGGCTGGGCTGCGGCTTCGGTCGCGCCGGCGGGTGAAGCCGACGTTTCCGTCGCGGTTGCGCCGATGCTCGCAGTTTGCGCAGCTACGGCAACCGCTGGTGCGGCAGCCGCGGGCGTGGCAGTTGCTGGTGTAGCAACCGCAGGCGCGACGATCGTTTCGGGTGCAACCGGTGCGGCAACGACATGCGCTGGCTTGGCTGCAGCCGCCTCCTGCGAACGTTCCGGTCGCGGCTGGCGCTGCTGCTCGGATTTCGCGCGCGGCTCCTGCTGGCCGCGGTTGCCTTGCTGCGCGCCCTGCGGACGCGGCTGCTGCTTCTGTCCGCCCTGACCGTTCTGGCGGGCGGCGTTGTGCTGCTGCGGGCGACGCTCATGGCGCTGCTGCTGCGACTCGCGCGGCGGGCGGCCTTCGCGTTGCGGGGCTGGCGCTGGCGATGCGGGGACGGGCGCAGCGGCGGCGGCGGGCGAGGGTACTGGCGCTTCGGCATGCGGCCTGGAGCCGAACATGCTCAGGATGCGCGCGACGATGCCCTGCTGCGGCCTGGGCTGGTTGATCAGCGGTGCCGGTGCTGGCACGGCAACCGGCTGCGGTGTTTGCGGGGTGCGCGCGGCGGTCGGTTCCGGCTCGACCTCGCGCACCGGCGCGGGCGCGACCGGCTGCACGCGGGTCACCGCCGGCGCGGGGATGTTGAGGTTGGACTTGGTCAGCGCATGCACCGTCTGTTTGCGCTGGCTGCCGCGCTGGTAGCTGGGGCGCGCGGATTCCTCGCCGAGTTCGTTTTCGCGCAGGCGGCTGACCTCGAAATGCGGGGTCTGCAGGTGCTTGTCGGCGACGATCACGATCGGCGCGTCGTGGCGCTGCTCGATCTCGATCAGGGCGCGGCGCTTTTCGTTGAGCAGGAAGTTGGCGATCTCCGGCGGGGCCTGCACCAGCACCTGCCCGGTGCTTTCCTTCATCGCCTGCTCCTCGGCCAGGCGCAGGATCGACAGCGACAGCGACTCCACGCTGCGCATGCGGCCGTGCCCTTCGCAGCGCGGGCACACCAGCTGCGAGGATTCGCCCAAGCTTGGGCGCAGGCGCTGGCGGCTCAATTCCAGCAGGCCGAAGCGCGAAATGCGGCCGATCTGCACGCGCGCGCGGTCGTGCTTGAGCGCGTTCTGCAGGCGGTTCTCGACGTCGCGCTGGTGCTTGTTGGAGGCCATGTCGATGAAGTCGATCACCACCAGCCCGCCGAGGTCGCGCAGGCGCATCTGCCGGGCGACTTCCTCGGCTGCTTCCACGTTCGTGTTGAACGCGGTTTCCTCGATGTCGCCGCCCTTGGTGGCGCGCGAGGAATTGACGTCGATCGCGGTCAGCGCTTCGGTCTGGTCGACCACGATCGAGCCGCCCGAGGGCAGGCGCACGGTGCGCTCGTAGGCGTTCTCGATCTGCGATTCGATCTGGAAGCGGTTGAACAACGGAGTGGTGTCGGAATACAGCTTGAGCTTGCGCAGGCTGGCGGGCATCACCTGCTGCATGAACTCGCGCGCCTCGTTGTACATCGCCTCGTTGTCGACCAGCACCTCGCCGACGTCGGCGCGCATGTAGTCGCGCAGGGCGCGGATGATCAGGCGGCTTTCCTGGTAGATCAGGAACGGCGCCGGTTTGCTCAGCGCGGCCTCGGCGATCGCCCGCCAGATGCTCAGCAGGTAGTCGAGGTCCCATTGCAGCTCTTCGGCGTCGCGGCCCACGCCGGCGGTGCGGATGATGATCCCCATGTCGTCGGGGATCGTGAGCACGTCCATCGCCTCTTTCAGCGCGGCGCGGTCGTCGCCCTCGATCCGCCGCGACACCCCGCCGGCGTTGGGCGAGTTGGGCATCAGCACCATGTAGCGGCCGGCCAGCGAGATGAAGGTGGTCAGCGCCGCGCCCTTGTTGCCGCGTTCTTCTTTCTCCACCTGCACCACGACTTCCTGGCCTTCGCGCAGCAATTCCTTGATGCCGGCCTTGTGCGGGTCGAGGCCTTCCTGGAAGTAGTCCGGCGAGATTTCCTTCAGCGACAGAAAGCCGTGGCGGTCGGCGCCGTATTCGACGAAGGCGGCTTCCAGCGACGGTTCGAGCCGGGTGATGCGGCCCTTGTAGATGTTGGATTTTTTTTGCTCTTTGGACGCCTGTTCGATGTCGATGTCGTACAGGTTCTGGCCGTCCACGATGGCCACGCGCAGCTCTTCTGCCTGCGTGGCATTGATCAGCATCCGCTTCATTGTCGATTCCTCACGCGCTCTACCGCGAGGAACGCCGGGGGCTTGCGCCCTTGGATTCATCCCGCCGCCGTCGCCTTTCGGGCATCGGGCCAGCCGGGTGATCGCCAGCGCTGCAAACCACGCGGCGAACCGCACGGGAGCGCTTGTTGCAAGTGTCGGGATCCACGGGGGTGCATTCCCGCGGTTTGGCCGGCGCACGCGCCGGGGCGATGGCGTCCAAGCGGACTGGCGTACCATGTCGCTCTACGGCGATGGTCGCCCGCTCGCCCGATGCTGCAAGGGGGGTGGTCTTGTGTGGAACCTTGCAAAATCAGGACGCTTTCGCTGGAAGTCATTGTATCAGATCGGTTTGCATTCGTGATGGATTCCTCTGACAGCCGCAGCGGCGCCCCCGCAAGCGGGGTGCGCACGGTGGACGTGCCCGCCGACCGCGACGGCCAGCGGCTGGACAATTTCCTGCTCGGCCAGCTCAAGGGCGCGCCACGCAGCCTGATCTACAAGCTCGTCCGCAGCGGGCAGGTGCGCATCAACGGCAAGCGCGCCAAGCCCGACAGCCGGCTGGAAGGCGGCGACCGCGTGCGCATCCCGCCGGTGAGCCTGAACGAACCCGGCCCGAAAGCCGAGGCACCGGCCGCCCTGCTGGACCGGCTGGCGGCGGCCATCGTGTTCGAGGACGAACGCCTGCTGGTGCTGAACAAACCTTCCGGGCTGGCCAGCCACGGCGGCAGCGGGGTCTCGTTCGGCGCCATCGAATCCCTGCGCCAGTTGCGCCCGCAGCAGAATCTGGAACTCGTCCACCGCCTCGACCGCGACACCAGCGGCCTGCTGGTGGTGGCGAAAAAACGCTCGGCCCTGACCGAACTGCAAGCGCTGATGCGCGAGGACGACGACCGTGGCGTCCCGGGCATCCGCAAGCGCTACCTCGCCCTGCTCGCCGGGCGGCTGGCCGGGTCGAACTTCACCGTGGATGCCGCGCTGGACATCGGCCTGCGCCAGGGCGGGCAGCGGCATGTGCGCGTCGCCCCCGGTGGCAAGCCGTCCGTCAGCCACTTCCACCTGATCGAGCGCCGCGGCGGGCATAGCTATGTCGATGTGCGGATCGAGACCGGCCGCACCCACCAGATCCGCGTCCACGCCGCCCACCTCGGGCACCCGGTCGCCGGCGACGACAAGTACGGCGACAAGGACATCAACAAGCGCCTGAAGGAACAGGCCGGGCTGAAGCGGCTGTTCCTGCACGCCGCCTCGCTGGAATTTTCGCTGGACGGAGGCAAGACGCCTTACCTGCTCAACGCGCCGCTGGCCCCGGAACTGGCGGCGGTGTTGGATCGGCTGGGGTGAGGTGATGCGGCGGATGGGGTGAGGTGGGTGAATTGACCTCGTGGGGATTTTCCCCTCTCCCCTTGCGGGAGAGGGCGGCGCGCAGCGCCGGGAGAGGGGTGGATATCTGCAGAGCCCAGATTCTCACCCTCTCCCCAACCCCTTCCCCATCGAGGGGGAGGGGCTCAAGCGTCGTGAGGGCATTCATGAAAGATTGTTTGCGAACGGCTGGCTGTTCGGCATCGTCCCGACCCGAATCGAAATCCGCTTCCTCACCCGCCCGCCAGCCGCTCCACCTTCGCCGCACAGATGAAATCGTTCATCGACAGCCCGCCCACGTCGTGGGTGGAATAGCGCACCACGCAGCGGTTGTAGTGCACGCCCAGATCGGGGTGGTGATCCTGCGCATGGGCGATGAAGGCCAGCGCATTCACGAAGGCGAGGGTGTGGTAGTAGTTCTCGAAGGGAAAAGTTTTTTCGATCGCCGTGCCGCGAGCGACGGCTTTCCAACCGGGCAACTGCTTCAGCAAGGCCTTGATGTGGGCAGCATCGAGGCGATGCTCCGGGCCCTTGAGCGGGCGGCAGTTCGCCTCGTGCAGATCGGTCGTGGCCGGGTGGCTGGCGCTGGCGGTCGTCTTCGGCGGCATGGGGTACTCCGTTAAGTTGCAGGTTGGAATGCAGCGCGAAGCGCGGCGTCGAACACGCACAGCACTGCGCCACGAACGGTTTCCAATGTAACGGTTTGGGCGAGCGCGTAGAATAGGCCCCATGGATGACTTGATCGAACTCACCGCCTCCGCGCAGAAGCATTTCGCGCGACTGATGGCAGCTCAAGGCGGCGATGCCGCCGGCATCGCGCTCAGCGCGGTGCATCCGGGCACGCCGGCGGGCGATGCGCGGCTGATGTTCTGCGAAACCACAGAGCTGACCGGCGACGAATGGTCGCTGCAATGCGAAGGCTTCGCCTTGTACGTCGATGCCGCCAGCGTGCCGTACTTCAAGGGCGCGCGGATCGATTACGTGGAGCAGAACGGCGGCGGCCAGCTCAATATTCGGGCACCCGCGCTCAAGCCGCAGGCGCCGGCGGCCGACGCCAGCCTCGGTGAACAGGTGCGTTACCTGATTGACGCGGAGATCAACCCGAAGCTCGCCTCGCACGGTGGGCGGGTGGCGCTGGAAGCGATCACCGACGACATGATCGTGGTGCTGCGTTTCGGCGGTGGCTGCCACGGTTGCGGCATGGCCGATGTGACCCTCAAGCAGGGCATCGAGAAAACCCTGCTGGAAAAGCTGCCGCAGCTCAAGGGCGTGCGCGACGCCACCGACCACGCCAGCGGCGCCAGGCCGTACATCTAGCGGCATTCCTGAACTTTTCCCGGCGACGACCGTCCAGGCGCGAACCGTTCGACCCCGGCGTGATGGCACCCGCAGTCGAACGCCCCGCACGCAAGGATGCCGCCGCTTGGCCACGATCGAAGCCTTTTTCGATTTCTCGTTGCAACAACCCGATCCCGGACGGCCCATCCGGGTGTCGCTGCGCCGCCTGCGCGAACGCAAGGCCGCCGCGCAAGGCGAGGGCGTGCGCGCCGATCGCGTGGTCGCCTGCGTCGCGGCGATCACCCTGCAGGTGGCCTTGCTGCTCGGCCTGCGCTGGGCGATGCGCCCGGGGCGGGAGGCGACGGCAACGTACACGGAGGCCTTGCAGGCGCAGGCGCTCGCGCCGCCACACGCGCAGATCCTGCCGACACCGATGCGCCCCCGGGCCTTGCCGGTGAACCGGCGGGTCGTATCGCCACGGCCGCAGGCGCAGCCGGTACGCCGCAGCGAAGCCTTGCAGGCGGTCGCGATGCCTGGCCCGATCCAGCGGCCACCGCCGCCGACGGATTCGACATCGCCGCGCCTTCGCCTGTACGGCATGGACGGGCGCGTGCTGGTGCCTTCGTCGGGTACATCGTCGAATCACGCACGCGACCTGCTCGCCGAGCCATCCACAGTCCGCGGCCTGCCGGGCAGCGGCCGGGCGGCGCAGGCGGATTTTCATGTCAACACGACATCCAAAGTCCAGAAAGTCGCAGCCTTCATCGCTGCGTACACCGGCGGCGGCTCCTACGATCCCTGCCCGGATCTGCGTCAGGAGATGGTCAACCTCGAGCATCCGGAGCGCATGGCCGCGGCGGCGGATCGTTACGCGCACGCCTGCGAGGGGCACTGAAGGACGCGGCGATGCGCGGTTCGCGGGGGTGGCCTGCGGAAACGCTGTGTCGCCTGCCGCCGATCCTGCGGCGGGTCTTGCGCGAAGGCCGTTTCGCCTCGTTCTGGCCTTGCGTGCGGCGCGCAACGATTCCGCTCGATGCGCATCCTCGGGGGGCATCCCCCTGGTCATTGCAGCCCGACCGCGACGGCTGCATGCGGCGTCCGCCACGGCATCCGCATCGCGTTCTATACTCGGGTGGAATCCGGGGGGCGGCGACGATGCGCAGTCAGGGGCGGGGAAGGTGGGTCGCCGCACGTTGGCGGCATGGCTGGGTCGCGGTCTTGCTGATCGCGGCGCTGGCGCTGCTGGCCGGTTGCAAGCAAGGGCAGGGCAACAACGTGCCGGTGGTGCAGGGCGGCAACGGCGCGCCCATCGATGCGCGCGACGTGCCCAAGGGTTTCACCCTGCTGTCGGCCTATCCGGACGATTCGGGCGATCAACTGGCGATCGCGCTGGAGTTCACCCGTCCGCTGGTGGGCACCCAGGATTTCGATGCGTTGATCAGCGTCACCGACGCCAACGGCGCGGTGGTGAAGGGCTCGTGGTCGCTCAAGGACGACGACGGCGACAAGGCTGCGAAGGACAAGGGGCGCGTGCTGCGCTTCCCCGGCGTGAACCCGGCGCTGAAATACAAGGTGAAAATCGACGGCAAGCTCGCCGCCGCCGACGGCAGCACCATCGGCACGCCGATCGAACGCGAGGTCTATACCGGCCCGCTCGATCCGGTGGTCGGCTTCGCCTCGCAGGGCAGCGTGCTGCCCGCGCGCGGCACCCGCGGCCTGCCGGTGGTGTCGGTGAACGTGCCCGAGGTGGACGTGGAGTTCTTCCGCGTCAGGGACAAGATGCTCTCCACCTTCTACGCGCAGTACCAGCGCGGCGGGCAGAAGGACGGCTACGACCTCGACGCCAGCTACGGCGACCGCACGCCGATTTCGAAGATGGCCGATTCGGTCTACCTCAACCGCTTCGTGCTCGGCGGCAAGGAGAACGAGCGCGTCCTGAATTACCTGCCGATCCAGAAGATCGACGAGCTGTCCAAGCCCGGCCTGTACTTCGCGGTGATGAAGCCGGCCGGGCATTTCAAGCAGGGCTACCAGACCGCGCTGTTCTTCGTCAGCGACATCGGCCTGCACGTGCGCGCCTACAAGGACAAGCTGTTCGTGCACACCGCGTCGTTGCAGACCGGCGCGCCGATCGGCGCGGTCGATGTGCAGGTCATCGACAAGAAGGGCGACACGGTGGTGAAGGCCAGCACCGACGACAGCGGCAACGCGCTGATCGCCTACACCCTCGACAGCGCGCACGTGCTGGTCGCCAGCCGCGGCGGCGACACCTCGATGCTGCCGTTCAACCAGCCGGCGCTGGATCTGTCGGAGTTCGACGTGGCCGGTCGCAAGCAGGCGTGGTTCGACGTGTTCGCGTGGTCGGGCCGCGACCTGTACCGCCCCGGCGAAACCGTGCAGTTGTCGGCCCTGATGCGCGATTACGACGGCAAGCCGGTCAAGCCGCAGCCGTTGTTCCTCGTGCTCAAGCAGCCCGACGGGCGCGAGTTCATGAAGGCCAGGCTCGACCCGCGCGACCTGGGCTATTACGCCTGGGCCTACACCATCCCCGCCGACGCGCCGACCGGGCGCTGGCAGGTCGAGTTCCGCGCCACGCCCGACGGCAAGGACGTGGTCGAGGCGATGACCCTGCGGGTGGAGGAGTTCCTGCCCGAGCGCATGAAACTCGATCTGGATGTCGCCCAATCCGTCCTGCGCGCCGGCGAGCCGCTCAAGCTCAAGGCCGTGGCCGCCTATTTGTACGGCGCGCCGGCCGATGGCAACCGCTTCACCGCGCGGCTGGCGGTGTCGGCCGACCAGCATCCATTCCAGACCGGCGACACCCTGCCGGGCAAGGCGCAGGCGAGCAAGGCCGATGCCTACAAGGGCTGGTTCTTCGGCGATCCCACCATCGCCTTGCCGAAGGAAGCCAAGGACGTGGTCGATGGCAGCTTCGATGCGCAGGGGCATTTCGCGCAGGACATCGACCTGCCCGAGGAAGCCGCCAAGGCCAAGGCGCCGGTCGCGGCCGTGGTCTCGGGCAGCGTCTACGAAACCGGCGGACGCACGGTGACGCGCACCCTCAAGCGCACCGTGTGGCCGGCCGACACGCTGGTCGCGGTGCGGCCCCTGTTCGACGACAAGGATGGCGCTTCGCCCAACGGCAATGCCGGCTTCGAGGTGATCCGCGTGGACGCCAGCGGCAAGCGCGTGGCCGGCAGCGGGCTGAAGGTCAACCTCGTGCGCGAGTACCGCGACTACATCTGGCGCTGGAACGACAACGCCTGGAACTACGACTTCACCAGCCGCTTCGACACGATCACCACCAAGACCGTGGACGTGAGCGCCACGAGCAGCGCGAAGGTCGATTTCCCGGTGGAGTGGGGCGAATACCGGCTGGAGGTGCTCGACCCGGCCACCGGCCTGGTCACCCGCTATCCCTTCAAGGCGGGCTGGAGCTGGGACGACCAGAACCGCGGCCTCGACGCGCGCCCGGACAAGGTGAAGCTCGCCCTCGACAAGACCGCCTACAAGGCCGGCGACACGCTCACCGTCACCGTCACCCCGCCGCAGCCCGGCAAGGGCGTGCTGCTGGTGGAGTCCGACCATCTGCTGTACACGGCCAATGTCGATGTCCAGCCCGGCGCGACCTTCCGCATCCCGGTCACCGCCGACTGGGAGCGTCACGACGTGTACATCACCGCGCTGGTGTTCCGTGGTGGCACGGCGACCGAGAAGAGCACGCCCGCACGGGCGGTCGGCGAGGCGTTCGTGCCGATGGACCGCAGCGACCGCACGGTGGCGGTGAGCCTGTCCGCGCCAGCGCAGATGCTGCCCGAACGCGACCTGCCGGTGACCATCAAGGCGCCGGCGCTGGCCGGCAGGAAGGCCTACGTCACCGTGTCCGCGGTGGACGTGGGCATCCTCAACATCACCCGCTTCCCGGTGCCCGATCCGATCGCGTATTTCTTCGCGCAGCGCAGGCTCGGCGTGGATGCCTACGACATCTACGGCCGCGTGATCGAGTCCTTCGAGGGCGGCACCGCCAAGCTGCGCTTCGGCGGCGACATGGCGCTGGGCGCGTTGCCGCAGGCGCGGCGGCCGACCGCGCACGTGCAGACGGTGGATCTGTTCGCAGGCCCGGTGGCGCTGGATGCCTCCGGCAATGCCACCGTGCCGGTGAAGGTGCCGGACTTCAACGGCACCCTGCGCGTGTCCGCCGTGGTCTATTCCGAGGATCGCTACGGCAAGGCCGATGCGCAAACGGTGGTGCGCGCCCCGGTGGTGGTGGAAGTGAGCTCGCCGCGCGCGCTCGCCCCCGGCGATGCCAGCACGCTCACCGTGGACGTGCAGAACTTCACCGGCAGCAGCCGTGATTTGACCGTCAGCGCGCAAGCCGACTCGCCGCTGAAGGTGGATGGCGGTGCGCGCAAGCTCAGCCTCAGGGATGGCGCCAAGGGCACGCTGGATTTCGCCCTGCAGGCGACGCCAGGCAACACCGTGGGCAAGTACACGGTGACCGTGACCGGCGAGGGCGTGCGCGTGGAGCGGCATTACGAGGTCGCGGTGCGGCCGGCATGGCCGGCGGTGGTGCGCTCGCGCGTGCAGGTGCTGCAGACGCTCGCCCCGGTCGCACTCGACACCTCCGATGCGGTGGGCATGATGGCCGACTCGGTGAACGTGCGCCTGACCCTGAGCGCATTGCCGCCGTTGCCCTTCGCCAGCGCGCTCACGCATCTGCTGGAGTATCCCTACGGCTGCATCGAGCAGACCACCAGTCGCGGCTGGGCGGCGCTGCTGCTGGATGCCGACACCGCCCGCAAGCTCGGCGTGACCGGGCTGGATGCCGCCGAGCGCAAGCGCCGCGTGGAAGGAGCGTTCGGGCGCATCGCCTCGATGCAGATCCCCAACGGGCACTTCTCGTTCTGGGGCGGCGACACCTCGGCGGTGCCGCAGATGACGCCGTTCGTGGTCGAGTTCCTGCTCGACGCGCGCGATGCCGGATTCGCCCCGCCCGCGGGCGTGCTGCAGAAGGCGCTGGAGCGTCTGAACGAGGATCTGCTCGCCGGCGGCGAGAAGTTCTACGACTACGAGCAGGCCGACGGCCTGCGCTTCGCCAACAACGCCTACGCCGGCTACGTGCTGGCGCGCGTCAACCGCGCCCCGCTCGGCACCCTGCGCGCGATGTACGACAACGACCGCGGCAAGGCGCTCACCCCGCTGTCGCTGGTGCGGCTGGGCGTGGCGCTCAACCTGATGGGCGACCACGAGCGCGCGGCCAGGGCGGTGGCCGACGGCTTCGCGATGAAATCCAGGCGGCCGTGGTACTTCGGCGACTACGGCTCGAACCTGAGCGACCTGGCGAACATGGTCGCGCTCGTGCACCGCTTCCACATGGCCAAGCCCGCGTTCGACGCGCGCATCTTCGACCTGGCCCGCGACACCCAGGCCAGCATCGACGGCGTGCCCGCCAGCCAGCGCTGGTGGTGGCTGAGCACGCAGGACCAGATCGCGCTGGCCGGCCTGGGCAAGGCGCTGATCGCCGATTCGGATGCCAAGGTGGCCGGCAGCCTGAGCATCGGCGGCAACACCGAAACGATCGCGCCGCAGGCCATCCTCAGCCGCGGTTTCGATGTCGCCGCGCTGCGGCAGGGCGTGCGCTTCATGCCATCGGGCAAGCCGCCGCTGTACGCGCTGATCGACGTCGCCGGCGTGCCCGCCACTGCGCCGGCACCCGACGACAAGAAGGTCAGCATCGTGCGCACCTTCTACACCACCGACGGCAAGCCGTGGAAGGGCGGTTCCCTGCGCGAGGGCGATGCGCTGATCGTCGGATTGAAGCTCGAGTCGCGCGACAAGATCCCCGACGCGCTGATCGAGGATCTGCTGCCGGCCGGCGTGGAGATCGAGAACTTCAACCTCGGCGACGCCAAGCAGTGGGCCGACGTGGTGGTCGATGGCATCACCCTGTCCGACCGCAGTGACGCCGCCACCGTCAAGCACGAGGAGTTCCGCGACGACCGCTACGTGGCCGCGCTGTCGCTGGACAAGGGCGGCACGGCCCACGTGTTCTACCTCGTGCGCGCGGTGACGCCGGGCACCTACGCGGTGCCGCCGCCGCTGGTGCAGGACATGTACCGCCCGCAGATCCGCGGCATCGGCAAGTCCACGCCGGCCACGCTCACGGTGGTGCAGCCGAAGTGAAGCGGGGATTGGGACGCTGGGCTGTTCCTTCCCCCTCTGGGGGAAGGTGGCGCGTAGCGCCGGATGAGGGAAAGAACTTTCAAACGCTATAAACCAAACTCCACTGCATGCTGCCAGATCTTTCCCTCATCCGCCCTACGGGCACCTTCTCCCGGAGGGAGAAGGGAAGCTCATCCGCCCTTCGGACACCTTCCCCCGGAGGGGGAAGGAACTGATCGTGCCTTCGCTCGCCCGCGATAACCTCACGCCGATGGCCATTGCGCCCCAGTTTGTGATCCATTGATGGGCGCATCGCCTGCAACGACGCCATCGCCGTCAGCTCCGCGCAAACGCTTCCGCTGGCTCCGACGCATCGGCTGGTGCCTGCTGGCGTTGGCCGTGCTGGCGATCATCCTCGACCGCCTGTTCCCGCTGCCCCTGCCCGATCCGCACGATGCCAGCGTGGTGGTGGTGGCGCGCGACGGCACGCCCTTGCGCGCGTTCCCCGACCGCGAGGGCATCTGGCGCTATCCGACCACGCTCGATCAAGTCTCGCCGCTGTATCTGCAAGCCCTGTTGACCTACGAGGACCGCTGGTTCTGGCGGCACCCTGGCATCAACCCGGTCGCGCTGATGCGTGCGGCTGGGCAGTGGGCGCGCTACGGCCACATCGTTTCGGGCGGCTCCACCCTCACCATGCAGGTGGCGCGGATCATCGACCCCGCCGCCGGCAACGATCGCAACCTCGGATCCAAGCTGCGGCAGATCCTGCGCGCGCTGCAACTGGAAGTGCACCTGAACAAGCGACAGATCCTCACCCTGTATCTGAATCGCGCACCGTTCGGCGGCACCATCCAGGGCGTGCAGGCGGCGAGCTGGGCGTATCTAGGCAAGCCGGCGCGGCAGCTTTCGCATGCCGAGGCGGCGCTGCTGGCGGTGCTGCCGCAAACGCCCAGCCGGCTGCGCCCGGATCGCAACGCGCAGGTGGCGCGGGTGGCCCGCGACAAGCTGCTGCGGCGCATGGCCGACCTGCATGTGTGGACGCCGGCGCAAGTCGCCGACGCGCGCATGGAGCCGGTGGTCACGCGGCGTCTGCAGCAACCGATGCTCGCCGCGCTGCTCGCGCAGCGGTTGAAGTCGTCCTACGACGATCAGGCGACTGCCGGATGTGCGGGTGCGCGGGCATCCACCAGCACGGCCTGCGCCGATCACGGCCCGCCGCGCATCGTCACCAGCATCGACATCGATCTGCAGCGCACGCTGGAATCGCGGGTCAACGTGTATTTTGCGAACCTGCCCGAACGCACGTCGGCGGCGCTGCTGGTGGTGGACAACCGCACGCTGGAAGCGCGCGCCTATGTCGGCTCGGTCACGTTCGGCGATCCACAGCGGTTGGGCCACGTGGACATGGTGCGCGCATGGCGCTCGCCCGGTTCCACGCTCAAGCCCTTCCTGTACGGGCTGGCGCTGGACGATGGCCTGATCCATTCCGAAAGCCTGCTGGTGGATGCGCCGCAGTCCTTCGGCGATTATCGGCCGGGCAATTTCGACACCACCTTCTCTGGCCCGGTCGGCGCGGCTGAAGCGCTACGCCTGTCGCTCAACGTGCCGGCGGTGGACCTGCTGGATCGGGTCGATCCGGTGCGCTTCTACGCCCGCCTCGCCAACGCCGGCGTGGCGCTGCGGATGCCGCGCGGCGCGCAGCCGAACCTGTCGATGATCCTCGGCGGCGATGGCGTGACCCTCGAAGACCTCGTCGGTGCCTACACCGCCCTGCATCGCGGCGGCATCGCCGGGCGCGTGCGTTTGACGCCGGACGCACCCATCACCGATCGCCGCCTGCTTTCGCCCGGCGCGGCGTGGATCGTCAAGACCATCCTCGACGCCAATCCGCGCCCTGGATCGCGCGTGGACACCTTCGACCCGGGCAATCGACCGGCGGTGGCGTGGAAGACCGGCACCAGCTACGGCTTTCGCGATGCGTGGGCGATCGGCGGCACCCAGCAGTACACCGTCGGCGTGTGGGTCGGCCGCCCCGATGGCACGCCGCTGCCAGGGCAATACGGCGCCATCACCGCCTTGCCGCTGTTCTTTCAGGTGATCGACAGCCTGCCGCGAAGGCCGGGCGGCAACGTCCCCGAGCCTCCGCCGGCGAGCGTGCAGGAGATGGAGATCTGCTGGCCGCTGGGGACGGCCTTCGATCCTGCGCACCCCGAGCTGTGCGCGCGCAAGATGAAGGCGTGGGTGCTCAACGATGCGGTGCCGCCGACCTTCGCCGAACGCACCGCGCGCTTGTGGAGTGCGGGCCTGCAACCCTTGCGGGTGGACGCGAAGACCGGCCAGCGCCTGAGTGCCGATTGCAGCAAGCCGCATGCCGTGCGCGATACCGCCATCGCGCGCTGGCCCGCGCTGGCCTCGCCGTGGCTGTCGGCCGCCGAGCGCGCCGCCGCCGCGCCGCCGCCGCTGGCGAAGGACTGCGCGCCGGATGGCCTGGACGTGATCGCGCCGATGCAGATCGACGGCGTCGCCGACCGCGCCACGCTCGCGCGCGCGCCCAACAGCGCGCATCCGGTGCGCCTGTCGCTGCGTGCGCTGGGCGCGGCCGGGCGGGTGATGTGGATGATCGACGATCGCCTGCAGGGTGAAACCCAGGGGGCCGGGGTCTTCGTCCACGAATACCCCGATGCGGGCGAGCACGCGGTGACCGCAATGGCGCAGACCGGGGCGTGGGCGCAGGTGCGTTTCCGGGTGCTGCGCTGACGCGGCGGCAAGGGGCGGCAAGGGGCGGCAAGGGTGGCTGCAACAGCAACTTGCAGGCAATGGGTCAAAATGACTAAAATGAACATCTTTTCCCGCGACATCCCAAGCCCCATTCTCAGGCAGGCGTGCCCCATGAAAACCGACATCCATCCCGATTACCGTCCGGTCGTGTTTCAGGACGTGACCTCCGACTTCTCCTTCCTCACCCGCTCCACGCTGGCGAGCAAGGAGACGATCAAGTGGGAGGATGGCCAGGACTATCCGCTGATCAAGATTGAAATCTCCTCGCATTCGCACCCGTTCTACACGGGCAAGCAGAAGATGCTCGACACCAGCGGTCGCGTCGATCGCTTCCGCAAGCGCTACCAGAAGTAAGTGCCGCCGCGCGCCCGCGTGGCGCGCCTGGCTGTGGTTTCTTGAGGTCCTGGCCCGATGGCGTCGGGGTGTCGCGCGCGCCGGTGTATCACCCGCGCCCCCAGGCCAACGTGTTGAGAATGCTTTCCTGCGCTTTCTCAACGCGTCGAGTCCGGCACATGTCCGCACGCGACTCCGCCGATCAATCACTTGCGAGATTGATCGGCGATCGATCCAGCCCCGGATCGCACCGGCAGGCCGTTTCTCGACAACCTGCTGATCGCAAACTCATCGCATGCATGCACCGCGAGCGCTGACCGCGGCATGTTGGCTGTGTGATAATTCGCATCCGCCTCGTGCCCGCGAGGTTGCCGGTGCGGCATCCGCGGGATCCAGTCGCCGCGCCGCCGTTGCGGCCGAGCCCAAGCCCAAGGAGCTTCCCGTGTCCGAGTCCAAGAGCGTGCTGCTGAGCGATGCAGCGTCCGGCAAGTCCGTCGAGTTGCCGCTGATCGACGGCACCATCGGCCCTTCGTGCATCGACATCGGCAAGCTGCCGGGCGCGACCGGGCACTTCACCTACGACCAGGGTTTCATCGCCACCGCCAGCTGCAAGTCGGCGGTCACCTACATCGACGGCGATGCCGGCGTGCTGATGTACCGCGGCTATCCGATCGAACAGCTCGCGCGGCAGTCGAATTTCCTCGAAGTGGCCTACCTGCTGATGTACGGGCAGTTGCCGACCGCGCCGCAATTCGCCCATTTCGAGCACGAGGTGACGCACCACACGATGATGCACGAGGCGTTCCGGACCTTCCTGTTCGGTTTCCGCCACGATGCCCATCCGATGGCGATGCTCACCGGCATGATCGGATCGCTGGCGGCGTTCTATCACCAGGGCTTGGACTTCGAGGATCCGGAAGTGCGCCGGCTCGCCGCGATCCGCCTGATCGCCAAGGTGCCCACCATCGCCGCGGCCTGTTACCGCTATTCGATGGGCTGGCCGCTGCGCTACCCGCGCAACAACCTCGAGTTCGTCGATCGCTTCCTGCACATGATGTTCGAGGTGCCCAGCGAGCCGCTGGAGCTCAAGCCGGTGGTCGCCAAGGCGCTGGATCTGCTGTTCATCCTGCACGCCGACCATGAGCAGAACGCCTCCACCTCGACGGTGCGCCTGGTCGGCTCCACCGGTGCCAATCCGTATGCCTGTGTCGCCGCCGGCGTGGCCGCGTTGTGGGGGCCGGCGCACGGCGGCGCCAACGAGGCGGTGCTGCGCATGCTCGCGCAGATCGGCAAGCCCGAGCACGTCAGTCAGGCCGTGGACAGGGCCAAGGACAAGCATTCCGGCTTCCGCCTGATGGGCTTCGGCCATCGCGTGTACAAGAATTTCGACCCGCGCGCGACCATCATCCGCGAGATGACCCACCGCGTGCTGGCCGAGCTGGGCGTCAACGATCCGATGCTGGAAATCGCGCTCAAGCTCGAAGAAGCCGCGCTCAAGGACGACTACTTCATCGCCCGCAAGCTGTACCCGAACGTGGATTTCTACTCGGGCATCATCTACAAGGCGCTGGGCATCCCCACCGAGATGTTCACGGTGATGTTCGCCATCGCCCGTACCGTCGGCTGGGTCTCGCACTGGCTGGAGCAAAGCGCCGAGGCCGACTCCAAGATCGGCCGCCCGCGGCAGGTGTACGTCGGTGCGACCCACCGCGATTTCGTGCCGATGGCGCAACGCTGAGACAAGTCTCGAAGAATCCTTGCGCCGCGACGCCCCCGTTCGGGGGCGTCGTCGTTTCGGGCCGATGGCAGCGTGGATCAGCCCGCGGATGCCGCCAGCAGCTCTTCCAGCGCGGCCAGCGAGGCGCGCCGCATCGGTTGATCGTCGATCCGGTCCAGCGGCGCCTGCCGCAAGGCGTGGCGAGGCAGCACGGTGAGGTCGAAGGGCAGATCTTCCGCGCTGAACAACCACACCGGCGCTTCGATGCTGCGCTCGCGATCCAGGCGCACGTGACGGCAGGAAAGCTCGGCGGGGATGGCGTGTTCGGCCAGAAACATCCGCACCCGTTCGGCGTCGTCCGCATACAGGTGCAGGCAGACGGCCGAGTGCGCGTCGGCGGTGCCCTCCAGCACCGCGCCGACGAGGCGCGGGTCGAACGGCGCGAAAAACGCCAGCGCGCGCGCCGCGGCCTCGCGCCGTTCGCTCAAGCGGCGCGCATGCGCATCGCCGTGGAACAGGCGCTGGTAGTCGCGCAGGGCATCTTCGATCTCGCGGTTGCGCGGCAGGCTGGCGTCGTCGTGGATGCCCAGCCGGTGCGCCGCCTTGCGTTTGGCGAGGTGGTAGTCGCGGATGCCGCCCTCGGCGATCAGCCGCGCCGCCTCGATGGCCAGGCGCTGGCGACGTTCGCGGGTGCGGGTTTGGCTGTGCGCGACGGCGTGGGTGTGGCGGGTCGGGTCGGGGGCGTATCGCATGGCGGCGGCGCTGAGGGCGCTTCCGCCGCGGCTTGCGCCGGGCGGGCCGGCGGGTGCCGGCCATCAGAAGATATCAAAAGCTTTCTCGCTGTTCGCGCCGTTGGTGTCGGATGTGTCCGGCACCTCGTTCTGGAAGCGCTGCAGATCCTCGGCCTTGAAGTAGTCGGTCATGCCGCCGGTGGAACCGGCCGGCAGGATGTGGCCGCCGCCGTCGATCTGCACGGTGACGATGCCCGGCGGCGGCACCAGCGGGTTCTCCGGCACGTTGGCCAGCGCCACGCGCATGTAGTCGATCCAGATCGGCAGCGCGGCGCGTGCGCCGAACTCGCCGTGGCCCAAGGTGGAGTAGTCGTCCATGCCCACCCACACGGTGGTGACGAAATGCCCGCCGTAGCCGGAGAACCACGCGTCGTGCATGTCGTTGGTGGTGCCGGTCTTGCCGCCGATGTCGCCGCGATGCAGCACCAGCGCGGCGGTGCCGGTGCCGTGCTGGATCACCGATTGCATCATCGAGGCGACGAGGAAGGCGGTGCGCTCGTCGATGGCGCGGCGTGCCGGGAACGTGGACGGCGGGCCGACGAAATCCGGGTCGATCGGCGGCGGTGGGGGCGCTGCCGCGACAGCAGTCGCATCGGACGTGCCGGATGCGGCGGAGGATGCGGGCGAAGCGGCGGATGCTGCCGACGATGCTGCCGCGCCATTCGCCGCTACGGCCTTGGCGCTGGCGGAGCTGCTGGCCGGCGGCGCGTTGTCGAGATCGAAGCCGCCGTCCGCATCCGCTGACGACGAGGATGCCGTGGTAGCCGGGTTCGCGGTGGCGACCGGGGCGAGATCGAAGCCGTCGACCACGTTGGCGACGGTCTGATCCTGCTGCGCGCGTTCGGCGCAAGTGCGGCAGGCGCGCGCCGGATGCGCGCGGGCGATGGTGACTCCGTCGCGATCGACCACGCGGTCGATGAAGTAGGGCTCGACGCGGAATCCGCCGTTGGCGAACACCGCGTAGCCGCGCGCCATCCACATCGGCGGCACCGTCGCCGAACCCAGCGCCATGGTCAGGTTGTTGGGCAGGCTCTGCTCGGTGAAGCCGAAGTTCTGGATGTACTTGCGCGCGAAGTCCACGCCGATGGCATCCAGCAGGCGCACCGAGACGAGGTTGCGCGACAGCGCCAGCGCCTGCCGCAGGCGCATCGGGCCGAAGAACTTGCCGTCGTCGTTCTGCGGGCGCCAGCTCTTGCCGCTGCTGTGGTCGTTGAACACCACCGGGGCGTCGAGCACGATCGAGGCCGGCGAAAACCCGCGCTCCATCGCCGCGGCGTAGATGAAGGGCTTGAAGCTCGAACCCGGCTGGCGCAGCGCCTGGGTGGCGCGGTTGAACTTGGTCTGCGCGAAGGAGAAGCCGCCGACCAGCGCGCGCAGCGCGCCGTCTTCCGGATCCAGCGAGACCAGCGCCGACTGCGCCTTCGGGATTTCCTCGAGCTGGTAACTGACGATGGCGTTGGCCGCCGGATCGGCAATCGGCGGCGGCGGCGCGAGCTTGTCGGCATCGACCTGCCCGCGGATCTTGTTGAGCGCGTCCACGCGCGCCTGATTGTCCTTGTCGGCCTGCGTGACCGGCAGCAGGCGGATCACGTCGCCGCGATGCAGCAACTCGTCCACGCGGCGTTTGCCGGCCAGCGCCCAGCGCACGTCGTCGATGCCGATCGCCACTTCCTGGCCGTTGCCCAGCAACACCTGCGCGCTGGACGTGCCGGCCTGGACGACCACGCCGGGCAGCAGGCCGCCGATGATGTTGCGCGCCTGCAACTTGCCCAGCAGCGCCGTGCGGTCGGTCTCCGCGGAAAGATCCAGATGCACCTCCGGGCCGCGGTAGCCGTGGCGGTGGTCGTACACCAGCAGGTCGTTGCGCACCGCGAGGTTGGCCGCGGCCTGCTTGGCGCCGTCGATGGTCGTGTAGACCTTGTAGCCGCGGTCGAGCGCATCGGAGCCGTAGCGGTCGATCATCGCCTGCCGCACCATCTCCGCCACGTAGGGCGCATCGACTTCCACCGGCGGTTCGTGCGGGCTGGCGTGCGGCGGTTGCGCCTTCGCCGCATCGCGCTGCGCAGGCGTGATGAAGTTGTTCTCGGCCATGCGGTCGAGCACCCAGTTGCGGCGTTCCAGCGCGCGGTCGGGGTTGGAGATCGGGTTGCCGCTGGAGGGGAACTTCGGGATCGCCGCCAGCGACGCGGCTTCGTCGAGGCTGAGCTGGTCGAGCGTCTTGCCGTAGTAGTAATCCGCGGCCGCGGCCACGCCGTAGGCGCGGTTGCCGAAGAAGCACTTGTTGAGGTAGAGCTCGAAGATCTCGTCCTTGCTCAGCTCGCGCTCGATCTTCAGCGCCAGCAGGATCTCTGTGGCCTTGCGCGTGTAGCTGTATTCGTTGCTCAGGAAGAACTGCCGCGCCACCTGCTGGGTGATGGTGCTGCCGCCGGGGACGCGGTGCTCGTGGGTGGTGGCGATCAGCCACACCGCGCGCGCAACGCCGCGCCAGTCAACGCCCGGGTGCTGGTAGAAGTGCGCATCCTCGGTGGCGAGAAACGCGTCGCGCACGCGTTGCGGAACATCCTTGAATTTGACCGGATAGCGTCGCGTTTCGCCGAACTGCGCGATCAGCCTGCCCTCGCGCGAATACACGTTCAGTGGCAGCTGCATCTCCACGTGGCGCAAGCTGTCCACGTCGGGCAGGCGCGGCACGATCAGCCAGTAGGCGACCCCCAGTCCGGCGATGCAAAGGACGAGCAGGAACAGGCCGGCATAGAGTGCGCGGCGGAGCCATCGGAAGAGTCGGGCCATCGGGGGATTTGCGTCCGGTGCTGTACAACGTGTAGGGTGGCGGAGTATAGAACGTAGGCGAATGGCTCAGGAGATCGGGCTGCCATGCCGTCAGGGGACGGGTGGGTTCGCAGTGGGGCTGGAAGGGGTTGGGCGAAAAAGTTCGCGCTGGGCGCTTGCTATTTCGTGAGCGAATCGTTATTACTTTGTCGCGGCGGTATTCGTATCGCCGCATCAAGCCCGCCGGAAGGGGAGTAACCGTGGGTCTTTTCGGAAACACGCAGGCGCCGCTGGTCGGCGTCGACATCAGTTCCACCGCGATCAAGCTCTTGCAACTGAGCCAGGTCGGCGGGCGCTATCGCGTGGAGCACTACGCGGTCGAGCCCTTGCCGTCGAACGCGGTGGTCGAAAAATCCATCGTCGAGGTCGAAGCGGTCGGCGACGCCATCCGGCGTGCGGTCGGTCGCTCGCAGACCCGGGCCAAGCACGCCGCGGCGGCGGTGGCCGGGTCGGCGGTGATCACCAAGCTGATCACGATGCCGGCCAACCTCGACGACGACGCGCTGGAAGACCAGATCCAGTACGACGCCGCGCAGTACATCCCGTATCCGATCAACGAGGTCAGCATGGACTTCGAGGTGCTCGGGCCGATGCCCGGCAACGCGGAGCTCGTGCAGGTGCTGCTGGTGGCCTCGCGTTCGGAGAACGTCGAGCTGCGCCAGTCCGCACTGGAGATGGGCGGCCTCACCGCCAAGGTGATGGACGTGGAAGCGTTCGCGATGGAGAACGCCTTCCGCCTGATCGCCGACCAGTTGTCCGTCCCCAAGGATGGGCTGGTGGCGCTGGTGGACGTGGGCGCGACCGTCACCACGCTCAACGTGTTGCGCGACCAGCGCAGCATCTACACCCGCGAGCAAGCCTTCGGCGGCAAGCACCTCACCGACGAGGTGATGCGCCGCTACGGCTTGAATTACGAGGAAGCCGGCCTGGCCAAGCGTCAGGGCGGCCTGCCGGAGAGTTACGAGGTCGAAGTGCTGGAGCCGTTCAAGGAAGCGATGGTTCAGCAGATCAGTCGCCTGTTGCAGTTCTTCTACGCCGGCAGCGAGTTCAATCGCGTCGATCAGATCGTGCTCGCCGGCGGATGCGCTTCGATCGCCGGCATGAACGGCATGATCGAGGAACAACTCGGCGTGCCGACCGTGACCGCCAACCCGCTCGCGAACATGTCGCTGGGCCCGCGCGTGCAAGCCAATGCGCTTGCCCAGGATGCGCCTGCCCTGATGATCGCCTGCGGACTTGCCATGAGGAGTTTCGACTGATGGCCAAGGTCAATCTCCTGCCGTGGCGCGCCGAGCGCCGCAAGGAACGCCAACAAGCGTTCTTCGTCATGCTGGGCCTGGCTTTCGCGGCCGCCCTCGTCATCGGTCTGGGCGGGTACATGTATTACAACGGCCAGATCGACGGTCAGAACGCCCGCAATGCCTATCTGACCGACCAGATCAACCAGCTGGACGTGAAGATCAAGCAAATCGAGGCGCTGGACAAGAAGAAGGAAATCCTCCTGCGCCGCAAGGACGTGATCGAGCAACTGCAGGCCAACCGTTCGCAGATGGTGCACCTGTTCGATGAGCTCGTGCGCACCATCCCCGACGGCGTGCGCCTGACCTCGGTCAAGCAGGACGGCAACAAGCTCACCCTGCAAGGCCTGTCGCAGTCCAATGCCCGGGTCAGCGCCTACATGCGCAACATCGAGTCTTCGGGCTGGATGACCAATCCGGACTTGAACGTGATCGAAGCGGCGGGTGGCGACAAGGCGCTGCCGTACCAGTTCACCCTGGCGCTCACCCTGACCAAGCCCGGCCAGGTGCTGGATGCCAACGGTCAACCGGTGCTCGGGCCCGACGGCAAACCGATGATGAATCCCGTTTCGGGTGCGTCGGCCAGCCCGGCAAGCTCCGGCGCAACGGGCTCGACGGCGGCGTCCGCAGCAGCGCCGGCAGCGTCTGCAGCCTCGCCCGCATCGGCCGCCAGCAAGGGAGGGGCGACCCCGTGAGCACGACCACCAAAAAGAAGATCGACTGGGGCAACATCGATTTCAACAATTCCGGCGCATGGCCGGATGCGTTGAAGTTCCTGGCCTGCGGCTTGATCATCGTCGTCATCGTCGGCCTGTTCTACTACTTCCTGATCAGCGGGCAGCGTGAACAGCTGGCGGGACTGGAGCAACAGGAAGCGTCGCTGAAGACGACCTTCGAGGGCAAGGCCGGGCGTGCGGCCAATCTGGAGCCGCTGAAAATCCAGCTGGCGCAGATGGAAGACATGCTCCAGCAAATGATGCGGCAATTGCCGGGCAAGACCGAAATGCCGGATCTGATCGTGGACATCTCGCAAACCGCACTGGCCACCGGCATCGTCAACGAACTGTTCAAGCCCGGCGACGAGACCAAGCAGGAGTTCTACGCCGAAAAGCCCATCCAGTTGCGCATGGTCGGAACCTATCACCAGTTCGGTTCCTTCATGAGCGGCGTGGCTTCGCTGCCGCGCGTGGTGATCCTGACCATGCACGACATTTCGCTCAAGCCCAACCTGAACAAAAATGGCAAGGACGACGGCACCTTGACGCTGGAAGGCACGGTCAAGACCTATCGTTATCTGGACGAGGACGAGCAGTCGGGCGGTGCGCCAGCGGGTGCCGCGCCTGCGACGGCTGCGCCGGCTGCAACCCCGGCAGGGAGCAAATGAGATGAATGCACGGCACAAGGCCTTGGTACGATGCATCGCCGTGGTGGTGGCCGCTTCGGCTCTTGCCGGTTGTGGTCGCGGCATCACGTCCGACCCGGATCTGAAGGCTTACGTTTCGACGGTTTTGGCCAAGCCTGGCCCGCCGCTGGAACCGATCCCGGTGATGCAGAAGTTCGAGACGTTCCTGTACACCGATCAGGGGCTGCGGGATCCGTTCTCCATGCCGGTCGATCTGGCCAAGGCCGGTTCAGGGCCGCATCCAGACAAGGATCGGCCGCGACAACCATTGGAAGCATTCCCGCTCGACAGTCTGGTCATGAACGGGACGTTGGGGGCCGGCAGCACCATCGTGGGACTTGTCATGTCGCCGGACAAGGTCACGCATCGCGTGGTGCCGGGTAATTACGTGGGTCAAAACGATGGCAAGGTGATCGAAGTCACGCCCACGAAGATCAACATCACCGAGCTGGTGTCGGATGGCGCGGGCGGCTGGATCGAGCGGCCGGCATCCATCAGCCTACCAAATCAATGATCGGGGAGTAGCATGATGAGCGCAAAAAAAGTCACCCGCCGGATCAGCCGGTCGCGCGCCACCACGGCGCTGGGCTTGGGCGTCTGGCTGCTCAGCAGCGCATTCCCCGCCTGCGCGTCGAATGTCCTGCAGCAGGTCACCCATGCCCCCGGCAAGAAAGGCACGGTGGACATCACCCTGCAATTCGCCCAGCCGGTGGGTGACGCCCAGGTCTTCACGACCGATGGCCCGCCGCGGATCGCCATCGACCTTCCCGACACCCGCAGTGCCTTGTCGGGCGGCAAGGTCTTGATCGGCGATGGCTCGGCCAGCACCGTGTCGGCAGCCGAGGCCAACGGCAAGACCCGGGTGATGGTCGACCTGTTCCGGCAGGTGCCGTATCAATCCCGCATCGAGGGCAATCGCCTGATCCTCACCGTCGCCGATTCCGGCGCCAAGGTGAAGGGGCCGGTGATGGCCAACACGATGGATCCCTCGCGCCGCGTTGCCGACGCGCTGAGCGTGGCCAACGTGGATTTCCGTCGCGGGCAGAATGGCTCCGGGCGCATCGTGCTTAAATTCAGTGGCGACGGTGCCGATGCCGACATGCGCGTGGAAGGCACGCGAGTGATGGTGGACGTGCGCAATGCCGACATTCCCGCGAACCTTGCCAAGCACCTGGACGTGAGCGATTTCGCCACCCCGGTGCAGTCGATCGATGCGCGCGAACAGGCGGGCGGCACCCGTCTGGCGATCAACACCGGAGGCGGCTTCAGCGCCTCGGCTTACCAGATGGGCAACGAATACGTCGTCGAAATCAACCCGAAGAAGGCTGATGATGCCTCGCTCGCCGATTCGGGCAGTGTTTCCGGTCGCATCGGCGCACCCAAGAAGTACACCGGCAAGCCGGCGACCTTCAATTTCCAGGACGTTCCCGTCCGTACCGTGCTGCAGTTGATCGCGGAAGAATCGGGCCTGAACGTGGTCGCTTCCGACACCGTCACCGGCAACGTCACCTTGCGCTTGATCAATGTGCCGTGGGATCAGGCGCTGGATGTCGTGCTGCGCGCCAAGGGTCTGGATCAGCGCCGCGATGGCGGCGTGGTGTGGGTGGCACCGCAGAAGGAACTGGCCGATTACGAGCAGTCGCTGGAAGATGCGCGCATCGCCATCGAGGAGCGGGCACCCACGGTCACCGAGTACATTCCCGTCAATTACGGGAATGCCGAGGACATCGCCAAGCTGCTGACCGTGCAGGCGCAGTCGAATTCGTCGAGCGGCGCTGGTCAGGCAAATACCAATCGAGGGTTCCTGTCGCAACGCGGCAGCGTCAGCTTCGATCGGCGCAGCAATACGCTGTTGTTGACGGATCTTCCGCGCAAGGTCGAGGAGATCAAGAAGCTGGTGGCCGTGCTCGACCGCCCGGTCGATCAGGTGCTGATCGAAGCGCGTATCGTCATTGCCAACGAATCGTTCGCCCGCGACCTGGGCGCGCGCTTGGGCATCAGTGGCTTCAACGATGGATCCAAGACGTTGACGACTTGGGGCGACACCATTGGTAACGCTTTGGGTACCCAAGGTTCGGTGACGGGTGCCGACCAAGCCAATTCCAACGCGATCGCTGCCAACAATTTGGCGAATGCGCAAGCGCAAGCGACTTATCAAGCGGCGGTAAACAGTGCGATAGAAAGCGGAAAAAACCCGAACACGATTCCGGTGCCGGTGCCGACTTCGCCGATTTTGCAGGTTCCCAGCATCTCGCACGGTCTGAACGTCAACCTGCCCGTGACCGGTGCCGCAGGCAGCCTCGCCTTCAGCATCCTGCGCGGAGGCCATGCGCTGGATCTGGAGCTGTCGGCCCTGCAAACCGAAGGTCGTGGCGAGGTGATCTCCAACCCGCGCGTCATCACCAGCAACCAGAAGACCGCCGACATCAAGCAGGGCGACGAGATCGGCTACGTCACCATCAGCGGTGGCGGCGCGGGTGGCGGTGGCGGCACGACGGCCAACGTGCAGTTCAAGGACGTGGTGCTGGAATTGAAGGTCACCCCGACCATCACCCACGACAACCGCGTCTACATGGATCTGGACATCACCAAGGATGAGCTGAAGGGCTTCATCAACGTGCCCAACTTCGGTTCCGTGCCGCAGATCACCAAGCGTCAGGTCACCACGGCCGCGCTGGTGGACTCGGGGCAAACCGTGGTGGTGGGTGGCGTCTATGAGTTCGCCAAGCAGGACGACCTGACCAAGGTGCCTTTCCTCGGCGACCTGCCGGGCCTGGGCTTCCTGTTCCGCAACAAGAACCACTCTGCGAGCAAGGCCGAGTTGCTGGTGTTCGTGACCCCGAAGATCCTCGAGGTCAAGCAGCGCAACTGACGGTGCAGCCGATACGGCCGCAACGAGACGAAGGGGCCGCTTTGCGGCCCCTTCTTTTTCCAACCGGAGGAACTTGCGCGTGGCACGCAGGGCGCTGAAGGCAGGGGACTACCTGTTCCGTCTGGGTGGACGCTCGGAATGCGGTTACCTGATCGAGGATGGCGTGATCGAACTGCGCACCCTGCGCGTGGGGCGCGCCGGCGGGCCGCCGATGGACGTGGTGCTGGCGCGACTGGGGCGCGGCGAACTGGTCGGCGAACTGTCGGCTGCCGAGGGCGTGCCGCATTCGGTCGATGCCCTCGTCATCTCCGAGGAAGCGGTCGTTCTCACCATCGATGGCGAACAGATCCGCGACCGGCTCGCGCGCGCCGATCCCACCCTGCGCACGATGCTCGATGGGCAGGTCAAGCGGTACCGGCGCATGCTCGCCCTGTTGCGCGGCAATTTCGCGAGCGCCTCGGCGGTGAGCTCGGTGACCGGAGACGAGGACGGGCTGGGCAAGTTCCGGCTCGAGGACGAATTGCGCGAGGCGCTGCGGCAGCGTCATCTGGAGGTGCGTTACCAGCCGATCCAGGAGATCGCCAGCGGGCGCATTGCGGGCTACGAAGCGCTGGTGCGCTGGGATCATCCCGTGCTCGGCGCCATCGCGCCCGAGGACTTCATCCAGTTGGCCGAGGAAACCTCGTTGATCATGCCGGTCGGCGAATACGTGCTCGACGAGGCAATGGCGGCGCTGGACGCCTTGCGCGCCGATCCCATGCCGTTCGTCGCGGTCAATGTTTCCGCGCGGCAATTGGCGAACCTCGATCTGATCCAGCGCGTGGTCGATCGCCGCGACGCGCTGCGCCTGCCGCCGGGCTGCGTGAAGCTGGAGATCACCGAGAGCCAGGCGCTGGATCCGGAACAGGTGGCCGAACTCATCTCCCACTGCCACGCCAACGCGATCGCGGTATCGCTGGACGACTTCGGCACCCGCTATTCGCACCTGACCCACCTGTACCGCCTCGACTTCGACGTGATCAAGATCGACCAGGCCTTCGTGCGCGAGATGTTCGCCTCGACGAAGGCGATGAACATCGTCCGCGCCATCGTCGCGATGGCCCAGGCGATCGGCGCGGATCTCGTGGTGGAGGGCGTGGAGACCGCCGAGCAACTGGAGTTCCTCGGCGGCATCGGCTGCCGCTACGCGCAGGGCTTTTTGATCGGTCGGCCCGAGCCGCTCGCGGCGGTGCTGGCTGCGCGCTGAACGGGGTGGTGGAACCAACCCGGATCGGTTCTGTCGAACGCCATGCCCACCTTCCCAAGCCGTCGCCCCACGGCGTCGTCGTCAGGTAATGCCCATGGATACGCCCATCGATCCCATCACGGCCACGACCGCAGAAACCTCCGCGCTGCACGCACGTTTCACCGCCTTGCGCGATGACCTGGCGAACGCCGTCATCGGCCAGTCGGAGCTGATCGAGCGTCTGCTGATCGCCCTGCTCGCCGACGGCCACTTGCTGGTGGAAGGCGCGCCGGGCTTGGCCAAGACCACCGCCGTCAAGGAACTGGCAGCGCGCATCGAGGCCGATTTCAGCCGCATCCAGTTCACCCCCGACCTGCTGCCGGCCGACCTCACCGGCACCGACATCTGGCGCGCGAACGAGGGGCGTTTCGAGTTCCAGCCCGGCCCCTTGTTCCACAACCTGCTGCTGGCCGACGAGGTCAACCGCGCGCCGCCGAAGGTGCAGTCGGCGCTGCTGGAGGCGATGGGCGAGCGGCAGATCACCGTCGGTCGATCCACGTATCCGCTGCCGCGCTTGTTTCTGGTGATGGCCACGCAGAATCCGATCGAACAGGAGGGCACCTATGCGCTGCCCGAGGCGCAGCTCGACCGTTTTCTGATGCATGTGCGCGTGAGATATCCGGAAGCCGGTGCGGAGAGCCGCATCCTGCGCTTGGTGCGCGAGCGCGAGCGTGGCGGCCTGCTGCAGATGCCGCCGGTGGCGCGGATGCTGTCGCAGGCCGACCTGTTCTCCGCGCGCGCGCAGGTGCTCGGTCTGCATGTCGCGCCGGCGCTGGAGAACTACCTGATCGAACTGGTGCTGGCCAGCCGCGAGCCGGCACGTTACGACGCCGAACTCGCGACCCGGATCGCCTGGGGCGCCAGCCCGCGCGGATCCATCGCACTGGAGCGCTGCGCCCGCGCGCGCGCATGGTTGGTCGGGCGCGATTACGCGACCCCCGAGGACGTGCAAGCCGTCGCGCCGGACGTGCTGCGCCACCGCATCCTGCCCAGCTATGCGGCGACCGCGGAAGGCTGGGACGGCGAGCGCCTCGTGCATGAATTGCTCGAGCGCGTGCCGTTGCCGTGAATCGGGAATCGGGAATCGGGAATCGGGAATCGGGAATCGGGAATCGGGATGAGCGATTCGCACCCCGCGAAGCGTGATCGGCTGTTGGCCCCTTCCCCCGCTTGCGGGGGAAGGCTGGGATGGGGGCGGAGGGTCGCGTCTGGGTTTGTCGTTTCAGCAACCGGAACGGAGTCAGTGCGCAAACGATTATTGCCTGCTCGCGATCCCCCCCCCCATTCCGGCATCCAGCAACACTACCGCCATCGATTCACACACTCGCCAAGCAACCATGCAACCCGCATCACCCCCGCCAGCCCGCGGCCTGCGACCGGATCTATCCGAGCTGATCGCGCTGCGCGATCGCGTGCGCGGCTGGCCGCCTGCCGCGCGTGGCGTGTCCAGCATCAGCGGGCCGGCACCTTCCAGCGTGCGTGGGCGCGGGATGGAATACGCCGAATCGCGGCCCTACGCGCCCGGCGATGACGCCCGCCACATCGATTGGCGTCTGACCGCGCGCAGCGGCAAGCCGCATACCAAGTTGTTCCAGGCCGAGCGCGAACGGGTGGCGCTGCTGGTCGTCGATACCGCGCCGGTGCTGTATTTCGGCACGCGCGTGCGCTTCAAGTCGGTGCAGGCCGCGCGCGTCGGCGCGATCGCTGCGTGGGCCGCGCAGCGCCGCGGCGATCGGGTGGGCGCCTTGCGCGGATCGGTGGTCGAAGCGCCGATCCCGCCACAAGGCGGATCGCGCGGGGTGCTGCGCGTGCTCGATGCGCTGGTGCGCTGGTACGCGCAGCCGCCGTCGGGCGACGCCGGGCTGGCGCATGCGCTGGATGCCGCCACGCGCCTGCTGCATCCGGGCGCGAACGTGACCGTGCTGGCCGATGCGGGTTCGCTGCCGGCGGTGCCCGATGGCAGGCTGGCGGAGCTGGCTTCGCGCCACGATCTGCGGGTGGTGTTGCTGACCGATCCGCTGGAAACCACGCCGCCGCGCGAGCGCCTGCCATTCGCGCTGGGCGGGAGTCGGCTCGAACTCGACCTGGATGCCGCGCCGGTTCGCGCGCGCTGGCAGCGCGCATTTTCCGGTGTGCTGGAAACCCAGTCGCAGCGCCTGCGCGGCATGGGTGCCCGCACCTGCACGCTGGCCACCGACACCGTGGACGACGCCTTGCTGGCGGCGCTGGTCGATCTGCACCGCAAGGCGGCGTGAGCGTGCCGATGAAGCCCGACGTGCCCGTTCTGCATCCGATCCACCTGCCGCCCACGCCGGGCTGGTGGCCGCCGGCACCGGGGTGGTGGATGCTGGCGGCAGTGGTTCTCGCGGTGCTGACATGGGCCGCGCTGCGCTGGCTGCGCGCGCGCAGGCATGCGCAACGATTGGCTGCCGCGCTGCATGCCTTCGATGCGGCGCAGGGCGATGCCGTCGATGCGCCCGCGCGATTGGCGGTCGCGTCGGCGTGGCTGCGGCGCGCGGCGCGGATGCGCGATCCTGCCGCGGCCACGCTCGCAGGATCGGCGTGGCTGGCCTTTCTCGACGGCGACGATCCGCGCCGGCCATTTTCGCAAGGCGCGGGCGCGCTGCTCGTCGATGGCGGCTTCCGCCGTCGCATCGATGCCGACATCGCGCCGACGCTGGCCTTGGCGCGAGCGCGTTTCCAGGCCTTGTTCGCCGGCGATGAAGCCGCAGCCGGAGGCGGCGATGCCTGACTTCGCCTGGCCCTGGATGCTGCTCGCCTTGCCGCTGCCGTGGCTGATCGCGCGCTGGTGGCCGAGTGCATCGCGCGATGTGCAGGCGGCGCTGCGGGTGCCCTATGCGCAGACGCTGGCCGGCTGGCGCAACCCCGCAGGGCCGGCGCAGACCCGCCGCCTGCGCCGCTGGTGGCCGCTGCTGGGCTGGGCGCTGTTGTGCGTGGCGGCGGCGCGCCCGCAGCAGTTGGGCCCGCTGGTGCAACCCCCGCGCAGCGGCCGCGACCTGATGCTCGCCGTGGACTTGTCCGGCTCCATGCGCACGCAGGACATGGAGCTGGGCGGGCAGATGGTCGATCGCCTCACCGCGATCAAGGCCGTGCTGGGCGACTTCCTCACTCGCCGCATCGGCGACCGCGTCGGTCTGGTGGTGTTCGGCACCCATGCGTACGCCGTCACCCCGTTGACCTGGGATCGGCAGAGCGTGCGCGATCAGCTGCTCGACTCCGAGGCAGGGCTTGCCGGCGACAACACCGCGATCGGCGATGCCATCGTGCTGGCGACCAAGCGCCTGATCGCGCCGGGCGCCGACGGCAGGACGCCGTCCGATCGCGTGTTGATCTTGCTTACCGATGGCGTCAGCAACGCCGGCGCGGTCGAGCCGATCAAGGCCGCGCAACTGGCCGCGGCCGAACATGTGCGCATCTACACCATCGGCTTCGGCGGCGGCGGGATGGTGGATTCCTTCCTCGGCATGGCCTTGCCGGGACAGGACGACGGGGTGGACGAAGACACCCTGCGCAAGATCGCCGCGATGACCGGCGGCCAGTATTACCGCGCCCGCGACACGCAGTCGCTGGCTGGCATCTACGCGCAGCTCGACCGCATCGAGCCCAGCCTGCAAGCGCAGGGCGCGCAGCGCCCGCGGATCGAACTGTACCCATGGTTTCTCGGCGGCGCATGGCTGCTGGCGGTGCTGATGGTCGCGCTGGCCGGCGGTGAACGCAGGCGCAGCGCATGAACGCGCTCGCGTCGATGGCGGCCAGCCTGCCGCACCTGTTGCGCCCGTGGTGGCTGCTGGCGCTGGCCGTGCTGCCCGTGCTGTGGTGGCTGTGGCGACGTGGCGAGCGCGGGCGCACGCCGTGGACGCAGGCGGTGGATGCCCACCTGCTGCCGAGCCTGCTGCAGGAATCCCCGGTAGTGCAAGGCTCGGGCAGGAAGTGGCTGTACGCACTGGGTTACGCGATCGCGGTGCTGGCGCTGGCAGGTCCGGCGTGGCGGCGGCCCGTTTCGACATGGACGCCGCAGGCGCCGCTGGTGGTGGTCGCGGACATGTCCTCGCACATGCTGGTCGTCGATTTGAAGCCATCACGACTGCTGCGCGAGCGGGTGAAGATCCAGCAACTGATCGCGCAGCGCCGCATCGGCCAGATCGGGCTCGTCGCCTACGCGGGCGACGCCTTCACCGTCGCCCCGGTGTCGGATGATGCGCACAGCCTCGACGACCTCGTGGTCGCGCTGACCCCGGACACCATGCCGGCGGATGGCCAGCGCGCCGACCTGGGGCTGCGTCGCGCTGCCGACTTGCTGCTGCGCGCGGGCTACCGCAATGGGCAGATCCTGCTGCTCACCGACGATGCCGATGCGCTGGCGGTGCAGGCGGCGCACGCCGCACGCATGCAGGGCTACACGGTGGACGTGCTCGGCGTGGGCACGGCGACGGGCGCGCCGTTGCCGGCCACGGACGGGCGATTTGCGAACGATGCCGGCGGGCAAATGCAAATCGCGCGACTGGATGCCGATGGACTACGCAAGGTGGCGGCGGCCGGTGGCGGGCGCTTCGCTGCGATCAGCTCCGACAGCAGCGATCTGGCTGCCGTCGGTGTGCTGGAACCACCACGGCTCGCACCGGCGACCGCAGCCGCACGCGAGGCAATGGCATGGCGCGACGAAGGGCCGTGGTTGCTGTTGCTGTTGCTGCCGCTGGCCGTGCTCGCTTTTCGACGTGGTTGGTTGGCAGCCGTGCTGGTGGTCGCGTTCACGCTGCCGCTGTCGCCCGCGCAGGCCGCGCCATCGAATGCGTGGCAAGGCCTGTGGCAGCGCCGCGATCAGCGCGCCGATCACGCCTTGCGAACCGGCGATGCCAAGGCGGCGCAAGCCTTGGCGAGCACGCCGGATCAACTCGCCGCGGCGGCATATCTGCAAGGCGATTACGCGAAGGCCGCCGCCGATTGGTCGCGGATCGACAGCGCCGACGCCGACTACAACCGGGGCAACGCGCTCGCCCGGCAGGGGCGCTACGAAGACGCGATCGGCGCATGGCAACGCGCCTTGCAGCGCCAGCCCGGCATGCCCGACGCGCAGGCCAACATCGATGCGGTGCGCAAGCTGCTCCACCAGCAGCCGCCGCAGCAGGATCAGCAAAGCCAACCCAACAAGCGTGGCGGGCAGGGCAAGCAAGATCAGCAAAACAATCAGCAGCAGCAACAGCAGGATCGGCAAAACCAGCAGAACCAGCAAGGTCGGCAAAGCCAGCAGGCGAACCAGCAACACAAGCAGCCATCCAGCCAGCAACAAGACCAGCAGCAGAACGCACAGCAAATCGCGCAGACGAATCAGCCATCGCAGCAGCACGGCGCATCCGCCAGCGCACAACAGAACTCATCACCGCATCCGCAAAAAGACCAGCAACCCGATCAACGGCAAGCCGGTACCACACCGAAACCACGGCCATCGTCTGCAACTCAACGCAGCACGTCGTCAGCGAGCGCATCGCCGCGCGACGATCGCCAAGCCTCGGCATCCGCTGATGCGCAAACCGCGCAGGATCGTCCGAATGCGCAGCAACAACATCGCGCCGACGCGGCGCAGCGGCAGGCGATGCAGCAGGCGCTGAACCAACGCGGGCAGCCTGCTTCCAAGTCACCCGCGACGGCCACGCGCGAGACGCGCGCGCAAAGCGAGAGCCGCGATGCGAACCGGGCCTTGCTGCAGCGCGTGGCCGACGACCCGGGTTCGTTGTTGAAGACCAAGTTCGCGCGCGAGTACGCGCGACGGCAACAGCAGGGAGATGCGCCATGAGTCGATTCCGTTGGGTGCTGGCGATCGCGGGTTTGCTGTGCCTGCTGCAGGCTCACGCCGCGGTGCGCGCCAGTCTCGACCGCGACCATGCGGCGGTCGGCGAACCGGTCACCCTCACCATCACCGCCGATGGCGCCGGTGGGCAGCCCGACCTCGCGCCGCTGGGGCAGGATTTCACCCTCGGCGGCGTGTCCAGCGGCAGCCAGACCACCATCATCGATGGCAACGTGCAATCAACGCGGCAGTGGACGGTGGCGTTGATCCCGCGGCATGCCGGAGCCCTCGCCATCCCCGCGCTGGCGGTGGGTGGCGAGCACACCCTGCCGTTGCGGGTGCAGGTCGATGCGGGCGCGGGCGGCGCGGGTGCGAACGGTGCCGGCGCGGCGGCATCGTCTGCCGCTGTGTCGTCCGCCACCACGCCCGTGCAGGGGGGCATCGGCAAGCCGGGCGACCCGGTGTTCATCGAAAGCGGCATCGCCCAGCAGCATCCGTATGTGGGGCAGGCGGTGGTCTATACGTTGCGCCTGTACTACGCGGCGAACCTGCTCGACGCCTCGCTGGATGCGCCGACCTCCGACAACGGCGACCTGCGCCAGATCGGGCAGGATGCGCGCGGCTCGCAGGTCGTGCAGGGCCAGACCTATGCCGTGCTGGAACGGCGTTACCTCGTGCAGCCCGAGCGCAGCGGCAGCCTGCGCATCGGTCCGGCGGTGTTCCGCGGGCGGGCGATGGGCGGATCGGGCAATCCCTTCGACGACGACATGGGCATCCGCAGCCTGCGGGCGTCCAGTGCGGCGATGACGCTGGCCGTGCGGCCGAAACCGGCGCAGGCCCTCGAGCCGTGGCTGCCGGCGCAATCGTTGCAACTGAGTATCGAACAGCCCGCGACCACGCCGCACGCGGGCGAGCCCTTCACCCTCATCGTGCATGAAAACGCGCAGGGAGCATCGTCGTCGCAACTGCCGGACATCACGCTGCCCACGATCCCCGGCGCGCAGGTGTATCCCGAACCCTCCACCGCCAGCGATCAATTGGCGGGCGATGTCCCGCAGGCGCAGCGCACGCGGCGTTTCGCGATCGTGCCGGCGCAGGCCGGCGAACTGCGCCTGCCCGAACTGAGCCTGCCGTGGTGGAACGTGACCGACGATCGCGCCGCGATGGCGCATGCGACCTTGCCCGTTCTGCGCGTTCTGCCGGGAGCCGCCGGCACCGCCTCCACAACCGGCGGCGGCGGCGTGGAGACGCCCAGCGCAGGCTCGGTGCCGGGGGTGTCGATCGATGCGCGTCTGCGTCGCTGGCAGGCGGCCACGCTCGCACTCGCCCTCCTGCTGGCGCTCGCGCTGGCGTGGGGCTGGCGACGTGGCCCTGCAAGGATGGCGGTGGCGGAGGTCGATGCGCCGGATGCGCGAACGATCGTTGCGACGGGCGCGCCCAGCCTGACCGAAGCCCTTGCGTCCGGAGTGCCGTCGCTGATCGCCGTCGCCCTGTGCGCGGCAACGCCCGAACCTCGCCCTCGCCATCTGCACCAGGTCGCGGCGCGCCTGGCCGACGCGGCCCAGCGCGAAGCGGTGCAGGATTTCGATGCGGCGCGCTGGCGTGGCGACGGGCAGCCGCCTGCGGCAGTGTTGGCGCAGTTGCGCCAAGCATTCGCGCGCGCGCCGCTCTGGATCGGGTCGGCGCGTTCGACGGTCGATCGTTCGATCCTGCCGCCGCTGTATCCGGATTGATCGCGAGGCGACACTTCCACCCGCTTGATTCACCCCTCGCCCAGCCCCTGCCTTTCAACCGCACATCCGGAGAGCCGGCAGAAGACCCCATCCCCCCGCTTGCGGGGGAAGGATGGGATGGGGGAGGACGAAGCCCTGCGGCATGTTTACCATGCAGCAATAGCTGCCATTCCCCCACCCAGCCCTTGTAAGTTGTTTCCGCCTCCGCCCCAGACCGATATCCCTGAGATTACGAGATCGTGGGGGAGCCAGGGTCGGTGCGGAGTCTTTCTTCACATCCCGAACAGTTGCCAGGGCCACGAGCCCGT
>JAFEBW010000036.1 GCA_018242445.1 Pseudomonadota bacterium | reverse complement strand
CGGGCTCGTGGCCCTGGCAACTGTTCGGGATGTGAAGAAAGACTCCGCACCGACCCTGGCTCCCCCACGATCTCGTAATCTCAGGGATATCGGTCTGGGGCGGAGGCGGAAACAACTTACAAAGGGGGTTGATTGCTGAATCGCTTTTCGGATATCAGGCAACAGTTTGCTGTCGCTTTTCTGCCTTCAGTCTACTGTCCCCTGTCCCCTGTCCCCTGCATGATCGACATCGGCGCCAACCTCAGCCACGACAGCTTCGACCACGACCGCGCTGCGGTGCTGGCGCGCGCGCGCGCGGCGGGGGTGACGCGGATGGTCGTCACCGGCGCCAGCCGCGAGCATTCGCCGAAAGCGCTCGAACTGGCACGCGCGCATCCGGGCGTGCTGTACGCCACCGCCGGCGTGCACCCGCACCACGCGGCGGAATACACGCAAGAATGCGATGCGCAAATGCGCGCCCTGCTCGCGCACGATGAAGTGGTCGCGGTGGGCGAATGCGGGCTGGATTACTTCCGTGACTTCGCCCCGCGCCCGGCGCAGCGGCGGGCGTTCGAGCGGCAGTTGCAGATCGCCGCCGACCTTGTTGCCAGCAATACGGGCAAACCGCTGTTTTTGCACCAGCGCGATGCGCACGCCGATTTCATCGCGATGATGAAGAATTTCGAGGGCCGCATCGGGCCGGCGGTGGTGCATTGCTTCACCGGCAACCGCGAGGAACTGTTCGACTGCCTCGACCGCGACTGGCACATCGGCATCACCGGCTGGCTGTGCGACGAACGCCGCGGCTCGCACCTGCGCGAACTGGTGAAACACATCCCGGCCAACCGCTTGATGATCGAAACCGACGCGCCCTACCTGCTGCCGCGTACCGTGAAACCACAGCCCTCGCACCGCCGCAACGAGCCGATGCATCTGGCGCACATCGTCGAGGAACTGGCGCGCGATCGCGGTGAGGGCGTGGCGGTCACGGCGGCATCCACGACGGCGACGGCGGAAGCGTTTTTCCGTCTGCGCGGCGCGCTCAATGCGGCGTGATGTCCCCGCAGCCACGCAAAGATGGCGCGCCGGCCTGATCGACGAACACCGTCCACGCACCCTGGCTGGAGCCTTGGCCCGCGCATGATGTGCGCGTGATTTTCACCTGCAGCGGGGTATCGCCCGCCGGCAGGAACACGGTGCCGTCGAACTCGAACACCGCTGGATCGGCCTGCGGCGCGGCCCGGCGCAACACCAGCGTGACATTGCTCGCATGGCCTGCCCGCCGCAGTTGCCCGACGTGGCGCGCGCCTTCGTCGGCCTGCAGGTCGATCTTCCAGTTCGCGCCGGCACCGTGAAAGGCTGGCACCTGGGCGGGCGCGCCAGCCGCCGACGCGGGATTCGCGGCCGCGTCGGACGTTGTCGATACGGCAGGCAGGGTCGGCGTGGGCGTGGGCGCAGACCCGGTGCACGCCGTCAGCCCTGCCGCCATGAACATGCCGAGGATGTGCGCGCGCCGGGTCATCTCAACTCCGCAAGCCCACCCCGCGCCTGAGCAGCCACAGCGCGAACATCGACAGCGCAGCCACGAAGCCCAGCATCAGCGCGAACGCCACCCACAGCGGCACGTCGCTGGCATCGAGCATGGCGTAGCGGAAGGCGTTGACCATGTAGAAGATCGGGTTCATGTGGGTGGCCTTTACCGCCCAGCCCGGCAGCAACTGGATCGAATAGAACACGCCGCCGAGATACGTGAGCGGGGTGAGGATGAAAGTCGGCACGATGGCGACATCGTCGAATTTTTTGGCGAACACAGCGTTGATGAAGCCGGCCAGCGCGAAGATCGCCGCCCCGAGCAACACCGTGGCGAGCATCGTCAACGGATGCGGCAGGTGCAGCGGGGTGAAGCCCCAGGCGATGAGCAGCACGATCGCGCCGACCATCACCCCGCGCAGCACGCCGCCGGCGACGTAGCCGCCGAGGATCACCCAGTTGGGCATCGGGCTGACCAGCAATTCCTCGACGTAGCGGCCGAACTTGGCGCTGAAGAACGAGGAGGAGACGTTGCCGTAGGCGTTCTGGATCACCGCCATCATCACCAGCCCGGGGACGATGAACTGCATGTAGGAGATCCCGCCCATCGTGCCGATGCGGCTGCCGATGAGCTGGCCGAAGATCATGAAGTACAAGGTCATGGTGATCGCCGGCGGCACCAGGGTCTGCGTCCAGATGCGCAGGATGCGGTTCACCTCGCGCTGGGCGATGGTGCGCAGGGCGACGAGGCGGCCGTGGCCGGCCGTCGCGTTGCCGGGCGTCGGCAAGGGCATGTCGATCGCGCTCATGCGGCGCGGCTCCCGTTCGCCTCGTTCTCGCCGGTCAGGCGCACGAACAATTCCTCCAGCCGATTGGACTTGGTGCGCATCGAGCGCACGCGGATGCCGGCGGCATCCAGCGCCGCGAACACGCGGTTCAGATCCATCGAGCGCGGCATGTCGAGGCCGATGGTGTGGTCGTCGGCGGCGTGCAACGTCGCGCCGTCGATCTGCGGCAGCGTCGCCGGCAGCCTGCCGTCGATGTCGAACAGGAAGCCTTCCACGTCGAGCTTGGCCAGCAGCGACTTGATCGGGCCGCGCTCGATGATCCGGCCGTGGTTGATGATCGCCAGGTCGCGGCACAGGCTCTCGGCTTCCTCCAGATAATGCGTGGTGAGGATGACCGTGGTGCCGGCGGCGTTGACCTCGCGCAGGGTCTTCCACATGCCGCGGCGGATCTCGATGTCCACACCGGCGGTGGGCTCGTCGAGGATCAGCAGGCGCGGTCGCGTCATCATCGCGCGGGCGATCATCAAACGTCGCTTCATGCCGCCCGAGAGCGTGCGCGAAACCACCTCGGCCTTGTCGGTGAGTTGCGCGCGCGCCAGTTCCTGCTCGGCCCGCACCACGGCCTCGGCGCGCGGCACGCCATAGAAGCCGGCGTAATTGACGAGGATGTCGCGCGGGCGTTCGAACATGTTGAAGTTCATCTCCTGCGGCACCAGCCCGATCTGGCGCATGCAGGCGTTGCGCTGCGCATCGAGGTCGATGCCGCACACGCGCACCTGCCCCGAGGTCTTGTTGACCAGCGAGCTGACGATGCCGATCAGGGTGGACTTGCCGGCGCCGTTGGGGCCGAGCAGGGCGAAGAAATCGCCGTGTTCCACCCGCAGCGATACGCCTTTCAGCGCCTGCACGCCGTTGTCGTAGACCTTGCGCAGGTCGGTCACTTCCAGTGCGGGGGCGGTGGCGGCGGGACGGTCGGTCATGGGGCCGTGAGCCTGGGATGCGGGCCGAAAAGCGCGCGGGGCGGTAGTATATCGGGCTCGCCGCGAATACCCCGGCAACGCCGTGTTGAGGTTTTGTGCCCGTCCATTTCCCCCTCAAGCTCGTCGCCAGCCGCATGCTCGCGCCGACCGTGCGCCATCTGGCCTTCGTGCGCGACGACGGGCAGCCGCTGGATTTCATCCCCGGCCAGTTCCTGCAAGTCCACTTCCACGACGCGCAAGGCCAGCCGATCAAGCGCAGCTATTCGGTGGCCACCATCCACGACCACGCGCTGGGGCCGGGCGAGAATGTGGAGATCGCGGTCAGCTACGTGGCCGGCGGCGCGGCGACGAAGCTGTTCGAAGCGCTCCCGGAAGGCGGGCGGATCGAGGCCAGCGGCCCCTACGGGCGCTTTTGCCTCGGCGCGGCCGACGCCAACCGCCGTTACCTGCTGATCGGCACCGGCACCGGCGTCACCCCGTATCGCGCGATGCTGCCGCTGCTGGCGCAGGCGATGAGCGAGCGCGGCATCGAGGTGGTGCTACTGTTCGGCGCGCGCCGCCCGGAGGAGCTGTTGTACGCCGAGGATTTTCGCGCCTTCGCCACGACCCATCCGGGCTTCCGCTTCGTGCCGTGTTTCTCCCGCGAACTGCCCGCCGACCCGCATCCGGACGTGCGCCGCGGCTACGTGCAAACCGCGCTGGCCGAGTTCGAGCCCGACGCGGCCGGCGACATCGCCTACCTGTGCGGCAACCCGCTGATGGTGGATGCCTGCTTCGAGGCACTCAAGAGCGCCGGCTTGCCGATCCCGCACATCCGCCGCGAGAAATACATCAGTGGTAAATAATTCAGGCGGCGGATGCCCGGCCACGCGCAATGCGCGTGGCGCTCCCGGCTGCGCGAGGCGATGCCTCGCAGACGCAACCGGGAGCCCGTCGCGAGAAATACATCAGCGGCAAGTGACGACAGGATGTCGTCATCCCGTGCAGCACCACGACACGCGAGCGCAATGCGGTGTCCTGCCCGCGTTCACATCCGCGCCGCACGCGCATGCGACAATCGAGTCCTTGCGGCTACAAGATCCACGCCGCCGAAGCCCGAGGTACCCGATGCGCCGTCCATCCCGCCCGCTGCTGTCCCTGTCCGTCGCCGGCGCATTGTCGCTGGGCGCTTGCGTGGCGGCTTCGCCGCCGGCGAACACGGGCACGGCCACGACCGCGGCGAACGCTGGCAAGCCCGCCACGCCAGCCGGCACGGCCGCGCCGGCCAGTGCGGCGCCAGCCACGGCTGCCTCGGCTGCATCCGGCCCCGACGCCGCCATCCGCAAGGCGGTCGCCAGCCTCGCCCCGGACGCCAAGGTGGCCAGCATCCGCCCGACCCCGGTGCCGGGAGTGGTGGAGGTGTCCACCAGCAACGACACCGTCTACATGACCGCCGACGGCAAGTACCTGCTGACCGGCAGCCTGATCGAGGTGGCGACCAAGCGCGACCTCACCGAAGCCTCGAAGGCCATCCAGCGGCGCGCGCTGATGAAGGGCCTCGGCCCGTCGCAGATGATCGTGTTCGCGCCGCCCAAACCCAAGTACACCGTCACCGTGTTCACCGACGTGGACTGCGGCTATTGCCGCAAGCTGCATTCGCAGATCGCCGACTACAACAAGGCCGGCATCGCGGTGGACTACCTGTTCTTCCCGCGCACCGGCATCGGCAGCGAGTCCTACGACAAGGCGGTGTCGGTGTGGTGCGCGCCCGACCGCAAGCAGGCCTTGACCGACGCCAAGCTCGGCAAGCCCCTGCCGGCGCGCAACTGCAGCAACCCGGTGACGATGGATTACAACCTCGGCCTGAAGTTCGGGGTCAACGGCACGCCTGCGATCTACGCCGCCGACGGCACCCAGATCGGCGGTTACCTGTCGCCGGCGGAGATGAAGGCCAAGCTCGACGCGATGGCCGCGAAACCGGCGGCGTAAGGCAAGCGACGCAAGACGACGCCGTCGACATCAGGGAGCGAAGAAGGCCGTCAATTTCGATTGGCACATGGCCGCGAACTCGTGGCCCAGCGGCGAGTCGCGCTGCAGGATCGGGCCGTTGGCAAAAAAACGCGGAAGCTCGTGATTCAATGCGACGCCTCCTTGTTTCGAGCGGTCGATGGACTCGGCTACTGTGGCATCGGACGGTGTTGTTCCCTTGGGTTTCGGGACGGCCATGTCATAGGCACTCAGGGTGCCGTTGATGGCGAGGTCAGCGCAAGCACCGGCCAGATAAGCAATTTGTTCTTCCGCGATCCCTGCGCGTCGCGTCTTGGGCACATGGAAAAGCTCCGCCCAGATGTGCAATGTTTCATGCGCGATCGTGTTGGCAATCTCCGATTGCATTACCTTTTGATCGTTTCCATGAAAGCCGTACACGGCACGCGGGTAACCGAAGAAACCAACGCCGACATGGCGGCCATACCAGAATTTCCCGGTCGGAACCAATTGCAGTCGATAACCAATGGCTGGTGGAGGTTGGTGTGCCATGGCGCTGTCGTACCGCACAGCAGCGAGCGCCAATTCGCAGGCAAGGTGCGCGTTGTCCGAGGGAACGCCATCGCTCGAAGACCAGTGCACGATCAACGGAATCGCGGGATCGCCACAGTCCAAGGACTGAGTGGTTGTCGGTTGATAGGGCTCGCCACCGGTAACGAAGCTTGTGGTGCGCAGCGTTGTCGTGAATCCGATCTGATCGGCGGCAGTGGCATTGATGCCGCCATTGTTCCCAAAAACACGATTGACCAGTTGACGCTGATCCCTTGGAATGGAAATGCAGGCAGTCAACTGTGTTGCTGTCAGGATCGTCGATAGCAAAAAGCGCCACGCACGAAAGTGCGTGGCGCAGTTCGTCACTGTTGTCTGCATGATTTGCAGTTGCTGCCGGTGGGCGAGGTGAAAGTGCTGCGCATGCTGGCGAGGGCCAGCCCCTGATAGTTCATGGTGACGGCCATCGTGCTGGTGCCAGCAGGGTATCCGGCGTTGAACGGATCCAACGTGTAGTTGATGCTCGCGACCCCATTGCTGTTCGTGGATTCCCACGCATTGACCGCGCTTGGGTTGGCGAAGATCAGCCCGGCACCACTCTTGACCCACGGAAAGGATTTGGACGCAACTACCGAGCCGGATGCATTGTACAAGGCCAAGGTCACGTTGCCGCTGCCGGGATAGGCGATGGTAGAGCCTGTGGTGTCGAGCAACACGCCAGCCGCGTCGATGGGAATGCTGGCAAGCATACGAGCCTGCACCAAGTTTGTGGGGATAGTGATCGATCCGTCGACATCGCAGCCGCTGCCGCTGCCGCATTTTCCGTCGATACGAACACCCACTCCCGAACACCCCGTCAACGCCAGACCACCTGCCACAACCAGCGCCACGCACACCATCTTCCTGAAAGTCACGTCCATGGATTCCTCGATTCGTTCAAGCCCGTCAGTGGGCGCGAATTTATAAGGGAAGGGGGGGGGGGGGCTCGTCAAGGGGAAGGAGACGAATCGTCGTTACGCAGAACCTCCGTCGGGCGATGAAGCCTTGTTCGGGTAAACTGCGCACCCGCCCGCCACGACTTTCCGGACATGATCGTCCTCGAGGGCCAGTGCGCCCTGTCGCCGTTCCGCCGCGACCGTTTGCAAGCCAATCTGCATAGCCACCACGACGGCATCGTCGTCGCCGGCGCGTGGTGGGTGTATTTCATCGACCCGCAAGCCGGCGCTGCGCCCGATGCCGCCGCGCTGCTGCGCATTCTGGAAGCCCGCACGGAACCGCAGGCGCTGCCGGAAGGCGCGGCCAGCCTGTTCGTCGTCCCGCGGCTGGGCACGCTGTCGCCGTGGGCGAGCAAGGCCACGGAAATCCTGCGCGGCGCGGGGCTGCCCATCCACCGCGTGGAGCGCGGCATGCGCCTGGACGTGCGCGGCTTGCCGGCGATGGATGCGCCCGCATGGCCGGGGCTGGCGCAGGCCCTGCACGACCCGATGACGCAATCGATGCTGTACCGCCTGCCGCAGGCGCGGCAGTTGTTCGCCACGCCCGCGCCGGGTGCGCTGGTGCGGGTGCCCATCGACGAGCTGCCCGCCGCCAATGGCCGTCTCGGCCTGGCGTTGTCGGAGGATGAAATCGCCTACCTGCAACGCGCCTTCGGCGAGTTGGGGCGCGAGCCGTCGGATGCCGAGCTGATGATGTTCGCGCAGGCCAATTCCGAGCACTGCCGGCACAAGATCTTCAATGCGGCGTGGACGCTGGACGGGCAGCCGCAGGAGCGCTCGCTGTTTCGCATGATCCGCCACACGCAGGCGTGCGCGCCGCAACTGACCTTGTCGGCATACAGCGACAACGCGGCGGTGATCGAAGGCCACGCCGCGGCAGCATTCCGTCCCGATGCCCAGGGCGTGTACCGGCGCGGCGATACGCGGCCAGGCGCGTTCTGCATCAAGGTCGAAACCCACAACCACCCGACCGCGATCGCGCCCTTCGCCGGCGCATCGACAGGGTCGGGCGGGGAGATCCGCGACGAGGGCGCGACCGGGCGCGGCGGCAAGCCCAAGGCCGGGTTGACCGGCTTCTCGGTTTCGCACCTGCGCATCCCCACCCTGCCGCAACCGTGGGAAGACGCGCGCCCGCTGAACCCGCGCATGGCCAGCGCCTACGAGATCATGCGCGACGGCCCGCTGGGCGCGGCGGCGTTCAACAACGAGTTCGGCCGGCCGGCGGTGTGCGGCTACTTCCGCAGTTTCGAGATCGCCACCGGCGAGCCGGGCCTGCGGCGCGGCTACGACAAGCCGATCATGCTCGCCGGCGGGCTGGGCGCGATGGAGCCGGCGCTGGTGGAGAAGCAATCGCTGCGCGCGGGCGACCGCGTGATCGTGCTCGGCGGACCGGCGATGCTGATCGGCCTCGGCGGCGGCGCGGCCTCGTCGCTGGCCTCGGGGCAATCCAGCCAGGAGCTGGATTTCGCCTCGGTGCAGCGCGACAACCCGGAACTGGAACGCCGCTGTCAGGAAGTCATCGACCGCTGCATTGGCCTGGGCGAACACAACCCCATTCGCAGCATCCACGACGTCGGCGCCGGTGGCCTGTCGAATGCCATCCCCGAGTTGTTGCATGACTCCAACGTCGGCGGGGTGATCGACCTGCGCGCCATCCCCAGCGACGATCCTTCGCTGTCGCCGATGCAGATCTGGTGCAACGAGGCGCAGGAGCGCTACGTGCTCGGCATCGCCCCCGAGGATGTGCCGACGTTCGCAGCCCTGTGCGAACGCGAGCGCTGCCCCTTCGCGGTGGTGGGTACGGCGACGGAAGAACAGACCCTGATCCTGCGTGATGCGTGGGCAGGCGGATCCGAGACCATGGAGGGTCGAGCGCACGACGACGAAGTCGGCGTGCGGAGCGCATCGAAAACGACGCTTTTCGATGCGCGATCGGAAGCGGGCCAGGAAGGCCCGTCTTCCGATCGGCATGTCATCGACATGCCGATGAAACTCCTGTTCGGCAACGCCCCGAAGCTGCACCGCGACAGCGCGCGCCGCGCGTCGCCGGCATGGCCGCAGGTCGCCACGCTGCCGCTGGACGAGCAACGCGAGGCGCTGGAAGCCGCCGGCCTGCGCGTGCTGGCGCACCCGACGGTGGCGGCCAAGAACTTCCTCGTCACCATCGGCGACCGCAGCGTCGGCGGGCTGATCGCGCGCGACCAGATGGTCGGCCCATGGCAGATGCCGATCGCCGACGGCGCGCTCACACTGGACGATTTCGACGGCTACGGCGGGCAGGCGATGGCGCTCGGCGAGCGCCCGCAACTGGCCTTGCTGGATGCCGGGGCGAGCGCGCGCATGGCGCTGGGCGAGGCCATCACCAACCTCGCCGCCGCGCCGGTGGCGGCGCTGGCCGAGGTCAAGCTGTCCGCCAACTGGATGGCCGCGGCCGGCCACCCCGGCGAGGACGCCGCGCTGTTCGACGCGGTGCAGGCGCTGGGCATGGAGCTGTGCCCGGAACTGGGCATCGGCGTCCCGGTCGGCAAGGATTCGCTGTCGATGCAGGCGCGCTGGATGGATGGCGAGGCAACCTGGCGCACGGTTTCGCCGGTGTCGCTGATCGTCTCGGCCTTCGCCCGCGTGGCCGACGTGCGCGGGCAGTTGCAACCGCTGCTGGCGACGGACGTGGACTCCGAGCTGTGGCTGATCGGCCTGGGCGCGGGACAGCAGCGCATGGGCGGTTCGATCTTCGCGCAATGCCACGGCGGCCTCGGCGGGACGGCGCCCGACCTCGATGATCCGATCCTGTTGCGGCGTTTCTTCGACCTGATCCAGCACGCCCGCCGCGACGGCCTGCTGCTGGCCTACCACGACCGCTCCGACGGCGGCGTGTTCGCGGCCGTGTGCGAGCTGGCCTTCGCCGCGCATTGCGGGCTGGATCTGCTGCTGGGCGAAACCGACAAGGACGCCGCCCGCGCCTTGTTCAACGAGGAGCTGGGCGCGATCGTGCAGGTGGCGAGCGCGCAGCGCGCGGCCTTCCTCGACCTCGTCGATCGCCACGGCTTGCAATCATGCGCATGGCGCATCGGCAAGCCGGTCGCCGAGCCGACGATCACCCTGTGCCGTGGTCACCGAATCGTGGCGCAGTGGGGCTGGCAGCAGGCCTTCGATGCGTGGTGGTCGGTCACCCACGCGATGGCCGCCCTGCGCGACGACCCGGCCTGCGCCGACGAGGAACGCGCCGCCCGCCGCGACTTCCACGCCCCGCCGCTGAGCGCCCATCTCACCTTCGAGCCGTCACAAGCTTCTGTTTCCACCATTCACCATTCACCATTCACCATTCACGCCGGCGCGCAGCGCCGGCCCCGCATCGCCATCCTGCGCGAGCAGGGCGTCAACGGCCAGATCGAAATGGCCGCCGCCTTCACCCGCGCCGGCTTCGAGGCGGTGGACGTGCACATGTCCGACCTGATCGAACGCCGGATCGGGCTGGAGGGCTTCCACGGGCTGGCTGCCTGCGGCGGTTTCTCCTACGGCGACGTGCTCGGCGCCGGCCGCGGCTGGGCGATCTCCATCCTCGAACGGCCGTGGCTGCGCGAGGCTTTCGCGGCCTTTTTCGCGCGCCCGGACACCTTCACCTTCGGCGCCTGCAACGGCTGCCAGATGCTGGCCCGGCTCAAGGATCTCATCCCCGGCGCGCAGCACTGGCCCACCTTCCAGCGCAACCGTTCCGAGCAATACGAGGCGCGGCTGGCCCTGCTGGAAGTGCAAGCCAGCTCCTCGGTGCTGCTGGCCGGCATGGCCGGTTCGCGCATCCCGGTGGTGGTGGCCCACGGCGAGGGCCGGGCGGTGTTCGCCAGCGACGAGGATCGCAAGGCGGCGAGCGTGGCGGTGCGCTACGTCGATGGCGACGGTGCGGTGGCCACGACGTTCCCGGCCAATCCCAACGGCTCGCCCGACGCCATCGCCGGCCTGACCAGCGCCGATGGCCGCGCCACCTTGATGATGCCCCACCCCGAGCGGGTGTTCCGCAGCGTGCAGCTGAGCTGGCGGCCAGCCGAATGGGGCGAGGATTCGCCGTGGATGCGGTTGTTCCGCAATGCGCGGGCGTTCGTGGGCTGAGCGGCAGGGTTGGCTGCCGTCCGACTGCGCTGGCGCTCCGTCAGGCCGGTCTTCCGCCGTCACGTGCAGAAAATTTGAGCAAACGCACAAATCCGCCCGATCTTGTGTTAGCTTTCCGTCAAGCTGGTCTTGGTATCGGATGAAGCCCGATGCCGAGGCAGGATGTCCGCTTTCGCCGACGGCTTGCGTTGGTCATGGGACGGGGCAGAAGTTTCGGGGAACGCGACTTAAGGGGTTCGTTTCGGGGATCGTTGCTTCAGGGATGATTTCTTCAGGTTTTTCGTTCGCACATCAACCAATGGCAGCCGACGCGGCTGGGAGAGAACGCATGAAAACGACGCAAAAACGCCTTTTGACTCTGGCCGTGGCGCTGGCGGTGGGAACGGTGAGCGGCAACGTGTGGGCGCAGGAAACCTGCACGGGCCCCACCGGAGAGTCGGCAACGGGCCCGGGTTCGGTGGCCTGCGGAACCAATGCGACCGCGAATGGAAATAATGCCAACGCATTCGGCACGAACGCCAATGCCAATGGCGATAACTCGAACGCGAGCGGCCCGTATGCTTCTGCCACAGGAATATATTCTTCTGCTTCGGGCTACCATTCCACAGCCAGCGGGCAGGGTTCTACGGCGAACGGCGCCCGTTCGAATGCCTCGGGCAACTTTTCAACTGCTACAGGCGTAGGTTCCAAAGCTAGCGGGCAAAGTGCGACTGCAAACGGCGCCGCCGCGAACGCCTCAGGTGCCTATTCATCCGCGACAGGCGTTTTATCTACTGCGAGCGGGAGAAGTTCAACGGCAAATGGTGCCTACTCGAACGCTTCGGGCAACTACTCCACCGCGACGGGCGCGAATAGCTACGCTGGCGGCAACGATACGACGGCCAACGGCTTCCACTCGTATGCCAAGGGCACAGGCGCGAGTGCGTCGGGCTCCTTCAGCACCGCACAGGGCAGTGGCGCCACGGCCTCGGGTTATCTGAGCAGCGCCGTTGGTAACAACAGCACCGCAACTGGCTCGAACAGCGCCGCCAATGGCCAGGGCGCCACGGCGAGCGGCTCATTCGCCTCGGCGACGGGCCAGAACGCTTCCTCCTCCGGCTACAAGGCCAACGCCAACGGACAGGGTGCGTCGGCGAGCGGCGCATACAGCAATGCCAACGGCAATGGTGCCACCGCTTCGGGTTACCGCAGTTCCGCCACCGGCAACGGTGCCACCTCGACCGGTACCGGCAGCTACGCCAATGGATATGTCGCCACCGCCACCGGCGCGGGCAGCCGCGCGGTGGGAGATGGCAGCACGGCGTCGGGTGGCTTCAGCTACGCCAACGGCCAGAACAGCTCCGCGTCCGGCTACAAGAGCGCTGCCTTAGGCAAGGGTGCCACGGCGAGCGGTGCTTACAGCGCCGCGGTTGGCAACTACTCCACCGCTTCGGGTTATCACTCCACCGCCTTGGGGCAGGGTGCCAGCGCCAGTGGTGCGGGTAGCGCTGCGGTCGGTAACGACTCCACCGCCAGTGGCTACAAGTCCGCTGCCGTCGGCACGGGTGCCACCGCGACGGGCGCTGGCAGCAAAGCGATTGGCAATGCCAGTACGGCGTCTGGCGTAAACAGCTATGCCAAGGGCGCGGCGAGTACGGCCACGGGCGGTGGGAGTTACGCTTACGGTGTAGGTGCCACCGCGACCGGTTTTGGCAGCAGGTCTGTTGGTTTTCTCAGCACGGCCACGGGCGCAGCCAGCTATGCCAAGGGCGCTGGTGCCACGGTGACGGGTGCGCACAGCTACGCCTACGGCGCTGGCGCGACGGCGACCGGTTACTACAGCAAGGCGGTCGGCGGCAATTCAACCGCCGAAGGCTCGCACAGCTACGCCAATGGCCCGGGCGCCTCCGCGGTCGGCGCATACTCGTCTGCCAAGGGCGCCGGCGCTTCGGCGCTGGGCAGCTACAGCACCGCCTACGGCACCGGTGCGACGGCGACCGGCAACAAGAGCATCGCCAATGGCGCCAACAGCACGGCCAATGGTTTCGCCAGTTATGCGAACGGGCAGGGTGCCACCGCGTCGGGTGCCTACAGCTCGGCGGGTGCTTTCGGTACCGCCAATGGCTACAAATCCACCGCCAGCGGCTTGGGTGCCACGGCCACCGGCGCCGGCAGCACGGCTTCGGGCGCCTACAGCACCGCCAGTGGCTTGAACAGCACCGCCACCGGCAAGAACTCCACCGCAACCGGCGCTTACAGCTACGCCTCCGGCACCAACAGCACGGCCAATGGTGCGCACAGCTCGGCCACCGGCGCTTTCGGCACGGCCAGCGGATACAAGTCGGATGCCAGCGGCGTGGGCGGCACGGCCACCGGCGCATTGTCCAGCGCCACCGGCAACCTGAGCACGGCCACCGGCGTGGTGTCGTCGGCAGGCGGCTACGGCAGCACGGCAACTGGCGCGTACAGCAATGCCTACGGCCAAGGCAGCGTCGCCACCGGCTTCCACAGTGCGGCGACCGGCAAATACTCCACCGCGACCGGCGCGCACAGCACGGCTTCGGGCAAATACAGCTCGGCCAGTGGTGCGTTCAGCAAGGCGACCGGCGATTACAGCACGGCAACGGGCGCGGATTCCTATGCCAAGGGCATCGGGTCGACCGCCACCGGTTTCGGCAGCCACGCCTATGGGGAGTCCAGCGTGGCGACGGGCGCCGACAGCTATGCCGGCCAGTACGCCACGGCGGTGGGTGCGTTCAGCAAGGCGAGCGGGGCGTTCAGTACCTCCATCGGCATTCAATCCGAAGCGACGGGCAATGGCGCCACCGCGTTGGGTGCGCAATCCAAGGCAACTGGTGACGGATCCACTGCACTGGGTTCGTTGAGCTATGCGTCCGGCAAGGGCGGTACCGCTGTCGGCAACGGCTCCACAGCCGCCGGCGAGTACAGCAGCGCGCTCGGCATGGGTTCCAAGGCCACCGGTTATGCCGGCGTGGCGGTCGGTGCGCAGGCCTATTCAAAGGGCTATGGTGCGACGGCTGTCGGGCCACAGGCCAAGGCCACGGGCAACAAGTCGTCCGCGTTCGGCGGTAGGTCCAATGCTTCGGGAGCGGGTGCGAGCGCGTTCGGTGTTGGTTCGGCAGCCGCGGGCAACTACGCCACTGCGCTGGGTACCGGTGCCAACGCTGTCGGCAACTACTCGCTGGCCTCCGGTGCCGGAGCTTATGCCGGTGTAAGCAGCACGGCAGTCGGTGCGCAGAGCAAGGCCGTTGGCCCCGGCGATAGCGCCTTCGGTGCTGGCGCGGTGGTCGGTGCTACCAACTCCACGGCAGTGGGTGCGGGCGCCACGGTGACGGCCTCGGCAACCAACTCGGTGGCCCTGGGTGCCGGCTCGCTGGCCAACCAGGCCAACACGGTGTCGGTGGGCTCGGCCGGCAACGAGCGGCGCATCGTCAACGTGGCCGATGGCATCAACGGCACCGACGCGGTGAACCTGCAGCAGATGCAGGCGGCCGATGCGGCGACCTTGGCTGCGGCCAACGGCTACACCGATCGGCGCGTGTCGCGCATGGGCTCGATGCAGACCGCCATGGCGATGATGGCGGCCAGCGCGGCGGGCATCCAGTCGCAGAACCGCATCGCCGTGGGTTACGGCCATCAGGGCGGCCAGGACGCGGTGTCGATCGGCTACCAGCGTCTGGTCAAGCCCAATGTCACCCTCACCATCGGCGGTTCGTTCTCCAACGGGGCGAGCACCTGGGGTGGCGGTTTGGGTTGGGGCTGGTAAGCGGTGCAGGCAACGGGGTCGGCATGCGTGCCGGCTCCCGTTGCGTGAAAAAACGTTGCAAGATAAAGATCACGACGCGGCGCTTCGGCGCCGCGTTTTTTATCGGTGTTGCATGATCCGCATGCGCCGACGCGCCCGCCGGCTGTTACAGTGCGCATAGTCCCATCCTTCCGACGCGGCTGACGCTGTGAACACCGCCATCGAACCTTCGACCCCGCACGAGGACGTCGCGTCGCCGGCGACCGACGATGTCGACGAGCGCATCGTCGAGGAACTGCTGCGCCGGGGCCGCCTGAAGGATGCCGACCTCGGCCGCGTGCGCCGCCTGCAGGAGGAATCCGGCGGCGGCATCGCTGGATTGCTGGCGCGTCTGGGCATGGTCTCGGAGAAGGATCTGGCCGAGGCCAGCGCGCAAGTGCTCGGGCTGCCGCTGGTGGCCGCGCGCGATTGCCCCGACGCACCGCCAGTGGTGCAGTTGTCGATCCGCTTCCTCAAGCAGCAGCACGTCTGTCCGATCGCCGAAGACGACCACAGTCTCGACCTGCTGGTGGCCGACGCGCGCGACCCGTACCCGGCCGAGGCGGTGGCGATGGCGACCGGGCGGCAAGTTCGGCTGCGCATCGGCTTGCGTTCGGAAATCGACGACCTGATCGAGCGTTACTACGGCGCGGGCCGCAGCGCGATGGGCGCGATCGTCGAGGATCTGTCCGAGGAAGGCAGCGGCGGCGGCGACGAAGACGACATCGAACACCTGCGCGATGCCGCGTCCGAGGCGCCGGTCATCCGCCTGGTCAACCTGATCATCCAGCGCGCAGTGGAAGCGCGTGCTTCCGACATCCACATCGAGCCGTTCGAGAACCGCCTGAAGGTGCGCAACCGCGTGGACGGCGTGCTGGAGGAAGTGGAATCGCCGCCGGCCAACCTCACCGCGGCGGTGATCTCGCGGGTGAAGATCCTCGCCAAGCTCAACATCGCCGAGCGCCGCCTGCCGCAGGACGGCCGCATCATGCTGCGCGTGCAGGGCAAGGAGCTCGACCTGCGCGTGAGCACGGTGCCCACCGCGCACGGCGAATCGGTGGTGATGCGCCTGCTCGACCGCGAATCGGTGGTGCTGGACTTCGAGCGGCTGGGCTTCACCGAGGAGTTGCTGCCGCAGTTCCGCAAGGTGCTCGAGCTGCCGCACGGCATCCTGCTGGTGACCGGCCCGACCGGTTCGGGCAAGACCACCTCGCTGTACACCGCGCTGTCGCAGCTCAACACCCCGGCGGTGAAGATCATCACCGTCGAGGATCCGGTCGAGTACCAGATCACCGGGATCAACCAGATCCAGGCCAAGCCCGCCATCGGCCTGGACTTCGCGCAGGCGCTGCGCTCGATCGTCCGCCAGGATCCGGACGTCATCATGATCGGCGAGATGCGCGACCTGGAAACCTGCCGCATCGCCATCCAGTCAGCGCTCACCGGCCACCTCGTGCTGTCCACCCTGCACACCAACAACGCCGCCGGCGGCATCACCCGCATGCTCGACATGGGGGTGGAGGATTACCTGCTCACCTCCACCGTCAACGGCATCCTCGCCCAGCGCCTCGTGCGCCGGCTGGAGCCCACGCACGCGCAGCCCTACGAGCCGCTGCCGGAGGTGATCGAGGAGTTCGGCCTGCGCCGCCTGCAACCGGAAGGCCCGATCTACCTGTGGAAGCCGATGCCCTCGGCGCTCACGCCATCGGGCTATCTCGGGCGCACCACGATCATGGAATTTCTGGTGATGACCGACTCGCTGCGCCGGCTGGTGATGCAGCACGCGGGCATGGGCGAGATCGAAACCGTGGCGCGCAGCGAGGGCATGCGCACGATGTACGAGGACGGGCTGCTGAAGGCGTTGCGCGGGCAGACCACGATCGAGGAAGTGCTGCGCGTGTGCAGCGACAGTTGATGCAGCGCATGGATCGTGTTCTCACAGGGTCTTCCCTCATCCGGCGCTACGCGCCACCTTCCCCCGGGGGGGGAAGGGAAAATCAGGTGAGCGCCTGAGCCATGCCGCAATTCCGCTACCAGGCCCTGAGCGCGACCGGCGAACCGCTGTCCGGGCAGATGGATGCCGCCAACGCCGAGGAAGTGATCGCCAAGCTGCAGGATGCCGGCCATGTGCCGGTCGAGGCCAGGCGCGCCGACGAGGTCGATGCCGGTCCGGGCTGGGCCAGCCTGCTGCGCAAGAAGGCGCTCAACCCCGAGCAGATCCAGCAATTCACCGAACAACTCGCGACCCTGCTCGGCGCCGGCCAGCCGCTGGATCGCGCCCTCGCGATCCTGCTCGATCTGCCCGAGGCCGCCGGCGCGCGCAAGGTCATCGCCAGCGTGCGCGACGCGGTGCGCGGCGGCACCTCGCTATCCACCGCGCTGGAACAGCAGCACGGGCTGTTTTCGCGGCTGTACGTGAGCACCGTGCGCGCCGGCGAGGTCGGCGGCAGCCTGCACGAGACGCTGGCGCGGCTGGCCGACTACCTCGACCGCAGCCGCGGCCTGCGCGCGCGCGTGGTCAACGCGTTGATCTACCCGGCGATCCTGTTCGGCGTGGTCGGGCTGTCGCTGATCTTCCTGCTCGGCTTCGTGGTGCCGCAGTTCCAGCAGATGTTCGACGGCCTGAATGCGCAGATCCCGCTGATGACGCGCATCGTGCTGGGCGTGGGCAACGGCGTGCGCGATTACGGCTGGCTGTTGCCGGTGCTGCTGATCGCGTTGCTCTGGTGGGCCGACCGCAAGCGCCGCGACCCGGCGTTCCGGCGCGCGCTGGACGAATGGCTGCTGCGCCGCAAATTGCTCGGCTCGCTGGTGGCGCGCGCGGAAACCGCGCGGCTGGCGCGCACCGTCGGCACCCTCGTCAACAACGGCGTGCCCTTGCTGCAATCGCTCACCATCGCCCGCAACGTGCTCGGCAACCGCGTGCTCGCCGAGGCGGTGGACGTGACGGCGGAAGAAGTGAAAACCGGTAGCGGGCTGGCGCATGCGCTGGCGCGTCGCGGCGTGTTCCCGCGGCTGGCGGTGCAGATGGTGCAGGTCGGCGAGGAATCCGGCGAGCTCGACACCATGCTGCTGCGCACCGCCGACACCTTCGACCGCGAAACCGCGCAGGCGATGGACCGCTTCCTCGCCGCGCTGGTGCCGGCGCTGACCATCCTCATGGCCGGCGTGGTCGGCGTGGTGATCCTGTCCATCCTGTTCCCCTTGTTCGATCTGACTTCCTCGATAGGTTGATGCCGATGATGCCGATGCCCGTTCGCCGTGCCCGCTCCCTGCCGCTTGCCCAGCGCGGCTTCTCGCTGCTGGAAATCATGATCGTGATCGTGCTGATCGGGGTGATCGTGGGCCTGATCGGCGCGCGCATCTTCGGCGCTTCCGACCAGGCCAAGTACCACCTCGCACAGACGCAGGTGGACACCATCGCCAGCAAGATCGAGCAGTACCAGAGCGACACCGGCAACCTGCCGCCCAACCTCGAGGCGCTGGTCACCGCGCCCGGCGGCGTCAACGGCTGGCTCGGCCCCTACGCCAAGGAAAAGGATCTGAAGGATCCGTGGAACAACCCGCTGGTGTACAAGGTGCCCGGCGAGAGCGGCCCCTACGACCTGATCAGCTACGGCCGCGACGGCAAGCCGGGCGGCGATGGCGTGGATCAGGACATCCACCACCAGTAGGCGCGCGCCGATGCGCTCGCCGCCGGCGCTCGTTCCTGCGCGCACAGCCCGCGGCTTCACCCTGCTGGAACTGATCATGGTGATCGTGCTGATCGCCGTGGCGGTGTCGCTGGTGGCCGGCCTGCTGGGCGTGGGACGGCAGGGCCGGCAGTTGCGCGCGGCGGTGCAGGACGTGGCGACCGAACTGAAATACGCGCGCACCCGCGCGCTGGTCAGCGGGCAATCGCAGGTGTTCGCGATGGATGTCGGCGACGGCGCGTGGAATGCCGCCGACCACCACGGCAAATTGCCCAAAGACGTGCAGGTGACCTTCGATGCGGTGCGCGAGGAACAGACTTCGGCCCGCGAGGCCGCGATCCGGTTCTTTCCCGATGGCTCGTCCACCGGCGGACGCATCAGCCTGCGCACTCGGGGCGTGGGCTGGCGCGTGGACGTGCGCTGGCTGACCGGCGAGGTCAGCGCCGACCGCCTGCCGGATGCGCGGCCATGAAACGCTTGGCTCCCATAACGCCAACCTTGAAACCACTATTTCGGAGAGCCCGTAATAGGCTCCTTCCCCCGCTTGCGGGGGAAGGTTGGGATGGGGGCAAGGACTCGCGAGGGACTTCTCGAGCATCTGTTGGCATCTCCCCCCACCCTGACCCGTCCGGCCCACCGGCACCGCCGGTGGGCGTTCGTGGTCGCAGGCGGCAATGCCGCCTAATCGCGACCTCTCACCCCCCGCGCGCGGGGGAAGGGATTCCATCCCGATTGACGGATCACTCCTGGGCTGCGTTCTGTGGGCCGGTGCCGTCGTTGACGCCAACATCCTGCCTGTGCAATCCCGCTCCCCGTTCCCTGTCCCCCGTTCCCCGTTCCCAAAGCGGCTTCACCCTGCTGGAAGTGCTGATCGCCTTCAGCCTGCTCGCCATCGGCATCGGCCTGCTGCTGTCGATCCTTTCCGGCGGGGTGCATGCGGTCGCCACCGCCTCGGATTCCACCCGCGCCAGCCTGTACGCCGAAGGCTTGCTGGACGAACTGGGTGCCGCTGCCCGCCTGCAACCCGGGCGCACGCAGGGCCAGTTCGAGAACGGCCGCTACCGCTGGACGCTGGACGTGCGCGTGCATCCGCTGCCGCCGCCGTCGCCGCCGCCGGGCGGCATCGCGCCGATCACGACCGATGCCGCCGGGGAAAACCAGTTGCTCGACGTGGATCTGTTGATGACGTGGAACGGCGGCGCGAGCGGCGACGTGCTGCATGTGCAGACCCTGCGCGCCTACCTCCCGCCGCAGGTGGCCACGCCATGAGCTGTCCACGGACGCCGATGTCGTGTGCGCGCAACGATGTGCCCGCTGTCGCACGCTCTGCCATTCCCCATGCTCCGTCCCCCATTCCCCGCTCTCAGCACGGCTTCACGTTGATCGAAGTGCTGCTGGCCACGGTGCTGCTCGCGCTGGGCTTGTCGATCGCCTTCGCCAGCCTGCACACCGCCGCAGGTTCGGTGCAGCGTGCGCAGGCCGCGGCCGAACGCAACGAGCACCTGCGCGCAGTGCAGGGCGTGCTGTATCGCGTGCTGCATGCCGCGCAGCCGATGGTGCTCGAACGCCAGGGCGACGGCCAGCTCGTCGCGTGGTTCGAGGGCCAGCCCGACTCCATGCGCTTCGTCGCGCCGATGCCCGGTTACATGTCGCGCGGCGGCCCGTACGTGGTGAGCCTGCGCCTCGTGCCTGGCAGCGACGGCACCCGCCTGCAATTCGGTTACGCGATGCTGGTCGATGAGAAGCCGCTGGCGAGCGATCTGCAGCGACCGCCGGAGGAACTGCTCGACGGCATCGCGCAGGCGCACTTCGAATACCGCGGTCTCGGCCCCGACGCCGCCATCGGTCCGTGGTCGAGCGTTTGGGATCGGCCCGCGCAACTGCCGATGCAGGTGCGCATCGTGCTGCGCTTCAAGGATGGCGCGCTGCCGTGGCCGTCGTTCGCCGTCGCCCTGCCGCTGGGCCTGGCGCAGGCGCGCCCCGACGACGGCATGCGCATGCATGCGGGCGTCGCGCCGTGATCGGATCGGCCCGCCAGCGCGGGGTGGCGCTGATCCTCGCGCTGTGGCTGCTGGTGCTAATGATCGCGCTGGTCGGCGCGTTCGCGCGCTCCTCGCGCATCGAGGCCTTGCAGGCGCACCAGTTGCACTCGGCGGTCATCGCCAGGCAGGCCGCGCGCGCGGGCATCGAATTCGCCGCCCTGCACCTGCAATACGCCGACGTGGATCGGCGCTGGGTGCCGGACGGGCGCAGTTATGGGCTGCAAGTGGGCACCGCGAATGTCGTCATCCATGTCGTGGACGAGTCGGGCAAGGTGGAGATCAACAGCGCCTCGCCGGATCTGCTGCACCGGCTGCTGCTGGCGGTGGGCCTGCGCGATCCGGATGCGCAATCGCTGGCGGCGGCGATCGTGGATTACCGCGACCCCGACGAGCAGGTCACCCCCGGCGGCGCCGAATCGGCCGAATACCGCGCCGCAGGATTGCCCTACGGGCCGAAGAATAAACCCTTCGAATCCATCTCCGAATTGCAGCGCGTGCTGGGCATGAACCCGGCGTTGTACGAGAAGCTGCGCCCGTACGTGACGGTGTACGGCAGTGGCGACCCGAACCCGGCGTTCGCGCAGGGGCCGGTGCTGCAAGCGCTGGGGATGAGTGCCGACGGCGCAGGCCAGTTCCTCACCCAGCGGCAGGGGTGGCAGCCCGGCGCGCCCGGAAACGGCCCGGTGCTGCCCGGCGGCCAGCCTCTGCTGGCGCAAACCGGTAGCGGCACTTACGATATTTCAAGCCAGGCCAAGCTTCCGGACGGCACGAGCATCGCGCTGGATGTTATCGTGCGAGCATCGCAGCCCGGCCCGTTCGGCCAGTTGTACGTGCCATTGCAATGGCGGCAGGGAGATTCGTTTTGATGGCAACCACCACGGCACACCCGCCGGCATCGCTCGCCAGCCGCCTCGGCGCGCCGCTGGCGCAAGCGCGCGGGCGTTATGCCGGCAGCGGTTTGCAGCAATTCCTGGGCTGGTGGGGCGGTGAGCTGGCGACGCTGTTGCCGGCCTCGTGGCGCGCTTTGTTTGCGCAGGCGCGCGCGCGCGTGCTGTACGTGCCGACCGCCGAAGGGCTGGAACTGCGGGTGGAGGAAGGCGACCGCGCCATCGACATCGGCACGTTCGCGCGCGAGGCGCAGACCGATGACGAGCGCGATCGCCGCGAGGAGCTGCGTTCGCGCATCGATGCGCGGCTCGGCGAGCGGCGGGTGGAGCGGCCGCGCTGGCTGCTGCTGCCGGCCGGGCAGGTCTTGCGGCGCAAGATCACCCTGCCTGCCGCGGCGAGCGATCGCCTGCGCGCGGTGGTCGGTTTCGAGCTGGATCGGCAAACGCCCTTCCGCGCCGACCAGGTCACCTATGATTGCCGCGTGCTCGCGGTCGATGCGGTCAACAAGACCGCGCAAGTCGAACTGGTGGTGCTGCCCAAGGATCGCCTCGAAGCCGCGCTGGCCGCGCTCGGCCCGCTGGCGGAAGGCCTGAGCGGGGTGGATGCCTGCGATGCCGGGGGCGTGCCGCTGCGCTGCAACCTGTTGCCCGCCGAGCGCCGCAGGCCGCCGGATCATCGCCGCCTGTGGCTGCATCTGGGCTTGGCGGCGATCGCGCTGGTCGCGCTGGGTTTCGCCTTCGGCCGCATCCTCGACAACCGTCGCGACGAAGTGACCCGCCTGCATGCGCAGGTGGAGCAGCGCCACGCGCAGGCGCGCAAGGTCACCGCCCTGATCGGCCAGCTCAAGGACGCCGCTGAGGGCGCGAATTTCCTCGCCGCCCACCGCGCCGCGCAACCGCCGATGCTGGCGGTGCTGGCCGATGTCAGTTCGCGCCTGCCCGACACCACCTTTCTCGAACGCTTCAGCCAGCAGGACAACCAGATCTTCCTGACCGGCCTGAGCACCGATGCGGCGAGTCTGGTCGCCAAGCTGCAGGACTCGCCCTTGCTGCGTTCGCCGGCGCTGGCCGGCAGCGTGCAGCCGGATGCGGCGAGCAAGCGCGACCGCTTCACCCTGAACGCCACCCTCGTGTCCGCCGCGCCGCCGGCACCGCCTGCCGCGGCGGCTTCCGCATCGGGAGGAAGCCATGCAGCTTCCCGATAAGGCCCAATCGCGCCCCATCGCCATCGGCCTGCTGTTGCTCGTGCTGGCCCTGGCGTACCTGCTGGGCCTGCACTGGTGGTGGGCCGCGCCGATGCAATCGATGGGCGCGCAGATCGAGCAACTGCGCGATCAGGACTTGCGCCTGCGCATGATCATCGCGCAGAAACCCGAAATCGAAAAACGCCTCGCGCAGGTGCGTGAGCGCGAGGCGGCCAATCCGGGCTTCCTGTCCGAAGCCAGCGTCGAACTGGCGCAGGCCGACCTGACCCAGCGCATCGAGTCGCAGATCGCCCAGGTCAGCCCCGACCACAGCGCCTGCACCATCGTCCAGCGCACCCCCACGCCGTGGGCCGGTGCCGCCGAACGCTATCCGCGGGTGGTGGTGCAGGTGCGCCTGCTGTGCGGCATGAACGAATTTTCCGCGCTGCTGCATGCCTTCGAGGCGGGCCGGCCGGAGCTGTTCGTGGACAACCTCAACATCCTCAGCCAGCACACCTTCGTCGCCCAGAACGACACCACCGACACCAGCCAGCCGCTGAACATCTCCTTCGACCTGTACGGCTACCTGCGGCCGGGGGGCGGCAAGCCATGACCCGCCTGCCGCGGCTGGAACCGCTGTCGTGGCTGCTGGTGGCGGTGGCCGGCTGGGCGCTGGCCTGCGCCCTGGTCGCCCTGGCCGGCTTCGGCGGGCGCTGGAAGCCGCTGCCGGACGACCCGTCGCTGGCGCCGCGGCTGCCGCGCCTGCCAGCCGCATCCACCGGATCGACGATGGGGCCGCTGGACAGTTACGCGCAAGCCTACAACCATCCGTTGTTCTTCCCGGACCGCAAACCGGCCGCCGCGCACGTGCCCGGCAAGGGCGGCGGCGACGACCACCCGCTCGACGCCACCCTCACCAGCGTCATCATCACCCCGAGCCTGAAGATGGCGATCGTGCAGGATCCCAAGACGCATCAAAGCCTGCGCGTGCGCGAAGGCCAGCCGCTGGGCGGCGCTTACAGCGCGTGGAAGTTGATCGACATCGCGCCGCGCTCGGCGACCTTCCACAGCGATTCCCAGGGCGACGCTTCGCTCGATTTGCGCGTGTTCAACGGCAAGGGCGGCGAGGAGCCCACGCGCATGGGGCTGACCCCGCAGGCGGTGGCCGCGGGGCTGGCGGGCGGCGGGCAACGGGGAGCACCCGCCGCGCCGGTGGATGGCGCGGCACCTCCGGATGCCGCCGCGCCCGCCGATTCAGGCTCGGGCAACGACAACGCGGGCACGGATGCCAACGCAGCCGACCCGGGGCAGGCCGCAGCCGATGCGGCCACCCGCGCCAGTCAAGCCGCCCAGCAGCAGGCCGAAGAAATCCGCCGCCGCATCGAGGAGCGCCGCCAGCAGGCCCAGCCGTCGCAACCGCAGGACAACGGGAACAATCCATGAAACACTCGACCGCCGTCGCACCGTCCATCCATGTCGCGGCAAGGCCGCGCACGCCAGGGATGGGGTGGCTCGCCCTGCTGGCGGCCTGCCTGACCTTCCTCGCCGGTTGCGTCGCCGCGCCGCAGCCGCGCATGGATCGCAGCGCCACCCTGCCGCCGCCGGCGGCATCGAGCATCGCCGACGACAGCAAGTCGATCGAATCCTCGCCCCCGCCGAAGGTGCCGCCCACCCTGCATGCGGGCACCGGTGAACTGATCAACGCGCCCGCCGCGGCACTGCCCGCGCCCGGCCGTGCCGCCGAGCCGGCTGGCGAGACCACCTTCAACTTCGAAGGCGAGTCCTTGCAGGCGGTGGTCAAGGCCATCCTCGGCGACCTGTTGCAGAAGAACTACGTGATCGCGCCGGGCGTGCAGGGCACGGTGACCCTGGCCACGCCCAGCCCGGTCAACGCCAGCCAGGCGATGTCGCTGCTGGAGATGGTGCTGGGCTGGAACAACGCGCGCATGATCTGGGCCGATGGCCGCTACAACATCGTGCCGGCCGATCAGGCGATCCTCTCGGGCAACCTCGGCCCGCACACCGGGCCGATCGGCAACGTGCGCGGCTACGAGGTGCGCGCGGTGCCGTTGCGCTACATCTCGGCTACCGAGATGGAGAAGCTGCTCAAGCCCTATGCGCGCCCCAGCGCCATCGTCAACGTGGATGCCGCGCGCAACCTGATCGTGCTGGCCGGCACCCGCGACGAGCTGGCGAACTACCTGCGCACGGTGCAGATCTTCGACGTGGACTGGCTGGCCGGCATGTCGGTGGGCGTGTTCCCGCTGCAGGAGACCGACGCCACCCACATGGTCGCCTCGCTGGAAAAGGTGTTCGGCGAGCAGAGCAAGACCCCGGTGGCCGGGATGTTCCGCTTCATGCCGCTGGAGGGCATCAACGCGGTGCTGGTGATCACCCCGCAGCCGAAGTACCTCGACGAGATCAAGACCTGGATCGACCGCCTCGACGCCGGCGACGGGCAGACCCCGCGGCTGTACGTGTACGAGGTGAAGAACGTCAAGGCCGCCGACCTGTCCAACCAGATCGGCTCGCTGTTCGGCATCCAGGTGCAGGAGCAATCCTCCACGCCGGCGCCTTCCACCATGCCCGGCCTGTCGCCGGTGCAGATCAGCAACTACGGCACGAACAACGGCGTGCCATCGACCGCGCAGACCTTCGGCTCCGCGGCGTCCGGGCTGTCCGGCGGCGGCAACGACGGCACGGGCGGCAACTACGGCGGCGGTCGCGGCGGCGCGTTCGCCGCGTCCGGCGCGCGCGGCATGCTCGGCGGCCGCACGGGCGGCATGAACGGCGGCGGCAACGCGCAGGGCGACGGCAGCGGGGTGAGCATCACCTCGGTGGAGGACAGCAATTCCATCCTCGTGCGCGCCACCCCGGCACAGTGGGAATCCATCCGTCGCGCGATCGACCGCCTCGACACCATGCCCCTGCAGGTGCACATCGAGGCGCAGGTGATCGAGGTCAATCTCACCGGCGACCTGCAATACGGCGTGAGCTGGTATTTCCGCAACTCCATCCCGCCGTTTGCGCCGGGCACCGTGGTCAAGGGCAAGGGCTGGCAGACCTTGGGCGGCAGCATCCTGCCCGACACCGACCCGAACAATCCCGGTGCGCAGTTCACCTTCTTCGGTCACGGCGCGCTGGCGGTGGTGCGCGCGCTCGACCAGGTCACCAACCTGCGCGTGCTGTCGGCGCCCTCGCTGGTGGTGCGCAACAACGTCGAGGCTGATTTCGATTCGGGCACGCAGATCCCGGTGGCCAGCACGATCTTCTCGCCGGGGCTGGGCAGCGCCGGCACGATCACCCCGCCCGGGGGCACCGGATCGACCGGCACGACCAACGACACCTACAGCCAGGTGCAGTTCCGCCAGACCGGCGTGAGCCTGAAAGTGAAGCCGCGCGTATCCAGCAACGGCATGGTGTTCATGGACATCGACCAGTCCATCTCCAGCCCCAGCACCAGCGGCCCGACCATCGCCGGCAACATCAGCGTGGACAACCGCGACCTGAAAACCTCGGTGATGGTGCAGAGCGGGGAGACCGTGGTCCTCGCCGGCCTGATCAAGCAGACCAATGGCGTCAACGGCAACGGCATCCCTTACCTCAGCCGCCTGCCGGTCATCGGTGCGCTGTTCGGCACCAAGGGGCTGACCAACGAACGTCAGGAAGTGCTGGTGCTGGTGACGCCGACCGTGATCCGCGATCCCAACGACGCGCGCCGCCTGACCGACGAATACGGCAGCCGCTTCCGCGCGCTCGACCCGATCCGCAAGCCCACGAAGTTGCAGTGACGCTGCCGGTCGCGACCGGCCATCGTGCGGGTCGCGGTCGTGCCAGCGTATCGGCGCATGGATCAGGACGCATATGCGGACGTGAAGGCGCACGGCTGCATCCGCGTCGTGGTCGTCAGCCACTGCAACGCGACCACCATCGTGGAATGCGTGCGCCGCCTGCTGGCCGCGCCCGAGGTGGCCGAACTCGTGGTGGTGGACAACGGCTCGGATGACGGCACGGTGGCGTGCCTGCGGCCCTGCGTCGATGGCGAACCGCGCCTGCACCTGCAGGCCGACCCGGACAACCCCGGTTTCGCCGTCGCCTGCAACGCCGGTGCGCTGGGCTGCACGCAGCCGTGGCTGGCTTTCGTCAATCCCGATTGCTACGTCGAGGCAGACACCTTCACGCGCTTGCTGACCCACGCGCAGCGTATGACCAAGCCCGGCGCGCTGGGCTGCGTGCTGGTCGATGCCGACGGCGTGGAAGATGGCGCATGCCGTCGCCGCGATCCTTCGCTGCGCGAGGTATTGTTCGCGCGCGGCAAACGCGATGCCTTGCATGTCGCCGCCGACGGCAGCGCGCTGCAGGCCGTCGATGCGATCTCCGGCGCGCTGATGCTGCTGCCGACCGCGGTGTTCGCGCAGGTCGGCGGTTTCGACGCCTGCTACCGCTTGCATGCCGAGGACCTCGACCTGTGCCGGCGCGTGCGCGAGGCGGGTCACGCGGTCGCTGTGGCGAACGACGTGCGCGCGCTGCACGTTCGCGGCGTGTCCAGCCGCCGCCGGCCAGTGTGGGTGGAGTTCCACAAGCATCGTGGCTTGTGGCGCTACTTCACGAAGTTCGAGGCAGCGCGCACGTCGCCGCCGATGCGGGCGCTGCTGTGGATCGCGCTGTGGGCGCACATGCTCATCGCCCTGCCGCGAGCGTGGTGGAGGGTGCTGTCCCACGGGTCAACTAAATCCGGCCCAGTGACCTCTCGTGACAATCAGCATGGGTTCCCTCCCCCGCCTGCGGGGGAGGGACAGGGTGGGGGGCGAACAGGCGTTTGAGAAGTCAAACGCGAGTACTCGCCCCCATCCCAACCTGTCCTGCCCTGCCGGGCGTTCTTCGGCGCACGAACTGCCACCGGCAGTTCGTATGCGCGCCTCATCACCCCCCGCAAGCGGGGGAAGGAGCTTGTTTTTGGGCTCTCCGGAGGTCTCCGGAGGCATCGTTCCAAAGTAAGGCGCGCGCTCAGCGGAAGCGGTTGATCGTATCGCGCAACTCGCGCGCGGCCTTGCCAGCCGCCTCGGCGAAATCCTCACCGGAGCCTGCGTAGAGGATCGCCCGCGAAGAACTGACAATCAGCCCCGCGCCGTGGCTGTCTTTGCCATGCCGCAGCACGGCTTCCACGTCGCCGCCCTGCGCGCCGATGCCGGGGATGAGCAGGGGCATGTCGCCGACGATCGCGCGTACCTCGCGCAATTGCGCCGGCCATGTTGCGCCGACCACCAATGCGCAGTTGCCGTGGCCGTTCCAGTCGTGCGCCACCGCGTGGGCAACGTGCTGGTACAACGGGCGTTCGCGACCACGGTCATCGCGCACGTCCAGATCCTGAAAATCGCCTGAGCCGGGATTGGACGTGCGGCAGAGGATCACCACGCCCTTGTCGGCGCGATCGAGCAGCGGCTGCACCGAATCGCGACCGAGATAGGGATTGGCGGTGACGGCATCCGCGCCGTGGCGGTCGAAGGCCTCGATGGCGTAGTTCTGCGCGGTGCTGCCGATGTCGCCGCGTTTGGCGTCGAGGATCACCGGCACGCCCGGATGCGCGGCGTGGATGTGCGCGATCAGGCGCGCGAGCGCGTCCTCGGCACCCAGTGCGGCGAAGTGCGCGATCTGCGGCTTGAAGCAGCACACGTACTCGGCCGTGGCATCGACGATGGCGCGGCAGAACTCGAAGGTGGCCTGCGCGTCGCCCGCCATGCGCTGCGGAAACTTCGCCGGCTCCGGGTCGAGGCCAACGCAGACCAGCGAGTTGGAAGAATTCCAACGATTTCTGAGAGTGGCGACGAAGTTCATGAGGGACCTTGCTTTGGCTCGTCATTCCCGCGCAAGCGGGAATCCAGTGGCTTTGGATGAAATGGGCGTGCGGAAAAACTGAAGACGCTGGATCCCCGCTTGCGCGGGGATGACGGACTGGCCAAGGCGCCCGCGCGCTGCGCGAGCGCGCCAGTCCCAGTGCAGGCATGCCTGCACTACTTCAACGCCTTGAACCGCAGCCGGTGCGGCTGTGCGCCTTCCTCGCCGAGGCGGCGCTTCTTGTCCTCCTCGTATTCGCGGTAGTTGCCCTGGAAGAACTCCACGTGCGAATCGCCTTCGAAGGCGAGGATGTGGGTGGCGATGCGGTCGAGGAACCAGCGATCGTGCGAGATCACCAGCGCGCAGCCCGGGAACTCCAGCAGCGCGTCTTCCAGCGCGCGCAGGGTTTCCACGTCGAGGTCGTTGGAGGGCTCGTCGAGCAGCAGCACGTTGCCGCCTTGCAACAGGGTCTTGGCCAGATGCAGGCGACCGCGCTCACCGCCGGAGAGCGTGCCGACCAGCTTCTGCTGATCGGAGCCCTTGAAGTTGAAGCGGCCGATGTAGGCGCGCGACTGGATCTCGATGCCGTTGATGGTGAGGATGTCCGAGCCGCCCGACACTTCCTGCCAGACGTTCTTGTTGCCCTCGAGCTTCTCGCGGCTCTGATCGACATAGGCCACCTTCACCGTGTGCCCGATCGCGACCTCGCCGGCATCGGGTTTGAGCTGGCCGGTGATCATCTTGAACAGGGTCGACTTGCCCGCGCCGTTGGGGCCGATGATGCCGACGATCGCGCCCGCCGGAATCGTCAGGCTCAGGTCGTCGATCAGCATGCGCTCGCCGAAACTCTTGCTCACGCCCTTGAGCTCGATCACCCGATCGCCCAGGCGCTCGCCCGGCGGGATGAAGATCTCGTTGGTCTCGTTGCGGCGCTGGTATTCGACGCTCTGCAACTCTTCGAGTCGTTGCAAACGCGCCTTGCCCTTGCTGCGGCCGCCCTTGGCGTTCTGCCGCGACCATTCCAGTTCCTTCTGCAAGGCTTTCTGCCGCGCCTTTTCCTGCGACTCTTCCTGCTTGAGGCGGTCGGACTTCTGCTGCAGCCAGTCGCTGTAATTGCCCTTCCACGGGATGCCGCGGCCGCGGTCGAGTTCGAGGATCCACTCGGCGGCGTTGTCGAGGAAGTAGCGGTCGTGCGTCACCGCGACCACGGTGCCGGGGAAGCGGGTGAGGAACTGCTCCAGCCATTCCACCGACTCGGCGTCGAGGTGGTTGGTCGGCTCGTCGAGCAGCAGCATGTCGGGCTTGGACAGCAGCAGCCGGCACAGGGCGACGCGGCGCTTCTCGCCGCCCGACAGCTTGCCGACGTTGGCATCCCACGGCGGCAGGCGCAGCGCGTCGGCGGCGATTTCCAGTTGATGCTCCAGCGTGTCGGCATCGCCGTTGGCGAGGATCGCTTCGAGGCGCTGCTGCTCGGCGGCGAGCTTGTCGAAGTCCGCGCCTTCTTCGGCGTAGGCCGCGTACACCGCGTCGAGCGCGGCCTGCGCGTGCAGCAATTCGCCGACGCCTTCCTCCACCGCCTGGCGTACCGTGTGCTCGGGGTTGAGTTTGGGTTCCTGTTCCAGATAGCCGATCTTGATGCCCGGCTGCGGCCGCGCCTCGCCGTTGTAGTCGGTGTCCACCCCGGCCATGATCCGCAGCACGGTGGACTTGCCGGCACCATTCAGGCCCAGCAGGCCGATCTTGGCGCCGGGGAAGAACGACAGCGAGATGTTCTTGATGATCTCGCGTTTGGGCGGCACCACCTTGCTGACGCCGATCATGGTGTAGATGTATTGCATGCGTGATCTCCCGAGCGCGCGCTATCCGGCGCGTGCTCGCCTGAGGATGAAAGACGGATCGGGAAATTATAGCGGACGCCGTCCACCACTGATCAGAACCACCAAAGTCCGTAAGAAGCGATCAACCATGGTTCGTGGCGGAACCTGGTCCCGTCGTACAGACGTTGCGTTTTCTGCAAACGCACTATTGTCCTGTGACGCGCAGCGTCACCTGCAGGCATGACTTGAAGAGCGAAGATTTTCTTTGCGCGGAGGGGGGGGGGCCATTTGTCTGCTGAATGATACCGTTTGTCGATTTACGCGGGCCGTGATCTATATTTTTCATATCGTGACATGCGGTGTCGGATGGCTCGCATGCCGACGACACGGGCATAGGGGAGGATATTCGTGTTCAACAAAGCCACTCATTCGTGGACGACGTTCGTGGTTGCGGCGGGTTTGGCTTTGGCCGTGGTTGGGCCTGCGCCAGCTCGCGCTGCTGCAGATGTCAGTTCACAACTGGAAGTCAAGAAGGTTGTGGTCGAGGCTGGCCACGAGAGTCTGCGTTCGGCCGCCGATGCCAAGCCGGGCGATACCCTGCAATACCGGGCTACTTACACCAATAAGGGGACTTCGGCCGCCCAGCACCTGCTGGCCAAGCTGCCGATCCCAAAAGGCACGACCCTCAAGCCCGACAGCGGACTACCTGCTGGCGCCATGGCCAGTGTCGATGGGCAGAACTTCGCTTCCATGCCTTTGATGCGCAATGTCAACGGCAAGGATGGCAAACCCCTTCGCGAGCCGGTTCCGTTGGCTGATATCCGGGCACTGCGTTGGGATCTCGGTAACCTCGATCCGAAACAATCCAAGACCGTGCAGTTGAACGTGCATGTGGATGCACCGCTGCCCGCAGAACCGACTGCGGCCGCGCCGAAGAAATAAACGATTTCCGAATTGGATGCTGTTGTTTTACGTGGCTTTACTTTCTGCAACGAATTGAAGACTTTCCAGGAGCATCGATCATGATCGCCACCCGAACCGGCATTCCCAGCGTGAAACCAACGGCTGGACTGTACCGTCGCATCGCTTCCTTGATGGCCATATTGATGCTGCTATGCCTTTCCGGGATTGCAGGCGCGGTGCCGCCGCCGGCCGGAACGTCCATTGGCAACCAGGCTTCCGCCACGTACACCGACGCCTCTGGTATCGGTAGGCAGGTCACCTCCAATCCGGTACAGACCATCGTTCTGCAGGTAGCCAGCCTCACCCTGGTCTCGACCCAGACCCAAACCGCGACCCCGGGCTCGGTGGTGTACTACCCGCACACGGTCACCAATACCGGTAACGGTTCGGACACGTTCAATCTGGGCGCGGTGAACACCAGCGGCCCGTTCAACATGTCCAACATCCAGATCTTTGCCGACAACGGCAGCGGCCAGCCCGTGGGCCCGGCGATCACCAATTCCGGTTCGCTCGCTTCCGGCGCCAGCTTCCGCTTCATCGTGGTTGCCACGGTTCCGGTGACGGCGACGACCGGCCAGCAGAACGTGATGACGGTCACTGCTACCAGCCAGTTCGATGGCACCAAGACGGCTACCAACACCGACACCACCAAAGTCACCAGCAATGCGGTGATCGCGTTGACCAAGGGCATCAGTGCCAGTTCGGGCGCCCCGGGCTCGGGTCCGTACACCTATACGCTGACGTACACCAACAACGGCAACAACACCGCGACCACGGTGACGGTCACCGATATCGTGCCTTCCGGCATGGCGTATATCGCCGCATCCAGCCGCTGGTCGATTACCGGCGCCACGGCACTTTCGGATTCCGGGGGCACCACCGGCACTGCGCCGAACACCATCACTTCGTCCTACAACGCCGGCAGTGGCACCCTCACCTATGTGGTGAATCAGGTCACTCCGGGCCAATCCGGGACCATCACATTCCAGGTGAACGTCAAGGCCGGTACATTGGCTGGCGTGCAGAACAACACAGCGACCGAGTCCTATAACGACGGCTCGGGCACCACCGTTTCCGGCAATTCCAATACGGTTCCGTTCAACGTCACCGCCACCACAACCGCCGGTGTGACGATGACCGGTTCAACCGTCGCCAGTGCCAACCCCGGTACGCTGGTGAGCTTCACCAACGTCGTGACCAACACCGGCAACGCGACCGATACCTTCGACATCACCTTCGTCAGCAACACGTTCCCAGTGGGCACCACTTTCACGCTCTTCAAGAGCGATGGTGTCACCCCGCTGGTCGATACCAATGGCAATGGCATTCCGGATACGGGTCCGCTTGCCCCCGGTGCTTCGTACAACGTGATCGTCAAGGCGCAGTTGCCGGCCAATGCCAGCGGCGGCCCGTTCAACCTGATCAAGAAAGCTACTTCGACGATCAACCCGACCGTGTCCACGACGACCACCGATACCTTGACTTCGGTGACGGCGGACTCGGTTGACCTGACCAACAACAGCGCTGTGACCACACCTCCCGCGCCTCCGGCGCCGGGCCAAGGCGCTGGCCCCGAACCGACCCCGGTCATCACCAACACCGTCAATCCGGGTGCGAGCTCCACCTTCACCATCTACGTCAACAACACCGGGCCGGTGAGCGACTCTTATAATCTCGCCGCCAGCAACGTCGCCAATTTCTCCAGCATCACCCTGCCGCCCGGCTGGACGGTGGTGTTCAAGCTGGATGGCGGCGCGGGCAACTGTTCCACGACGGGCGCCACGATCAGCACGACCCCGTCCGTTCCTGCCGGTGGCAACGTGGTGGTATGCGCCGTAGTAACCGTGCCGGCGACCGGCGCTGGCTCCGTTGCCGGGACTTCCGACACCTACTTCCGTGCGGTTTCCTCGGCCTCCGGTGCCCATGACACGATTCACGACGCGGTGACCGTGAACCAGATCCGTGCGATTACCATCGCGCCCAACAACACCAACCAGACCTATCCCGGTGGCACGGTCGTTTATACGCAGCACCTGACCAACAATGGCAACTCGGTGGAAGGCAACGGCACGGCGTCGACGATTACCCTGTCCGCAGCCGATATCAAGGCGGGCTGGACGTCGGTGCTGTACTACGACGCCAACAACAACGGCGTGCTCGATGCCACCGATCCCATCGTGCCGGCAGCAGGCATCCAGGCGTTGCCGGGCTTGTCCGGTGGTTTGGCACCGGGCCAGTCGATCACGATTTTCGACAAAGTCACCGCTCCTTCTGGCGCGCAGGTGGGTGATGTTGATGTCTCCACGATCACGGTGACGACGGCTAACGGCACCTACACTTCGCCGGCCCCGCCGGTGGCGACGGCCACCAACGGCACCACCATCATTGCCGGCAACCTGCAATTGGTGAAGATGCAGGCGCTGGATGCGACCTGTTCGGGTCCGACCGGCGGTACGGTATACAGCATGGCCAACGTCAATGCGCTACCTGGCCAATGCGTGCTGTACCAGATCACCGTGACCAACGTTGGTACCGCGGCTGCCACAAGCGTGGTGGTTTCCGATGCCACGCCGGCTTACACCACGCTGAGTTCGGCCGCCACGACCACGGTGGGTACGGTCACGAGCCCTGGCATCGGTTCAACCGGCACGGTCTCCGCGACAGTAGGCGCCTTGAACCCGGCACAAAACGCAGTGGTGGTGTTCGGAGTCAAAGTTCAGCAGTAACCGCGGCGCCCTGTCGCCTCAACGCGTGCGATGCCTGCCTCGCCCCACCCCCGGAATACGCATTCCCGAGGGTGGGGCGATGGCTTTATGCGATCTCGCGGGCGATCACTCGGGACGGGCCATGAATCATGCAAGATCGCTCTGAATCACCGTCGAAGAAGGCAAGTCGCCTGCGACGATGGGCGGCGGCGGGGCTTGCCTTGTTCTTGGCGACAGCCGCAACACCCGCACTGACGGCTCCACCGCCGGCCGGAACCCAGATTGACAACACCGCGAACGGCACTTTCGTGGACGCCGCCAGCGGTTTGACGGTGCGCGTCCAATCCAACACCGTCAGCGTGTTCGTGCAACCGATCGAGGTTTGCACGTTGACCCCCGGCCAGACCGTGGTTCGGGTGCCTGGATCGAACTACGTCTTGCCCCATGTGCTCGGCAATGCCGGCAATACGCCGGAAACCTGTGAACTCGATCTGCAGTTGCTTGCCGGCAATACCTTCACGCCCGTGGGCGCGCAGGTCGTGGAGGATCTCAATGGCAACGGCGTCGTTGATCCCGGCGAACCGGTGCTGGTGAATGGATTCGGCGGCAGTCCCAGCCCGGCCACCGGAGTGACCCTGAATCCGGGTGCCAGCGTCAACCTGCTGGTTGTCGGCGCGGTGCCCGCCGCAAGCCCGGGGCAGTCGGCGAGCATGCAGCTCGATGCCACCAGCGCCGTGCAGCGCCAGCATGTGAGCGCGCAGGACACGGTGGTGGTAATCAGTGGCCCTGCGCTCACGGTGACCAAGAGCGCCACCCCAAGCAATCCGGTGCAGGGCGGCACGGTCACTTACACCCTGAGCGAAAGCAATATCGGCAACTCGCCTGCATTGGGTACAGGCGTCCAGGTGGACGGGGCATCGGTGAATCTGGTCGTGCTGCGGGATGGAATTCCCGCCAATACCACGTTCCAGAATCTGGGCGTCGCGGGCACGGCGCAACAGCTGTTTCACCTTCTGGGGCAACCTCTCAATACCTACGTCAGCGTGCCACCGACCGGCGCAACCGTGGATGCGATCGGTTGGGGACTGCCCAGCCTTGCTGCGGGCGCGAGCCTGACCGGCCAGTTCACGGTGAGCGTTGGAGCCAATGCCGCGGGCATGATCGACAATGTCGGGTATGTCGATTACATGAGCACCGGAACGATCACGGTGCCTTCCAATCCGGTCAGCCTGCCACTGCCGAGCCTGCCGGCGACCATCGGTTTTTATCCCGACGGAGGCTATTCCCACCCGATCAGCCAGAGCGGATTGGGGCCGCCGCTGTTCGTGCAGGTCAATGCCGCTGTTTGCAATCTGAATGGCAGTCAGGTCGAAAGTTATCCGATCCGCCTGAATACCGCGCTCGGCAACGATGTGGAAACATTCATGGGTGTGGAGACCGGTCCGAATACCGGCATCTTCCGCATCCAGCCCGATGTGCCCACGGCCGACGCCACGACCCACCCGGTGGTGACCGGCGACGGCATCCTCGAAGTGTTCCCGAACGATCGCGTCACTGCGACCCTGCTGGGCTGTGCCGGCGCCGGGCCGATCTCCGCGAGCATCCTGATCGATCCGCGCGGGGTGGTGTATGACAGCAACAGCAACCAGCCACTGGCCGGCGCCACCGTCACTCTGATCGATGTGACCGGCGGTGGCAATGGCGGGCATCCGGGTGGCCCGGCTTCGGTATTCCAGGCCGATGGCACGACCCCGGCCAGCAATGTCGTGGTCACCGGTGGCGATGGTGTTTTCGTGTTCCCGTTGGTCAAACCCAGCACATATGCGTTCCAGGTTGCTCCGCCGCTTGGCTATCGCTTCCCCTCGCAACTGCCGCCCGCGCTGCAACCGTTGGGGCGCAACGTGGTCGATCCGGGATCCTATGGTGGCAATTTCACCTTGACCGGCGATGGCCCGATCCAGATCGATATACCGCTGGATCCGCATGCCACCAGTGGCCTGATCGTGCAGAAAACAGCCAGCAAGACCGCCGTCGAAGTAGGCGACTTTCTGGACTATGCCATCACGGTGAGCGATCAAAGCGGATTGAACCTCAAGGACGTGATCCTCACCGATTGGTTACCACCGGGCTTCGAGTATGTGCGCGGCAGTGCGCGCATCGGCGGCCAGGTGGTTCCCGATCCAACCCGCGCCAATGGAGCACTGCAATTTGCGCTGGGCATGGTGTCGAACGGGGGACAGGTGGTGGTCACCTACCGGGTGGCGGTCACGCCGAGTGCATTGTCCGGCAATGGCATCAATTCGGCGCGCGCGCAAAGCGGCGATTTGTTGTCCAACCTGGCCACCGTCCGGGTGCAATTGCTGGGCGGCGTGTTCGACAACCATGCCGTGCTGATCGGCAAGGTGTATGCCGATTGCAACGCCAACCGGGTGCAGGATCCGGGTGAGCCGGGAATCCCTGGCGTGCGTATCTGGCTGGCCGACGGCACCTATGCGGTCACCGACGGGGATGGCAAGTACAGCTTGTACGGCCTTACCCCGCGCACGACGGTGGCGGCCGTGGACAAGATCACCTTGCCGCCGGGCACCACACTGGAAGTGCTCGATCACCGCAATGCTCTAGATCCCTCCAGTCAATTCGTGGATCTGAAAAACGGCGAGTTGCACAAAACCGATTTCGCGATCCGCGAATGTGGCGCGGATGTGACCGCCGCGATCAAGGAGCGACGGCTGGCTCTGGTGCGGCCGGATGAAATCGCCCAGCGGGCGCAAAACCTGCTCAGCACCAATTCGTCCGCCGCATTGAATCTCGATGCGCGTTCATTGCCTGCCAGCGGCACGCTTGGTCCGAACGGTGTGGTTCCAGACGGCACCTCGGTGCCCCTGCGCGGCACGCCTCTGGGCGCGGTAGGCGACATGGGTGGTTCGTTGATCCAGGCTTGGCCAACATCGCGGCCCGTGTTCCCCGGGCAACAGACCACTCCGACGACAGTAGCCTCCGCACCCATCGAGACCGCACCGATTGGATCGTCACCTCAGGCTGCTCCGGTAGTGGCAGCACCCGTGCCCTTGCCCGATCTGCTGCCGGGGCTGGATGCCAATGCCGCATTCATCGAGCCCGTCGATCAGGAAACGCTCGCCACCGCACAAACGCGGGTGCGGGTGAAGGGGCCGGCTGGGGCAAACCTGCGCCTGCGGGTGAATGGCAAGGACATCGATACCAGTTATGTCGGTACCCGCACCACCCTGCCCAGTAGCGGTGTTGTCGCGTGGGAATACATTGGCATCAACCTCAAACCCGGCGAGAACACGCTGGAGTTGAGTGCAGTGGATGGTTTCGGCATCGAACGCGGCAAGTCCGTCGTGCATGTGATTGCACCAGGCAATCTCGCCAAATTGCGCATCGTGGTACCGGACAAGGCGGTTGCCGATGCGACAACGCCGATCCGGGTAAAAGTCGAGGCACTCGACGCGGCAGGTGTGCCGGTGACCTCGCGTGTGCCGGTCACACTGCAAACCGATCAGGGCATCTGGCAGGTGGAGGATCTCAACAAGGACGAACCGGGCACGCAAACCTTCATCGAAGGCGGCAGTGCCGAATTCGCTTTGCTGCCTCCGGCCAATCCCGCCAACGCGACGCTACATGTACAAAGTGGATCGATCCAGAGCGATCAGAAGCTGACCTTCACCCCCTTCCTGCGCCCGATGATGGCGGTCGGGCTGGTCGAGGGCGTGCTGGATCTGCGTAGGCTCGATCCGCGTTCGATCCAGACAACGGACGGCACCGAGGGTTTCGAGCGCGCCATCGAAGGTTTCAGTCACGATTTCGACCATGGCAAGGCCGATGTTTCTGGGCGTACCCAGGTGTTCCTCAAGGGCAAGGTGTTGGGTTCCACCCTGCTGACGCTGGGCTACGATTCCGACAAGCCGTCCGACACCCAGTTGTTCCGTGACATCCAGCCCAACCGCTTCTACCCGATCTACGGTGATTCATCGGTCAAGGGTTTCGATGCGCAATCCACCGGCAAGCTTTATGTGCGCCTCGATCACGGTACGTCTTATGTGTTGCTGGGGGACTATTCGACCCAGACCGACAATCCCGCACGACAGATCACCCAGTACACCCGCGCCCTGTACGGCTTGCGGGCTCACGGCGTGATGAATGGGCTGACCACCGATGTTTTCGCCAGCCACACCGCCAGCACGCAGACCGTGGTCGAAATCCCCGGCAACGGCACTTCCGGGCCATACCAGCTTGATCCGCGTGGCGTGATCAACAGCCAGCAGGTCGACCTGATCGTGCGCGATCGCACCCAGACCAATGTGATCGTCTCCGACAAGCCGCTCACGCCTTTCGTGGACTACACCATCGAACCGATCACCGGCCTGCTGCTGTTTTCCGCGCCGGTGCCGACGGTGGACGCCAATCTCAACCCGGTGTTCATCCGGGTGAACTACGAGGTCGACAACGGCGGGCCGCGCCACTGGGTCGGTGGGCTGGCGGCGGAATGGCAGGTGGCCAAGGCATTCGCCTTCGGCGTATCCGGGGTACGTGACGAGGATCCGGCCAAGCGGCTGGATCTTTATGGGTTCGACTTCACCCTGCGCTTCGGGGCGAACTCGACCCTGGTGGGCGAGTTCGCGCACTCCAACACCCCCGACCACGGTTCCGGCAACGCCGAGCGGCTGGAATGGCGTGGACAGGCCGAGCGCCTGCAAGGGCGCATCTGGGGCATCCACAGCGATGCGGCCTTCCAGAACCCCAGCGCCATGCAGTCGGCGGGGCAGGGTCAGTACGGCGTACAGCTGGGCTACAAGCTCACCGACCAGGATCGGATCGTGGTCGAGGGGCTGCGTACCGTCTCGCCATCGATCAATGGCTCGCAGGCCGGTGTCAGCGCCTCGCTGCAACACAATTTCGCGCATGACGTGAGGCTCAGCGTGGGTGTACGCCATGCACAGGGGCAGGCACAGACGACCATCCCCTCGTCCAATGGCAGCTTGCCTCCGACGACAGCGGTGGATTTCACCAGCGGTTTCGTGCGTGTCGACGCGCCGGTGCCAGGGCTGCCCAAGGCGAACGTGTTCGCCCAATACGAACGTGCCTTCGACAAGGATGCGCAGGTGTCCAGTCTCGGCGGCACCTACTCGCTGGGCAACCTCGGCAAGCTGTATTTCCGCCACGATTCCAGCAACAGTCTCAGCGGTGCATTCGGGCTCAATCCGGCAGTCAACCAGTACACGACGGTATTCGGTTTGCAAACCACGCTGGCCGACAAGACTGAACTGTTCAACGAATACCGGATCGGGCAAGGCATCGATGGCCGTGCCGCCGAAGATGCGATTGGCCTGCGCCACCTGTGGCAACTCGCCCCGGGCTTGGCGATGAGCGGCACGGCAGAGAAGATCAAGCCGGTTTCCGGCAAGGTCGGTGACGAATCGCAAGCGCTTACCGCCGCCATCAGCGACACGCGCAGCGACATCTGGAAGTCTTCAGCACGGCTGGAGTGGAGGGAGTCGCTGCAAACGCAAAGCTGGCTTGCCACAGCCGCCACGGCGTACAAGCTCAGTCCGGATTGGACAGTGCTGGCGCGCGGCTATTACAACGACGTGCAAAACCGCGGTGGCAACACAGGCGCACAACATCAGGGCGAGTTCCAGGGCGGCTTTGCGTACCGGCCTGCCGACAACGATCTGTGGAACGCGCTCGGCATGGTCGGCTACAAACGCAATCAGGACACCACGCTGCCCACGGGCCAGCAGATCGACGAGCAGGCGTGGATTTTCCTGACCCAAGTCGAAATGCAGCCCTCGCAGCCCTGGGACATCACCACCCGGCTGGCAACCAAGTTTGCCCGCGACGACAGCAATGGCATTCGCAGCAGCGGCTGGACCACTTTGGTGGGTGGGCGCGTAACTCGCGACATCGGGGAGCGCTGGGATGCCGGCCTGCAGGCTTACACCAGTTGGGGTTTTGGCAGTCGGCATCGTGCCGCGGGCGTGGAGTTGGGATACCTGCTGCGGCGCAATTTCTGGCTGTCGATCGGCTACAACGTGGTGGGTTTCAACGACCCCGACCTCGCCGGCGGCGCTTATACGCAGGATGGTTTCTACCTGCGGTTCCGCTTCAAATTCGGTTCTGATCTATTCGAGTCGGTTGGCGACATGAAAGCCGCGCGTAGCCAGGCCAACGCCGCCGAAAACGTCTGGAACAGCCCGGGGAACGATGCGCATGGGCCGTAATCGATCTGTCGTCGGCGGTCACGCGCGTCGCGGTTGGGGTGGCGTGTGTCTGTCATGGTTGCTAGCGCTGCTGGCTTTGCTGGTTCTGCCTGCGCCGCACGCCCAAGCGGCTGCTTGTGCGCCAGCGACCACGCAAGGCACCGCGCCCAACGACTACCGCACATACTGCTGGCTCGATTTCAGCGGCTACAGCGATACTGCCGCACGCTCCGGCTCCGGGCAGAATTTCAGCTATAGCCTGCCCGACGGCTCGGTGATGACCTTCAACCTGCAGGTCACCAGTTTCAGCGGTTCCAATGCGCAAACGGCGTTGCATCCGGTGGCGGTACCGTCTTGGTCGGGCGCGGCGATAGGCAATGCGGGTTTCAATGGTATCCCCGGCACGCCGGTGTTGTATGAGGCAACCAGTGGAACAACGGTCGCGCTGACGATCTCCTCCATCAATATCACGCCCCCGACGGGTGGCACGACGAATTACGCCTTCATCGCAGCCGATGGCGAATCCACCAACACCGGCGAGAACCTGATTTTCACCACCAATGGTTCGCCGTGGACGAAGTTGGCGACGATCAATAATGGTGCCTACCAGCCGCCTTTGAGCGGTGTTGGTACCACCACCGTCACCGAGACCGGCAATCAAAGTGGTAGTTCAAGCGCTTATGTGTTCGGTAGTTTCAACAATCCGACCACGGTCAACGCCAGCATGAAAGGCAGCGGCCTGCAGGGCATGATGATCGGCGTACGATTCGCCTCGGTGTCGGTGACAAAAGTGATCAATGGCAGCCGCGTGAACGCTGCCGATCAATTCACTTACGGCATCAAAACCACCGGCGGCACGGTATTGCAGTCGCAAAACACTTCCGGAACGGGCACCGCGGGCTTTCCCGTTGCCACTTTGCCAACCATCGCCGCGAGCTATCCGTTCGTCGTGTACGAGACGATGACAGGCGGCAGCGTGAGCACGCTGGCCAACTACTCGGAGCGTTTGACGTGCGTGAACAATACGGTCGGATCGACCACGACCGGCCTGCCGAACAACGTCAATACCACAGCCTTCACGTTCCCGTCGTTGCAATTCGGCGATGCCATTGCTTGTACCTTCACCAATTCTCCCAACCCGAGCATTTTCGGTACGGTGTACAACGACGCCAACCACGATTTCAATCTCGACAATGGCGAATCCGGTACGGGCGTGGCCGGGCTGTACGTGAAGCTCAGCCCACGCAGCGGCGGCACCTGCACCGGCCCGGCGACCGTTGCCGCGGCGGTGGATCCGGTCACGGGCAACTATGTGATCCCCGGCGTGCCGTCCGGTAACTACTGCCTGATAATCGACACCAACAACACCCTCACTGACATCACTCCATCCGTGCCGGCAGGCTGGATCGGCACCGAGGCGGCCAGTGGCATCCGGCAGATCAGCTTCAACAATTCAACCTCGCTGCTCAATCAGAATTTCGGCATCTATAACGGTGCCGCCTACAGCGGCAATGTGTTTGCCGATACGGGCATAGGTGGCGGAACGGCCAACAACGGCGTCAAGGATGGTGGTGAGGTTGGAATAGGAAATGTCACCGTCAATGTTGTGCAGGCGAGCACGACGGTTGCCACCACCATCACCGACGGCGCCGGCAATTTCACGTTGTACCTGCCGGCGAGCGTTGCCGGCAGCGTCGTCGTCACACCGGTTCCGCCATCGGGCTATCTGGCCACGGGGGGCAGTTCCGGCACCAGTGGCGGCAGCTATACGCGGCCCAGCGTGACCTTCACCGCCGGTGGCGTTTCGGCTACAGGCCTTGCTTTCGGTTTGGTGCCACCCAACACCTTCACTCCCGATGGCGCGCAGACCACGCAGCCGGGCACCACCGTCTTCTATCCGCATACCTTCATGTCCCAGAGCGGCGGGCAGGTCACGTTCTCGACCAGCGCGGTTGCCACACCGGCGATGTCCGGTTGGGTCGAGTCGGTGTATCGCGACAACAACTGCAATGGCGTGATCGATGGGGCTGATGCCCTGATCTCCAGTGCATTGACTGTCACGGCTGGACAGAGCGTGTGCATCGTGGTGCGCGAATTCGTCCCGGCGAATGCCCCACTCGGGTCGCAAAACGCGGTGACAGTCACCGCTGCCTTCAATTACACCAATGCCCCCCCGACTCTGGCGGCGACGCTCACCCGTACAGACACCACCACGGTCAACATTGCAGGTGGGTTGCGCATCAACAAACTGGTGACCAACATCACTCAGGGCGGGGGCGCGGGAACAGTGAACAACGCCAATCCAGGCGACACCTTGCGCTACGATCTGGTGGTCAACAATCCTTCCGCCAAACCGATCAGCCAATTGGTGGTCAACGATGCCACGCCCGCATTCACGCAATACGTGTCGGCGACATGTCCCGGTTCGCTGCCAGCCAATCTCACCGCCTGTATCGTGACCACGCAGCCCGCACCGGGAGGGCAGGGTTCGCTGGTATGGACTTTCACCGGCTCGCTGGCCCCGGGCGGGCAGGTGACGGTCAGTTATCGCGTGATCGTGAGCCCTTGAGGGCCCAAAATTTTCCGAGTTATTGACGTTGGTGTTCTGCCCACCAGCTGCTGTCCGCGCCTCCGGATCTTGAAGCATAAATTGCACTAAACTGGTGCAATGCACGCCGCGCCTTCCCTCGATGCCCTGCTTACGCCCATCGCCTGGGCCGATGACGGCGGTGCCCTGCGCGGCTGCAATCCGGCATTCGCACGCTGGCTGGGCGTCAGCGCGCGGCGGCTGGAGGGGATGACGCTGGCATCGCTGGATGCGCAGGGCGAGCGGCTGACCGCGCTGTTGGCTCGATTGCCCGCGGATGGCGAACCCCTGCGTGCGCTGCGCGGCCAGTTGCGCGCGCCCGGTGGCAGCGAGCGCTTCGCCGACCTGCTGCTGGCGCGCGCTGCCGATGGCAGCGTGCGCATCGAGGCGCATCCGGCCGAGGAGTTCCCGGGCGTCGATCCGGCTGGAGCGTTGCCGGCGGCGCTGCATGCGGCGCTCAAGGGGTTGGCTCACGAAATCCGCAATCCTCTGGCCGGTCTCAAGGGCGCGGCGCAATTGCTGGCGCGACGTGCAGCCAGCCGACTGGACAACGACGACGAACGCGAGCTGATCGAACTGATCGATGCGGAAGTGGAGCGCCTCACCACTTTGTTGGAACGACTGGTGAACCCGGCGGCTCCGCGCGCCTTCGAGCCCGTCAATATCCATGCCGTGCTCGAGCGCGTGCGTGTGCTCGCCGATGCCGACGCTGGTTGGGCGGTGAAGATCGAGCGCGACTACGACCCCAGCCTGCCGCCGATCACCGGCGACGCCGACCGCCTCGTGCAGGCGTTGTGGAACCTGCTGCGCAATGCGCTCGAATCGGGGGCGAGCACGGTGGCCTTGCGCTCGCGCGCCGAGCACGGCGTGTTGATCGGCGAGGTCGCCCATCGCCTCGTGTTGCGCGTGGAGATCGCCGACGACGGCCGCGGCGTGCCCGAGGATCTGGCCGAGCGCATCTTCCTGCCGCTGGTGACCGGCCGCGCGGAGGGCTCCGGGCTGGGGCTGGCGCTGGCGCAGCAGGTCGCGCGCGAGCACGGCGGTGCGCTCAGTTATCGCTCGCGGCCCGGACATACGGTGTTCACCTTGATGGTGCCGGTGCCGGAGGAGGTTGCCGGTAGTGGAGAAGGATGATGATGGACAAGCGCATATTCACCTTGAAAAACTTTCACTTGCCCGGCTCCCTCCCTTTCGCGCAGCGAAGGGGAGGGTTGGGGAGGGGTGGCTTTCTCGCGCATTCGGCGATTACGGCACACGAACAGACAGGGTTGCTGCACAAGCACCCCTCTCCCCAACCCCGCCCCCGCAAGGGGGGAGGGGCTGATTCTCCGGCGCACCTGCGGCTGCAGGAGCGCTGCCCATGACATCCCCCATGACCTCCCGCATCTGGATCGTCGACGACGACCGCAGCGTGCGCTTCGTGCTCACGCAGGCGCTGCGCGAGGCCGGCTTCGCGGTGCAATCTTTCGACGGTGCGCAGGCGGCGTTGGCGGCGCTCGCCGAAGAACGGCCGCCAGCGCTGGTGTTCACGGACATCCGCATGCCGGGCATGGACGGACTGGGTTTTCTCGATGCCTTGAAGACGCGCGACCCCGACCTGCCGGTGATCGTGATGTCGGCGTGGACCGACATCGCCTCCACCGCCGGCGCGTTCCGCGGCGGCGCGCACGAGTTCTTGTCCAAGCCCTTCGATCTGGACGAAGCCGTCGCACTGGCACGGCGCGCGCTGCCGACCGCCGCGCCGCAAGCTGCGGATGCGCAGCCAGCGCCCGCCACGGCAGAGGCCACGGCAGCCCCGCATGCCCTGCTCGGCGATGCGCCGGCGATGCGCGAGTTGTTCCGCGCCATCGGCCGGCTCGCGCAGGCGCCGCTGTCGGTGCTGATCACCGGCGAAACCGGCACCGGCAAGGAAGGCGTCGCGCGCGCCCTGCACCGCGAATCCCCGCGCGCCGGCAAGCCCTTCATCGCCCTCAACACCGCGGCGATTCCCGCCGAATTGCTGGAGTCGGAGCTGTTCGGCCACGAGGCCGGCGCGTTCACCGGCGCCACCCGCCGCCACGTTGGGCGCTTCGAACAGGCCGATGGCGGCACGCTGTTTCTCGACGAGATCGGCGACATGCCCGCGCCCTTGCAGACGCGCCTGCTGCGCGTGCTGGCCGAGGGAGAGTTCTTCCGTGTCGGCGGGCGCGAATTGATCCGCGTGGACGTGCGCGTGCTCGCCGCCACCCATCAAGACCTCGCAGCGCTGGCGGCAGCCGGACGCTTCCGCGCCGACCTGCTGCACCGGCTCGACGTGGTGCGCCTGCGCCTGCCGCCGCTGCGCGAGCGGCGCGGCGATGTCGGTGTGCTGGCGGCGCACTTTCTCGCGCAGGCCGCTGCGCGGTTTCAGACGCCGCCGAAAAAATTGCTGACCGATGCGCTGCGGCTGCTCGAAGCGCATGCCTGGCCGGGCAACGTGCGCGAACTGGAAAACGTCTGCTGGCGGCTGGCCGCACTGGCGCCGGGGCAGGCGATCCGCGCCGCCGACGTGCGCGCGCATGTCCCGGTCGATACGCCGGCCGCGAACGGGGGCGATGGCTGGGCCGCCCCGCTGACGGCGTGGGCGCGCGCTGCCTTGGCCGACGGTCGTGGCGACGTCCATGCCCGCGCCAAGCAGCACTTCGAGGAAGCCTTGCTGGCGGCGGCGCTGGAGCACAGCGGCGGGCACCGCCAGCGCGCCGCCGCAGCGCTCGGGCTCGGCCGCAACACCCTCACCCGCAAGCTCGGCCGCAAGCACCGTGGCAAGGCGGGTTGAAGGCCGATACAGCCACCGATCACCTCCGGCGCGATAGCATCCGCATTTCGACCCTTTGGTCTGCGCCGCAGGCCGTCCCCTTCCGGAGATCCGCATGCAGCGTTTCATCGTGGTAACAGCCTGTCTTGCCGCCGTGTTGCTCGCCGGCTGCGCTTCCTTGCCCGGCAGCCATGCCTCGAAAGCTCCCAAACCGGAGGCAAGCATCAACCTCGAAGCCGTCGAAGGCAGCGGCGTGGCCGGCACGCTGGCGGTGTATTCCATCCCCGGCGGCATCCATGTGCAGGGCACGATCACGGGCCTGGCGCCGGGCAGCAGCCACGGCATCCACATCTTCACCCGCGGTGACTGCACCGCGCCCAACCACGGTTCGGCCGGAGGCCACTTCAATCCGCGCGGGGTGGCGCATGGCGACCCGGTCGGGCTGATCCATCATGCCGGCGACATGGCCAACCAGACCGCCGACGCGCAAGGCGCGATCGCGCTGGACGTGACCGTGCCGGATGTGTCGGTGGGCAGCCACTACAACGAGGATGTCTTCGGCCGTTCGCTGATCGTCCAGGCCGGCCCCGACGATTACAGCACCCAGCCCGACGGCGGCGGCAGCGCGGCGCTGGCCTGCGGGGTGATCCTCAAGCCCACGAAGAAGTGATGGCCGCGCGCGCATCGCGCCCCGCGGCGCAATGCACGAACATCACCGCGACCCCGTGCGCGGCCATGACTGCGGCGAACTGCCGCTGCCTTGCCTCGAAGCGCTCGAACGCCCGCTCCAGCCGCTGCGGATCGTCGCCCGCGGACGCCGGTGCGTAGCCTCCCGCGCGCCAGCCTTCCGCATCCAGCAAGGCGATCCGCACCTCGCCGTCCAGATGGCGCGCCAGCGGTTCGGGCGGCGCATCCAGCCACGCTTCCTGCTCCGGCGCGAGCAGGGCGGTTTCCAGCAGCGGCCACAGCGGCGCGAGCCCGGCATGCTCGTACTGCATCGCCGTCAGCGCGGCCAGATCGTGGAGGGTGAGGTAGCGGGCGTGCTCGATCGGCGCACCGAAGGCCTCCTGCGCGAACAAGGCGGTGCCCGCGCCGGCCATGCCGCGCTCGAGCAGGACGTCCTCCAGCGATGACGCCAGCCTGGTGATGCGTTCGCCGGTCGCCGGATCGGCGGGATCGCCACGCAGCGCGAACGGCAGCAGGCGCATCGCGCCTTGCGCGTAGTCGGACTCGGGAGTTGGCACGGATTCCGGAAGCGTGCCTGCGTGGGCACCGAAGGCGAGGATGCGCGCTGTGCCCCCACCCCGACCCTCCCCCGCTGGCGGGGGAGGGAGAGAAGCCATCGGCGCACGCTGCGCCAGTGCGTCGAGCGCGGCGTGCAGCGGCCAGCGCGGGCGCAGCACCTCGACCGGGTCGTAGTGCGCGGCCAGCACGGCCAGATCGAAGGTGGCGGCATCCGGCACCAGCGTGGCCAGATCGCGCGCGATGCCATCGGCCAGTTGCGCCGCTTGCGCGCGATCCAGCGCGATGCGGCCGGCCTGCGTGCCGGGGCGCAATTCCAGCGCGAGCGCGCCGAGGCAGGCGTGGGGGAGTGAGGACATGGGGATCGGCAAGGTAATGCGAAATTCGATACGAGGGAAACGGGACGGTGGAATCGCGTGAATGAAATCGGCTTATCCCCTTCCCTCGCCGGCGGGGGAAGGCTGGGATGGGGTGATTTCCGCAGCGTCGCCCCCCACCCCAGCCCTCCCCCCGCACGCGGGGGGAGATTGTCTGGAAGCTTGATTCGGGATTCGTGGTACGGGCTGGGAACACGCCAAACAGAGCCTTTCCGGCAACAGCTTACAGCCTGTCGTTTACCATCTGTCCTCAGTCGTCTGTCCTCTGTCTTCTGTCCCCCGTGCCTTTGCTCTAGCGCAAGCGGGCACGATCCTGCGCGACGCATCCATCCGATCGCACGTTACGGAGCCGCCGCATGAGCCTTGCCGAACGCCACACCACCGCGCGCCCCGTCGCCGTGCTCGGCGGCGTGCGCATCCCGTTCTGCCGCAGCAATACCGCCTACGTGGGCGTGGGCAACCTCGGCCTGTCGATCCGCACGCTGGGCGCGCTGGTCGAGCGCTTCGGCCTGCAAGGCCAACAGCTCGGCGAAGTGGCGCTGGGCGCGGTGATCAAGCATTCCTCCGACTGGAACCTCGGCCGCGAGGCGACGCTGTCCTCGGGGCTGTCGCCGTACACGCCGGGCATCACCCTGCAGCGCGCCTGCGGCACCAGCCTGGACACCCTCGTGCATATCGCCAACAAGATCGCGCTCGGGCAGATCGATGCGGGCATCGGCGGCGGTTCGGACACCACCTCCGACGTGCCGATCGCCTACGGCGCGAAACTGCGCGGCCGCCTGCTCGATGCCGCGCGTGGACGCAGCTTCGGGCAGAAACTGCGCGCCTTCCGCGGCTTTCGTCTGCGTGAATTGAAGCCCGAATTCCCCGGCGTGGCCGAGCCGCGCACCGGCCAGTCGATGGGTGATCACTGCGAGGCGATGGCCAAGGAGTGGCAGATCCCGCGGCAGGCGCAAGACGAGCTGGCGCTGGCCTCGCACCGCAAGGCCGCGGCAGCGTATGAGCATGGCTTCTTCGATGACCTGCTCGCACCGTTCCGCGGCGTGGAGCGCGACAACAACCTGCGCGCCGATTCCACCCTGGAAAAACTTGCCGCGCTGAAACCTGCCTTCGACAAATCCTCCGGGCAGGGCTCGCTCACCGCCGGCAATTCCACCCCGCTGACCGACGGTGCCGCTGCCTGCCTGCTCGCCAGCGACGACTGGGCGCGCGCGCATGGGCATGAGCCGCTCGCCTACCTGCGCGATGCCGAAGTGGCGGCGGTGGATTTCGTGCACGGCGACGGCCTGCTGATGGCGCCGACGCTGGCGGTGCCGCGCCTGCTGGAACGCAACGGACTGACCTTGCAGGATTTCGATTTCTACGAAATCCACGAAGCCTTCGCCGCGCAGGTGCTGTGCACCTTGCGGGCGTGGGAGTCGGAGGATTACTGCCGGGACAAACTCGGCCGCGGCGCGCTGGGCCGCATCGACCCCGGCAAGATGAATGTGGTCGGTTCCTCGCTCGCCGTCGGCCATCCCTTCGCCGCCACCGGCGCGCGCATCGTCGCCACCGCCGCGAAACTGCTCAAGGAAAAAGGCTCGGGCCGTGCACTGATCTCGATCTGCACCGCCGGCGGCATGGGCGTGGCGGCGATCGTGGAACGGTGATTGGTGATTGGTGATTCGGGAATCGGGAATCGGGAATCGGGAATCGGCTTTTAACTCCTTCCCCCGCAAGCGGGGGAGGAGGAAATCGCCGTGGCACCGACGTGCCTGCAGATCGAAAATGATCAGATGGCTATGGCTGGCGGCTTCCCACGGTCTACCACCTGTCTTCCGTCTTCTGTCCCCTGTCTTCTGGAAGACGCGGCACCCCGTGCTCGTCGCGCTCCTCGATCACCGCGGCATCGAAGATCTGTTCGCGCACGTCGCGCCCGGACAAGGGCTGCACCGGCTCGCCGCGCCCCGCGCGCAGGGCGTTGGCGTAGCACTGGCGGGCGGTGGCGTCGTCGCGCAACGCGCCGTGCAGGTCGCCCAGCGCTTCCCACGCCTCCGTGCCGGCACCCTGGGCCAGCGCGCGGTGCAGGCAATCGTCGGCACGGCCCCACTGCTGCAAGCCGGCGCTCAGCCGGCCGAGGGTGAGCGCCAGCGCGGGGCTGTCCGAATGCGCGCGCAGCCAGCCATCGGCGGTGTCCAGACGCGCGCTCGGCGCGCTGTTGCGGCCCGGCGGGATGCGCCCGAACTGCTGCGCCAAGCCTTCGTCCCAGGCGCTGGACAGGGCCGCGGCGATGGCGTTGGCGGCGGCGTCTTCCATGCCGATGTCCGTCGCTCGTTGCGCATACGCCGACACCACCGCGGGACGGTCGCGCAGGGCGGTCGGCAGGCGATCGCGCAGGTCAGCCAAGGCATTGGCGTCGGCCGACTCGCGCAGGGCCTGCGCGGCGATGCGTTCCTCCAACGCGGATAGTTCGTCCAGTGGCAACACCTGCGCGGCCTTGATCGCGCCGAGCATGCCCCAGGCCTCGCCGGCGCGCTGGCAGGCCAGCAGCGCCTGCACGCGCAGCAGCAGCGCACGTGGCGGCGGCGGGCCTTTGAGCGCGGCGGCATCGAGCTGGCCGATGGCGTTGGCGGGTTTGCCTGCGTCGCACAGGGATTGCGCGCGCGCCAGTGCGGCAGCAGGGTCGGCGGCGTCGTCGCTGCTCGCGGCCAGGTGCTGTTCGACCGCTGCGGCATCGCCACGCGCCGCGGCGGCCTGCGCGGCAGCCAGTCGCGCGGTGGCGCGGAAAGGCGCATGCGCGGCGGCCGCTGCGAGCAGTTTTTCCGCGCGCGCCCAGCGGCCTTCATGCAGGGCGAGCAGGCCGCCGGTCATCCGCGCCAGCGCCTGCTTGCGTTGCCGTCGCCGCCACAGCCGGAAGGGCAGGCGCAGCAGCAGCGCCAGCAGCCACACGGCAGCCGCGAGGAGGATCGTCAACAAGATCGCCTTGCTCACCGTGGTGATGTAGGTGGTGCCGTGCAGGGACACGATCACCTGCCCCGGATCGGTGGCCAGCGCCTGCCAGAACCACGCGCCGAGCACGGCCAGCAGCAGGCAGACCAGCAGGTAACGGAACGCCTTCATCGGTGCTTCGGCGGTTGTGCCGACACCGGGTGTGCGGGTGCCGGCGCATTGGCGGGGTGTCGGGCCGCGTCAACCGTGGAGCTGGCGTCCGCTGCGGCAGCCGGTGGTTGCTCCTGCCGCAGGCGACGCAATTCGATCAGGGTGCCGCCGAGGCTGGGCAGATCCAGGCGTACCGGCGCGCGGTGCATGTCCGCCAGCAGTGCGCGCTGCCGGGCCACCGTGGCGGGCGAATACAACCGCGGCAGCCAGCGGTCGATGCGCTCCAGCGCGGCGTGGAACGCGGCGGCGTCGCGACGCTCCAGCGCCAGCCGGGCGAGGGTGATCTCCAGGCGGATCGCGGTCAGCGCGGCATCACGGCTGGCCGGATCGAGCAGATCCTGGGTCGGTGCATGCCGCACTTCGACCAGGCTGCCGAGCACGCGATCGTACACCGACGGGCGCTTGGCCGCCGGGGCGTCGGCGACAGCATCGAAGGGTTGCGCATCGAGGCTGACTTCGAAGGCATCCAGACGGCCTCCGAGGAAGGCGCGCGGATCGGGCGGCAATGCTTTCATCGCCGCCATTTCCTGCGCCAGCGATTGCCGCAGGTTCAGGATCGCCGGATCGGAGGATCCGGCGAGCACGGTGTCGGCCAGCGCATAGGCGTGCAGCGCCGCGCCGGTATCGGCGGCCAGCTCGATCTGTTGCTGGCCGATGGTGAGCAACAGTTCGGCCTCGTCCAGCCGCAGCGCCTGCTCGCCCTGGGCGCGCGGGCTGGCGATGCGGGCCATGGATTGTTCGAGCAGCGCGGCGCGCTCGCCCATGCCCAGCACCTCGTCGCGCAACACCTGCTGTCCGGCGGTGGTGTCGCTCATGCGCTGGGCGAGGTCGCGCTGGTCGCGGCGCAACGCGGCAATGGCTGCTGCCGGATCGCCGATCGGCTCGCCCGTGTCGTCGCTCGCCGTGCCGCCAGTGGCTGACGCCGTGCCCGGCAGATGGCGTGTCATCCACCAATCGCGGGCCTGCCATGCACCCAGCGCCAGCAAGGCCGACAGCAGCAGCCACAGTGCGGTGCGCCCGCGCGGACGGCGTGCGGGGGCGGTGGATGGAGCCGAGGGATCGTTGCCGGACATCAAGGCACAAACGGAAGGGACAAGTGAAGGATGCTACCGGATGCGTTGCGCGCTGACATGTTCGACGAGTGCGGCGAGCATGTCGCGCGGCGCGGGCGCGCTCGCCAGCACCGTCGTCGCAAAGCCGCGCGTGCGCGCGAAAGCCGCCAGCCGCGCACTGCTGACGACCGCGACACCGCGCAGGAGTTTCGTGCGGGCCGCATCCGGCAACATCGCCAGCACGTTGTCCAGCGCCTCGGCGCTGGTCACGCAGGCCGCGCCTTGATCCGGTGCCGCCATGAAGCGACGGACGTGCGCCAGGCCCAGCCGCGCGGGCCGGCGTTCGTAGACCTCGGCCACGCACAGCGCCGCGCCGCGTTCGCGCAGCGCCGCCGCGAGCAGGCCGCGGCCGCCGGGTGCGGTGACCAGACCGATCCGCCGTCCGCGCACCTCGCCCAGCTCCGGCAGGGCGAGCAGGGCTTCGCTGTCGGTGCGCGGCGGGATGATCGCCCTGCCCCCGCCGGCGCGCAGCAGCGCCGCCGCGGTGGCCGCTCCCAGCGCGAAACGCCGTGGGGAACCTTGCGAGCCGTCCCCGGTCGGTAGCTGCGGCAGCAAACGGCGGGCGTAGCGTACCGCTGCCGGGCTGGTGAAGATCACCGAGTCGGCGGTCAGGGCGCTATCCAAGGCATGCCGGGTGGGCGTATCCTCCCGCGCCGCCAGCCGCAGGCCGGGCAAGGGCACGCCGCAAGCGCCCAGCGCCTGGGCGGCACGCAACAGGCGCGCATGCTGCCCGACCGGGCGCAGCGACACCACGCACCATTTCGACAGAGGCAGAACCGACGGTGGCATCGACGAGCGCACGCAGGAAGCTTCGCACAACCCTGTCGCAGGCGGCCAAGGTGCTGCTCGGCCAGGTGCCGGCCGATCCGGTGGAGGCGGCCCTCGCGCAATTGACCCTGCACTTCCGCAAGATGCCGCCGGTGGCCGCGCTGGGCGTGCGCCCGCTGGGCTACGACGGCCGCGCGCTGCGCCTGACCGCACCGCTGTCGGCCAACGTCAACGACAAGGGCTGCGCCTTCGGCGGCAGCCTCGGCGGGGTGATGACGCTCGCCGGCTGGGGCTGGATCACCCTGCGCATGCAGCTGCTGGGTCTGCAGGCCGACGTGTACGTGGCCGACAGCCAGGTCAAGTTCATCGCCCCGCTGTATCAGGATCTCGTCGCCGAAGCCTTGCCTGCCGATGGCGAAGCCTTCGAGACCTTCCTGGAAACCTTCCGCCGTCACGGCAAGGCGCGCATCGCCATGCAGGCGCGGGTGCCGATGGCGGCCGGCGGCGAGGCCGCGGTGATGACCGCGCGCTTCGTCGCGATCGGTGCGATGGGTTAGTCTTGACGGCAGGGCGCGCGCCATCCGCCGCCGCCACTGGCTACCCGGAGGTCTCGTGATGATCGTCCACCGCGCCCGGCGCATCGCCGCCATCACCCTCGCCGCCGCACTGCTGGGCGGCACGCTGGGCTTGTCGGCCTGCGACAACATCAAGCCGAGTCAGGATCGCGCCAAGGAGTTGACCTTCTACGATTTCGCCGGCGCGATGCGCTGGGGTGATTTCGACAAGGCCTACGACTTCGTCGATCCCCAGACCAAAAAGGATCATCCGATCACCGACCTGGAAAAGGACCGCTTCAAGCAGGTCGAGGTGGCCGGCTATCAGGTGCTCGCCCACAATGAAACCAAGGACACGGTCGACCAGAAGATCAAGCTCGACCTGGTCAACCGCAACACCCAGATCCCGCGCAGCGTGGTGTACAGCGAGCATTGGCGCTGGGATCCGGCGCTCAAGCGCTGGTGGCTGGTCAGCGGCCTGCCGGATATCAGTCCGCAGGAATGATCGCGGCAAGGCGGATATAATCCCGCGCCCCGCATTCCGGTCTCGCCCGCGTGCCCATCACCGAGCTGCAAACCTTTTTCGGCAACCACAGCCTGCTCGTGCTGGGCTTTGCCGGCGTCACCGTGGCCTTGATCGTCAACGAGCTGTCGCGTTTCACCCGCGGCTACCGCAGCGTCAACCCCGCGCGCCTGACCGAGCTGATCAACCGCGACAACGCGCTGGTGATCGACGTGAGCGCCTCGGGCGATTTCGAGAAGGGCCACGTGGTCGGCTCGCGCAACGTGGTGATGAGCCAGTTCGACCCGGAAAACAAGGATCTGGCCAAGGTGCGCGAGATGCCGGTGGCGGTGGTGTGCCGCAATGGTTCGATTTCCTCGGGCGCGGCCGGCCGGCTGGTGAAGGCCGGCTTCAAGCAGGTGTACTGGCTCGACGGCGGCGTGGCTGCCTGGCAATCGGCCGACCTGCCGCTGGCAAAAGGGCGAGCCGGATAAAGCCGAGGCACCGCCTCGGCCCGGCGAGCGCACGCGCATGGATGCGCGGGCCGGCGCCCGGCACCATGGACGGTTGCTCGTAGCGACCTGCTTTCGTCACGAGCATGACCGCCTCGGCCCGGCGCCCGGCACCATGGATGGGCTTTCCTTCCCCCTCTGGGGGAAGGTGGCGCGCAGCGCCGGATGAGGGAGTGCACTTTCCGTCAACATGCGCATCCTTCGCGGCGAACCGGGAGGTCTTTCCCTCATCCGCCCTACGGACACCTTCTCCCAGAGGGAAAAGGAACAACGCCATCCCAAGTCCCGTCACCAGCCGCATCCGCCCGTGCATGTGGGATAATCCCCGGTCTTCCCCACGCAACATCACCCGGAGCACAGATCCATGTCCGTTGAAGCCACCAATGGTGCCGCCGGCGCCGAGTCCGCGCCGCAGGGCGCGCAGTTCATGGTGCACAAGCTGTTCCTGAAGAACGTCTCCTACGAGGCGCCCGGCGTGCCCGCCGCGTTCCAGGAACAGGCCATGCCGCAGTTGCAGCTCAACCTCAATCAGAAAGTCGGCCGCATGGACGCCGACATGTACGAGGTCTCGCTCACCATCACCCTGACCTGCACCATCAACGAGAAGACCGCGTATCTGGCCGAAGTCGAGCAGGCCGGCATTTTCGGTCTGAGCGGTTTCGACGATGCGAATCTGGACATGATGCTCGGCAGCCACTGCCCGAACGTGCTGTTCCCGTACGCGCGCCAGGTGGTGAGCGAGCTGATCTCCAATGGCGGTTTCCCGCCGTTCCTGCTGCAGCCGATCAATTTCGATGCGGTGTACGCCGAGCAGTTGCGCCAGCGCATGCAGCAGGCGCAGCAGCAACCCGTGATCGGCAACGCCTGACGCGGCGATGACCTCCGCGCCGCCACGGCTGGCCGTCGTCGGCGCGGGTTCGTGGGGTACCGCGCTGGCCGCGCTGGCCGCGCGCAACGGCGTGCCGACCCTGCTGTGGGGCCGCGACGCGCAGCAGGCCGCGGCGATCGACCGCGAGCATCGCAACCAGCGCTACCTGCCCGACGTGCCGCTGCCGGCCGAGCTGCGCGCGAGCGCCGACCTGCGCGCCGCATTGGCCGACGCGCAACTGGTGCTGGTGGTGGTGCCCAGCCACGCCTTCACCCAGACCGCCCGCGCGATAGCGCCCTTGCGCCCGCCCGGTGCCGGTGTGGCGTGGGCGACCAAGGGATTCGAGCCCGGTTCGGGGAGGTTTTTGCATGAGGTCGCCGCCGAGGTGTTCGGCCCCGGCGTGCCGCTGGCGGTGGTCACCGGCCCCTCGTTCGCGCGCGAAGTCGCGCAGGGTTTGCCGACCGCGGTCACCGTGCATTCCGACGACGATGCCTTCGCCCGGCAGGTGGCCGGCGTGCTGCACGGCCCGACCTTCCGCGCTTACACCGGCAACGACATCCGTGGTGCGGAACTGGGCGGGGCGATGAAGAACGTGCTGGCCGTGGCCACCGGCGTGGCCGATGGCATGAACCTCGGCCTCAACGCCCGTGCCGGCCTGATCACCCGCGGCCTGAACGAGATGCTGCGCCTGAACGCCGCGCTCGGCGGCCGCGCCGAAACTTTGATGGGGCTGGCCGGCTTAGGCGATCTGGTGCTCACCTGCACCGGCGACTTGTCGCGCAATCGGCGATTGGGGCTTGCGCTCGGCCGTGGCCGCTCGATCGCCGAGGCCGTCGCGCAGATCGGACAGGTGGTGGAATCGGTGGACACCGCCGACGAGGTGCTGCGCCTGGCCGACCGCTTCGGCATCGAATTGCCGATCGCCGCGCGTGTGCAGCGCGTGCTGCATGGGGACCTCACCCCGGCCGAATGCCTGCGCCAGTTGCTGGCGCGGCAGCAGAAGCCCGAGTACTGACGCGATTGCCGCTCCCCCTGCTTGCGGGGGAGGGTTGGGGTGGGTGCTGGCCTGCGAAAGACCCCCACCCCGGCCTTCCCGCCCTGCCGGGCCTGACTCGCGCCATCCATGGCGCTCGCCCTGCGGGCCAGCGTTGCTGTTCGCATGTGCAATCCTGCACATGCAGTCTTCGGCGCACGAACTGCCGCCGGCAGTTCGTATGCGCGCCGCATCACTCCCGCAAGCGGGGGAAGGGGCTAACGCATTACGGCTGCATTCAAGGGCGAGGGATCCTGCCGTCGTCATCACGCGGAATCCCGCATTCCACGTACGCACCCGAATCGTTCAAGGATTCCTGAACGAAATCCCACGCCGTGTGCGATTCGCGTCCAGCCTGTCCGTCATTGCCTCCCTCCGCCGTTCCGGAATGTTGTAGTTTGGCGGACTTGGGCAGGCATCGTGCCTTGCCCCGCATCGTGGAGAGGACGTCATGGGCTTGATTCAGGCGGCGGTTGGATCGATCGGCGGCACGCTGGCCGACCAGTGGAAGGACTTCTACACCATTCCATCCGGCCTGCCGCCGACGGCGGCGCTGTTCGCTGCCGTGCCGCAAGGCACCAATGCCGGGCGCGGCTCGAACACCAAGGGCTCGACCAACATCATCACCAACGGCTCGAAGATCGTCGTGCCGGAAGGCTACGGCCTGCTGCTGTTCCAGGACGGCGCGATCACCGGCTTCGCCGCGCAGGCCGGTGCCTACGAATGGCATTCGGACAACGTCAATTCCAAGTCGATCTTCGCCGGCGACGGCATCGTCGATTCGCTGGTCACCCAGAGTTGGGAGCGCTTCAAGTTCGGCGGCCAGCCCGGCGCGCAGCAGATGGCGTTCTTCGTGTGCCTGAAGGAATTGCCGGACAACCGCTTCGGCACGCAGTCGGAGATCTACTGGGACGATGCCTTCCTCAACACCCAGGTCGGCGCGGTCACGCGCGGCTCGTACACGCTCAAGATCGTCGATCCGATCCTGTTCGTGAAGAACTTCGTCCCGGCGACGTATCTGACGCCGGGCCAGGTGTTCGATTTCACCGACATCGACAACGATGCCGCCAGCCAGCTCTTCAACGAGGTGGTCGGTTCGCTGGCGCCGGCCTTCAGCCTGTATTCCAACGACCCGGCCAAGGGCAACCGCATCACCAAGCTGCAGCAGGATTCGCTGGGCTTCGCCAAGAGCCTGTCGGCGGCGGTGGAATCGGGCTACCAGTGGAAGTCCGAGCGCGGGCTGGAGATCGTCAAGACCGCGATCGTCTCCATCGAGTACGACGCCAACACCAAGGAGCTGCTCAAGACCGTGCAGCGCGCCGACGCGCTGTCCGGCGCGCGCGGCAATTCCAACCTGCAGGCCAGCGTGGCGGCGGGCTTCCAGGCGGCGGGCCAGAACGCCGGTGCGGCGGGCATGATGGGGCTGGGCATCGCCGCAGGTTCGGTCGGGCTGGCCGGCTTGCAGCAGCCGGTGGCCCCGCCCGCACCGGCAGCGCCTGCCGCACCGGCCGCCGACGACCCGATCGCCAAGCTGACGAAAGCCAAGCAGATGCTCGATGCCGGCCTGATCACGCAGGCCGACTACGACGCGCTCAAGGCCAAGGCGCTGGGCTTGTAGGCCGCAGGCTGACGACTGAAATCGGATCAGGGGGCTTTGGCAATTCCGAGGAAGGCATGAACCAAGCCGCACGTCATTTTCATGGCGTGCGGCGCCTACTCCGCGCAACCTGCACGATGGCTGGACAATTCAGGGGAGGGTGATGCCGTGGAAGTGATCGTCTGCTCGTGGTGCCGCATGAACAATGCGGCCGACGCCCGCCAGTGCGTGTCCTGCGCCGCACCGCTGGACGTGAAGGACAAGGTGTCCGATTCGGGCTGGCGCGAGGCGCCGCGCCTGAAGGACATGGAGGAGTTCAAGTTCGGCAATTCCACCCTGCAGGTCGAAGGCAAGTACGTGCCGGTCGCGGAGATCGCGCTGCAGCAGGGCGACAGCGTGTATTTCGAGCAGCACACGATGCTCTGGAAAGAGCCCGGCGTGCCGCTGCATCAATACAACCTGCCCGGCAACCGGCGCGCGCACGGCATGCCGTACTCGGTGCTCTACGCCGACGGCCCCGGGCGGATCGCGTTCTCCCGCGACGCGCCCGGCGAGCTGGTGGTGATGCCCATCCATCCGGGCATGGAAATCGACGTGCGCGAGCACGCCTTCCTGCTGGCTTCGCACACCGTGGCCTACTCCTTCGTGCGCATCAAGGGGCTGGTCAACCTGATGCACGGCGGCAACGGCATGTACCTGGATCGCTTCGTCACCCAGGCCCAGCCGGGCATGCTGATGCTGCACGGCAATGGCGACGTGCTGCAACGCACGCTCGGCGCGGGCGAAACCATCCTCATCGAAGCCGGCAAACTGCTCTACAAGGATTCCACGGTCACCCTCGACACCGTGCCGATCCAGGGCGTGAAGACCGGCTGGTTCTCGAAGCTGTACATGGCCCAGCTCACCGGCCCCGGGCGCGTCGGCATCCAGTCGATGTACCACCACCACCTGACCGAGTGAGGGCAGAGCCATGAGCACGCCAACCACGCCCGGCTCGGTGGATGCCTATCCCTGCCCCTACTGCCGGATGACCGGGCCGCTGAGCGACCGCGGCACCTGCCGCACCTGCGGCAATCCGGCGAAGGTGGGTGCGCTGGTTTCCGATTCGGGCTGGGAGGAACTGCCCGGCGCCAAGGACATGGCGCACATCCAGTTCGGCCGTTCGCACGTGCAGATCGCCGGCAGCTTCGTGCCGGTCGCGGACTTCGACCTGCAGGCAGGCGACTGCATCTGGTTTTCCCACCACAAGCTCACCTTCGCCGAGTCGAGCGTTCACCTCACCAACCACAAGGACGGCAAGTCTTTCATCACGCGCATGCTGGCGAAGATGGAGAGCTACATGCTGGAGGCGACCGGGCCGGGGCATGTGGCGTTGTCTGACAACCATCCGGGCGAAATCGTCTCGCTGCCGCTGGATCGGGGCAAGGCCATGTGGGTGCGCAACCATACCTTCCTCGCCGCGACCGCGGCGGTGACCTACGCAGCATCGGCGAACAACCTGTACTACAAGGTGCGCAATGGCGACGACATCGAGTACGAGCGCCCGCTCGGCATGTTCGACGACATCTTCTCCGCGCCCAGCGAGCAGGGCTTGCTGCTGCTGCATTCGCCCGGCAACACCATGTTCCGCGACCTCAAGCCCGGCGAGCATGTGTACCTCCAGCCCGATGCGCTGCTCTACCGCGACCTCACCGTCTCCGCCTGGCTGGTCGCCGAATACCCGCGCGCGAAAATCTCGATCTTCAGCAACAGCTACGCCAACCGCCATCTCTGGCTGCGTCTGACCGGCCCGGGCCGCGTCGCGATCTCCTCGAAGTTCGAACGCGAGTTCAACCATCCGCATCCGATCATCGACGGCACGGTCGAATTCCTCCGCTGGTAACCGGAAACGTCAGGCACCCGAACCGTACTCTTATGGCCAACCCCGACGATCCATCCTCGCCGCCCCCGCCGCCGCTGCCCACCGGCCCGGGTTCGCCACAGGACGTGCCGCCGCCACCGGGCAGCTTCCCGATCGATCCGGATACCCTGCCCAAACCCATCCGCGACGAGATCAAGGCGCCCGACCCGGTCGCCATCGACACCGCGTCGCCCGAGCTCAAGGATGGCGTCAACCGCTGCCCGAAGTGCGGTTCGACCGAGATCAAGCAGCGGCCCGGCACCGATCAACTGATCTGCCTGTATTGCCGCAACGAATGGACATCGGCGCGGGTCGAGGAGGAACTCGGGCTGGGCGAGAACATCGACCAGCTCGAAGGCACGGTCGTCGCGACCGGCGCCAAGGACATCGCCGCCGACAGCTCCGAGCTGATGAGCTTCAAGTGCGCCGGCTGCGGCGCCGAGGTGACGGTCAACACCGCCAACGCGATGACCGCGCGCTGCCACTGGTGCCGGCACGTGCTGGGCGTCAACGAGCAGGTGCCCAACGGCGCGGTGCCCGACGCGGTGCTGCCGCTGCACATCAAGAAGGACGACGCCGTCGCGCGCATCCGCCAGTTCGTCGGCAAGCGCCAGTTTTTCGCGCTCACGGCGTTCAAGCAGCAGTTCACCCCGGAAAACGTGGTGGGCGTGTACCTGCCGTACATGATCGTGGATGCCAACGCCAGCGCCGACGTGGCCGGGCAGGGCGAAATCGAAACCCGGCACTACCAGGAGGGCAGCGGCAACGACGCCAAGACCTATTACGACGCCGACGTGTACGCGGTGGAGCGGCACGTGGATTACACGGTGGACGACTTGCCGATCGAGTCGTCCGCCAACCGCGCCAACCTCGACACCCGCACCAACACCAACAACATCATCAACGCGATCCTGCCGTTCGACACCAAGAACGCGGTGCGCTGGAACGCCTCCTTCCTCGCCGGGTTTTCATCGGAGAAGCGCGACCGGAACGTCGAGCAACTGCGCCCGCACCTCGAGGATGAATTGCTGTCGATCGCCCGCGCCAAGGTCGAAGACTCGGTGAAACGCTTCGATCGCGGCGTGCGCTGGGAGCAGGAGCGCCTCGACGTGCACGGCACCCGCTGGGTGGCGATGTACCTGCCGGTGTGGCTGTATTCCTACCACCAGCCCGGCCCCAACGGCGGCATGCTGCACTACATCGCGGTGAACGGGCGCACCGGCAAGACCATGGGCAGCGTGCCGATCGAGCAATGGAAGCTGCTGCTGGTCGCCATCACCCTGGGCACCTTCCTTGAAACCATTGCCATCTGGATAGTAGGTTGACCATGAGCCACGATCACGGTGGATGGCTGTTGTTGCTCGGGCCCGGCGGCGGCATCGGATTTTATTGGGCGATGTTCCGTTACTACCGCAACACCGACAAATCCTACGACTTCGAGCACGAGGCCGGCGTCGCGGTCAAAACCGTGACCGGCATGGAAAACGACCAGAAGATCGACCACATCACCCGCACGCGCGAGTCGCGCGCGGAGGGCGACAACGTGAAAGAGTACCGGCAGCGCGTGCAGCGGGTACCCGGCAAAGACGGATGATCGTCTGCGCCATGCGATGCGACATCGGCATGCGCGCTGCTCGGCTGTACGTGTCGGTCGTGGATGAAGTCGAGCCGCAGTCTCGATGGACTGACGTTTGGCCATGGATTTCGACGACGACACCGCCGCCAACCCCAAAGCCTTGAAGCTCATCCTCGGGCTGGGCGGGGTATTCGTGCTCGTGCTGCTGCTGATCCGGGTGGCGGGTTTTCTCGCGTTCTTCGCGGCGATGACCCGTCGCGCGCCATTCATTCTGGTGGAGCCGGGCACGCTCGCGAACCTGTGGCTGCTGTTGGCCATGCTGGCCGCGCCGCTGGTGTTCCTGCTGCCGCGTGCAGCACGACCATTCGTTGGCGGTTCGCTGGTTTTCGTGGCTTTGATCGCGGTGGCGCTCGGCGGCAATGCCACGGCGCGTGGAGGTGCCGGGCTTGCCGACACCACCGTGGGGCACTGGCTGCAATCACGCGGCTATGCGCGCTGCGCAGCCGGCGACCGCATCGAGGGCGGCGGGCGTACCACACACGGCGAATACGTGGCTGAAGGCTGGGCGCAACCGGGCGGTTGCGCGCCGGCGTTTTTCGGGGCATCGGCAACATCGCCGCCATGAGCCGAAATCGCCGATGTCGGCTGCTATGGGCGATGCTCAACCCGCCGGTATCGCCAAACCCCGCTGTACCGCTGGCCGCGCCAGCCCGCGTTGCAGCCACGCATCGACGTGGGTGTGGCGCGCGTAGTCCACCAGCTCGGCAGCCTCGTACCAGCCGATGAGGTTGTTCACCCAGCCCAGGGTGGCGATGTCGGCGATGGTGTAGGCATCGCCCATGATCCAGTCGCGGCCAGCCAGTCGTTCGTCCAGCACGCCGAGCAGGCGCCGGGATTCGTTGGCGTAGCGCTCCAGCGGGCGCTTGTCCTCGTACAGCCGGCCGGCGTATTTGTGGAAGAAGCCGACCTGCCCGAACATCGGCCCGACCGAGGCCATCTGGAAGAACAGCCAGGCGATCGTCTCCCAGCGCCGCGCCGGGTCGGCGGGGATGAAGCGGCCGGTCTTGTCGGCCAGATACAGCACGATCGCGCCGGATTCGAACAGCCCCAGCGGCCGCCCGCCGGGGCCGTCGGGGTCGATGAGTGCGGGGATCTTGCCGTTGGGATTGAGCGCGAGGAACTCCGGCAGGCGGCTTTCGCCCTGCTCGATGTCCACCCGGTGCGCCTCGTAGGGCAGGGCGCATTCCTCCAGCATGATCGACACCTTCACGCCGTTGGGCGTGGGCAGCGAGTAGAGCTGGATGCGCTCGGGATGCCGCGCCGGCCAGCGCCGGGCGATGGGGAAGGCGGACAGACCGGTCATGGCCTTGGCTGCGCTGACAAATCGGATGCCTGCGGTAGGTGCCGGATGCGGGTCATGCCATTTCCGCTTCGAAAAAGTCGCTGGATTCCGGGTTCTGTCCGCAGACGGCGCGGACAGCCCCGGAATGACGCCGCCGTGGGCATGCGCCGGCAACGATTCGGGGATGGGTCACTCGGCTTCGAGTTGCTGGGCGAGGTAGTTCTGTTCGCCCACGCGCGCGATCAACGACAACTGCGTCTCGATCCAGTCGATGTGCTCTTCCTCGGAAGAAAGGATGTCGGCGAACAACTGGCGGCTGACGAAGTCGCTGCACGCCTCGCAATGGGCGATCGCCGCGCGCAGCAAGGGCAGTCCGTCCTGTTCCAGCGACAGGTCGCAGCGCAGCATCTCCGCCGGGCTCTCGCCGATCCGCAGCTTGCCCAGCGCCTGGAAATTCGGTAGCCCTTCGAGAAACAAAATGCGCTCGGCCAGCTTGTCGGCATGCTTCATCTCGTCGATCGACTCGCCGCGCTCGTGCGCGGCCAGCGCCTTCAGGCCCCAGTTGTGCAGCATCTTGGCGTGCAGGAAATACTGGTTGATCGCGGTCAGCTCGTTGTACAGCGCCTTGTTGAGGAACTCGATGACCTTGGCGTCGCCTTGCATTACCGCTCTCCGTGGCTGGATGGAACGAGTGTACGGCCGTGGCGGCCGGCGATGCCAACCCGTGTCGTGCCGGGTTGGTCGTCGGGGTGCCGTCAGGTGCGGCCGATGCCGTGGGCAGCGCGCCGTCAAGCCGCCCGCGCAAACATCGGCAAGGGCAGCGCGCGGGTGGTGGCGTGGCGCGCGAGGGTCTCGTGCAAGATCGCCTCGGCGACCTGCGTGCAACCGCCGCAACCGGTGCCGGCTCCGGTGCGGGCGCCGAGGTCATCCAGCGTCGAACAGCCAGCGGTCACCGCGTCGCGGATCTGGCGGTCGGTGATGCCGTGGCAAAGGCAGACGTACATGTGTCGCGTCCGTAGTGGCGTGCCGCCATTTCCTCACGAATGCGAATCATTGTCAATAAAATTCAGTTGCCCTGACCCGCTGCACCATCGCCCCCATTGCATTCCGAGTCCCGATTCCCGAGTCAGGCAAACCCCAGTTGCCGCCACGCCTCGAACACCGTCACCGCAACCGCGTTGGACAGATTCAGGCTGCGGTTGTTGGGGCGCATCGGCAGGCGCAGGCGCTGCTCGGCGGGTATCGATGCGAGGACGGCATCCGGCAGGCCGCGTGTCTCGGGGCCGAACAGGAAGGCATCGTCGGCCCGGTAGCGCGGCTGGTCGTAGCGCACCGTGCCGCGGGTGGACAGCGCGAACACCCGCGCATCCCCGAGTGTGGCGATGCAATCCTGCAGACCGGCATGCACGCGCAGGTCGGCGTACTCGTGATAGTCCAGTCCGGCGCGGCGCAGGCGAGTGTCGTCGAGCGCGAAGCCCAGCGGCTCGATCAGGTGCAGGCACGCGCCGGTGTTGGCGCACAGGCGGATCGCGTTGCCGGTGTTGGGCGGGATCTCGGGCTGGTAGAGGATGACGTGCATGGGGTGGCTTGGTGGGCAATGACGCGTGATGCAGAGGTTGGGGTGGGCGTTTCTGATCCGGTCATCGTGTGCCGCTGTCCGCGCATCGCGATGCCCGATTCGCATCGAACGTGCATGCGATGGTGCCATTGACCGTCATTCCCGCGTGTTCCTGGCGGGAATCCAGTGCCATTGCCCGTCATTCCCGCGTGTTCCTGGCGGGAATCCAGTGCCATTGCCCGTCATTCCCGCATGCTCTTGGCGGGAATCCAGAGCCTTGGCTTTCGAGTCTTTGCGATGCCCGGATGTGCGGCCCATCGGGTCACGGTATGCTCGCCACGGTCTTCAGGAAAGCACCGATGTCTCGACAGCACGGATGGTTCATGGCTCCGCTCGCATGGGCCGCGTTGTGCGCGGGCTGCACCTTCGTGCAGATGGAGCCGGGCGCGGCGCAGGTGCAGGTCATTCCGCTCGGCCAATCGATGGCCGGCTGTCGGATGCTGGGCGAGGTGGAGACCTCGATCACCGCCCGCGTCGGCCCCTACCAGCGCAATCGCCTGTCGGTGCGCGACGAACTGGAGACGCTGGCCCGCAACGAAGCCGTCGGCCTGCATGCCGACAGCGTGCAGCCGCTGGCCGAGCCCGACGGCGGCCAGCAGCGATGGCGGGCGTATCGTTGTGGCAACGGCGCGCGCTGATCGTGGTCAAAAAAGGTTTGCCGTCGCGATGGAATCCGGCAAAGGCACTTGCCCGATCGCGTTATCGGGCGGATGATGGCGGTGCTGACCTGCAACGTCGTATTTCGACGCAGCGCGACACCCGCTTCCCCTGTCCGACGCCCGGTACGCGGTAACGTAAGGATCCCCCTGTTCCTGAAAGACCCGCCGGGCGTCGGCTTTCCTCATCCACCGTGCAGCCATCGCGGTTGCCTGGCTTGAGCGAAAATGGCCGGGAGCCTCCCCCGAGGCCCCCGGCCACGCCCCGTGACGCAGCAACCGTCCCTGTTCCATGCCGGTTGCGCGCGCGGCGGTGGGGCCGCGGGTGCGGTCTGTTCCAGCAGGAAACGTGCCAGCCGCGCTCGGCAGGAAGCCCGATGTCGGCCGACTTGGCGAGCGCACGACGAGCGAGCCTCGTCGGTGACGGGGTCGCCGCGGCGTAGAATCCGCAACCCATGAATCTCCCAAACTCTCGCTACGACGTAATTGTCATCGGCGGCGGCCACGCCGGCACCGAGGCCGCGCTGGCCTCCGCGCGCACCGGAGCGCGCACGCTGCTGCTCACGCACGCCATCGAGACCATCGGTGCGATGAGCTGCAACCCGGCGATCGGCGGCATCGGCAAGGGCCACCTCGTGCGCGAGATCGATGCGCTGGGCGGGGCGATGGCGCGCTGCGCGGATCGTGCCGGCATCCAGTGGCGGCGCTTGAATGCGAGCAAGGGGCCGGCGGTGCGCGCCACCCGCTGCCAGGCCGACCGCGCGCTGTACCGCGCGGCAATCCGCAGCACGGTGGAGAACCAGCCGAACCTGCAATTGTTCCAGCAGTCCGTCGATGACCTGCTGATCGAACCGACTACCGGCGGCAACGAGCGCGTCACCGGCGTCGTCACCCAGTCCGGTTTGCGCTTTCATGCGCGCCGCGTGGTGCTGACCGCCGGCACCTTCCTCGCCGGCAAGATCCATGTCGGGCAGGTGAATTACTCCGGCGGACGCGCCGGCGAACCGCCTTCGACCGCGCTCGCGCAGCGCCTGCGCGAAGGGCGCTTCGTGGTCGATCGGTTGAAGACCGGCACCCCGCCGCGCATCGACGGCCGCAGCATCGACTACTCGACGATGATCGAGCAGCCCGGCGACGATCCCGCGCCGGTGTTCTCCTTCATGGGCTCGCGTGCCGAACACCCGCGCCAGGTCTCGTGCTGGATCACGCACACATCCGAGCACACCCACGCCATCATCCGCGGCGCGCTCGATCGCTCGCCGTTGTACACCGGCGCGATCGAAGGCGTGGGCCCGCGCTACTGCCCGTCGATCGAAGACAAGGTGGTGCGCTTTTCCGAGAAGTCCTCGCACCAGATCTTCGTCGAGCCGGAAGGACTCGATACCAACGAGATCTATCCCAACGGCATCTCCACCTCGCTGCCCTTCGATGCGCAGGTCGAACTGGTGCGCAGCATCCAAGGCTTCGGGCACGCGCACATCACCCGCCCGGGCTATGCCATCGAATACGACTACTTCGACCCGCGCGGCCTGAAGGCCTCGCTGGAAACCAAGGCGGTGGAAGGCATGTACTTCGCCGGCCAGATCAACGGCACCACCGGTTACGAGGAAGCCGCCGCGCAAGGGCTGGTCGCCGGCATCAACGCCGCGCTTGCCGCGCAGGAGCGTGATCCGTGGACGCCGCGCCGCGACGAGGCCTACATCGGCGTGCTGATCGACGACCTGATCACCCACGGCACGTCCGAGCCGTACCGCATGTTCACCTCGCGCGCCGAGTACCGCTTGCAGTTGCGCGAGGACAATGCCGACCTGCGCCTGACTGGAATCGGTCGCCGCTACGGCGTGGTGGATGACGCGCGCTGGGAGACTTATTCGCGCAAGCGCGAGGCGATCGAACGCGAGACGGCGCGGTTGGCGGCGATCCATGCCGCGCCGGGCAACGCCATCGGCCGCGCGCTGGCAGCCGCGACCGGCATCGCGCTCGGCCACGAAGCCTCCGCGCTCGACCTGCTCAAACGCCCCGAACTCGGCTACGCCGCGCTCGCCGCCGTCGCAGGCATCGGCCCGGCCTGCGACGATCCGGCCGTCGCCGAACAAGTCGAAATCGGCGTGAAGTATGCGGGTTATCTGCAACGTCAAAATGAGGACATTGAGCGCCAGCGCCGCAACGAGGACACCGCGATTCCCGCCGGTTTCGACTTCGCCGGCGTGCGCGGGCTGTCGGCCGAGGTGATGGGCAAATTCGGCAGCGTGCGGCCGCAGACCATAGGACAAGCCCAACGCATTCCCGGGGTCACGCCGGCCGCCATTTCCCTGCTGCTGGTGCATCTGGAACGGCAACGTCGGGAAGGGCCAAAAAACCGCCATACGGGCTAGTGCGGCGGGGTTTTTATTGTGTTAAGGTCGCGTTACGCCGGCACCCGCTGGCGGGCGCCCACGTCGGCCGCCATCGCGTTTGTTCGCAACCCAAGACTCAAGGAGTCGCACCATGCCCCGCATTCGTCTGCTTGCCACCTCCCTCGCTCTGGCCCTGTGCGCGACGACCGCCGCGCAAGCGCAGCAGTTCACCGGTGTCATCAGCTTCGGCGACAGCCTGAGCGACGCCGGCAACATCGCCGCCATGAATGGCTTGCCGCCCGGCTTCGGTTTCACCACCAACCCCGATCCGGTCACGGTGGAACTGATCGCCAAGGCGTTCGGCTTCAACCTGACCAACTACTCGCCGCTCGTGCCCGGCTCCAGCGGTACCGACTTCGCCTACGGCGGCGCTTGCGTGCAGCCCAACAGCCCGAGCTTCACCTGCGTCAATTCGCCGGGCGCGTTCTCGCTGACCACCCAGGTGAACGGCTACATCGCCGGCGGCCACGTCGACCCGAACGCGCTGTACACGATGTGGGGCGGCGCCAATGACCTGTTCACCTATGCCGCGCTGGCTGCGGGTGGCGGTGGTGGCGAGGGCGGCGGCCCGGCGATCACCGGGCAACAGGCCTTGGCCGGCGTGGCCACGTCCGCTGCCACCGAGACCGGCCTGATCAATGCCCTGCAGACCGCCGGGGCGCGCAACATCATCGTCTTCAACCTGCCCAACATCGCGGTCACCCCCGCGGCGGCGGCGCAGGCGCAGGCAGCCGGGCAGGCCGCAGCGGCGGCCGTGCTGGCTGGCGGCGGTACGCCGGCGCAGGCCGCGGCCGCTGCACAGGCTGCGGGAGCGCAGGTCATCCAGTCGCTGACCGGGCTGTCGTTGATGTACAACACCACCCTCAACCAGGGCATGGCCGGCCGCACCGGCATCATCCCGGTGAACGTGTTCGGTCTGGTCAACGAGGTGCTCGCCAACCCGGGTGCCTATGGCTTCACCAACACCACGGGCATGGCCTGCAGCACCGGCCCCGGCGTTGGCGGTACGCCCAGCTCGGTGGCCTGCGGCCCGGCCTCGTTGGCTGGCCATTTGCCGTACACCTATGCTCCCGGCACCGACCTGAGCTACTTCTTCGCCGACGGCGTGCACCCCACCGGCGCCGCCCACGCCCTGCTGGCGCAGGCGGTGGTCTCGGAAATCCAGGCGCCGTCCTACACCTCGATGCTGGCCGAAGCCCCGCTGCAGGTGTTCGACATCCAGAACCGCGCGATCCGCGGGCAGATGCAGGCCGACATGAGCGACCGCGCCGACGGCTCGTTGCGCACCTTCGCCAGCTACGACTACAGCCACCAGAGCTTCGACGCCACCGCGACCTCGCCGCGGATGACCAACAACAGCAATTCGCTGGTGATCGGCGCCGACTACAACGTCAACAGCGCCATCACCTTTGGCATGTCCACCACCTTCAGCCATCAGGATGCCAGCTTCGGCAACGGCGGCGGCTTCCAGAACAACGAGCCGATGGGCGCGGCGTGGGTGGTGTGGCATACGCCGGACTGGTACCTGTCGGCGCTGGGTTCGGTCGGCCAGTTGAACTTCAACGGCATCAACCGCGTGATCCAGCTCGGCACCGCCACCCGCATCGAGTCCGGCAGCACCAGCGGCTCGCATCTGGGCGGCGAGTTGGCCGGCGGTTACTGGTTCCACTTCGACGACCTGAAGACCGGCCCGTTCGCCAGCGTCTCGCATCAGCGCGTCCACGTCGGCTCGTACTTCGAGAACGGCAGCGACAGCCTGACCATGGACTTCGGCGCGCAGACCCGCAATTCCACCATCTGGCGTCTGGGCTGGGATCTGACCGGCGACACCAAGGCCTTCGGCGGCACGTTCCACCCGTTCGCGCGCGTGGCCTACAACCACGAAAGCGATGCTGGCCCGCGTCTGGTTTCCGCCGGACTGATCGGCCTCAACGGCACCTTCAGCATGCCCGGTTACCAGCCGAACTCGAGCTACTGGACCGGCCAGCTGGGCGTGGCGGCGAGCCTGGGCGGCAACTTCAGCGGCTTTGCTTCCTACGACGGCCACTTCGGCGATTCCAGCCAGCGCATCGACAGCTTCAACGTCGGCGTGAAGATGAGCTGGTAAGGCACTTCGTTTCAGCGTTCACCCGTTCCACCAAAGCCGCCCTTCGGGGCGGCTTTCTTTTTGGCGGATGCAAGCCGCGCGCGAGGATGCTAGCGTGACCCGATTCCATGGAGACGCACCGATGACCCGCCACTGCCTGCCGCTGACCCTTGCCCTCGCACTGTGCGCCGGATGGATAGCGCCGATGTGTGCTGCCGCCGCCGATCCTGCGCCGGTCGTGCTGCCTTCCAGCGCCGATTCGGCTGCACTGGATGCGGCGATCGCCGGCAGCTGGCGCAATCCGAACAACACCGCCCGCGACAAGTACCGGCACCCGAAGGAAACCCTGCAATTCTTCGGCGTGCGCCCGAACCTGAGCGTGATCGAGATCACCCCCGGCGCCGGCTGGTACACCGAGATCCTCGCCCCGTTGCTGCGCGACCACGGCCACTACTTCGGCATCATCGAGGATCCCGACAGCGTCAAGCCGTCCGCACGCAGCGAAACCGACGACCTCAACAACCAGTACGAAGCCAAGCTGGCGATGCGGCCCGACCTGTACGCGCTGACCCAGGTGCGCACGATCGACCCGGCCGCGCCGGTGCTGGGGCCGACCGCGTCGGCCGATGCCGTGCTCACCTTCCGCAACGTGCACAACTGGGTGATGGGCAATCGGCAGGCGGCGATGTTCAAGGCCATCTACACCGTGCTCAAGCCCGGCGGCATCCTCGGCGTGTGCGATCACCGCGCCAACCCCGGCCCGGCCACCGACGGCATGCACGGCTACCTCACCGAGCAGCAGGTGATCGACTACGCCACCGCGGCCGGCTTCAAGCTCGAAGCGCGCAGCGAGATCAACGCCAATCCGAAGGACACGAAAGATTGGCCCAAGGGCGTGTGGACGCTGCCGCCGACGCTGGCGCTGGGTGCCGCCGACAAGGCCAAGTATCTGGCCATCGGCGAATCCGACCGCATGACCCTGCGCTTCGTCAAACCGAAGAACTGATCCACGACCACCGCGCGCGCTGCGGCGATGCTGGTCGCCTTCAACAAACCCCATGGCGTGCTATGCCAGTTCACCGACCGCAGCCAGCCGCCGCGGCCGACGCTGGCAGGATTCGGCCTGCCCGCGAGCGTGTATGCGGCGGGTCGGCTGGATTTCGATTCGGAAGGGCTGTTGCTGCTCACCGATGACGGAGCGCTCGCCGCGCGCCTGACCGATCCGCGCCACGCGACGGGCAAAACGTATCTGGTGCAGGTGGAAGGCATGCCGACGGCCGCGCAGCTCGACGCGCTGCGCGCAGGCCCCGAACTCAACGATGGCCCGACACGACCCGCGCAGGTGCGCGCGCTCGACGCGCCGCCCGCTTGGCTGTGGCCGCGCGACCCGCCCGTGCGCTACCGCAAGACCGTGCCCGATGCGTGGTTGAAACTTGCGATCCGCGAGGGCCGCAACCGCCAGGTGCGGCGCATGACCGCTGCGGTGGGACTGCCGACCTTGCGGCTGATCCGCGTGGCCATCGGCACCCATCGGCTCGACGGGCTCGCGCCGGGCGCGTGGCGCGAAGTGCGTTGAGCCAGCGACGTGCATCGCGCATCGGAGCCGGCATCACGCCGACCTCACAACTGATACGCCGACTCGCCGTGCGCGCTGATGTCCAGCCCTTCGCGCTCGGCATCGTGATCCACGCGCAGGCCGATGGTGGCGCGCACCACGAGGAAGGCGATCAACGCCACCGCGCCCGACCACGCCAGCGCCACCGCGATGCCCAGCGCCTGCACGCCCAGTTGATGGCCGATGTCGAAACCCGCGCCGCCGATGCCGCCCAGCGCGGGCGCGGAGAACACGCCGGTGAGCAGGCTGCCGACGATGCCGCACACGCCGTGCACGCCGAACACGTCGAGCGAATCGTCGGCGCGCAGCAGGCGCTTGAGCGCGTTCACGCCCCAGAAACCGGCCACGCCGCTGGCCGCGCCGATGACCATCGCGCCGCCGACGCCGACCGTGCCGCAGGCCGGGGTGATCGCGACCAATCCGGCCACCGCACCCGACGCCGCACCGAGCATCGAGGCATGCCCGCGCAAACGCGCTTCGATCGCGCACCACGCCAGCACCGCCGCGGCCGGCGCGATGAGCGTGTCGACGAAGGCGAGCGCGGCGATGCCGTTGGCCTCCAGCGCCGAGCCGGCGTTGAAGCCGAACCAGCCGACCCACAGCAGGCCCGCGCCGCCGAAGGTCAGCGGCAGGCTGTGCGGCGACAGGCGTTCGCGACCGAAGCCGATGCGCGGGCCGAGCACGTAGGCACCGACCAGCCCGGCGATGCCGGCATTGATGTGCACCACCGTGCCGCCGGCGAAATCCAGCGCACCCAGCTTCATCAGAAAACCATTGCTCGCCCACACCATGTGCGCCAGCGGCAGGTAGGCGCAGGTGAACCACAACGCGGTGAAGGCCAGCACCGCCGACAGCTTGGCGCGTTCGGCGATCGCCCCGACCACCAGCGCGCAGGAGATCGCCGCGAACGCGCCCTGAAAGGCGATGTAGATCAGTTCGGGTATGCGCACGCCGGCGGTGAAGGTGGGCCAGTTCGCGTCGGGCGTCACGCCGCGCAGCAGGGTTTTCGACAAGTCGCCGATCACCGCATCGCCGCCGACGAAGGCCAGGCTGTAGCCGTAGATCACCCACAGCACCAGTGCCAGCGCGGCCACCACCAGCACCTGCATCAGCACCGAGAGGATGTTTTTCGCCCGCACCAGCCCGCCGTAGAACAAGGCCAGCCCCGGCACGATCATCAGCACGACGAGCGCGGTGGCGACCAGCATCCACGCGCTGTCGCCCTTGTCGATCGTGGCGTGCTGGGTTTGCGCGAGGGCCGTGACAGGCAGGAGCGCGGACAGCGGCAGGAATGCGGACAGCAGCGCTGCCGTCGTGCGGATGCGCGTGGGAACGGTCTTCGACATCGCTCCTCCTCCGGCTTGAACCACAACGTCACATCACCTGCCGAGGCACTTCTCCTCCCCCTGCTTGCAGGGGGAGGCTGGGAGGGGGTGTGAAGCGCCGATGCGAAAAGCACCCCTCCCCAACCCTCCGGCCCTGCCGGGCGTTCTTCGGCGCACGAACTGCCACCGGCAGTTCGTAGCTGCGCCTCATCACCCCCTTCGTTACGCGAAAGGGAGGGAGCGGTACCTCAGATGCCGTAGTACATCGAGAATTCCAGCGGGTGAGCCAGAATTAGTCGGAATGCGTTGAAGCGCATTCCGACCCGGCGAGCGCCCGGCCGTGAGGCCGGGCCGGGCATCCGCCGTTCCGAAGCTCACATCACGGGTGTCTCTGGTTTCACCATCAGATGCCGTAGTACATCGAGAACTCGAGCGGATGCGTCGCCGCGCGGAATTGGGTGACTTCGCCCATCTTCACGCCGATGTAGGCGTCGATGAAGTCGTCGGTGAACACGCCGCCGGCCTTGAGGAAGTCGCGGTCCTTGTCGAGGGCTTCCAGCGCCTGGTCGAGCGAATGGCAGACCTTGGGGATGGACTTTTCTTCTTCCGGCGGCAGGTCGTACAGGTCCTTGTCCATCGGCGCGCCCGGGTCGATGCGGTTCTTGATGCCGTCCAGCCCGGCCATCAGCAGCGCGGCGAAGGTGAGGTAGCCGGAGTTCACCGGGTCGGGGAAGCGCACCTCGATGCGGCGCGCCTTCGGGTTGGCCACGAACGGGATGCGGCAGCTCGCCGAGCGGTTGCGCGCCGAGTAGGCCAGCATCACCGGCGCCTCGAAGCCCGGCACGAGGCGCTTGTAGGAGTTGGTGGAGGAGTTGGCGAAGGCGTTGATCGCGCGGGCGTGCTTGAAGATGCCGCCGATGTACCACAGCGCGAGCTGCGACAGGCCGCCGTAGCCTTCACCCATGAACAGGTTGACGCCGCCCTTGGCCAGCGACTGGTGCACGTGCATGCCGCTGCCGTTGTCGCCGACGATGGGCTTGGGCATGAAGGTAGCCGTCTTGCCGTTGCGGAAGGCGACGTTCTTGACGATGTACTTCATCGTCAGCAGCTCGTCGGCCTTCTTGACCAGCGAATTGAACTTGGTGCCGATCTCGCACTGGCCGGCGTTGGCGACCTCGTGATGGTGCACTTCGACTTCGATGCCCGCGGCGGTGAGCGCCTTGCACATTTCGGCGCGGATGTCGTGCAGCGAGTCGGTCGGCGCGACCGGGAAGTAGCCGCCTTTCAGGCCCGGGCGATAGCCGGAGTTGCCGCCTTCGTATTCCTTCTTGGAGTTCCAGTGCGCCTCGTCGGACTCCACCTCGAAGAAGGTGTGGCCCATGTCGTTGCCCCAGCGCACCGAATCGAAGATGAAGAACTCGGGTTCCGGGCCGAAGAAGGCCTGCTCGGCGATCCCGCTGGCCTTGACGTAGGCCTCGGCACGCTTGGCCAGCGAACGCGGGCAGCGCGAGTAGGCCTGCATGGTCACCGGGTCGAGCACGTCGCAGACCAGGATCAGGGTCGGGTCGGCGACGAAGGGATCGACCACCGCCGAATCGGCATCCGGCAGCAGCACCATGTCGGACTCGTTGATGCCGCGCCAGCCGGTGATCGAGGAGCCGTCGAACATGCGTCCGTCCTCGAACAGGCCCGGCTCGACGATGGCGACCGGGAAGGTGACGTGGTGCTGCACGCCGCGCATGTCGGCGAAGCGCAGATCCACGTATTCGATGGCGTGGTCCTTGATGAGTTTGGCGACGGTCTCGTACGACATGCTGAAAGCTCCACGGGTTGGGGATGCTTGTTTACAGCAAGGGGCGTGCCAACCGATGAGCTTGGCTTATCCACTTGAAATATATGCAATACGTGCAGGGTGGGGTGCCATGGATGGCACCGATACGGTGCGTCGCATGAATGGATATCACCAAATGAGTGCAAAGCACTGCAAGCCAGCCTCGAGCCGGTTTCGCCCCATGGCCGGCTGCGCCGGAATGCATGGTTTGCCTCGGCCCGTCCGGGAAATGGTCGTCGTGTCGCATGTGCCGGAACCCGACCCCGCCGGCAAGGCATTGGTCACGAGCCTCGGCGTCGGGTTTTGCGCTTACACTGCGCGACCGTGCACGCCGAACAGGTCGGACTGGCGCGGCTCGATTCCTTCACTTTCACCCTGTACGAGACGACTTTTCATGCTCCTGCTGAAAATCCTGATCCTGGCCATCGTGCAAGGCATCGCCGAACTCCTGCCCGTATCCAGTTCCGCGCATGTGATCGTGGCCGAGCGGATGCTGGGGATGGATCCGACGGCACCCGACATGACCTTCCTGTTGGTGATGCTGCATACCGGCACGATGTTCGCGGTGATCGCCTATTTCTGGCGGGCGTGGCAGCGGAGTTTCTTCGCTTCCCGCGCGCAGTTCGTGGAGGCGGTGAAACTGATCGTGATCGCCACCGGCATCACCGGCGTGATCGGTCTGGCGCTGATGGTGCTCATCGAAAAGGTGATCCTGCACGGCACCGCGAACGCTGAAGTCGAATCCTTGTTCGGCAACCGCTGGTTGATCGCCTGCGGATTGGCGACGGTGGGTGTGCTGATCGTGTATTCCGGCTCGAAGCTCACCTCGAAAGCCGACGCGATGACGCCGCGCCAAGCCGCATGGATCGGCGCGATACAAGGCCTGTGCCTGCCGTTTCGCGGGTTCTCACGCTCCGGCGCCACCATCTCCACGGGTCTGCTGCTCGGCATGAATCGGCAGCGCGCGGAAGAGTTCAGTTTCGCGCTGGCGGTGGTGTTGACGCCGGTGGTCATCCTCAAGGAAGGTCATCGCCTGATCAAGGCATCGGGGGGGCTGCACGACGTCGCCGGCAGTCATCTGAGCTTGCTCATGCCGGGATTGTTCGGCATGTGCGCGAGCTTCCTCGCCGGACTGCTGGCTCTGCGCTGGCTGTCGCATTGGCTGGAACAGGGGCGCTGGAAATATTTCGGTTACTACTGCCTGTGTGCGGCGGCCGCCGTCCCTTGGTTGATGCGCTGAGCGTTCAACGCCGCCCTGTGCGAATCGGTCTATGCTGTCCATGCCTGTTTGTCCCACTACTCGAATCCATGCCACTGCCATGCGCGACCATTCCGCCATCACCTCCCGCCGCCTGCGGCAATCCGTCACCCTCGCCGGCACTGCCGCCTTCGCCTTGCTGACCACCACCGTCTTCGCGGCCGGCGCACCGACCCCGGCAGCCAGCCCCGTGGCGAGCCCGGCCAAGCCTTCGCCGACGCAGGCGAACGTGGTGTACAAGTGGAAGGACGCGCATGGCGTGTCGCAGTATTCGCAAGACCCGCCGCCGAAAGGCGTGAAATTCGAGACCATCGAGCATTCCGGCACGGCGCCATCGGAGCCTTCGCCGACGAGTCCATCGAAGAGTACGAGCGCCAGCGGTCACTGACGGCGGCCAGCGCATCGCCCATCCGTCAGCGCGCCGGCGGCAGCAACTCGATGCCCATCACGATGGCGTCCTCGCGCCCGCCATGCGCGGGGTAGTAGCCTTTGCGCACGCCGATCTGCCCGAAGCCCTCGGAGCGGTACAGGGCGATCGCATGCGGATTGCTCGGGCGCACTTCCAGGAACACCTGCGCGGCGCGATGCCAGCGCGCCAGGTCCAGCAGCCGGCGTACCAGCAGACGGCCGAGTCCGCGCCCTTGCCGTTCGGGGGCCACGCAGACATTGAGGATGTGCGCCTCGCCGGCGGCTGCGCTGAGCACGCCGTAACCCAGCAACAGCCCTGCGTCTTCCAGCACCCAGCATTCGTATCCGGCGGCAAGGCAGTCGCGGAAGATGCCTTGCGTCCACGGGAAGTCGTAGGCCGCATTCTCGATGGCCATCAACGCCGGCAGGTCGCTCGCGTGCAGCGCGCGCAGGCGCGGCAACGGCGCGACGGCGGCGCTCACACCCGCCTCGTGCGCAGGCTCCGCAGCCGCGGCCATGTCGCCCGTTTGCAGGACGGCTCGGCGCGCAGTTGCGCCACCGGCGGCAACTGCCGCGCATGCCACCATGTTGCGATGTCACCCGCTGCGGCTGCGTCCACGCCCGCCGCGCGCAACACCGCCACGACAAGTGCATCGTCCGCATCCACCGCAGGCGCGTCGAGGGTGGCTGCACCGGGCGTCGCGACGGGCTGGTACGGCGTGTATCCCAACGCGACGAGCACCCGTTGCTGTTCGTTCGTCCAGTGCGCGTTCACGGCGTTTCCGCCGGCATCGAAGGTGGCTTGCGGCGCATCTTGTTCCACAGCCACATCGCCGGGCCGGACAGCGCATACAGCCACGAGATCGCCAGCAGCAGCACCGATGGGTAGATGTTGATCGCCACGATCAGCAGCACCACCACCAGCAGCAGCATGAACGGCACGCGCTCGCCGGGCGGCGAGGGATTGCTGCGCCCACCCTTGAAGCTGGTGTAGCGCAGCCGGCTGACCATCAACAAGCCGGCGGCGACGGTCACGCCCAGTGCGGCGAAGCGCATTTCCTCGCCGCTGTAACCCAGGTGATCCATCGTCCACACGAACGACACCACCACCGCCGCGGCGGCCGGGCTGGCCAGGCCGATGAACCAGCGCTTGTCCACCACGCCCACCTGCGAATTGAACCGCGCCAGCCGCAAGGCCGCGCAGGCGGCATACAGGAACGAGGCCGACCAGCCGGCCTTGCCCAATGTCACCGAATCGAGCTTGAGCGTGGACAAGGCCCAGTGGTACATCACCAGCGCCGGCGCCATGCCGAAGCTCACCAGATCGGCCAGCGAATCGTACTGCACCCCGAACTCGGTGCTGGTGCCGGTCAGGCGCGCGATGCGCCCGTCGATGCCGTCGAACATCGCGGCCACGAACACCGCGATGCAGGCGGTTTCGAAATGCCCGACCGCCGCGGCGAGGATGGCGTAGAACCCCGCGAACATCCCGCCCGTGGTCAGCAGGTTGGGGAGCAGGTAGATCCCGCGCGAACGCGGCGCCGGCCGGGGGTGGTCATCCATGGCGGATGGGTGCGATGGCGGTCATGAATTGCGCTAGAGTGTAGCCGGTGGGTCGTCCGCCCGCCCATAGCCCTTTCACTTGACCGCACCACCCGGAGGTCGTCATGCGCCACCATTCCCCGGCCCCAGTCCGGCCCCTCATCGGTTTGCTCGTGGCCATCGGGCTGCTCGCGGGCAGTCTTGCCATGGCCGAAACCGTCTACAAGTGGAAGGATGCCAACGGGCAATCCCACTATTCGCAGCAACCGCCCGATGGCGTCAAGAAGTACGAGACCATCACCTCCGCCGGCAACGTCGATGCCGACGATGCCAGTTCGCCGGCGGCACCGGCTTCCGGCAGCAGGGATCATGCGGCTTCCGGCAACGCATCCGGCATGACGCCGGCGCAGCAGCAGCGCGGCCAGTTGTGCAAGTCGGCGCGCGACAACGTGGATGTTTTGACGAAAAACGCCACCGTGAGTACCGACCTCAATGGCGACGGCAAAATCGTCACCTTGAACGCCGCCCAGCACGACAAGGCCTTGAGCGACGCGAAGAAGCAGGTCGATTTGTACTGCGCGCAGTAAACGTTCTGGCTGGATGCGGGGGTGCCCGGATGCGTCCGGGCTGGGGTTTTTGCGGTGTGCGGGGATGCGCATGGCGCGGTCACCCATGTGCAGGGGTGCCAGCAACTGGATTGCACGGTATCGCGCACGCTACAGGCGCGAAGGGGATGCCTTGTCGCGCAATCCACGCCCACACCTCGCCCTTCAAGGATTTCCGTGACGAGCGCCGCTCGTTCGATGAATGGCACCACGCTTCACGCCTTTGCCATACGTTCTCATCGCTCTGATTTTTGCTTTCTGCTTTCTGTCCTCCGTCCCCTGTCTTCTGTCCTCTGAACCCCATGCGCCTGTCCCGATTCCATCTGAGCACCGCCCGCGAAACCCCCGCCGATGCGGAGATCGTCAGCCACCAGTTGATGTTGCGCGCGGGCATGATCCGCAAATTGGGCGCGGGCCTTTACACGTGGTCGCCGCTGGGTTTGCGGGTGATGCGCAAGGTCGAGGCGATCGTGCGCGAGGAAATGGATCGCGCCGGCGCGCTGGAATTGCAGATGCCCACCGTGCAGCCGCGCGAGTTGTGGGAGGAAACCGGGCGCTGGGCGAAGTTCGGCCCGCAACTGCTCAAGATCGTCGATCGCAAGCAGGCCGAATACTGCTACGCGCCGACCGCCGAGGAAGTGGTCACCGATTTCGCCCGCAACGAATTGCGCTCGTACAAGCAGTTGCCGGTGAACTTCTACCAGATCCACAGCAAGTTCCGCGACGAAATCCGTCCGCGTTTCGGCGTGATGCGCGCGCGCGAGTTCCTGATGAAGGATGCGTATTCCTTCCACCTCACCCCCGAGGACATGGAGCGCGAATACCGCAACATGCACGCGGCCTATACCCGCATCTTCACCCGGCTGGGTTTGCGCTTTCGCGCGGTGCGCGCCGACTCGGGCGCGATCGGCGGCGATGCCTCGCAGGAGTTCCACGTGCTGGCCGATTCGGGCGAGGACGCGATCGCCTTCTCGGATGGATCCGATTACGCGGCCAACGTGGAGATGGCGCAGGCGGCTGCGCCCGGCCCGCGCCCGGCCGCTGCCGAAACCCTGCGCAAGATCGAAACGCCCACGCAGAAAACCTGCGAAGACGTGGCCGCATTGCTGGGCATCGGGTTGACGCGCACGGTGAAATCGGTGGCCTTGGTCGGCGACGCACGAACCGGTTTCGTGCTGGCGCTGGTGCGTGGCGACCACGCCGTCAACGAAGTCAAACTGGCCAAACTGCCGGGGCTGGCCGACTACCGGCTCGCCACCGAGGCGGAAATTCTCGAACACCTCGGCAGCGAGCCGGGTTTCCTCGGCCCGCTCAATCCAGCGAGGAAAATCGTCGTGATAGCCGACCGCGAGGTCGCGGCGATGGCCGATTTCGTGGTCGGCGCGAACGAAAGGGGTTACCACCTCGCCGGCGTGAACTGGGGCCGCGACCTGCCCGAGCCGCAGGTCGTCGCCGATATCCGCAGCGTGGTCGATGGCGATGCGTCCCCGGACGGCCAGGGAAGCCTGCGCATCGGCCGCGGCATCGAGGTCGGGCATGTATTCCAGCTCGGCCAGAAATACGCGCAGGCCATGCAGGCCACGGTGCTCGACGAAGCCGGCAGGATGCAGGTGATGTACATGGGCTGCTACGGCATCGGCGTGACCCGCATCGTCGCCGCCGCGATCGAACAAAACCACGATGCCAGCGGCATTATCTGGCCCGCGCCGATGGCGCCGTGGAAGGTGGCGGTGTGCATCATCAATCCGAAAAACAATCCGGAAGTCACGGCCGCTGCGGAAAACCTGTACCGCGAATTGAACGCCGCCGGCATCGAAACCGTGCTGGACGACCGCGGCCTGCGCCCCGGGCCGATGTTCTCCGATCTCGAACTGGTCGGTATCCCGCAGCGGGTGGTGGTATCCGAACGCGGTCTGGCGGCAGGTACTTTCGAATGCCGTGGCCGGCGCGATGCCGAATCCGCCCAGCTCGATCGCGCTGCCGTGTTCGCGCGGCTGGCCGGTTGTTGAGAAACGGCCTGCCGGTGCGATCCAAGGGTGGAGCGAATCGAGAACGTGCAGGGATGCACTTTCTCAACACGCTGGCCGGGTTCTGGTTGAGCGGTTTCGATAAACACGGATAATCGGTGCGTGGCGGGAAGGCGATAACCTCCGGCATTTCCATTTCCGCGTGGCCGGGATTATCATGCTTGCGCCCCGCCCCGTGGGCAACCCGTCACGACCAACGAGAACCCCATCATGACGCTCGATATCGAAACCCTCTCGGCGAAGGAACTCGGCGCCCTGATTTCCAAGGCCAGCCAGCGCAAGAAAAAACTGGACAAGCGCAAACCCGCCGCCGGCGTGCGCCGGCAGATCAACGCCATCGCCAAGAAAGCCGGTTACACCATCGGCGAGCTGTTTGGTCACGGCGCGTCGCAGAAGGCCGAAAAAGCCGCCGCCAGGGCGCCCAGGCGCAAGGGAACCAAGGCCGGTTCCAAAATCGAACCCAAATACCGCAACCCCGACAACCACAATCAAACCTGGGCGGCGCGCGGCAAGCAGCCCAAGTGGCTGGCCGCGGAAATCGCCAAGGGCCGCACGCTCGCGGAATTCGCGATCGCCAAGTAAGGCGGGCAACCATAGTGTGGTGTCTCACAAGTAATATGAACTAATTGTGCTGCAATTTGTCTATGAGTTTTCGGTGACGGAGACTCAGGCGATGTCCAGAGCGGGGCGACCGGTGAAGGTGTTGCAGGTGACGGACGCGGAGCGTGCTGAACTGAAGCGAT
>JAFEBW010000035.1 GCA_018242445.1 Pseudomonadota bacterium | reverse complement strand
TCGAACTTGCCCTTGGCCATTGCTGAAAACTCCGTGATTCGTGAATGGTGATTCGTGATCCGTTGAAAACGTCGTGCGTGGAAGGCGATGTGCTCGTGACCTGATGTTGCCGATCACGATTCACGCATTCCTGATGTGGTGCTCATGACTGGAATCGAACCAGCGACCTCTTCCTTACCAAGGAAGTGCTCTACCGACTGAGCTACATGAGCGAAGGTGTTGCCGAAGCGAAAGATGCGTTCAATGGAGCGGGAGACGGGAATCGAACCCGCACAATCAGCTTGGAAGGCTGAAGTTCTACCATTGAACTACTCCCGCGTTCAGAAGACAGAACACTGAGGACAGAAAAAGTCCCCGTCTCTGCTGCACTGCCTGCTGACTTGCAATCTGTCTTCTGTCTTCAGTCCTCTGTCGTCCGTGGTGGAGGGAGGTGGATCACGTCGGGCATCCTGCCCTCCGGGCCGCGCCGCTTGCGCGTCGCGTTCCGGATCGCTCCTGCGATCCGGTCGAACCACGACGGTGGTTCGAAACCACCTCCCGCACACGCACTTGAACTTGAAACTGGTGGAGGGAGGTGGATTCGAACCACCGTAGGACGATGTCCAGCAGATTTACAGTCTGCCCTCGTTGGCCGCTTGAGTATCCCTCCGGGTATCCGGCTCCCGACTTTCCCCCGGCGGAAACGCCACCACCCGACGGCTGTCGGGCACGGCACACCTGTGGAAATCAGCCCGTCATTGTCCGGCCGGACCGCCGCAAAGTCAACATCCAGCCTCTTCCAATGGCACATGAGCCTGGAGAGGCGGCCGCATCCTCCAGCGCACCACCACCCCCGGTGCGCGCCGGGCTCGCCCCGCGCAGGCGGGCGATGGCAGCCTTCAGCGCCATCTCAGTGATAGCTCACGTCGAACCGCAGCGGCCGAGGATCGCCGTTTTCGGGGCGGATGCCCTGCTTGTTCATCTCCAGCACGACCGGCTTGTATTCCTCGATGCGCGCTTCCACCCGCGCCCTCTCGTAATAGTCCAGATCGGTGCGTTGCTTGAGCGCTTCGAGTTGTTTCAGCGCGTCCTGCGGGCGGCCGTTGAGGAAGGCGGCCACCGCGTAGGCCTCGCCGGCACGCGCGGTGTTGCCGGCGATTTCGCAGGCGCGGGCGAAGGTCTGCTGGAACTCCGCGTCGTCGCCGCTGGAATCGGTGAGCGGCCGCAGGATTGCCTGCGCGCGCAGGCCGGCCTGCGGCGTGCCGATCTGCCCCAGGGTGTTGGCGTAGGTCAGGATCACCGCGCGGTTGCCCGGCCAGCGCACGAGCAGGCGATCGTAATCGGCCAGTGCCGCGGCTTGCTGGCCGCCGTGGAATTGCGCGCCGGCGATGGCCAGGCCGATCCACATGTCGCCCGGATGTCGCGCGGAAATCTGCCGCAGATCGGTGAGCGCGGCATCGGCCTGCCCGTGTTCGATCATGGCCAGATCCAGTCCATAGCGCTGCGCATCGCCGAAACCGGCGGGATTGGCCGCGCGGATCTTCTGGTACTCGGCGATCGCCGCGCCGCTGCTCTCGGCGCTGAGCACGCGCAGGCGCTCGCGTGCCCACAGGTAATCGTGCCCCATCGGCGGCTTGGCGGATGCCAGCATCACCGGCTGCCTGCCGAGCCCGGCAGGCAGCAACAGATTGCCGGAGGTGGCCGCATCGGCAGGCAATTCGCTCTGCGGACGACTCTTGATCTGCCGCGCGCGGTCGAAGGCGTCGCTGATGCGGGTGGAGGTGACCGGGTGATCGATCAGGAAATCGGGAACCTTGTACTTTCCATATCCCTCGTTGCTGCGGTAGGCCGCCTGCATGCGCTGGAAGAACGTGGCCATCGCGATGGGATCGTAACCGGCGCGCGCCATCGTCTGGATGCCCAGGTGGTCGGCCTCGGTCTCGTTCTCGCGGGTGAAGTTGATGCTCTGCTGCGCGATCAGGCCCAACCCGGAAGCCATCGCCGCCTCGCCGGCGTTGGCCGCCGACGTGGAATTGGAGCGCGAGCTGAGCACGATGGCGGCGAGCATCGCCAGCACGATCGGCACCTGCGCCTTGCTTTGCTTCTCCACCGCGCGCAGGACGTGATCCTGGGTGACGTGGGCGAACTCGTGCGACATCACGCCCGCCAGTTCGTCCTCGCTGGTGGTGGCGAGGATCAGCCCCGCGTTGACCGCCACATAGCCGCCGAGGGTGGCGAAGGCGTTGATGTCGCGCGATTTGACGATGAACAGGTGAAACTTCTGCGAGGGCTTGTTGCTGTACGCGCCGAGGCGGTCGCCGATGCCCTGCAGCCAGTCCTCCAGCAACGGGTCGTCGAGCACGTAGCCTTCCTTGCGCAACTCGCGGAAGGTCATCTGCCCGTAGGCGTCCTGTTCGGCGGGGGTGATGATCGTGCGGGCCGAGGAGCCGATGTTCGGCAGGCCGGTTTCCACGTTCTGCGCCGGCGCGGGCAGGCCCAGCCCGAAACTGGCCACGCAGGCGAACAGGGCGGCGATGAGCGGGGTCGGACGAATCATGCGGCGGCCCGGGAAAGAATGTGGCGCGCCCAGCTTGCGCCCGGCATCCCGGACGCAGCGTGAACCGGTATTTGCCGGAGCCGTCGCATGCTGGGAAAATCAGGTTCCCGCGTCCATGCGGCGCGGTCGTTCGCAGAGCGTTCACCCCATCGACCGAATTGGCGACCCCGGAGTTCCCGACATGCCCGATGCACCCACCATCACCGTGTACAGCACCGCCGTGTGCCCGTATTGCGTGGCCGCCAAGAACTTCCTGAAGGCGCGTGGGCGCGGCTGGGTCGAGGTGCGGGTGGACACCGACCCCGAACAGCGCCGTGCCATGATCGAGCGCAGCGGGCGCACCAGCGTGCCGCAGATTTTCGTCGGCGACGTGCATGTGGGCGGCTACGACGATCTGGTCGCACTCGACCGCGCCGGCGGTCTGGAAGCCCTGTTGGCGGGATCGGCATGAGCGCGGAATCCACGACCGATCGCGTCGCCGAGTTCACCGCCTTCCGGCAGCGGATGAACGAGCGCATCCTCGAACAGGACAATCAGGTGGTGCGCCGCTTCTTCGCGCTGGACACGCAAACCTACAAGCCCGGCGCGCTGGACGGCAAGACCAAGGAACTGCTGGGCCTGGTCGCCTCGATGGTGTTGCGCTGCGACGATTGCATCGCCTACCACATCGCCCAGTGCAAGGACGCCGGCGTGAACCGCGACGAGTTCTTCGAGACCTTCTCGGTGGCGCTGGTGGTCGGCGGCAGCATCGTGATTCCGCACCTGCGCCGGGCGGTGGATTTCCTGGATCGACTGGAAGCGGGCGCGGCACCGGCAGCGGGTTGCTCGCAAACGCACGCCTGAATAGCCGTTGCAGGGAGCTGGAAGGGCGCGTGCGCTGGCGCCTCTGTCATAATGGGCGGCTGCGGCGCTCGGCCTGATCGCCGCCCATCCGGAAAACCCCCACCATGACGCAAACCATCGCAGTGATCCGCGGCGACGGCATCGGCCCGGAGATCATGGACGCCACCTTGCACGTGCTCGACGCGATGCGGCTGGGGCTGTCCTGGGACTTCGTCGAGGCCGGCATGGCCGCGCTGGAAAAACACGGCTCGCTGCTGCCGCAGGCCTCGCTGGATGCCATCGCCCGCCATCGCGTGGCGCTCAAGAGCCCGCTGACCACGCCGGTCGGCGGCGGCTTTGCCTCGATCAATGTCGAATTGCGCAAGCGCTTCGACCTGTACGCCAACGTGCGCCCGGCGATCAGTTTTCCGAATACCAAGGCGCGCTACGACGACATCGACATCATCACCGTGCGCGAGAACACCGAGGGCGCGTACATCGGCGAGGGGCAGGCGGTGTCGGCCGACGGCAGCACGGCCACCCTGCAGCAGAAGGTCACCCGCAAGGGCTCCGAGCGCATCGTCCGCTACGCCTTCGACATGGCGCAGCGGATCGGCCGAAAAAAAGTCACCGTCGTGCACAAGGCGAACATCCTCAAGTCCACCTCGGGGCTGTTCCTGAAGGTGGCGCGCGAGGTCGCCGCGCAGTACCCGCAGATCGCCTGCAACGAGATGATCGTGGACAACACCTGCATGCAGCTGGTGATGCGCCCCGAGCAGTTCGACGTGATCGTGACGACCAACCTGTTCGGCGACATCGTCTCGGATCTGTGCGCCGGCCTGGTCGGCGGGCTTGGCCTCGCGCCCGGCGCCAACATCGGCGAGCACACCGCGATCTTCGAGGCCGTGCACGGCTCGGCCCCGGACATCGCCGGGCAAGGCATCGCCAACCCCTGCGCCCTGCTGCTGGGCGCCGCGCAGATGCTCGACCACCTCGGCATCCCCGCCGACGCCGAGCGCCTGCGCCGCGCGATCCGCGCCACGCTGGAAGCGAAGGACACGCTCACGCCCGACCTCGGCGGCAGCGGCAACACGCCGGGTTTTGCCAAGGCGATCGCGGCGCGGCTGTGAGGCGGGTTTTTCTTTAGCGCATCGGCAAGGATACTTCGAACAAGGTCATTTCTTGCTCGTCGTCCCCGCGGAGGCGGGGATCCAGTGACTCTCAGCCCATGAAAGCCAACGGCACTGGATGACCAGCCATTCGGCTGTTGGAAACCCCGCTTTCGCGGGAATGATGATCTCAAGTGACTTGTTCAGGCCCTAATGCGCCCGGGTTGGAGCTGTCCCTCGGGCGCACTCCGCGATCCGCTGCTACTCGATCTGCGCCCTGGCATGCTCCTGATCGAGCCGTTCCATCGCGTCGACCGGCTTGAGCTTGCTGGCCTTCTCGAACTCGTCGGCGGCCGCGTCCTCGCCCTTGGCGCCCTTGAGCAGCATCAGCACGTTGGCGTGCTCGACGTGGGCGATCGGCGAGTTCGGGGTGAGCTTGAGCGCGGTCTTGATGTGCGACTCGGCCTCGGCGGCCTTGGCACCGTAGGTGAGCCCGCCGAGCATCGCGCCGACCTTGTTGATGACCTCGGCATGGAACACCGCCAGCGCCAGATGCGCTTCGGCGTGCTTGGGCGCGTGCTCCAGGGTGACCTGCAAGGCATCGCGAACCTTGGTGGCCAAGCCCATCGTCAACGCCTTGGCCACGCTGATGCCCTGGCTGTAACGGCCGAGCGCGAAGGCCTTGCGGTAATGCGAATTGGCCTCCTCGGGCAGGGCGGCGATGGCCTTGTCGGCCATCTCGATCGCCTGCTCGAAGCGCTTGAGCTTCTCGGCCGCGTCGTCCACCAGATAGGTGGCGTGGATGCCCAGCGCCTTGATCGCCACCGACGCGCCCAAGGGCCCCAGCGCATCGCCGAGCACGAAAGCGTCGTGGAAATCGCCGCGATGGAAGGCGCGCCAGGCTTCCTGCAAGGTCTCCGACAGCTTGGCCGCATCCATGCCCTTGGGCGGCTTCGGCGTGGCCTTGAGCAAGGCAGTGGCGCGCTTGGCGTCGGGGAAGGGCTCGCAGTCGCCGGCATGCAGCGAGGCCCAAGCGGATTTCAGCTTGTCGCCGGCGTAATCGTAGCTTTTCGATGCGTGGGGGAATGCGGCCCAGTTTGCGGACTTGGCGGCCATGCGGATCTCCTTGCGGGTGACGTGGCGAGCATGTCGCGATGGCGCGGCGATGGCAAGCGCGGACTCGCCACCCTCGCAAACTTGCCGACGCCCTCGCCATGCGCAGGCGAAAGTTCGACAGTACAACGAGGGTGGCTAGTGCCAATGCTCAAACGTTTGTTTGGATACTGCGGGCCGTGGGAAAGCAGCCATGCCGTCGCAACCAACCATTCCAAACAACCCCGTCAAACAACGCAGAGGTGAAACCATGAGTACGCAGATTCAGGCCACCCCCGTCAACCGTGAACGCCCCGGCGCCCGCGAGGTGCTGCTGGCCGGCATCGGCGCGGTGTCGCTGATCCGCAAGAACGCCACCGGCGCGGTCAAGGAAGCCGTCGCCATCGTCGGCCGCGTGCCGGCCGCCACCAGCATCGTGATCGAAGGCCTGGGCGAGACCGGCAGCCGTTACCGCGATGAATTGTTTGCACGCGCCACCGGCATGCGCGAGCGCGCCACCACGACCGCGGGCAACCTGGCCGCCGACATCCAGTCCCGGCTGGAGCCCTTGCTGGGGCGCTTCAACGATGTGACCGTCGGGCTGGGCATCAGCGTGCTCAAGCCCAAGGCCAAGCGCAAGCCTGCGCGTCGCGCCCGCAAGGCCGGCAAGGCCGTCGCCAAGCGCAAGGTTCGCAAGGCGGCTTGAGCTGGCCATTGGCAACGCCGGTCATGATCGACCGGCGAGGCTGACCAGAGTCGCATGCTCATGCTTGCACGGCAAACTGGCAGCGTATTCCCTCACCCGTCACGCCTGCGGTGCGCCGGCTTCTCCCGGAGGGAGAGGCGGTTTCATTCCTTCCCCCGCCGGGGGGGGTGCCCGCAGGGCGGATGAGGGCATTGAGTCGGCATGCGAGGATGTGTGCGTGGATGGCAGTTCCGCCCACCACCTTTGATGTTGAGAGTATTGATCTGCCGCAAGTACGGGGCTATGACCCGATCCACGACCCTCACGTCTGGTAAGCGCGAATCAGGTTGTTCAGGTGCAGCCGTTCGGCATCGCGCAGGAACGGCGCCACCAGCATCATCACCTGCACGATGCCCACGCGGATGGATGCGTTCTCGTCGCGGTCGCCGCGCACGTTCGCGTAATTCATCCAGAACGTGGCGATCACGAGGATGTTGGTCGCGGTCGCCTCGACTTCCGCCGAGGAAGCGCGCATGGCGCCGTTGCGCACCAGCCCGCGCATGATCTCGCTGGCGCTGGCCGCGGCGCGCTTGAGGATGCGCGCGAAGCGCAGGCGCAGCGTACGGTTGCGGCTGAGGATATCGACGAGGTCGCGATAAAGAAATCGGTATTCGGAGATGCACTCGAACACCAGATGCAGCTGCATCCAGATGTCCTCGAGCTCGGGCAGGCGGTCGGCGGGAGCGGTCAGTGCCTTGTCCATGCGCTCCTCGAAGCGCACGAAGATCTGCTCGATGATGTCGTCCTTGTTGCGGAAGTGGTAGTACAGGTTGCCTGGACTGATCTCCAGATCGTCGGCGATGTGATTGGTCGTGACGTTGGGCTCGCCCTGCGCATTGAACAGGGCGAGGCTGGCGTCGAGGATGCGCTGCTTGGTCTGGCGGGCCATGCGGGCTCGTCCGGGTCGCGGCGCGGACGCCGCGACGGGCAGGCTCACTTCAGCAGGGACTTCACCGTGGCGATGTATTTGGCCATCGCGTCCTCGGGCTTGATGCCCTTGAGCTTTTCCCACGCATCGTATTTGGCGGTGCCCACGAAATCGAAGAAGCCCGGCTTGGCGCCGTTGACATCGCCTTCCGCGCCCTGCTTGTACAGCGCGTAGAGCTTGAGCAGGGTGTCGTTGTCGGGGCGCTGGGCGAGGGTCTTGACCGCCTTGGCGGCCTCTTCGAAGTCGGTCTTGATGTCGGCCATGATCGCGTTTCCGTGGATGCGCCGCGAGGCGAGGATGCGGTGATAGCATGCACCCGAGGGACGGTCAACGCCAGCGTTGCAGCCGGCGCGCGATCGCCTCGATCAACACCTTCCCGCGCGTGGCCGCATCGGCCATCGCATGCGGCATCGCGACATCCCAAGGAGCCCGAACGATGAACTACTTCGTCACCGGCGGCACCGGCTTCATCGGCCGTTATCTCGTCAGCAACCTGCTCAAGCGCCCGGGCACCATCCACCTGATGCTGCGAAAGGGCTCGGAGAAGAAATTCGAGGCCATCGCCGAGAAAATGGGCTGGGATCGCAAGCGCGTGCTGCCGGTGGTCGGCGATCTGGCCACTGCGAAGCTGGGCGTTGCGCCGGCGAAGATCCGCGCGCTCGCGGGCAAGGTCGATCATTTCTTTCATCTGGCCGCGATCTACGACCTCAAGGCCGATGCCGAGAGCCAGCGCGTGGCCAACATCGACGGCACCCGCCACGCCATCGAACTGGCGAGCGCGCTGAAGGCCGGCTGCTTCCACCACACCAGTTCCATCGCCGCCGCCGGTTTGTATTCCGGCGTGTTCCGCGAGGACATGTTCGACGAGGCCGAGGATCTGGACGACCCCTACCTGCGCACCAAGCACGACTCGGAAGGCCTGGTGCGCAACGAATGCAAGCTGCCGTGGCGGATCTACCGCCCGGGCATGGTGGTAGGCCATTCGCAGACCGGCGAGATGGACAAGCTCGACGGGCCGTACTACCTGTTCCCGCTGATCAAGAAGATGCGCGAACTGCTGCCGCAGTGGATGCCCACGCTGGGCATCGAGGGCGGGCGCATCAACATCGTGCCGGTGGATTTCGTCGCCGACGCGATGGATCACATCGCCCACAAGAAAGGTTTGGACGACCATTGCTTCCATCTGGTCGATCCCGAGCCGCAGCGCGTGGGCGAGGTGCTCAACACCTTCTGCCGCGCCGGCCACGCGCCGGAGATGACCATGCGCATCGATGCGCGCATGTTCTCGTTCGTGCCCTTCCCGGTGCGCGCGGCGGTGGGCAACCTGCCGCCGATCAAGCGCTTCCTCGCCGCGATCCTGCGCGACCTGAAGATCCCGAAGGAAGCACTCAAGTTCATCACCTATCCGACCCGCTTCGACAACCGCGAGTGCGAGCGCGCGCTGCGTGGCAGCAAGATCGTGGTGCCCTCGCTGGAGACGTATGCATGGCGGCTGTGGGATTACTGGGAGCGCCACCTCGACCCGGACCTGTTCGTCGATCACTCGCTCAAGGGCAAGGTCGCCGGCAAGGTGGTGGTGATCACCGGCGGTTCGGCGGGCATCGGCAAGGCCGCTGCGCTGAAGGTGGCCGCGGCCGGCGCGAAGACGGTGATCGTCGCGCGCGGCGAGGAAGAACTGCACGCCACCCGCGACGAGATCGTCGCGATGGGCGGCAAATGCTACGCCTACAAGGCCGACCTGGCTGACCTGGCCGATTGCGACCGCCTCGTCGCGGACATCCTCAAAGATCACGGACAAGTCGATGTGCTGGTCAACAACGCCGGGCGTTCGATCCGCCGCTCCATCGAGCTGTCCTACGACCGCTTCCACGACTTCGAACGCACCATGCAGCTCAACTACTTCGGCTCGCTGCGCCTGATCATGGGCCTGCTGCCGAAGATGACCCAGCGCCGCCGCGGCCACATCATCAACATCAGCTCGATCGGCGTGCTCGCCAACTCGCCGCGCTTCTCCGCCTACGTCGCCAGCAAGGCCGCGCTGGATGCCTTCAGCCGCTGCGCGCAGGCCGAGTTCTCCGGCAAGAACATCGCCTTCACCACCATCAACATGCCGCTGGTGAAGACCGCGATGATCGCCCCGACCAAGATGTACGAATCGGTGCCCACGCTCTCGCCCGAGGAGGCCGCCGACCTGGTGGTGAAGGCGATCATCGAGCGCCCGAGCCGCATCGCCACGCGGCTGGGCATCTTCGCGGCGACCATCAACGCGCTCGCGCCCAAGCTCTACGAGGTGGTGATGAACACCGCCTTCGAGCTGTTCCCGGATTCGGCCGCGGCCAAGGGCGGCAAGGGCAGCGGCGATGCCGCCGCGCCGAGCAACGAGCAGATCGCATTCGCCTCGCTGATGCGCGGGGTGCACTGGTAGGAAGCCCGGCCCCACACGAAAACGGCGCCCTCGGGCGCCGTTTTCGCATCGTTACCAGGCCCGCATCAAGCAGCGGCGGATTCCGCCTTGGCTTTCTTCGCCGCCTTCGCCTTGCGTGCGGCGGGCTTGGGCTCGGCAGCGGGCTTGCTGGCGGCACGCTTGGCAGCGGGCTTCTTCGCCTGCTTCGCTGGCGCTGCGGCATCGCTCGCGCCCGAGAGCTTGCGCAGCTCGGCGTTGAGCTGATCCACGCGGTCGATCAGGGCGGCGATCTCGTCGCGGCCGGGCACGCCGAGGCGGGTGAGGGCACGCTGCACGCGTTCTTCGAACACCTTCTCCAACCGATCCCAGGTGTCGGAGGCGCGCTCGCGCACCGCACCGACTTTCTCGCCGACCGCTTCGCGCACCGCGTCCACCTTGCCGCCGGCCATCTTGCGGGTGTGGCTTTCGATGTTCATGCCTTCCTTCACCAGTGCTTCGAACAAGCGGGTGCCCTCGGCCTGCGCGCGGCCGAATGCGCCCACGCCGGCGGACCAGATCTGCTGCGCGGAAGCGCTGATCGAACGCCGCAGCGCATCGAGCTTGTCCTGCGATTCCTGGGTTTCTGGCGCGGCCTTGGCGCGCGCGGACGACTTGAGCTTGGCCATGGGATCTCCTTTTGATGATGCGCGGGGCGGTGGGAACGGTCGCCAGTTTCGGTGCGATGTCTAGAGCATTCACACCATCGCCCGCGCCGGCATCAGGCCATCGGCAGCGCCTGACGACGCCTGCGCAGCAGCGCATCGACGTCGTCCAGCGCGCGGCGCAGGCGTTCGGTGGTGTCGGTGCCATGCGGATGCGCCTGCATGCCGTCGAGCAGGCTGCGGCGCGGGTCGTCGATCACTTCCGGGCGCAGGCGCAGGCCGTGGCGGTGCAGGATCGGCGTGAGTTCGGTACGGCGTCGCGCGAGGTCGTCGAGGGTGACGCGGTAGGCGTGCTGGCAGATCGCCGAGCGCGAGGAAAACGCGAACACGTTGGTGAAGAAGGTGCGGCGGTCGCTGGCGTTGGGTTCGAGGAATATCTGGTCGGTGGCCGGGTAATCCTGCGCGTAGCGCGACAAACCCACTTGCGCGCGCGATTGCAGCACCGTGCGCACCGCCTGCGAGAGCACCACCGGCAGGCCACCATCGACGAGGTTGGTCGGGCGACGCCCTTGCACGTTGGCGGCATCCGCATCGAAGGGCACCATCGGATTGATGCCCAGCAGCAAGTCCACGCCGTGGCTCATCGCGACCGAGGCGTGCATCGTGCGGCGCAATGCGCCATCGACGAACTGGTGGCCACGGATCTCCACGGGTGGGTACAGGCCCGGCATCGCTCCGCTGGCCTGCACCGCGCGCGAGATCGGCACGTCGTCCCAGTTTTTGCTGCCGAAGCGCACCGTGGCGCCGGTGTTGATGTCCACCGCGATCACGTACAACGGCGCCGGGAGGTGGCGGAAATCGTTGCTGCGGCCGCGCACCGAGAACACCTCGCGCAGGAAGCGTTCCACCCCGGCGTTGTCGAACAGCCCCGGCGGTATCAATGCCGAAAAACGCACCATCACGTCGCTCAGGCGCGTGCTGCGGCCGCGGGTGATCAGGTCGCGCGCCCAGCCGGTGAGCAGGCCCGGGAGCAGGGCGCTGCGCCGCGCGAATTCGCCGAAGGCCGGGCGCAGGAAGGATTCGGGATGGAAGCGCAGGCGGTCGTCCTGGCCGGTGATGAAGATGCGGCACATCTCCTCGGTGCTCATCCGGTTGGCCAGCCCGGCGGCGAGGAAGGCGCCCGAACTCACGCCGACGTACACCTCCAGCCGCGCCAGGTCGAGGCCGTCGATGGCATCGTCGAGGGCGCGCAGCGCGCCCAGTTCGTACATGCCGCCGATCGGCCCGCCGCCGGCGATGGCCAGGCCGATCCGGGAGGGCGTCTTGCCGGGTTCGCTGGCGCGCTGGATCTGCAGCATGCGGTCAACCGGTGGTCGAGGTGGCGGCGATTGTAGCCGCGATGGGACAATCCGCACGATGCACTGCAACGCAAAACGATGATTTCGCCGTCACATCCGCACCGCGCCGACCCCATGACCGCCCCCGACCGATGCGCTCGATTGCCGCTGGCCGTGCTGCGCGCGCGTCTGCTGCAGCGTCTGCAATGGCATCGCAGCCTGCACGACGCGCAGCGCGACCCGCGCAATGCACTGGCGCGGCTGGCCGACCTGCGACGCTGGCAACAACGTCGGCTCGCGGCCGGTTTTGCGGCATTCCTCGCCGAACCGCGCACGCGGCCGGCGGCGGAATTTTTTCTGAGCGATTTGTACGGCGACCGCGATTTCAGCGGGCGCGACCGCGACGTGGCGCGGGTGCTGCCGAAGATGGCCAAACTGCTGCCGACACGCATGCTGGTCGCCGCGACCGACGGCATCGAGCTGGCCGCGCTCAGCCATGCCTTCGACCTGCGCATGGCCGCGGCGCTGGATCGTGCGCTGGCTCTCGCCGCGCCCATCGACACCGCCGCTTATGCCGCCGCGTATCGCCACGTCGGGCTGCCGCGCCTGCGTCGTCAGCAGATCGTGCTGGTCGGGCGCATCGGCGGCGCGCTCGATCAGGCGGTGCGCATGCCGGCCTTGTGGAGCCTGCTGAAGATGTGCCGGGTGCCGGCGCGGCTGGCCGGGCTGGACGAGCTGCAATCCTTCCTCGAACGCGGCTTCGGCGCATTCCGCACGCTCGATGGCGCGCAGGATTTCGTCGGCCGCATCGTGGCGGCGGAAACCGCCGTCTCGCGGCGCCTGTTTGCCGGCGATCCCGACCCGTTCCGGGCGGAGTGATGGGCCGCGCGGGATGGCCTCAGCCGAACTCGCGCTCGAGGTAATCGTGGATGGCCGATTCGATCGAGCCGCGGAACATCGACACCGGGAAGCCAAGGTGCAGGTGCAGGTGTACGGAATTCTTGTCCAGCGTGACCCGCCCTTTGGCGCCACTGCCGGAAAAATCCAGTGCGTCGCCGTTCCAGGCATGCTGGATGCCGAACTTCTCGTTCATGCGGGTGGCAACCCGTTCCACGGCCGCGCGGGCCTCGGGGCTGGCGAGGTTGTGGGGGTGGCTGATTTCGATGGTGGCCATGGCTGGTATTGTGGGGTCTGCGCGTGGAGCATGCCAGCAGGCTGTCGAGAAACAGCCTGCTGGGGCGATCCAGAGATGGATCGACACTATGCTAGAGTCGCGCATCATCAGGAGGATCGATGCGGCTGACCTTCCCGAACGGTGAGCATCCGGATGTCGTGGAGCCTGGGCGGATCACGCTCGGCAGCGGCAGCGACAGCCGTGTGCGCCTGCCCGGGCTGGTCGAACGTCATGCCGTGCTCGCCAACGACCGCCGCGGCATCTGGCTGGTGATCGAAAGCTCCGAGGCCACCGCTCACGTCAACGCGCGCCCGGTGAGCCGGCTGGCGCTGGTGCGGGCCGGCGACCTGATCTCGCTGGGCCAGACGCAGATGCTGTTGCGCAGCGACGCCGATCCCGTCGAGCCCAAATTGCCGCAAGCCAGCGCTGCTTCCACCCGCGAGACCGCCGCCAACGGCACCGCCTGCCCGGAGCGATTCCTGCTCCGCGGCGTCAGCGGCGCGCACTACGGGCGCAGCTTCCCGCTGATCGACCCGGTGATCGTCGGGCGCGGCGATTCGGCGACCCTGCGGCTGGACGAACCGACCCTGCTCGACCGTCACGCCCGCGTCGAGCTGCACAGCGATTGCGTGGTGCTGCGCGACCTGTCTGCAGGCCCGGGCGAAGGCACGCGGCTCAACGGGGTGAAGGTGCGCAATGCCATTCTCGTCGGCGGCGACCAGGTGGCGTGGGAAAACAACCGTTACGTCGTGGAGGCGCCGGGCTTGACCGCGCCGGTGCGCCGCCATGATTCCACGCCCTTGCCGGGCACCGCCAACCCGCCCAAGGCGATCACCCAGACCATGCGCCCGGTCACCTCGGTACAGGTGGCGGCCGATATCGAACCGGCACCGACATCCTCGGTGGTGCGCAAGGCCTCGACGGTCTGGTGGCTGGTGCTCGCCGCCGCCCTGCTCGGTGCCGGGATCGCCGCGCTGCTGGTCTTCGCGCCCAAGCTCGGAAGCTGAACCCCGCGGCCATCGGCTCGACCCCATGCGCGCAGGTGCCGCGCAGCGCCGACTTGCATTCGCGCCCATGGTTTGCTGCACTGCGCCATGCGTTCGGGACGCTACGCGTTCCCCCAGTCCCCAATCCCGACTCCCCAATCCCCAATCCCGACTCCCAACTCCAGAGGCAACCCCATGTCGCGTGGCTACAACTTCAGTGCCGGCCCTTCCATGCTGCCCGAGCCCGTCCTGCGCCGCGCGCAGGAGGAACTGCTCGAATGGGGCGGCGAGCGCGCTTCGGTGCTGGAAGTCAGCCATCGCGGCAAGGCCTTCGTGGCGCTCAACGACAAGCTCGAGGCCGACCTGCGCCGCCTGCTCGGGGTGCCGTCGAACTATGCCGTGCTGTTCCTGCAGGGCGGTGCGACCCAGCACTTCGCGCAGATCCCGATGAACCTCGCCGGCCCCGACGACAGCGCCGATTACCTCGTTACCGGCCACTGGAGCACCAAGGCGGTGGCCGAGGCGAAGACGTTGGTGAAAACGCATGTCGTCGCCACCGGCGAGGCCGGCAAGTTCACATCCGTGCCCGAGCGCGCGCAGTGGCAACTCACGCCGGGCGCGGCCTACCTGCATGTGACCCCGAACGAGACCATCCAAGGCGTGGAGTTCGAGGAGGTGCCCGATGTCGGCGACGTGCCGGTGGTGGCCGACATGTCCTCGAACATCCTCTCGCGGCCGGTGGACGTGAGCCGCTACGGCATCATCTACGCCGGCGCGCAAAAGAACATGGGCGCGGCCGGGCTGACCTTGCTGGTGATCCGCGACGACCTGCTCGCACACAAGCCGCGCCCGCTGCCGAACATCCTCACCTACGCCGCGCACGCGAAGGAAAAATCCCTGCTCAACACGCCGCCGGCCTTCGCCTTCTACCTCACCGCGCTGGTGCTGGAGTGGATCGATGCGCAGGGCGGGCTGGCCGAGATGGCGCGCCGCAACCGCGCCAAGACCGACATGCTCTACGCGGCGATCGACGGATCGAATGGTTATTACCGCAACCCGGTGGATCCGCGTTACCGTTCGCGCATGAACGTGCCTTTCACCCTGCACGATGCCGCGCTGGACGAGGCGTTCTTGTCCGAGTCCAAGGCCGCCGGCCTGCTCACCCTCAAGGGCCACAAGGCGGTGGGCGGCATGCGCGCCTCGATCTACAACGCGATGCCGCTCGAAGGCGTGCGCGCGCTGGTGGATTTCATGGGGGATTTCGCCAGGCGGCATGGGTGAGGCAGGGGAGGCAGGGTTGCGTTGGCAGCCCGTTTCCCTGATGGAGAAACCTTTTCCAGCCATGGACTGGCTGCTGTGTACGCAGGACTTCTTGTTGCAAGCAATATGGATTCCCCCCCGCTTGCGGGGGAGGATCAGGGTGGGGGCACGGGTGTTCGAGAAGTCGATCGCCAACGCTCGCTCCCATCCCAACCTTCCCCCGCAAGCGGGGGAAGGAGTCTGTTTTCTGCTCTGGAGGTGATTCTCGGGAAGTGGTTGGGGCGGTCGCAGCGAAGACCTCGCAGCCCGATGATCCCGCTTTCGCCCTGCGATCATTTTCACTGCGATGAGAAGGGTTGAAGAACAAGCATGCTCAGGTGAAGCATTCATGACGACTCGCAAATCCGCCCCGAAGAAAAAGGCCATCGCACCCGCCGCGCCCCTGAACCTCGCCGACGTGCGCGCGCGCATCGACGGCCTCGACCGCCAGATCCAGGAACTGATCGCCGAACGCGCACAGTTCGCGCAGCAAGTCGGCAAGGCCAAGGGCAAGCTCGCCGCGGCGGTGGAGTACTACCGCCCCGAGCGCGAGGCGCAGGTGTTGCGCATGGTGGTCGATCGCAACCAGGGCCCGCTGGCCGATGCGGAGCTGGTGCGCCTGTTCCGCGAGATCATGTCGGCCTGCCTGGCCCAGCAGGAGCCGCTCAAGATCGGCTTCCTCGGGCCGGAAGGCAGTTTCAGCGAGCAGGCGGTGCACAAGCATTTCGGCCGCTCGGTGCATGGGCTGCCGCTGGCGAGCATCGAGGAAGTCTTTCAGGAGGTCGAATCCGGCGCGGCGGACTTCGGCGTGGTGCCGGTGGAGAACTCCGGGCAGGGCACCATCCAGGTCACGCTGGACATGTTCCTGACCTCGAACGTGAAGATCTGCGGCGAGGTGGAACTGCGCGTGCACCACTACCTGCTTTCGCGCACGGGGCTGATCGACGGCATCGAACGCATCTACTCGCACCCGCAATCCTTCGCGCAGACCAAGGTGTGGCTGCGCACCAACCTGCCATCGGTCGAGAAGGTGCCGGTATCGAGCAATGCCGAGGCCGCGCGGCGTGCGCGCAATGCCGATGACGCGGCGGCGATCGCCAGCGAGGCGGCCGCGCATGTGTACGGATTGAAGAAAGTGGTGATGAAGCCGATCGAGGATCGCGAGGACAACACCACCCGCTTCCTCGTGCTCGGCCGCAAGACCTTCCCCGCCAGCGGCCATGACCGCACCTCGATCCTGGTTTCGATCCGCGACAAACCCGGCGCGTTGTTCCATGTGCTCAGCCCGTTCGCCAGGCACGGCATCAGCATGAACCGCATCGAATCGCGGCCCTCGCACCACGCCAAGTGGGAATACGCCTTCTTCATCGACCTCGATGGGCATATCGAGGATGCACCGATGCAGGCGGCGCTGGCCGAGCTGCAGGAGTTCGCCGCGCAAATCGAGATCCTCGGCTCGTATCCGGTGGCGGTGCTGTGAACCGGGGCGGGGCGGTGAGCGCCTTCGATGCGGTCTCGCTCGCCAATGCGCCGACCCACGCGCTGCGCGCCTACGATCCGGGCCACGACCTGCCAGCCCTGCGGCGGCGCTTCGGGCATGACCTGGTCGAACTGGGATCGAACGAAAACCCGCTCGGCCCGAGCCCCTTGGCGCTGGAAGCGGCCCGCGCAGCGCTGGGTGACGTGCTGCGTTATCCCGATCCGCAAGGCACTGCGCTGAAGGCAGCTCTGGCTCGGCATCATGGCGTGCGCGCCACGCAAATCGTGTTGGGCAACGGCTCGCACGAGCTGCTGATGCTGATCGCGCAGTGCTTCACCGATGCGCACACCTCGGTGGTGTATTCGCGTTTCGGGTTCGCGGTGTTCCCGATCGCGGCCGCCGCTGCCGGCGCGCGCGCGATCCGCGTTCCCGCACTGCCGCCGTGCCATGCCGGCATGCCGCGCGGGCATGACCTGGATACCCTGGCTGCCGCGATCACGCTCGACACCCGCATCGTCTTCCTCGCCAATCCGAACAATCCCACCGGCACGTGGTTCGACGATGCAGCTTTCGCCGCCTTCATGGAACGCGTGCCATCGACCACCCTGGTCGTGGTCGATGAGGCGTATGCCGAGTACGTCACCGTGCCGGGCCTGACATCCGCATTGCGATGCTTGCCGGAGCATCCGAACCTGATCGTCACCCGCACCTTCTCGAAGGCGCATGCCCTGGCCGGGCTGCGTGTCGGCTACGCGATCTCCTCGCCGTCGGTGGTCGCCGTGATCGAGCGCCTGCGCGAATCGTTCAACGTCAACCTCGTCGCGCTGGCGGCGGCGGAAGCCGCGTTGGGCGACCGCGAGCGCATCGCCGCCGCGCGCGCCTGGAACCACGCCGAGCGCGAATGGTTGACGGCGCGCCTGCGCGAGCGCGGCCTGCGCGTGTTGCCGTCGCAAACGAATTTCGTCCTGATCGATTTCGGGCGCGACGCCGCCCCCATCGAACACGCCTTGTTCGAACGCGCGGTGATCGTGCGCCCGATGGGCGGATACGGATTGCCCGATTGCCTGCGGGTGAGCGTGGGCAGCCGCAAGGACAACGAACGCTTCCTGGACGCGTTGGCATGACGGGTCGGCGCGTCGATTGGGTCGCCACGCGAGGCGAACCGCTGCATGGCGACGTGCGCGTCCCTGGCGACAAATCGATCTCGCACCGCGCATTGATGTTCGCGTCCATCGCGCAGGGCACGAGCGGCATCCGCGGATTTCTCGAAGGACAGGACACGCTGGCGACGGCGGCGATCCTGCACCAATTGGGCGTGCGCATCGACGCGCCGTCCGCCGGCGAACGCATCGTGCATGGCGTGGGCCTGCGTGGCCTGCGCGGCAGCGGCGCGCCGCTGGATTGCGGCAATGCCGGCACCGGCATGCGCCTGCTGTGCGGGCTGCTGGCCGGGCAGGATTTCGACAGCGAATTGATCGGCGATGCCTCGTTGTCGCGGCGTCCGATGGGCCGCGTCGTCGAGCCGCTGACGCGGATGGGCGCGCGGATCGAAGCGCGACCGGGGGGCTTGCCGCCATTGCGCATCCGCGCCGGCGCCAGCCTGCGCAGCATCGACTACGACATGCCCGTGGCCAGCGCACAGGTCAAGTCCGCGGTGCTGCTCGCGGGTCTGTACGCGCGCGGCACGACCTGCGTGCGCGAGCCGCGGCCCACGCGCGACTGCACCGAGAGCATGCTCGCCGCCTTCGGCTGGCCGATCCGCTGCACGGCTGGCGTTGCGCGACTCGAAGGCGGTCACCGCCTGCGCGCCACCGATGTCGTCGTGCCCGGGGACTTTTCCTCGGCGGCTTTTTTGTTGGTCGCCGCGAGCATCGTGCCAGGTTCGGATCTGTTGATCCGCGATGTCGGCATCAACCCGCGCCGCACCGGAATGCTCGCGGCGCTGCGCGCGATGGGCGCGGACATCGTCGAGGAAAATCCGCGCCGACTCGGCGGCGAGATGGCAGCCGACCTGCGCGTGCGTTCGGCAAATCCGCACGGGATCGACGTGCCGACTGAAGTCGTGCCGGACATGATCGACGAGTTCCCCGCCTTGTTCGTCGCCGCGGCGCTGGCCGACGGGGTGACCACGGTGCGCGGCGCGGCCGAGCTGCGGGTGAAGGAATCCGACCGCATCGCCGGCATGGCCACGGGCCTGCGCGCACTGGGCGTGCGCGTGGAGGAGTTGCCCGATGGCGCGATCATTCACGGCCTCGGCGCATCGGGTCGGTTGCGCAGCGCAACGCTGGACAGCCTCGGCGATCACCGCCTCGCGATGGCGTTCGCCGTCGCCGCGCAGCGTGCCGAGGGCGACGTGCGCATCACCGACTGCGCCAACGTGGCGACCTCGTTCCCGGGTTTTCTCGAGCTGGCGGAAGCGGTGGGCATGGGATTGCAGGGGCCGTGATCTCCCCGCCCGCGCGGGAGTACGCGTCCCCTGCGCGCAGGGGAGGGTCGAAGCGGGGTCGCATGCCGGCATGCGAAGCTCCGGAGCCGCAATCCCGTCCACCTCCCCTCGATGCGAGGGGTTCTTGTCTGGATATGGCCGGCATTCGGTTTACACTAGCCCGCACATTGGCCCACCAACGATCCGGCCGGTTTGCCGGCGGATACCACGAACCGAACCCGCAGGAACTTCCCGATGCGTCGTATCGCCCTTGCCTTCACGCTTGCAGCCTGCTTCGCCCTGGCCGCGCCACTGGCCTTCGCCCAGCAATTCTCCTCGCTGGAAGAACGCATGTCCTCGGCCGACTTCAAGGCCGCTGGCCTCGACAAGCTCAGCCCCGAGCAACTGGCGCGGCTGAACGCTTTCATCCGCGGCGAAGTGAACAAGAGCAGTGCCGTGGCGCGCGAAGAAGGCATGCGCCAGCAGGATCAGAACGATGCGGAGAAGATGGGCTTCCGCACCTACCACGGCGAACTGGACACGATCTCCAGCTCGATCGCCGGCGACTTCCACGGCTGGGACGGCGGCACCACCTTCACCCTCGCCAATGGGCAGGTCTGGCGGCAGATCGACGCGGACGTGTTCGCCGTGCGGCTGAAAAACCCCACCATTACCATCTCTCCCGGGTTGATGGGGACGTGGTATCTGAAGGTGGATGGCTATGGCTCGACGACCAAGGTCGAACGGGTGAAGTGAGCGGGTGACGTCGTTGCGCGCAGCGACACGGGCAACGCGCGGGGCCTAGCGCCTTGCGCGCAGCTCTTCGAGCTGGCGCGCCAGCCGCTTGACCGACACGCCCGGCTTGGCGCCCAGTTCCTGCGCGAACAGCGACACCCGCAGTTCCTCCAAATCCCAACGCAGCGCCTGCCATCCTGGCCGGTCGATCAGGCCATCGCGCCGCGCCTGCGCGAGGGCATCCAGAAACGGTCGCAGTTCGAGCATCCGCGCCTGGTCGCGCGGCGGGTCGCCGATCGCCCGTTGCGCGCGCAAGGCCATCGCCTTGAGGTAACGCGGAAACTGCGGCAGCGCCGCTGCCGGGGTTTCGTGCAGGAATCCCGGCGGCAGCAGGCCGTCGAGCTGTGCGCGCAGGTCGTCGAGGTTGCCCCTGGCCCAGCCCAGCAACGGCGCTTCCAGTTGTGGTTTGAGCGCAGCCACGGCATCGAGGATGGATATCGCCAATTGCAGGCGCTCCATCGCCGTGGCGAACAAACGCCGGCCGATGTCGGCCTGCGCCGCGTCGAAGGCGGCGCGCTCGCGGATGGCTCCGGGGCCATCGGCCAGCAAGGCATTCAAGGCCGCTTCCACGATGTCGCCGCGCAGGTGTTCGGCGGCGGGCGACTTCGCCCCGGCCGGGCCATTGAAACGCTCGATGGCCGCATACAGCAACCCGGCTTGCGGGGTGATCGGCAACTGCTTGCGCGCGGATTTGATGCGCTCGGCCAAGGCGATGCGCAGCAGGCGGCGCACACCGTCGGCGTGTTCGCGCTGCGCGGTATCGGGGTCGGCGAAGATCCGCAACGCGGCGTCCTCGCCGGTATCGACGAGGGCCGGGAAGGCCGGCACGCCGGCTTCGCCGGGAATCCGCATCGGGATCGGCATCGTCGGGAAACTGCGCAGGCCTTCGGCCATCAATTCCCGGCCCGCGCGCGCGGCGAACGCCTGCTGTGCGCTCTCGCCGAAGCGGGCGCGCAGATCGTCCAGATCGCGCGATTGCGCCAGCACGCGATCGCCTTCGACCAGGCACAGGTTGATGCGCAGGTGCGGCTCCAGCGCGGATTCGTCGAAATCCGCCGCCATGATCGTCGCGCCGGTCAAGCGCGCTAGAAAGCGCGCCAATTCGCCGCCGACCGCATCGGCGCTGGCCGCGGGCCATGCCTGCGCGAACGCGCGCGCGAAATCCGGCGCGGGCACGACGTTGCGCCGCAGCGCCTTGGGCAGCGTTCGGATCAGCGCGGTGGCTTTTTCTTCATGCAGTCCCGGCACCAGCCACGACAGCCGCGCCGCATCCAGCGCGCCCAGCAGGTGCAGCGGCACCAGCACGCTCACCCCGTCATCGCTCGCGCCCGGCTCGAAGCGATAGCGCAGTGCCAGCCGCGCATCGCCCAGCGCGAGGTATTTCGGGAAGCGCTCGGCCTCGCTGCCCTCGCCGGGCAGCAATTCGGCCAGCGGCCATTCCAGCGCGCGGCGCAGCTCGGCCGTGGCCTTCGCATACCACGCATCCAGCCCGTGCGAAGTGCACACGTCCTGCGGGATGCGGTCGAGGTACCAGCGCGCCTGCCAGTCCTCGTCGGCGACCAGCCCGGCGCGGCGCAGCTTGGCTTCCTCCTCGCGCGCCTTCTCCAGCGTGGCCAGATTGCGTTTCAGGAAGGGCGCGCGCAGGTCGGCCTCGCCCGGCACCAGCCCTTGCCGGATGCAGATCTCGCGCGCTTCCACCGGCGCGATGCCGCCGTAGTGCACGGGCTTCTTGGGCGCGAGCACGAGGCCGAACAGGCTGATCTGTTCCGACGCGATCACCCGTCCCTGCCGGCGCGACCAGTGCGCATCGAAGTGCCTGCGCGACAGCAGGTGCGGCAGTTCGGCGATCGCCCAATCGGGCTCGATGCGCGCGTTCGTCAGGCCCCAGATTTGCGCCGTATCCAGCAAGGTCGCCGACAGCACCCACGGCGGCGGTTGCCTGGCCAATGATGAGCCGGGGAACAGCTTGAAGCGGCGCTGGCGCGGCGCGAGGTAGACGTTTTTCTCGTCCTTGTTGCCGACCTGCATCGGCAAGCCAGCGAGCAGCGCGCGATGCAGCGCGGCGTAATCGGCGGTGCCCGGCGCGGACTGCGCCTGCCGTGTCTGGCGCGAGGATTCCGAACCCGGATCGCCCTGCCCCGCCTTCCGTGGCCGGTCGTTGGCGATCGCGCGAGCCCGTGGCTCGCCAGCGCGATCGCTCGCCCAGCCCAATTCCTCGCCGAGCAGCAGCAACTGGCGGTGCAGTTCACGCCACTCGCGCATGCGCAGGAAACCGAGGAAGTGTTTCTCGCACCACGCACGCAGCTTCGACTGGGTCAGTTCCTCGTGCGCGGCCGCATAGGCATCCCACAGCTTCACGATGCCGACGAACTCCGACTTCGGATCGGCGAAAACCGCATGCGCGGCGTCCGCTGCGCCACGCGCATCGGCAGGGCGTTCGCGCGGGTCTTGCACACCGAGAAACGACGCGATGACGGTCGCCTCGCGCAGGCAGCCGTGCTGCTGCGCGGCGACGAGGATGCGCGCGAGCTTCACGTCGATGGGAATGCGCGCCAGCGTGCGCCCCAGCGGGGTGAGCGTGCGCCGGCCGTGCGCGTCGGGCGCACTCACCGCGCCCAGCTCCCACAACTGCTGCCAGCCATCGGCGATCGCGCGGCCGTCGGGGGCGTCGATGAAGGCGAAGTGTTCGATGGTCTGCGGATGCCCGTTCCGGTCGCCCGCTGATGCGGGTTCCGGCCCCGCCGAAACACGAGCCTCCACGCGCCCCAGGCCCAGCGCCAGCATGCGCAAGATCACCCCCGCGAGCGATGCGCGCAGGATTTCCGGATCGGTGTAGCGCGGCCGCGAGAGGTAGTCGGCTTCCGAATACAGGCGGTAGCACACGCCTGCCGCGACCCGCCCGCAGCGGCCACGGCGCTGGTCGGCGCTGGCCTGCGAGATCGCCTCCACATGCAGGCGGTCGAGTTTCATGCGCGGGCTGTAGCGCTTGACTCGCGCCATTCCCGGATCGATCACGTACTTGATGCGCGGCACCGTCAGCGAGGTTTCGGCGACATTGGTCGCCAGCACGACGCGCCGGCCCGGGCCCGGGTTGAACACGCGATCCTGATCCTTCGGCGACAACCTCGCGTACAGCGGCAGCACCTCGGTGTGCCGGAACGACTTGGACATGGCCAGGCGCTTGTTGAGCAGCAGGTGCAGGTCGCGGATCTCGCGTTCGCCGGGCAGGAACACCAGCACGTCGCCTTGGGCGTTTTCGCGGGTGATTTCCTCCAGCGCGGCGAGGATGGGATCGCTGCGCTCCCCGCCCGCCGTCGCCCCCGCGCGTGCGCTGCGACTTTCGTTTTGCATCGATCCGGCAACGGCACTGGATCCCCGCTTGCGCGGGGATGACGGCTCTGCAGGGGATGACGGCTCCGAAGCATCCGCATCCTCGTCAGGCATGAAGTCCAGCGGCCGGTAGCGCACTTCCACCGGGAAGCTGCGCCCTTCCACTTCCAGCACCGGCGCATCGTCGAAGTGACGGGCGAAGCGTGCGGTGTCGATCGTCGCCGAGGTGACGATGACTTTCAGATCCGGCCGTCGCGTGACGAGCTGTTTCAGATAGCCGAGCAGGAAGTCGATGTTGAGGCTGCGCTCGTGCGCCTCGTCGATGATGAGCGTGTCGTAAGCCGACAGCCAGCGGTCGACCTGCATCTCGGCCAGCAGGATGCCGTCGGTCATGAACTTGATGCGCGTGTCCGGACCGACGCTGTCGTTGAAGCGCACCTGGAAGCCGACCGCGCCGCCCAGCGGCACCTGCAATTCCTGCGCGACCCGGCGCGCGACGCTGCGCGCGGCGATCCGGCGCGGCTGGGTGCAGCCGATCATGCCCGCCGCGCCGCGACCGGCCGCCAGGCACAGCTTGGGCAACTGGGTGGTCTTGCCCGAGCCGGTCTCGCCGGCGATCACCACGACACGATGCGCGCGGATCAACGCGACGATGCGCTGCGCCTCGCGGGCGATCGGCAGGCTGTCGTCGAACGTGGGCTTCGGCGCGGAGGCGGCACGCGCGAGAACCTGAGAGCGCGAGGCGGCGAGCGCGTCGTCGAAGGCCTTGCGCAGCGCATCGTCCTGGGGCGTTTTTCGTGCGGCCGCACGCAAGCGGAGCAGGCGCGCGCGGTCGCGGGTGGCGGCGCCTTCCAGCGGATCGCCACGTTCGTTCTCAATGCGTCGATGTCCTGCATGCGCCTGCGAGGGCTTGCCGTCGCGGCGACCCGTCGATTCGCCCGCCATCGTCGGCATTGTCCCACGCCGGGCACGGAACCGGCCATGCAGCGAAAACGCCACGGGCCGCGGGTGCATCGGCCCGGCGATACATCAGCCGAAGGCTTGCGATACATGCCCCCTTGCCCGCAGTCCTCCACATATGTGCATGCCATAAAGCAAGCGCGGACCTGATTAGCGACGACGCTCAGCCAGCTGTCGCGTGATTTGAGACGCACTCGGCGCAACCTCGTTGCCATCTTACGAGGCGGAGAGCCGACATGGCCATGAACCGGGTGCAGTTCCAAGCGGGG
>JAFEBW010000034.1 GCA_018242445.1 Pseudomonadota bacterium | reverse complement strand
TTCGCTAATTTCCTACAACGATTAAATGCCGTCTAACTATTCGCTCAAGCGGACTTGCGCGGTGCAAGCTGCGAATAGAAATCCCACATCGCGGCCCGCGCAAGCCGCTTAGCTCAAGCGTTAGGCCGAATATGCAGATGACTTCAATCGAACAACGAATGCGCGTCTTCCGTCACTGTGAAACTTGGGCTGGGCTCCTAGCGCTCAGTCTTTTCGTGGGCTTCGCCTCGTACTTTGGCGAAACATATCTTGGCCACGGCCCCATTATCGGAGGCATTTGTAGTGGCGGCGGTTATTATTTTTTCTTAAACAGAGTCATCTTGTACGTCAACAAACGGTATTACGGAGCTTCGGCCTAACTATGCGCTCAAGCGGACTTGCGTGGAGTAAGCTGCGCGTAGAAATCACACGTTGCGGCCACGCAAGCCGCTTAGCTTAGGCGTTAGGCATTGCAACGAATGGCTAATCCTCAACTAACCAAAGAGCAGCGCATCCAGCTGTTTGCTCCGCTTTTCAAGCATGTGCAAGCAGAGCTTCTGGCACTCTCGGGCGGCGACGCCAGACTCATGTGGGCTCTTCGGCGCAAACTCGCAAAGGAGTTGGGCTACCTTGAGCGCAGTACGCCGATGGCGCGAAACAAGCTCAAGGCGTACATGTGGGCCAAACAGCGTGGCAAATGCGCGCTTTGCGGCGAGCCCATGGAGCAAAAGGGTTCGGAGCTTGATCGCACCGAGGCGTACCTCGGCTACGTCGAGAGCAACGTTCGCTTGATCCACCATGAATGTCACATCAAAGACCAAGCGCGCAAGCACTATGCCTAACAATTCATTCCAGCGGACGCTCGCCTACGGCTCGCGCCGCTAAATTCAGGCGTTAGGCTTGCAAAAGCTCGCTTCACCGCATCAGCACCATGGCGATCGTCCAGTCCATCGGGCATCGAGCGAAACGATAGTCTGTTCAGCTTCACCCTCAGCACTCGTGCAAGTACGGCCGCATGCGCGCCCGATTGTCAGTGCTTCA
>JAFEBW010000033.1 GCA_018242445.1 Pseudomonadota bacterium | reverse complement strand
TCGAACTTGCCCTTGGCCATTGCTGAAAACTCCGTGATTCGTGAATGGTGATTCGTGATCCGTTGAAAACGTCGTGCGTGGAAGGCGATGTGCTCGTGACCTGATGTTGCCGATCACGATTCACGAGTCGCCATTCACGCGCTCTTCTTGATGACCGCGTCGGCGATGTTGTTCGGCGCCTCGGCGTAATGGTCGAATTCCATCGTGAACGTGGCGCGGCCCTGCGACAGCGAGCGGATGCTGGTCGCGTAGCCGAACATCTCGCCCAGCGGCACCATCGCATTGATGGTCTTGCCCGAGGGCGTGTCGTCCTGGCCCTGCAACAGGCCGCGACGGCGGCTCAGGTCGCCCATGATGTCGCCGACGTAGTCTTCCGGGGTCACGACCTCGATCTTCATGATCGGCTCGAGCAGCACCGGGTTGGCCTTGGCGAAACCCTGCTTGAAGGCCATCGAGGCGGCGAGCTTGAACGCCATTTCCGACGAGTCCACGTCGTGGTACGAGCCGTACACCAGCTTGACCTTGACGCCCACGACCGGGAAGCCTGCGAGCGGGCCGCTGGTGATGGTCTCGCGCAGGCCCTTCTCGACCGCCGGGATGAACTCCTTCGGGATCACGCCGCCGCTGATGTCGTTGACGAACAGGAAATCGTTCTCGACGTCCTCGCTGGCGCGATCGGCCTCGGTCATCGGCGACAGCTCGATCACGACGTGGCCGTACTGGCCCTTGCCGCCCGACTGCTTGGCGTGCTTGTAGTCGGACTTGACGTCGGACTTGCGGATGGTCTCGCGGTAGGCGACCTGCGGCTTGCCGACGTTGGCCTCGACATTGAACTCGCGCTTCATGCGGTCGACGAGGATTTCCAGGTGCAGCTCGCCCATGCCGGAGATGATCGTCTGCCCGGATTCCTCGTCGGTACGCACGCGGAAGGACGGATCCTCCTGCGCCAGACGGCCCAGGGCGATGCCCATCTTTTCCTGGTCGGACTTGGTCTTGGGCTCCACCGCCATCGAGATGACCGGCTCCGGGAACACCATGCGCTCGAGCGTGATGACGTGATCCTGCGCGCACAGGGTGTCGCCGGTGGTGACATCCTTCAGGCCCACCGCCGCGGCGATGTCGCCCGCGCGCACTTCCTTGATCTCGTCGCGCTGGTTGGCATGCATCTGCAGGATGCGGCCGATGCGCTCCTTCTTGGTCTTGACCGGGTTGTACACCTGATCGCCGGAGTTGAGCGTGCCCGAATAGACGCGGAAGAAGGTGAGCGAGCCGACGAACGGATCGGTCATGATCTTGAACGCCAGCGCCGAGAACGGATCGGAGTCCAGCGCCTTGCGGCTGGCCTCCTGCTCGTCCTCGTCGATGCCCTTGACCGGCGGACGGTCGGCCGGCGACGGCAGGTAGCGGATCACCGCATCCAGCATCGCCTGCACGCCCTTGTTCTTGAACGCGGTGCCGCAGAACATCGGGATGATGTCGCAGGACAAGGTGCGGCTGCGGATGCCGGCGATGATGTCCTCGTCGGAAAGCGCGCCTTCCTCGAGGTACTTGTTCATCAGCTCTTCGCTGGACTCGGCGGCGGCTTCGACCATGAACTCGCGCGCGGCCTTGCTCTCCTCGACGAGGTCGGCGGGGATGTCGCGCAGCTCGAATTCGGTGCCCTGCTTGGCGTTGTCCCAGTGGATCGCCTTCATCAGCAACAGATCGACCACGCCCTCGAACTTCTCCTCGGCGCCGATCGGCACCTGCATCGGCACCGGCGAGGCGCCCAGGCGCGACTTCAACTGGCCGACGACCTTCTCGAAGTTGGCGCCGGTGCGATCCATCTTGTTGACGAAGGCAAGGCGCGGCACCGAATACTTGCTGGCCTGCCGCCACACGGTTTCCGACTGCGGCTGCACGCCGCCGACCGCGCACAGCACGAACACCGCGCCGTCGAGCACGCGCAAGCTGCGCTCGACCTCGATGGTGAAGTCCACGTGCCCGGGGGTGTCGATGATGTTGAAGCGGTGTTCCGGGAAGGACTTGTCCATGCCCTTCCAGAAGCAGGTGGTCGCCGCGGACGTGATGGTGATGCCGCGCTCCTGCTCCTGCTCCATCCAGTCCATGGTGGCCGCGCCATCATGCACCTCGCCAATCTTGTGATTGACGCCGGTGTAGAAAAGGATGCGCTCGGTCGTCGTCGTCTTGCCCGCATCGATGTGGGCCATGATGCCGAAGTTGCGATAACGATCGATGGGAGTGGTGCGAGCCATGATTTCCTCTGCCGGGAGTCATTCCCGAATTTCAACAGCCGTCCGGGCTGCCTTGCTTGTTGGAGTAGTCCGACAGGTTTGTCGGGTTGTTCTTTGCCGTCAGGAGGGCGGCAATTACCACCTGAAGTGCGAGAACGCCTTGTTGGCCTCGGCCATGCGGTGCGTTTCTTCGCGCTTCTTGACCGCGCCGCCGCGGTTCTCGGCGGCATCCATCAATTCGGCGGCCAGCTTGCGCGGCATGGTGTTCTCGCCGCGCTTGCGCGCCGACTCGATCAGCCAGCGCATCGCCAGCGCGGTGCGGCGCGACGAGCGCACTTCCACCGGAACCTGATAGGTCGCGCCGCCGACGCGGCGGGACTTGACCTCGACCGCCGGGGCGACGTTGCCCAGCGCTTTTTCCACCAGTTCCAGAGCCGCCGGATTCTTCACCGCAATGGTGTCCATCGCGCCGTACACGATCTTCTCGGCGACCGACTTCTTGCCGCTCTTCATCACCATGTTGATGAAGCGGGCGACCATTTCGCTGCCGTGCTTGGGATCGGGCAGGATCGAACGGACGGGAGCGGAACCTTTGCGGGACATAGGGCGAACCTGGTTTGAAAAAGAACGTTGGATTGCGGAACGCGAAGCTGTTGCCGGTGTTGCCTTGCGAGGTGTGCGGCGGGCGTCGCGCCCGAACGCTTACTTGCCTTTCGGGCGCTTGGCGCCGTACTTGGAACGCGACTGCCGGCGCTTGGTCACGCCGGCGGCGTCGAGCGAGCCGCGCACGGTGTGGTATCGCACGCCCGGGAGGTCCTTCACGCGGCCGCCGCGGATGAGCACGACCGAGTGCTCCTGCAGGTTGTGGCCTTCGCCGCCGATGTAGCTGATGACCTCGAAGCCGTTGGTCAGGCGCACCTTGGCCACCTTGCGCAGGGCCGAGTTCGGCTTCTTCGGGGTGGTGGTGTACACGCGCGTGCACACGCCGCGACGCTGCGGGCAGTTCGCGAGCGCCGGCGAGGCGCTCTTGTACGACTCGGGCTGGCGCGATTTGCGGACGAGCTGGTTGATCGTGGTCATGGAATCGAAAATACCGTGTATGGAAGGACAGGCTTGGCTCGACAGCCGCATGCCCCGGTGAAAACAAATGGCAGGCCGGGCGCAGACCCGACCTGCCAAGCAGGTAATTATGACGTGCGCGACTTCCATCTGTCAACGACAGAGTCGGCACCGGCCTTCCTGGCCTCGAACACGAGGGGCGTCCTGCCCCTCATTTCGTATGTGGGCCGCCCAAGGGGGCGGCGCTATACCGGATCGATCCTCGGCTTATTCCGCCCCGCCCACCTCGGCGGGCGCGGCATCCGCATCGGCCGGGGCGGCGCTCAGGATTTCCAGTTCCGAATCCGTGAACCCGCCCGCGTCGCGGCGACGGCGCTCGCTGTGGTAAGCAAGGCCCGTGCCGGCCGGAATCAAGCGACCAACAATAACATTCTCCTTCAGGCCGCGCAAGGTGTCGCGCGTGCCGCGCACCGCCGCATCGGTCAGCACGCGGGTGGTTTCCTGGAAGGAAGCCGCGGAGATGAACGACTCCGTCGCCAGCGAAGCCTTGGTGATGCCCAGCAGCACCGGGTCGAACTTCGCGGCCAGCTCGTTGCGAGCCAGCACGCGATCGTTCTCGTCGAGCACGCGGATGCGATCGACGAGCTCGCCATTCATGAAGCGCGTGTCGCCGGCATCGGTGATCTCCACCTTGCGCAACATCTGCCGGATGATCGTCTCGATGTGCTTGTCGTTGATCTTCACGCCCTGCAGGCGGTACACGTCCTGGATCTGCTGGACGAGGTATTCGGCCACCGCCTCCACGCCCTTCAGGCGCAGGATGTCGTGCGGGTTCGGATCCCCGCCGACCAGCTTGTCGCCCTTGCTCACGCGCATGCCCTCGCGGACATCGACCTTGCGGTGCTTGGGAATCTGGATCTCGATCGGGTCGCCATTTTCCGGGGTGATGAGCAGGCGGAACTTGCCCTTGAGCTCCTTGCCGAACGACACCGCGCCATCGATCTCGGCGAGGATCGCCGCATCGCGGTCGGTGCGCAGCTCGACCAGCTCCACCACGCGCGGCAAGCCGCCGGTCACGTCGCGGGTACGCGAGGCCTCGTAGGGGATCTTCGCCAACTGCTTGCCGGAATCGACCGTGTCGCCGGGCTGGATGGTGATGACCGACTGCGGCGGCAGGCTGTAGCGCGCGTCGCCCGTCACCGCATTCTCGATGCGGATGGTCGGATGCAGCGCCTCGATTTCCTTGAGCGTGGCCTCGCCGACCTTCGCGCCCTGCGCATCGATCAGCGCGATCTTGCGAGCCTGCTTCTCGTGATCCTTCAGGCCGGCGGTCAGGCGCTTCACGTCCTGCACGACCATCGTGCGGATGCCGGTGACGTCGTCGGCCTGCAGTTCGAAGGTCACGCCTTCATACAGGTCGTGGAAGCGCGCCACGCCGTCGCATTCGGTGATGATCGGGTCGTTGTGCGGATCCCAGTTGGCGACGACCTTGCCGGCGGCGACTTCGGCGCCGTCCCTGACCGCAACGATCGCGCCGTAGGGCAGCTTGTATCGCTCGCGCTCGCGCCCGGCCGGATCGAGCACGATGATCTCGCCCGAACGCGACACCACGGCCAGGCTGCCGTTGGCGCGCTGCACGGTCTTGAGGTTGCTGAACTTCACGTGGCCGGTGGTCTTGACCTTGACGCTGTCGGCAGCCGCTGAACGCGAAGCCGCGCCGCCGATGTGGAAGGTACGCATGGTCAGCTGGGTGCCAGGCTCGCCGATCGACTGCGCGGCGATCACGCCCACCGCTTCGCCGACGTTGACGAGGTGGCCGCGGGCCAGGTCGCGCCCGTAGCAGTGCGCGCACACGCCGAAATGCGCGGCGCAAGTGATGGTCGAGCGCACCTTGATCTCCGGCACGCCGGCGGCCTCGAGCTTCTCTACCCACTTCTCGTCGAGCAGGGTGTTGCGGACGACGAACGGATCCTCGCTGTTGCCGGGCAGGAACACGTCCTCGGCGACGATGCGGCCGAGCACGCGGTCGCGCAGCGGCTCGATCACGTCGCCGCCTTCCACGATGGGCGCCATCAGCAGGCCATGCGGCGTTTCGCAATCGACCTGGGTGATGACCACGTCCTGCGCCACGTCCACCAGACGGCGGGTGAGGTAGCCCGAGTTCGCGGTCTTCAACGCCGTGTCCGCCAGACCCTTGCGCGCGCCGTGGGTGGAGATGAAGTACTGCAGCACGTTCAGGCCTTCGCGGAAGTTCGCGGTGATCGGCGTCTCGATGATCGAGCCGTCCGGGTTGGCCATCAGGCCGCGCATGCCGGCGAGCTGGCGGATCTGCGCCTGCGAACCGCGGGCGCCGGAGTCGGCCATGATGTAGATCGAGTTCATCGATTTCTGCGGGACCGTCTCGCCCTTGGCGTTGACCACCTTGTCGGTGCCGATGGCGTCCATCATCGCCTTGGCCACACGCTCGTTGGTGCGCGACCAGATGTCCACGACCTTGTTGTAGCGTTCGCCGGCGGTGACCAGACCCGACTGGTACTGCTCCTGGATCTCCAGCACCTCGGCCTCGGCTTCCTGCAGGATGCCCTTCTTCTCGACCGGGATGATCATGTCGTTGATGCCGATCGACACGCCGGCGCGGGTGGCGTTGGCGAAGCCGGTGTACATCAACTGGTCGGCGAATACGACGGCGTGCTTGACGCCCAGCGTGCGGTAACAGGCGTTGATCAGGCGGCTGATCGCCTTCTTGGTCAGCTCGGTGTTGACCAGCGCGAAGGGCATGCCTTCGGGCAGGATCTCGGCGAGCATCGCGCGGCCGACCGTGGTATCGACGATCGCGGTCTTCTCGTGGCGCTTGCCGTTCTCGTCGAAGACCACTTCCTTCAGGCGCACGCGGATCTTCGCGTGGATGTCCACCGCGCGGTTGTCGAAGGCGCGCCTCACCTCGGCGACGTTGGCGAACACCATGCCCTCGCCGCGCTTGTTTTCCAGCGCGCGGGTCATGTAGTACAGGCCGAGCACCACGTCCTGAGTCGGCACGATGATCGGCTCGCCGTTGGCGGGCGACAGGATGTTGTTGGTGGACATCATCAGCGCGCGCGCTTCCAGCTGTGCCTCCAGCGACAGCGGCACGTGCACGGCCATCTGGTCGCCGTCGAAGTCGGCGTTGAACGCTGTGCACACCAGCGGGTGCAACTGGATGGCCTTGCCCTCGATCAGCACCGGCTCGAAGGCCTGGATGCCCAGGCGATGCAGGGTCGGCGCGCGGTTGAGCAGCACCGGGTGCTCGCGGATGACTTCCTCGAGGATGTCCCACACCTCGGCCGATTCGCTCTCCACCTTCTTCTTGGCGGCCTTGATGGTGGTGGCGATGCCGCGGCGTTGCAGTTTGGAGAAGATGAAGGGCTTGAACAGCTCCAGCGCCATCTTCTTCGGCAGGCCGCACTGGTGCAGCTTGAGGTAGGGACCGACCACGATCACCGAGCGGCCCGAATAGTCCACACGCTTGCCCAGCAGGTTCTGCCGGAAGCGGCCCTGCTTGCCCTTGATCATGTCGGCCAGCGACTTCAGCGGGCGCTTGTTGGTGCCGGTGATGGCGCGGCCGCGGCGGCCGTTGTCCATCAGCGCGTCCACCGACTCCTGCAGCATGCGCTTCTCGTTGCGCACGATGATGTCGGGCGCGTTGAGCTCCAGCAGGCGCTTCAACCGGTTGTTGCGGTTGATCACGCGGCGGTACAGGTCGTTGAGGTCGGAGGTGGCGAAGCGGCCGCCTTCCAGCGGCACCAGCGGGCGCAGGTCCGGCGGCAGCACCGGCAGCACGGTCAGCACCATCCACTCGGGCTTGTTGCCCGACTGCACGAAGGCATCGACCAGCTTGACGCGCTTGGTCAGGCGCTTGAGCTTGGTCTCCGACGTGGTGCTGGCGATCTCTTCGCGCAGGCGGATCTGCTCGGCCGGCAGGTCGATGGACTTGAGCAGTTCGAGCACCGCCTCGGCGCCCATCTTCGCCTCGAAGTCGTCGCCGTGCTCCTGGCAGGCCTGCATGAACTGCTCTTCGTTGAGCAACTGGCCGCGCTCGAGCGGGGTCAGGCCCGGCTCGATCACCACGTAGGCCTCGAAGTACAGGATGCGTTCGATGTCGCGCAGGGTCATGTCCAGCATCAGGCCGATGCGCGAAGGCAGCGACTTGAGGAACCAGATGTGCGCGGTCGGGCTGGCCAGCTCGATGTGGCCCATGCGCTCGCGGCGCATCTTGGCCAGCGTGACCTCCGTGCCGCACTTCTCGCACACCACGCCGCGATGCTTCATGCGCTTGTACTTGCCGCACAGGCACTCGTAGTCCTTGATCGGGCCGAAGATCGCGGCGCAGAACAGGCCGTCGCGTTCGGGCTTGAAGGTGCGGTAGTTGATGGTCTCTGGCTTCTTCACTTCGCCGTAGGACCACGAGCGAATCTGCTCGGGCGACGCCAGGGCGATCTTGATGGCGTCGAAATCGAGGGACTGGCGCTGCTGGTTGAACAGGTTCAGAAGGTCTTTCATGAGTTTTCTCCGGGAATCAGGATCGTCAGGTTGAGTACATGTCGGTCGCGCACGAATCGGTGGTGGTGAACACGCATTTGCTTCGACGATTCACCATTCACGATTCACGAATCACGCCTCACTTGTGCTCTTCCAGATCCATGTCGATCGCGAGGGAGCGGATTTCCTTGACCAGCACGTTGAACGACTCGGGCATGCCGGCAGCGATTTCGTGGTCGCCATCCACGATGTTCTTGTACATCTGGTTACGGCCCTGCACGTCGTCGGATTTCACGGTGAGCATTTCCTGCAACGTGTACGACGCGCCGTAGGCTTCCAGTGCCCACACTTCCATCTCGCCGAAGCGCTGCCCACCGAACTGCGCCTTGCCGCCCAGCGGCTGCTGGGTGACCAGCGAATACGGGCCGGTGGAGCGCGCGTGCATCTTGTCGTCCACGAGGTGGTTGAGCTTGAGCATGTGCATGTAGCCCACCGTCACCTGGCGCTCGAACGCCTCGCCAGTGCGACCGTCGAACAGCGTGGTCTGCCCCGAATCGGGCAGCTCGGCAAGCTTGAGCATGGCCTTGATCTCGGCCTCCTCGGCACCGTCGAACACGGGCGTTGCCATCGGCACACCGGTGGTCAGGTTGCGCGCCATCCCGATCAGCTCGTCGTCGGAGAACTGCTGCAGATCCACGCGCTGGCCGTGCAGCTTGCCGTCGTGGTTGTAGATCGACTCGAGCAGCTTGCGCAATTCGGCGACCTTCGCCTGCGCCTCGAGCATGCGCTGGATCTTCTTGCCCAACCCCTTCGCCGCCCAGCCCAGATGCACTTCCAGCACCTGGCCGATGTTCATGCGGCTCGGCACGCCCAGCGGATTGAGCACGATATCGACGGTGGTGCCGTCGGCCATGTGCGGCATGTCCTCGACCGGCACGACGGTGGACACCACGCCCTTGTTGCCGTGGCGGCCGGCCATCTTGTCGCCCGGCTGGATGCGGCGCTTCACCGCCAGATACACCTTCACCATCTTCAGCACGCCGGGGGCGAGGTCGTCGCCCTGGGTGATCTTGGCGCGTTTGTCGGTGAAGCGGCGGTCGAATTCCTTCTGGTGCGCCTCGATCTGCTTCTGCGCGCGGTCGAGGTGCTCGGCGATTTCCTCGTCCTTCATGCGCAGGGCGAACACGTCGGCCTTCTTCAGCCCGTCGAGGTATTCGGCGGTGATCGTCGTGCCCTTCTTCAGGCCGCCCGGGCCGCCGTTGGCGACCTTGCCGATGAGTTGCCCGCGCAGGCGCGCGAAGATCGCGCCCTCGAGGATGCGGAACTGGTCGTCGAAGTCCTTCTTTACGCGCTTGATCTCGATGTCCTCGATCTGCCGCGCGCGCTTGTCCTTCTCGATGCCGTCGCGGGTGAACACCTGCACGTCGATCACCACGCCGTCCATGCCGGGCGGCACGCGCAGCGAGCTGTCCTTCACGTCGGAAGCCTTCTCGCCGAAGATCGCGCGCAGCAGCTTCTCCTCGGGCGTGAGCTGGCTCTCGCCCTTGGGCGTCACCTTGCCGACCATGATGTCGCCGGCGCGCACTTCGGCGCCGATATAGACGATGCCCGACTCGTCGAGCCGGCCCAGCGCCATCTCCGACACGTTCGGGATGTCGGCGGTGATTTCCTCCGGCCCCAGCTTGGTGTCGCGCGCCTGCACGGTGAGCTCTTCGATATGGATCGTGGTGTAGCGATCCTCCTGCACCACCCGCTCGGAGAGCAGGATGGAGTCCTCGAAGTTGTAGCCGTGCCACGGCATGAACGCGACCAGCATGTTCTGCCCGAGCGCCAGCTCGCCGAGGTCGGTGGACGGGCCATCGGCCAGCACGTCGCCGCGCGCGACCACGTCGCCCACGTTCACCAGCGGGCGCTGGTTCATGCAGGTGTTCTGGTTGGAGCGCGTGTACTTGGTCAGCGTGTAGATGTCCACGCCGGCGTCGTTGTCGCCGATCTCGGCCTCGTTGGCGCGCACCACGATGCGCCCGGCATCGACCTGGTCGATCGTGCCGCCGCGCATGGCGATGGCGTTGACGCCCGAGTCTCGCGCGACCGCACGCTCGATGCCGGTGCCCACCAGCGGCTTCTCGGCGCGCAGCGTCGGCACCGCCTGGCGTTGCATGTTCGCGCCCATCAAGGCGCGGTTGGCGTCGTCGTGCTCGAGGAAGGGCACCAGCGCCGCGGCGACCGACACGGTCTGCATCGGCGACACGTCCATGAAGTGCACTTCCGCCGGCGGCTTGAGCAGCGACTCGCCCTGGTAGCGGCAGGTCACGAAGTGCGCGGTCAGCGTGCCCTTGGCATCGACGTCGGAATTGGCCTGCGCGATGACGTAGTCGTTCTCCTCGATCGCCGACAGGTATTCCACCTCGTCGGTGACGCGGCCGTTCACCACCTTGCGGTACGGGGTTTCGAGGAAGCCGTACTTGTTGGTGCGCGCAAACACCGCCAGCGAGTTGATCAGGCCGATGTTCGGGCCTTCCGGCGTCTCGATGGTGCACACGCGGCCGTAATGCGTCGGGTGCACGTCGCGCACCTCGAAGCCCGCGCGCTCGCGGGTCAGGCCGCCCGGACCCAACGCCGACACGCGGCGCTTGTGGGTGACCTCCGACAACGGGTTGTTCTGGTCCATGAACTGCGACAACTGCGAGGAGCCGAAGAACTCCTTCACCGCCGCCGCGACGGGCTTGGCGTTGATCAGCTCCTGCGGGGTCAGGTCGTCGGCCTCGGCCATCGACAGGCGCTCCTTCACGGCGCGCTCCACGCGCACCACGCCGACGCGGAACACGTTCTCGGCCATCTCGCCGACCGAGCGCACGCGGCGGTTGCCGAGGTGGTCGATGTCGTCCACATTGCCGCGGCCGTTGCCGATTTCGCACAGCACGCGCATCACGTCGAGGATGTCCGACGATTTGCCGTGTTCGGCAACCAGCTTCTTCGCGGCGTCATCCGTGCGATCGCGGAAATAGCGCTCGTCGTACAGCACGTGCGAGCCGGTCACTTCCTTGCGGCCCACGCGGCGGTTGAACTTCATGCGGCCGACGGTGGAAAGGTCGTAGCGCTCGAAGGTGAAGAACAGGTTGTAGAACAGGTTCTGCGCGGCGTCCTTGGTCGGCGGCTCGCCCGGACGCATCATGCGGTAGATCTCGACCAGCGCGTCGAGCGGGGTCTTGCTGGCGTCGATGCGCAGGGTGTTGCTGATGAAGGGCTTGCGGTCCAGGTCGTTCACCCACAGCGTGCCCACGCTGGCGATGCCCGCCTTGCGGAACTTCTCCAGATGGGTGTCGTTGATTTCCTCGTTGGCGGTGGCCAGCACCTCGCCGGTCGCCGTGTCGATCACGTCCTGCACGAGGATGCGCCGCAGCAGGTAATCGTCGGGCACTTCGAGCACGGCGACGTGCGCCTGCTCGAGCTGCTTGACGTGGCGCGCGGTGATGCGCTTGCCGGCCTCCACGATGACCTTGCCGCCGGCCACGAGGTCGAAGTTCAGCGTCTCGCCGCGCAGGCGCTCGGGCACCAGCTCCAGCTCGACGCCCTCGCCCTTGTTGATGTGGAAGGTGTTGATCTCGAAGAACGCGCGCAGCATGTCCTCGTTGGTGTAACCCAGCGCGCGCAGCAGGATCGTCGCCGGCAGCTTGCGGCGGCGGTCGATGCGGCAGAACAGGCCGTCCTTCGGGTCGAACTCGAAGTCCAGCCACGAACCGCGGTACGGGATGATGCGGGCGTTGTACAGCAGCTTGCCGGAGCTGTGCGTCTTGCCGCGGTCGTGGTCGAAGAACACGCCGGGCGAACGGTGCAGCTGCGAGACGATCACGCGCTCGGTGCCGTTGACGATGAAGGTGCCGTTGTCGGTCATGAGCGGCAGTTCGCCCATGTAGACTTCCTGCTCCTTGACGTACTTGATCGCCTTGTTCGGCGATTCGCGATCGTAGATCACCAGACGCACGGTCACGCGCAGCGGCGCGCCGTAGGACATGCCGCGGTTGCGGCACTCGCGTTCGTCGAACGCCGGCTCGCCCAGGCGGTAGCTGACGTACTCCAGAGCCGCGTTGCCCGAATAGCTGGAGATCGGGAACACCGACTTGAGCGCCGCGTGCAGGCCCTTGACTTCGCGCTCGGCGGCGAGGATGTCGATCTGCAGGAACTCGCGGTAGGAATCGACCTGGATCGCCAGCAGGTAGGGGACTTCGAGGATGGTCCGGCGCTTGCCGAAGTCCTTGCGGATGCGCTTCTTCTCGGTGAAGGAGTACGTCGTCATGATGGGCTTACCCGTGGGTCTGCGGATCGTTGCGCGATCCTGGGGATGGGGAAAACCGACAGTGGGAAGTCGCTGGTATTGCCGGCACCAGCACGCCCTCTCCCGCTACTTCGCACTGTCGACTCTGGTGGAGCTGAGAATGGGGAATGAGGAATGGGGAATGGTCACAAGCCAAAGCGAATCGATGCAGCCTGGGCTCTTGCCATTCTCTATTCTCATTCCCTTGTTGCAACAACGCCCAAAGGCCGGGAGCTCGCGCTCCCAGCCTCGGGCTTCTGTCATTCCCGCGTACGCGGGAATCCAGCGACTGCTTGTTTCAATACGACTCCACAAGATCGGATCGGTGACGCTTGGTTCCCTTGTTGCAGGAACCGCACGAATGCCAAGGCGCCGAACCTCCGCTTGCGCGGGGATGTGGATCCCCGCCTGCGCGGGGATGACGCATTGGCAAAGGTGCCCGCGCTTACGCGCGGGCACGCCAATGCGTCACTTGACCTTGACCTTGGCGCCGGCGGCCTCGAGGTCCTTCTTGAACTTCTCGGCGTCGGCCTTGCTGACGCCTTCCTTGACGTTCTGCGGGGCGCCTTCGACGAGATCCTTGGCTTCCTTGAGGCCGAGCGAGGTGATCGCGCGGACGACCTTGATGACCTCGACCTTCTTCTCGCCGGCCGCTTCCAGCACGACGGTGAACTCGGTCTGCTCCTCGGCCGGGGCGGCGGCGGCACCGCCGGCGGCCGGACCTGCGGCCACGGCCACCGGGGCGGCGGCGGACACGCCGAACTTCTCTTCCATCGCACGCACCAGCTCCATCACCTCGACGAGGGACTTGCTGGCGATCGCTTCGATGATCTGCTCATTGGTCAACGACATGTTCTACTCCTGAAATTTACGATTGGTTTTTGGAAAGTGAATGCCGAACGACGGTCAAGCGGCCTGCTTGCCTTCCGCCACACGCTGGGTGACGCGGGCGACTTGCGAGGCCGGCTCGGACAGCACGCGCACCAGCATGGTGGCGGGCTGAACCATGACGCTCAGAAGCATCGACAGAGCCTGTTCGCGGGTCGGCAGCGAGGCGAGGACATCCACATGGGTGCCCGGGTACGCCTTGCCGCCGATCGAGACCAGCCTCGGCTTGAACTTCTCGTTGGCCTTGGCGAAATCCTTCGCCAGACGGCCGGCAGCACCCGGATCCTCCTTGGAGAAGGCGTACAGCAGGGGGCCGGTCAGGGCGTCGGCGACGCACTGGTAATCGGTTCCCTCCACCGCACGGGCGACCAGGGTGTTCTTCGCGACTTTCACGTAGACACCGTTGGCACGCGCCTTCTTCCGCAGGTCGGTCAACTGACCGACCGTGAGGCCCGCATACTCCGCCGCGACCAGGGAATACGCCCCCTTGGCCACCTGCGCCAGTTCGGCAACGACTTCTGCTTTTTGTGCTTGATTCAGAGCCATTGCTTCCTCCTTGCGACATTCCACCACCGGAACCTCTCCGGCGGCGGTGAAGCAACCGCATCGCGGCATGGATGAACCATGCCCTGACGCGGCCGGGAACCTCGTGGTTCCCTTGGCAGCCGTTCCAAAATCCTTTGGAGGGTCGGCAACCATCTACGCAGGCAGCCTCCTTCGAGGCGATTGAGCGGCCCCGCTTCCATCGACGGCGAATCCATGCCATGCGAGCGTCCATGCCCGTCGTCGATGCGCGCTGACCGCACCTGCGGTCTTTGATGGCACCCCGCTTCGCGGGTTGCCCTCAAATTCCTTTGTTGATGCGCGACACGGGGCTCCCGCCCCGGTTGCGCGAAAACGGTCGCGGTCAAGCCGCGCCTCGTTTTCCGCTATGGACGCTCTACGTCCTTCGCGTTGGCACATCCATGCGCCAAATCGCGGCACATGGGTTCATCGGTGTGCAGGCCACGCTCCTTGCGCGATCTGCTGCTTTTGCTCGCCATTCCCGCGAAAGCGGGAATCCAGCGACTCTGTGCGGCGATCTACTTCAACAGCGAAAGCCACTGGATCCCTGCTTTACTCGCGCTGCGCGCTCGCCCTGCGGGCCGGCTACGCCGTTCACTCGCTTGCGCTCGTGTCGCAGGGATGACGCATCGGCAAAGGCGCGTTGAAGCGCGCGCCGATGCGTCACTTCAACGACAACGTCGCCTGATCGACGAGAACACCCACGCCCATCGTCGAGGACAGCGAAACCTTCTGCAGGAACTGGCCCTTCGAAGCGGCCGGCTTGGCCTTGATCAGGTCATGCAGCAGCGCGTGCAGGTTGCCCTTGAGCGCATCGGCCTCGAAGCTGGCCTTGCCGATGGTGCAGTGGATGATGCCGGCCTTGTCGGTGCGGTAACGCACTTGACCGGCCTTGGCGTTCTTCACCGCGCCGGCTGCGTCCGGGGACACGGTGCCGACCTTCGGGTTGGGCATCAGGCCGCGCGGGCCGAGCACCTGGCCGAGCTTGCCGACCACGCGCATCGCGTCCGGCGTGGCGATCACCACGTCGAAGTTCAGATCGCCGCCCTGCATGCGCTCGGCGAGGTCGTCCATGCCGACCACGTCGGCGCCCGCGGCCAGAGCCGCATCGGCCTTCGCGCCCGGAGGGCAGAACACCGCCACGCGGACGGTCTTGCCGGTACCGGCGGGCAGCACGGTCGAGCCGCGCACCTGCTGGTCGGACTTCTTCGCGTCCACGCCCAGGCGCACGGCCACGTCGACGGACTCGACGAACTTGCGCTTGGCGTTGTCCTTGACGATCTTCAGGGCCTCGTCGATGCCGTAGGCCTTGCCCGGCACGACGGCGGCGCTCATCGCCTTGTACTTCTTCGCGATCTTGGTCATGTCAAATCTCCGACACCAGGCCCATGGAACGGGCGCTGCCCGCGATCGTGCGCACCGCCGCATCCAGCGAGGCCGCGGTCAGGTCGGGCTCCTTCGCCTTGGCGATGTCCTCGAGCTGCTTGCGGCTGACCTTGCCGACCTTCTCGGTGTTCGGACGCTTGGAGCCGGAGGTGATGCCGACCGCCTTCTTGAGCAGGATCGTCGCCGGCGGCGTCTTGGTGACGAAGGTGAAGGTGCGATCCGAATAGGCGGTGATGATCACCGGGATCGGCATGCCAGGCTCCATCTTCTGCGTGGCCGCGTTGAAGGCCTTGCAGAACTCCATGATGTTCAGGCCGCGCTGGCCCAGCGCAGGGCCGACCGGCGGACTGGGGTTGGCCTGCCCGGCCTTGACCTGCAATTTGATGTAACCGACGACTTTCTTTGCCATGGTTGTACTCCTTCGAGTTCAAACGCCTTTCGGCTCCTCGTCTGTGAACCGTCCATGGTGCGTCATCCGTTCGGCATCCATGCCGAACCCGCATCGCTGCGCGATGCGACCTGGAGTGCTAGCGCCTGCACGTCGCGGGACTGCGGGGCTCCTCCTTTGATTGAAAAAGGGAATGGGGAATGGGGAATGGGGAATGGAAAGAGCGGTGCTGCCTGTGCTTTCCCTATTCCCGATTCCCTATTCCCGCCCTTGCTACGCCTTCTCCACCTGCCCGAACTCCAGTTCCACCGGGGTCGAGCGTCCGAAAATAGACACCGCCACACGCACGCGGCTCTTTTCGTAATTGACTTCCTCGACGGTGCCGTTGAAGTCGTTGAACGGGCCGTCGGTGACGCGCACCAGTTGCCCGGGCTCGAACAGCACCTTCGGCCGCGGCTTCTCCACGCCGTCCTGCACGCGGCGCAGGATCACGTCGGCCTCGTCGTCGCGGATCGGCAACGGGCGTTCGGCGGTGCCGCCGATGAAGCCGAGCACCTTGGATGTTTCCTTGATCAGGTGCCAGCTCTCGCTGTCGATTCGCGGGATGCCGGACTCGTCGTGGGTGGCGATCTGCACCAGCACGTAGCCGGGGAAGAACTTGCGCTCGGACTTGCGCTTCTGCCCCGCGCGCATCTCCACGACCTCTTCGGTCGGGACGATGACATCGCCGAAGCGCTCGCCCATGCCCGCGCGCGCGATGCGCTCGCGCAAGGCCTGCGCGACCTGCTTCTCGAAGCCCGAGTAGGCATGCACCACGTACCAACGCTTGGACATCTGGATTCCCGTTCCCTTATGCGGACAGCAGCCAGTTCACGCCATTGCCGATCAGCAGATCGATACCGGCCAGAAACAGGCTGAACACCACGATCACCACGATGATCACGCCGGTCATGCGGATCGATTCCTGGCGCGTGGGCCACACCACCTTGCGCAACTCGAAACGCGACTCCTCGATGAATTCGAGCGTCTTGCGTCCGTAGGCCGTGCGCGTGAACACGCCGAACGCGGCAATCGCCCCCACCAGCGCCAGCAAGCCGCGCAGCGCGCTCGTCCATGCCGAAAACCAGTAGAAGCCGAACACGCCTGCGGCCAGCAGCAACACCGCCACCGCATACAAGGCGATGTCGGCACCCGGCGAGGACGCATTCGACTTGTCCGGTTTTGCGACCTTCGTGTTCATCGAACCTCTCGTGTCGGCGACGCCGCATACAAATCCGGCAGCGCCTGCTTCCATCCAGACCGTCGCGACCATCGCGCCGCGCCTGTTTCGGGCCATCCTTGCCCACACCCGGCATCCCATGCCGTCGTCGCTTGGCACGCCAGGAGGGACTCGAACCCCCAACCTGCGGTTTTGGAGACCGCTGCTCTGCCAATTGAGCTACTGGCGTGTGTTTCTTGAAGCGTGATTGGCGATTGGTGATTGGTGATTTGCCGGAGCGGTTGTTCTTGCTCGAACGAATCACGACTCACAAATCACGAATCACGGCTTCATTTGATGATCTTCGCCACCACGCCCGCGCCCACCGTGCGGCCGCCCTCGCGGATCGCGAATCGCAAACCCTCTTCCATCGCGATCGGGCTGATCAGGCTCACCACCATCTTCACGTTGTCGCCCGGCATCACCATCTCCACGCCCTCCGGCAACTG
>JAFEBW010000032.1 GCA_018242445.1 Pseudomonadota bacterium | reverse complement strand
GGGAGGGGATTTTTCTTGATTGCCGCCACGACGCAGTGCAAGCCTCCTTCCCCCGCTTGCGGGGGAAGGTTGGGATGGGGGGTGACTCATGCGGAATACTTTCCGGTCTGCGGGCTTGGTTGGCTGATGGTTGCCCCCACCCTGTCCCTCCCCCGCAGGCGGGGGAGGGGATTTTTCTTGATTGCCGCCACGACGCAGTGCATGCCCCCTTCCCCCGCAGGCGGGGGGAATCCATACCGATTGCCACGAGAGGTTTCCGGGCAAAAAACGGCCAGCCCATGGCCGGCAGACGTCTTTCCCGCAGGCGGGGGAGGGTGGATTGGCGTTTCGGATTCATCGCATCCAAAAAGCCCGTGCTCCATTTGCGCGATTTGCGTTTTTCGCGGACGGTTGGCTTGCAAGGTCGAATGCATGCAGGGCCGGCGTGGCGAATAGGACACGCAACAGCCAACGGGCATGGCCATGACTGAGCGCCTTGCCAGCATTTCCGCGCCCTTCGTGCGCCGGCCGGTGGCGACCACGCTGCTCACCTTCGGCGTGTTCCTCGCCGGCATGATCGCCTTCTTCCTGCTGCCGGTGTCGCCGCTGCCGCAGATCGACATCCCGACGATCTTCGTCTCCGCCTCGCTGCCCGGCGCCAGCCCGGAGACGATGGCGACCTCGGTGGCCACGCCGCTGGAGCGCCAGCTCGGGCGCATCGCCGGGGTCACCGAGATGACCTCGTCGAGCTCGCAGGGCAGCACGCGGATCGTGCTGCAGTTCGAGCTGTCCCGCGACATCGACGGCGCCGCGCGCGATGTGCAGGCCGCGCTCAACGCCGCGCGCGCGCAACTGCCCAGCGGCATGCCCGGCAACCCGACCTATCGCAAGGCCAATCCGTCCGACCAGCCCATCCTCGTCTTCACGATGACCTCCAAGACGCTCGATCGCGGGCAGGTGTACGACGCCGCCTCGACGATCGTGGCGCAGAAGATCGCGCAGGTGGATGGGGTAGGGCAGGTCACGGTCGGCGGCGGTTCGCTGCCGGCGGTGCGGGTGGAGATGAACCTCACCGCGCTCAACAAGTACTCCATCGCGCTCGATACCGTGCGCACCGCGCTGCAGAACGCCAACGCCAACCGGCCCAAGGGCTTTCTGGAAGCCGATGGCCGCCACTGGATCATCCAGGCCGACGATCAGGCGCGCAAGGCGGCGCAGTACCGCGACCTCGTGGTGGCGATGCGCGACGGCCGGCCGGTGCGCCTGTCGGACGTGGCCGAGGTGCAGGATTCGGTCGAGGACGTGCGCACGATGGGCGTGGCCAACGGGCAGCCGGCGATCATCCTGCAGGTCATCAAGCAGCCCAACGCCAACATCCTGCAAACCGCGCAGCGCGTGCAGGCGCTGCTGCCGCAGTTGCGCGCGTCGATTCCGGCGGACATCGAGATCCACACCGCGATCGAACGCACCAGCACCATCCGCGCCTCGCTGCACAACGTCGAGGCCACCTTGCTGATCGCCATCGCGTTGGTGATCGGGGTGGTGTTCGTGTTCCTGCGCGACGGGCGCTCGACCCTCGTGCCGGCGGTGGCGGTGCCGGTGTCGCTGGTGGGCACCTTCGCGGTGATGTACTTGTGCGGCTACAGCCTCGACAACCTCTCGTTGATGGCATTGACCATCGCCACCGGTTTCGTGGTGGACGACGCGGTGGTGGTGCTGGAGAACATCACCCGCCACCTCGAGGCCGGCGAGCCGCGCCTGCGCGCGGTGCTGCTGGGCGCGCGCGAGGTCGGCTTCACCGTGCTGTCGATGAGCCTGTCGCTGATCGCCGTGTTCATCCCGATCTTGTTGATGGAAGGCATCGTCGGCCGCTACCTGCGGGTGTTCTCGGTGGTGCTGTCGGTGGCGATCCTCGTCTCCCTGCTGGTGTCGCTGACCACCACGCCGATGATCTGCGCGAAGTTGCTGCGCGCGCGCGAGGAAGCCGCGCCGGTTCGTCCCAACGCTTTCCTGCGCTGGAGCGAACGGGCCTTCGAGGCGACCCGCAGCCTGTACGAACGCAGCTTGCACAAGGCGCTGGCCGTGCCGGGGCTGGTGATGTTCGTGCTGCTGGTGACTGTGTGCCTGAACGTGTACCTGTACGTGATCGTGCCCAAGGGCCTGTTCCCCACCGAGGACACCGGACGCCTGATCGGCGGCGTGCAGACCGACCAGAGCGCGTCGTTCCAGTCGGTGTCGCAGAAGGTCAAGCAGTTGATGGCGATCATCAACGCCGACCCGGCGGTGGATACGGCGGTGGGTTTCGTCGGCGCGGGCCACGGTTTCATGTTCATCGGCTTGAAACCACTCGCGCAGCGCAAGTTGTCCACCGACGCGGTGATCGCGCGGCTGCGGCCGAAACTCGCGGGCGTGCCCGGCGCGCAGATGTTCCTGTTCGCCGCGCAAGACATCCGCACCGGCGGCCGGCAAAGCAACGCGACGTATCAATACACCCTGCAAAGCGACAGCCTGCCCGACCTGCGCCTGTGGGGGCCGAAGATCACCGAGGCGCTCAAGCAGGTGCCGGAACTGGAGGACGTGAACTCCGACCAGCAGGAGCGCGGGCTGGAAACCGCGATCAGCTTCGACCGCGCGGCGATGGCGCGGCTGGGCATCACCACCGCGCAGGTGGACTCGACACTGGGCGATGCCTTCGGGCAACGCCAGGTTTCGACCATCTACAACCCGCTCAACCAGTACCACGTGGTGATGGAAGTCGCGCCGCAATTCCTGCAAAACCCGCAAACGCTGCGCGACATCTACGTGCAAAACAAATCGGGGAAGATGGTGCCGCTGTCGGCCTTCGCCAGCTTCGGCCCGGGCACCACGCCGACCTCGGTGCAGCATCAGGGGCAGTTCGTCGCGGTCACGGTGTCGTTCAACCTCGCGCAAGGCACAAGCCTCGGGCAGGCCGCGCAGGGCATCGATGCGGCGATGGCGCGGATCGGCGTGCCGGCATCCATCCACGGCAGCTTCGCCGGCACCGCCGCCACCTTCCAGCAGAGCAGCGGCTCCCAGCCGTGGCTGATCCTCGCCGCCTTGCTGGCGGTGTACATCGTGCTCGGCGTGCTCTACGAAAGTTACGTGCACCCGCTGACCATCCTCTCCACGCTGCCCTCGGCGGGCGTGGGCGCGCTGCTGGCGCTGCTGGCCTTCCACATGGAGTTCAGCCTGATCGCCCTGATCGGCGTGCTGCTGCTGGTGGGCATCGTGAAGAAGAATGCGATCCTGATGATCGACTTCGCGCTGGATGCCGAGCGCCATCGCGGCATGGGCCCGCGCGAGGCGATCTTCACCGCCTGCTCGCTGCGCTTCCGCCCGATCATGATGACCACGATGGCGGCGATGCTCGGCGCGCTGCCGCTGGCGCTGGGCTTCGGCGAGGGCGCGCAGATGCGCCGCCCGCTGGGCGTGGCCATCCTCGGCGGGCTGGCGGTGAGCCAGTTGCTGACCTTGTACACGACGCCGGTGGTGTACCTCTACCTCGACCGCTTCCGCCTGTGGGCGCGCCGCCGTTGGCAGCGCCAACGCGGCGAGCCGCCCGCATCCGACGACCACGGCATGACGCCGGTGAGCCCATGAAAACTTCGATCCAGCGCCGGCCTTGCGTCATCGTCATCGCCTGCGCGTTGCTGGGTGCGTGTGCGGTTGGCCCGGATTACGTCAGGCCGACCCTCGCCGTGCCGGCGACGTACAAGGAAGCGCCCGCAACGACCAGCGGCGACTGGAAGCCATCCGCGCCGGCCGACGAGGCCGCGCGCGGCGCGTGGTGGAAGGCGTTCGGCGATGCCGATCTGGATGCGCTGGAAGCGCAGGCCGAAACCGCCAACCAGAGCCTCGCGCAGGCACAGGCGCAGTACCGGCAGGCCACCGCGCTGGTGGCCGGTGCGCGCGCGGGTTTGTTCCCGACCCTGTCGGCCAACGCCTCGGCCACGCGCTCGGGTCGCTATACCGGCAGCGCGAACGGCTCGTCGAATCCAGCCGACAACTACGGTCTGAATTTCGTCGCCAGTTGGGAGCCCGACTTGTGGGGCCGCGTGCGCCGCACGCTCGAACAAAGCCGCGCCAACGCGCAGGCCAGCGCCGCCTTGCTGGCCTCGGCGCGCTTGTCGGTGCAGGCCGAACTGGCCACCGACTATCTGCAGTTGCGCATCACCGACGAGCAGAAGCGCCTGCTCGACGACACCGTCGCCGCCTACCAGCGCAGCTTGCAGATGACCCAGAACCAGTACGCGGTCGGCGTGGCCGCGCGCGGCGACGTGGTGCAGGCGCAGGCGCAACTCAAGTCCGCACAGGCGCAGGCGCTGGACATCGGCATCGCGCGCGCGCAACTCGAACACGCCATCGCGGTGCTGGTCGGCAAGCCGCCGGCGGAGTTCTCGATCGCCCCGCGCGCGTTCGCCCTGCAACCGCCGGCCATCCCCGCCGGCGTACCCTCGCACCTGCTCGAACGCCGCCCCGACGTGGCGGTGGCCGAGCGCCAGGCCGCCGCTGCGAACGCGGCCATCGGCATCGCCGAAGCCGCGTGGTTCCCGAACCTCACCCTGTCGGCCAATGGCGGCTACCAGAGTTCGAGCCTGTCGAAATGGCTGACCGCGCCCAGCCGGGTGTGGTCGCTCGGCCCCGCGCTGGCGGCGACCGTGTTCGACGGCGGCGCGCGCCGCGCGCAGAACGTGCAGGCCCGCGCGGCCTACGATGCGGCGGTGGCGAACTACCGGCAGACGGCGCTGGCGGCCTTGCAGAACGTCGAGGATCAGCTGGTCGCCCTGCGCATCGGCGAGCAGGAGGCCGTGGTGCAGGCCGAGGCCGTGCAAGCCGCCGAGGAATCCCTGCGCATCGCCGAGAACCAGTACAAGGCCGGCACCGTGAGCTACCTCAACGTGACCTCCGCGCAGAACGCGGCCTACGCGGCGCGGCGTTCGGCGCTGTCCCTGCTGGGCACGCGGCTGACCGATTCGGTGGCGCTGGTGAAGGCGCTGGGAGGGGGCTGGGAGCAGGATCGGTGAAGCCTGCTGCGTTGACGCCGCAGCCCAGCCGGCAACGCCGGGCTGCTATCGCGCTTTTGTTGCGATCACGATGTCCTGGAAGGAGAGGAACTCCTTCCTGCCGCACCACGAGCCGTAGCGGATCGGCGGCGCCAAATGCAGGCCGTAACGCCCGAACAGGTCAAGTATCCAGTCTTCCTCGTAGGAGGTGACCGCCTCGGGGGTGCGTGGATCGCTGGTCCACGCGGGGCCCTCGACGTGATGTTTCACCGCCATCGGGCCGCCGGCGATGCCTGCATCGATCAAGCGAATCGATTCGTCGTTGCGCAGCAGGAACGTCACCAGGCAGCGTCCGCCCGGTTTGAGCACGCGCGCGATCTCGTCGGTGTAGTGCTCGAGATCCGCGGGCAGCATGTGGGTGAACACGGAAGTGAGGAAGGCCACGTCGAAGCGGTTGTCCTCGAACGGAAAGCGGTAGTCGCGCGCCAGCGTCTTGCCGCGCTTGTTGTACATCTTGTTGTGGATGTCGCTGCGAATGAAGCGGAAGTTGGGGAAGCGGCGCGTGATCCTGCGCTGGCACCAGACGATGCCCTTTTCCACGATGTCGATGCCGGCGTACTCGCCGGTCGTCAGGTAGTCGGTGAGCGGGATCGCCATGCGCCCGATACCGCAGCCCACGTCGAGCACGGCGCTGTCCGGCCGCAAGCCCGCCAGGCCGATGAGGTGTTCGCGGAATTCGTTGCCGATCTTCACGAAATCGCCGTGGCCCACGAAGATCATCGACTCCGGCGGCACCATGCCGCGGTTGCCGCGCAGCGACTCCAGCGTGATGCGTGCGTGATACTTGAGGCGTTTCAGGCCCATGTGCGGTTTCCAGGGGAACGATGTTGCCGGGCTGCCGTCCGTGGCAGATCAAGCAGGCATTGAGAAACAACCTGCTGGTGCGATCCTGAGGATGGATCGAGTCGGGAAAGTGCAGGAAAGCACATGCTCAACGCGCTGCAGGAGGCAGGAAGTTGCCGGGCGGCTCAGCCCATCTTCTTCATCGCCCAGTCCCAGTTGACGAGGTTCCAGAACGCCTCGATGTACTTGGCGCGGGCGTTGCGGTAGTCGATGTAATAGGCGTGCTCCCACACGTCGCAGGTCAGCAGGGGCTTGTCGCTGCCGGTGAGCGGGGTGGCGGCATTGGATGTGCTCACGATCGCCAGCGAGCCGTCGGCGCGCTGCACCAGCCAGGCCCAGCCGGAGCCGAAGGTGCCGGTGGCGACCTTGGTGAACTCTTCCTTGAACGCGGCGATCGAGCCGAAGGCCTTGACGATGGCATCGGCCAGCTTGCCCTTGGGCTCGCCGCCGCCGTTGGGCGACAGGCTGTTCCAGTAGAACGTGTGGTTCCACACCTGCGCTGCGTTGTTGAACATGCCGCCCTGCGCCTTCTTGACGATGGCATCCAGCGTGGCCTCGGCGAACTCGGTGCCGGGGATCATCTTGTTGAGGTTGTCCACGTAGGCCTGATGGTGCTTGCCGTAGTGGAAGTCCAGGGTCTCGGCCGAGATGTGCGGTTCGAGCGCATTGCGGGCATAGGGCAGGGCGGGCAGTTCGATGGCCATGACGACTCCTTGGGATGGACGGACGGCGGGCGGCGAATGGCCCGCAGGGTTTACAATTCTACCAGTCGACGGCCGCGGGCGGCCGTCAGGTCTTGCACGGCCCGCCGCAACGGCGCGGGCTTCCTTCGAGAATCGAGATGAATGTGATGGAGCGGATCCGCGCCGAGGTCGAGGCGCACCCCGTCGTGCTGTTCATGAAGGGCACGCCGCAGTACCCGATGTGCGGCTTTTCCGCACGCGCGTGCGCTGCGCTGGACGCGTGTGCGGCGGATTACCACGTCGTCAACGTGCTGGCCGACCCGGAAGTGCGCGCCTGCCTGCCGAAATTCTCGGACTGGCCGACCTTCCCGCAGTTGTTCATCCACGGCGAGCTGATCGGCGGCTGCGACATCGTGCTGGAACTGCATGCCAGCGGTGAGTTGGCGCGCATGGCCGCCGAGGCGCGGCGCGCATGATCGGCGAAGCGCCCCACGCGCCGTTCGCGCACAACGGCCTGCTGGCCGGCCGCGTGGTGCTGGTGGCCGGCGCCAACGGCGCGCTCGGCGAGGCCGCCAGCCGGGCCTGCGCGGCGGCCGGGGCGACGGTGGTGCTGCTGGGTCGGCGCGTTCCGCGCCTGCAACGCCTGCATGATGCGCTGGCCGCGGTCGGCCCTGCGCCCGCGATCTATCCGCTGGATCTGCTCGGCGCCACCCCGGACGACTACGCGCAGCTGGCCGCAAGCATCGGCGAGCAGCTTGGCCGGCTGGACGGCATCCTGCATGCGGCGGCGGAGTTCCAGGGCCTGACGCCGCTGCAGAACACCGATCCGCTGGAGTTCGTCAACGCGCTGCACGTCAATGTCGGCGCGCCCTTCCTGCTTACCCGCGCCTGCCTGCCACTGCTGCGCAAAGCGCCGGATGCGGCGGTGGTGTTCGTGCTCGACGACCCGCGTCGCGTGGGTCGCGCCTATTGGGGCAGCTACGGGGTGTCGAAGTTTGCGTTACAGGGCTTGCTGGATGTGTTTTCGGATGAATTGGAGCAGTCGAGCGTGCGCGTGTCGGGATTGCAACCCGGGCCGATGCAGACGGGTTTGCGTGCGAAAGCCTTCATGTCGGAGCGGCCGGGAACGTGGCCGCCGGCCAGCGCGTATGCAGACGCCTGCGTGCACCTGCTCTCGGCGGCTGGCAGCGAGCATCGCGGGCGGGTGTGGGCGCCTGCGATCGCATGGCCGGCGCTGGATGCATCGGCAGTTACCCCGGCATCGTCGCAAGCAACGCCGTCGGCACTGAACCTGCCGATGGCCCCCGTGCCGGATGCCGCGTCATGAGCACCTGGTCGGCTGCCCTGCTGCTGCTGCTGGTGCTCGATCCGCTGGGCAACATCCCGGTGTTCCTGACCCTGCTGCGGCCGTTGCCGCCGCGCCGCCAGCGCATCGTGCTCGCGCGCGAGCTGCTGATCGCGCTGGGCGTGCTGATGGCCTTCCTGTTCGGCGGGCAATACCTGCTGGCGGCGATGCACTTGCGCCAGGAGTCGGTGAGCATCGCCGGCGGCATCGTCCTGTTCCTGATCGGCATCAAGATGATCTTCCCCAGCCCGGACGGCATGTTCGGCGACACCCCGGAGGGCGAGCCGTTCATCGTGCCGCTGGCGATCCCGTTCATCGCCGGTCCCTCGGGCATGGCCGCGGTGATGCTGCTCAGCCATTCCGATCCGCACCGGCAGGCCGACTGGTCGATCGCCCTGCTGGTGGCGTGGGCGGCCACCGCGGTGGCCCTGTTCGCCGCGACCTACTTGCACCGCGTGCTGGGCACGCGCGTGCTGTCGGCCGCCGAAAAATTGATGGGCATGCTGGTGGTGGCCTTGTCGGTGCAGATGTTCCTCGACGGGATCACGGCGTATCTGCGGATCAGATGACGGGAATCGGGAATCGGGAATCGGGGTTCCGGTTTTTCTCCTTCCCCCGCTTGCGGGGGAAGGTTGGGATGGGGGGAAGTGCGTGCGGCTGGTCTCGCGGACATACTTTAGGAATCCACCCCCACCCTGCTCCCCCGCAGGCGGGGGGATCCAAATCGCTAGCCACAAGGGTTTCGGTGCAAATATCCGTCGTATCAGCGGTGCATCAACGCAGGGATTCGTTCGCGGCGTCACCGTGCCTCGTTGACGACGGACAGAAGATGAACTTCCAACCACCATCTTTTGTCATTCGTTAACCGTCCTCTGTATTCTGTCCCGATGAACGCCATCGCCGACACCCGCAAGCCTTCCTCGCCCACCGATCCGCTACGCAACGGCGGCACCGTCAATGCGCTGGTGTGGCCCACCGGCGGGCTGGACATCCTCTCCCGCGACGAGATCGCCCGCCTGCGCGACGCCGCGTCCGGCAGTGTTCTGCACGACCTGCTGCGGCGCTGCGCGCTGGCGGTGCTGACCACCGGCAGCGCGCTCGACGACGCCCGCGCGGCGGCCGCGCTGTACCCGGATTTCGACATCCTGATCCGCCCGCACGACCGCGGCATCAAGCTGGAGCTGCGCAACGCGCCGGCGCAGGCCTTCGTGGACGGCGAGATCGTTCGCGGCGTGGCCGAGTTGCTGTTCGCGGTGGTGCGCGACATCGTCTACACCACCACCGAGGTCGAGGGCGACGCGAAGTTCTCCACCGCCACCGGCGCGGGCATCACCAACGCGGTGTTCGAGGTGCTGCGCAACGCGCACATCCTCAAGCCGCGCAGCGAACCCAACCTCGTGGTGTGCTGGGGCGGCCATTCGATCCAGCGCGACGAGTACGAATACACCAAGGCGGTGGGCTACGAACTGGGCCTGCGCGGGCTGGACATCTGCACCGGCTGCGGGCCGGGGGCGATGAAGGGGCCGATGAAGGGCGCGACGATCGCCCACGCCAAGCAGCGCCGCGACGAGCGCCGCTACATCGGCATCACCGAGCCGGGCATCATCGCCGCCGAGTCGCCCAACCCCATCGTCAACCACCTCGTCATCATGCCGGACATCGAGAAGCGGCTGGAGGCCTTCGTCCGCCTCGGCCACGGCTTCATCGTCTTCCCCGGCGGCGTGGGCACCTGCGAGGAGATCCTGTTCATCCTCGGCCTGCTCACCTATCCCGACAACCGCGACGAGCCCTTCCCGCTGGTGTTCACCGGGCCGAAGGCGGCGGCGGCCTATTTCGAGCAGATCGACCAGTTCCTGAAGCTGGCGCTGGGCGATGCCGTCGCCGGCCGCTACACGATCATCGTGGACGATGCCGAAGCGGTGGCGCGGGCGATGAAAACCGGGGTGGACAAAGTGCGCCAGCGCCGCATCCGCATCCAGGATGCATTCTTCTTCAACTGGTCGCTGGCCGTGCCCGAGGATCTCCAGCATCCGTTCGAGCCGTCGCATGCGGCGATGGCCGCGCTTGACCTGCACCGCGAGCAGCCGGTGCACAAGCTGGCCGCCAACCTGCGCCGCGCGTTCTCGGCCATCGTCGCCGGCAACGTGAAGGAGGAGGGCATGAAGTGCATCGAGAAGGAAGGGCCGTTCGAGATCCACGGTGACCCGGCCATCATGCAGGCGCTGGATGCGCTGCTGCGCGCCTTCGTGGCGCAGGGGCGGATGAAGATGTCCGGCGACTACAAGCCCTGTTACCGCGTGGTGGTGTGAGGCCGGCCTGACCCGTTGGCCAGCGGAACGACCGGCAAACGGAGGATGGCGACGTAGCGGCCGCCCTCGACGCGCGTTTCCAGCAGATCGCGGTGCTGGGGGTCGAGCGCGCGGATGCGCTCGCGCACCGAGGCCAGGCCGACGCCGTGGCCCGCGGTCGCGGCAGCGCCATCGCCGGGCAGGTCGTTGCGCACGGTGATGGTGAGCGCCACATCGGCTGAGGCAATCTGGATCTCCATGCTGCCGCCGTGGGCCAAGGGCTCGATGCCGTGGCGGATCGCATTTTCCACCAGCGGCTGGATCGACAGCGCCGGCACCGCCAACGCCGGCAGCGGATCGGGTAATTCCCAATGCAGGCGCAGGCGCTCGCCGAAGCGCAGGGATTCGATCTCCAGATAACGTCGGGTCAATCCCACCTCGTCGGCCAGCGCGATGTTGCGCGGGCCGGCCAGTGCGGCGCGGAACAGGTCGGCCAGATCCAGCAGCAGGCGCTCGGCCTGCTCGGGCCGGGCGTGCACCAGCGCCGCGCCGGTGTTGAGGGTGTTGAACAAAAAATGTGGCTGGATGCGCGCCTGCAAGGCTTCCAGCTCCGCCTGCTTGGCCTGCACCACCATCTGCCGCGCCCGCCAGTAGTTCTGGAAGGCCGCCAGCCCGAACAACCCAACCGTGAGCGCCAGGCCCATCACCCGCAGCACGAACAGGCGGTCGAGGCGGTCGGGCTGCAATTCGCTCGCGTGCAATACGTAGCCTGCCGCCATCCCGACGGTCGCGGTGGCGAGCAGCAGCAAGCCCAGCACCAGCCACGCGATCGCCAGTGGCCGCCAGTGCGCCAGCGGGCGCCGCAGCAGGTACAGCGCGCCCAGGGTGAGCACGATGACCCACTGGATCAGCAGCGACGCCAGCCCGAAATACACCCAGCGGTCGCCCCCGGCGAAAGGGGTCAGGGCCAGGATGAGCGCCAGCCCCTCGCCGGCCAGCACCGCCGAGATCAAGGCCGGCGCCTGCCAGAGGGCTTCGAGCGGGTGCGCGGGCGGGGGCGGGCGGGGCATGGAGGTCATCATGCCCCGCTGGCGGCAAGCCATGCCAGCGGGGCCACCTCGCTTGCCCGGTGGCGCGTGCCGCACATGCGCCGGATTGCCTCGCTGGTCGGGTCAAGCTTGCCGTCCCCGGAGCCGACGCCTTATCGTCGCCGCGGTTGCTGCAACGTCGGCGTGGCGTGTACGTCGTTGCAGGCGGAAGCGGTCGGGTCGGTGGCAGCCGGTGCGCGGTTCAGGCCGGTCGGTGCGGGTTTCGTGCGGCAGGTCTTGCGCATCTTGCAAACCCTGTATCGTTCCCGGGGCCGCGAAGGGTCGGTGCGGATGGAGAGGGGAATCCAGTGACAGACACTCCCAGCAAGACAGCCGATGTACACCCGAGGCGGGCATGGCCCTCTCCGGGATCGGCGGCGCATGGGTTCACGTTGGTGGAACTGGTCATCACCATCCTCGTGGTGGCGACCGTCGTGGCCATGGCGTTGCCGAGTTTCAGCAGCACGATGGCCAACGGTCGCCAGACCAGCGCGGTCAACACCCTGATCAACTCCTTGCAGTACGCACGCAACGGGGCCATGCGGGGCGGGCAACCCATCGTGGTGTGCCCCACGGCCAGCCAAACGTCGACCACGTGTTCGGCGGACTGGAATACGGGCTGGGGGGTGGTTTCCACGCCGGCCGTCGGTGCGCCCACCCTGCTTTCGGCGGGCAAGGTCGCCGTGACGGGCGTGACGATCAAGTCCAGCGGCGGCGCAAGCCCCATCACGTTCACCCCGCGAGGCCTGGTTTCGGGCCTGCCTGCCACGGGGGTGAGCCTGTTCACTTTCTGCGATTCGCGGGGCAGCGCGTATGCGCGTTCGGTGTTGGTCAACGTCGGCGGGTACGTCCAGAACTCCGAAACCCCGGGCCTGGATCCCAACGGTGGCGCCCTGACTTGTCCTTGAGGAGTGGTGGCGATGCGCAAGATGCAAACGGGCTTCACCTTGCTGGAAGTGCTCATCGCGGTGCTGATTGTGTCGTTGTGCATGATGAGCATCGCCGCCGTGCTGGTCACCGTGCACCGTTCGACCAACAGCGGCTATCTGGCGCAGCAGAGCTCGCAACTGGCCAGCGACATCATCGCGCGGATGCGCCAGAACAGCGCAGCGGCGCAGTCCGGCAGTTACAACGTGAGCTATACCGGCGGGTCGATCACCGCCCCCGGAATGATGTGCGATCCATCCGGATCCGGCCCATGCAGTGGCGCGCAACTGGCAGCCTATGACGTGTGGCAATGGCTCAACGTCGTCAACACCACCCTGCCCGGGGCCAATGCCACGGTGACGGTGACGCTGACGGCCAACAACAATTACGACGTGGTGACCACGGTCAGTTTCGACGACACGCCCGCCGGCACCACCCTGCATTCCAGCAGCAACCGCCGCACCTTCCAGCTGGAGACGCTGCTGTGATCCGCGCCGGCGTGCGCCGCGCGGGCGGCTTCACCCTGATCGAGGTCATGATCGCCCTCACGCTGGGCATTCTGGTCGTGCTCGGCATCGTCGCGATTTTCGTTGCGATGAAGCAGATCTACAGCAGCTCCCATGCGCAATCGTCGATCCAGAACGCCGACAACGCGATCAGCGCGATCATCTCCCCGGCGGTGCGTGGCGCCGGTTTCGGCGGCTGCGGCACGCTGACCAAGGCCTCGGTGAACCTGATTTCCGGGCCGGGGCCGCTGGTGAACAACTACCAGCTCGCGGTGCAGGGCTACGACGCGACCGGTACCCCCGGCACGGTTTCCGGTACCGGCGCCAACACGGTCACCATCACCGCGGACAATGCCGCCAACGATGCGACGGCCTCCCACTGGACGCCGGCCATGGATGCTTCGTTCGGGTCGGCGGGCATTGCCGCCGAGCCGGGCAACGACGTTCTGGTCTTGTCCGGCGAGATGCCCGGCACCGCCCCGGCAGGGGTCAACAGCATCGACCCCACGGCCGATCATTTCGTCGTCACCGACAACAGCGTCAGCAACGTGGTTTCCACATTGTCCAACGTGGGGCTGCCGACGCCGGGTTCCATTTCCGATTGCGGCAAATCGGCCGTGTTCATGATCACCGGGCAATCGGGGTCCGGTTCGGCGGTGACCATCACCCACGGCGCAGGCGCGCCGGGCAACACGTCGTCCCTGCTGCCGGTGAAGTTCCCGTTGGGGTCGCAGTTCGTGCCGTTGCAGCAACAGGCGTTCTACGTGGCGCAGGGTGCCGGCGGGCAAAGTGCGTTGTACCGGGCCACCCTCGTGGGTGGGGCGTGGGTGGGTACGCCGATCGTGCCCGGGGTGGAAAACATGCAGGTGCTCTATGGCGTGAACAACGCCGGCAATTACCGCTGGTTGCCGGCGGGTGCGGTCGCGGATTGGACCATGGTCGGCGCCGTGCGCATCGGCTTCCTGATCGAGGGCGCGCTGGGTTCCAACCCGACCGGCGGCGCCACGACCTTCAACGTCCTCGGGACGACCGTGACCGTGCCGACCGATACCCGTTTGCGGCACGTCTTCGAGATCACCGAACAAATCAGGAATGTATCGCTATGAACGCGACCGCCATCATCCGCCATCGTGGTCAGGCAGGCTTCGCCTTGTTCGTCGGCTTGGTGCTGCTGATCGTCCTGAGCATCATCGCGCTGGTCGCGATGCAGCTGGTGGCCAACCAGAACCGCCTGGCGAGCGCCGCGTGGGCGGCGCAGATGGGGCTGACGACCAGTGAAGGCGCACTCATCAACGGCCAGAATCAGGTGCTGAACGGGGCGGTGTTGAACGGTTTTTCCCTCAACACCAACGGCACCTACACGTTCAACTGGTCGAGTCTGCCGCAATGGGCGCAGCCCGCGTTTTCGTGGACCGGATCTGGGATTCTGCCCAGCGGCTCGTACACCAATTCGGCATATTCGCAATCCACCGCGCAAGTCATCATCGAACAACTGCCGTCCGTTGCCGCACCGGGTCAGAGTTTTTGCAGTTCGTCCTACGGGTGCAATGGCGGCATCCTGCAGGTGTTCCGGGTGACGGCCAATGGCGTCGGGCCCGACGGCACGACACCCGTGCTCCTCCAGGACACTTCCGTGCAGTAAGCGCCAGCATGCCGGGCGCACAGGGAAATAGGAAACAATCATGAAACTCATGTCATCGCGCACGCTCCTGTTGACCAGCACGCTGGTCGTCCTCGCCGGCTTGTCGGGTTCCGGCCCCTTGCCGATCGCCCTTGCCGGTGGCGCGCCGCCGCCGCTGGCGATTTCGCAGGTGCCGCTGACCATCACCACCGCCGGGCGGCCGCAGGTGGTGTTCGCGATCGGCAACTCGCAATCGATGGACGGCACCCTGTCCGGCGCGATCATGACCGGTTCGGGGTCGTTGACGGGCGGCGACGCCTCGATGGCCAATTCCAGTTCGCCCGTGAATTTCAGCGTGCCCTCCGGGTTCACCACGCCGGTCAACGGGATTGCGGGGCCTGCCACCGATGCGATCACGGTCAATTCCGGCGGCAATCTGGTCGACAACAGCGACAGCCGCCTGAACGTGGCCAAGGCCGGCATCCAGGCGATCGTTGCGACGTACGCGCAAAACACCGACTTTGCCTTGATCAGTTACAAGGGCAACGCCGGCAACCCGTACACCACGTGGCTCTATCAGATGTCCGGGCCGGGCGGTTTCCAGTTCAGCAACGACAACAGCACGCATCCGGTCGGGCAGAAGTGGGTGACCAACCCCTGTTACCAGTACACGACGGCATCGGCCAACGTGAAAAATTACTGCACGAGCATCGCCGCGCAGTATGCACCGGGCGTGCTGGGGTCGAACCAGTACATGCTGGTGGCCAAGTCCAGCGACGATGCCAGCGTCAACGACGTGCTGTATGCAGGTGGCGGCCTGGCAACGGTATTCCTCGATTATGGGGCGGTCACGCCGGCATCCCCGTTCCCGCCCAGCTATACCCTGACCAATTACAACAACGGTGGCATCACCGTCACCTATGCCAACACGACGCCCAATGGTATCCGCCAGACCGGCCCGACCAACGCCGGTTACGTGCCGTATTCGCCGCAGGTGATGTATGAAAAGCGCGGCTTCGGTTATTACGGCAGCGCCGACGGCACCAGCGGGCAGACCACCGTTGCGATGCAGAGTGCCGGCGTCAGCCCCACCCCGGCTTCGGTGGCGGCGGTCATCAACGCATTCGCTCCCGCCCTGGCGCCGGAAACCAACAATGGCGGCACCAGCGAGCTGAAGTCGTGGTCCGTGCAATCGCCCACCGGCGGCCTGATGGCCTATGCCAAGACGTACCTGAGTACCGTCACCAAGCCCAGTTGCAGCCAGCAATACGTGATCCTGATTTCCGACGGCCTGCCCACCCAGGACAAGGCCAACAAGAACTGGCCGCCGCTGGGCAGCGACTCGGGCACGGGTTATGGCGTGACGGCAACCTTCAACGGCGACGGTTCGCTGGGCACGACCAACGACCAGGCGCTGACGGACGCCGTCAACTCCATCGCGGCGTTGAATTCCGCCGGGATCAAGACCTACGTCATCGGCCTGGGTGCCGGCGTGGCGCCGACGGTCAATCCGCAGGCCGCCGCCACCTTGAAGGCGATGGCCGTGGCCGGCGGCACCGCGAATTACTTCCCGGCGTACAGCTCCACCGCGCTGGTCAACGACCTGAACAGCATCCTGATCTCCATCCAGGGCGCGAATCTTTCGAGCACCGCCATTGCGGTCAACTCGGGCAGCCTGAACACGAATTCGCAGGTGTATCAGGCATCGTTCAATACCTCCGATACGCCGTACTCCGATTGGACTGGCGACATCGACGCCTACACGATCAACTCCAGCGGCGCGATCGCGACCTCTCCGTCGTGGAGTACCAAGACCCAATTGAACAGCCAGGTTGCGGGAGGCGGCTGGAATACCGGGCGCTACATCGCGACGTGGAATCCTGCCGGAGGCGGTTCCGGTGCGGGCATTCCCTTCCGCTGGGCAAGCCTGAACGCGACCCAGCAAGGGCAACTGGCGCAACCCGGCGACCCGGCCGTAACCCCGCCGACGCTCAGCAACGCGCAACTGCGCGTGCAATACCTGCGTGGCGATACGTCGCAGGAAGTGCGCAATGGCGGCGCGTTCCGCAATCGCTCCGGAATCCTGGGCGACATCGTCGACAGCAACCCGATCTATGTCGGCCAGCCGATGGGCCCGTATCAGGACGCATCCTATCTGAGCTTCATGCAGACGTATGCGACGACGCCGCGTCCGAACGTGCTTTATACCGGCGCCAACGACGGCATGCTGCACGCCATCGACCCGACCACGGGCAATGAAAAATTCGCCTTCGTGCCCAATGCCGTGTTCGGCAACCTGGCCAACCTGGCATCGCCCCTGTACAACTCCAGCCACCAGTATTTCGTGGACGGCGCGCCGCAGGTCAACGATGTGCTGTTCGGTTCGGATGGCAAGTGGCACACCTTGCTGGTGGGCGGCGAAAACGCCGGCGGCAATTCCATCTATGCGCTGGATGTGACCAACCCGCAGAACCTGTCTTCCGAAGCCACTCTGGCGAACGCGGTGAAGTGGGAGTTCAGCGATGCGGACATGGGGCTGAGCTTCAGCGCGCCGAGCATCGTGCGTACGGCGGCCAACCCGGTCGTCGATTCCTCGAGCAGCGCCACCGTGGCCGGTTTTGCGGTGATGTTCGGCAACGGTTACAACAGCGCCAGCGGCATGCCGATCTTCTACGCGGTCAAGCCCGAATCCGGTGCGGTCATCGCCAAGATCAACCTGTGCACGGCTCCGGGCGTGCCGGCGACAGCCTGCAATGCCGCGCTGCCCAACGGCCTGTCCACCATCGTGGCGGCCAATTCCAGCGGCGTGCTCGGCTTCCCGGTGGACGAGGTGTATGCGGGCGACCTGCAGGGCAACATGTGGGCCATCGACGTGGGCGCGTCCAACCCCGCCTTGTGGAAGGTGCGGCTGTTGTTCCAGGCGCGCGACAGCGGCGGCAATCCGCAGCCCATCACGGTGCCGCCGGTGCTGACCTTGAATCCCAACTTCCCGTCGAGCCTGGGGTTGATGGTGTTCTTCGGAACCGGCCAGTTGCTGCAGTCGTTCGACCTGACCAACACCAACACGCAGAGCTTCTATGGCGTGTGGGACAACGGTTCGGCCACCACGCGCACGCGGTCGTCGTTGCAGCAGCAGACGATCACCACGGTTCCGTCCAGCGTCACCGGCTTCCCGAACGACATCCGCACCACGTCCAACAACACCGTGAACTGGTCGTCCCAGTACGGCTGGTATTACGACCTGCCGCTGTCGGGTGAGCGCGTCATTTCGCCGGCGGTGGTCGAAAATGGCGGCATCATCTTCGACACCTACACGCCGAGCAAGGGTTTGTGTTCGATCGGCGGCGTGTCGTGGCTGATGGATGTGGCCTATGCCAACGGCGGCCAGTTCAGCAAGCCGGAGCTGGACGTGAATGGCTCGGGCAACCTCAATTCCTCGGCCCAGCAGTACCTCGGCCAGAACCCGGTGGGCATGTCGATGGGCACGATCTATGTGCCGACGCCGTCCATCATCCGCGCCAACCTGTCCAATGGCGTGGGCGCCATCAAGGTGGTGAGCAAGACATCATCCAAAGGCACGCCGGGCGTGGGTACGGTGAAAGAGCGCGGGCATCAACCGACCCGTTCCGGCTGGTGGCAGATCAAATGAGGAATGCAACCATGATCGCGCGACGCGGCTTGCAGCAAGGCTTCACGCTGGTGGAACTGGTGATCGTCGTCCTGATCGTCATGATCCTGGCGGCGATCGCCATCCCGGCCTACAACAACTACGTCCTGCGGGGCAGGCGCTCGGATGCCTACTCCTTGTTGTCGCTCAACCAGACCATCCTCGAGCGCTGCTATGCGCAGAGTTTTTCCTACACCACCAACTGCCCGGCGTTGACGACGACCTCGCAGAACGGCTACTACACGCTCGCGTCCACGCTGGCGGCGACCAGCTATTCGCTGACGGCCAGCCCGACCGGCCCGCAGACGGCCGACACGGCCTGCGCGTCGTTCACCGTGACCAGCACCAACGTCCGCTCCGCCAAGAATTCGGGTGGCAGCGACAGCACGAGCACCTGCTGGGCGCAGTAGCCGGCAGGTTCCGGGCGGAGCCTTCCCCGGTTCCGTGGCCGGCATGGGGGCGCGCCGGCCGTTCCGATGCCGGCGACGCCGGCCGCGCGCCGATGCGGCGCAGAGTCCCGCCTGCCGCGCCCCATCATGCATGTGCGGCGCTACGATGGCGCCATGAACATGGGCTCTGCCAGGGTGCGCGCGGTGGCCGGGTCGCTGGCCATCCATGCGCTGCTGGCCTTCATCGTGTACTGGGGCTGGTTGATCCGGCCGGAGGTCAACCATGGCAACGGCTTCGGTCGCGCGATCATGGCGACCTTGCTGACCGTGCAGCCACGTCACGCCGTACTGCCGGCCGATCCCGCTGCGTCCTTGCCGTCGCAAGCGGCGCGAGCGCCGGCCGTGACTGCCGAGGTTGTTCGATCCGAACGCGCCGCATCCCCTGCCGGCGGCCGCGCATCGCGAATGCCGAGTGCGGCGCCATCCATGCCCGGTGCACGGAAAAGCGCACCATCGTTCCCGCTCGAAGCCATGGCGTCCCCGCCGGCGCAAGCCATTGGGCCCGATGCCCGCGCGCCGCAAACGCTGGCCGATGACGCAGGCCCGCCGGCGGACGCCTCGATACGCGTGCAGTTGATCGAGCCTGCGACGCGCTCGCTCGTCGATCGCAAGAATCAATTGGCGCACGTCTCGCCGGACATGGCACCCGCGCCGGCAGCACAGGGCCCCGCATCGCCGTTGCCGGTAGCGTCGGCGGATGCTGTCGGCTCGACCGGATCGGCGTCGCTGCGCAGTGCCGCATCGTCTTCGCCGGTTGCGCCGGCGGATGCCGCGGGCGTTGCGCGGTCGGCCTACATCGAGGCCCTGCAAGACGCCTTGTTGCGGCAATGGCGCACGATCCGCGTACCCGCCGGTGTCCATTGCCGCGTGTGGTTTCGCCAGCAACGCGGAGGGCAGGTGATCCTGCCGATCCGGTTCGACGATTGCCCGGTCGACGATGTCGCGCGCACGAGCGTGGCCGATGCGATCTCGCGCATGCCTCTGCCGTATGCCGGATTCGAGCGGTACTTCGTCCCGCTGGTGGCAGTCGATCTGTGCCATCCGGCGGCGCGCTGCGCACCCTGATCGCGTCCTGCGAGCAGCGTGGCACGGTAACCGTGGCGCTGGAGAATGACCCGCGCGCAGCCGTCGCCCAAGGGCCGCTGATCGGTTGGAACGGCCCATTCGTCACGGAGTGCTTGCCGAACGCCGGACATTGGCTCAAGGTATCACCGGTTCGAGCGACCATCGAGGGGTGCGACGTGGGGAATCGCTTGCATGCGCCGCGTGTATCGACAGGCCCCGGCGACGTTCGCGGGTTCGCGGGTGGGTTCACGCTCGTCGAATTGATGGTCACCGTTGCGGTGGCGGCGGTGCTGGTTCTCGTTGCCGTGCCCAGCTTCAACAACATGATCTTGTCCAACCGGCTGGCCACGACCGCCAATGCGCTGGTCAGTGCGATCAATGTGGCGCAGATTAACGCCATCAAGCTCAATGCGACCACCCAGTTCTGCGGCAGCACGCAGGCTCTGAATTCGGGCGACACCCTGGGCGCGGCGTGCGGAACGACAGGCGGCGCGGTGTATACGCGACCGCAGGGCGCGGCCGGGGTCACGCGGTTGCGGGTGGCGCCCCCGGGGATGGTGGCGCCGTTGCAGGTCGGCAGCGCGGGCATTGCGGCGGTGCGATTCTCCGGGTTGGGGGTCGGGTATCAACCCACGGCCAACTCCGATACGCCGTTCAACGGCACCATCGCCATCGTGTGCACGTCGCAGCTCGCCAGCGGCAACCAGCGGGTCATCAGCATCACCGCCGGCAACATCGTCGCAACCACTACCGCCACCGGAGCCTGCCCATGATCCGAGCCAACCTCCCTCGTGATCAACGTGGCGTAGGTCTGCTGGAAGTGATGATCGCCGTGCTGCTGGTCTCGATCGGTTTCCTGGCGATGGCAGCGCTGCAGGCGCGCGCCTTGTCGACCAACAACAGCGCGATGGCCCGCAGCATGGCAACCGTGGCCACGTATTCCATGTTCGATGCCATGCGCGCCGACGTGGCGCAGGCGCAGGCCGGCGCTTACAACAAGACCTTCACGGCCAACAGTTGTCCTGCGGCTGCGGCATCGTTGGCCAGCGTGCAGATCAATCAATGGTGCCGGCAGCTCGGCAACACCCTCGGTGCCGTGGCCAGCACCACGGGCACGATCGCCTGTTCCAACACCGCCAGTTGCACCGTCACCATCGCCTTCGACGACAGCCGTGGCGGCGCGGGCGGCACCAGCAATCAAACCGTGCAGACGGCGGCGCAGCTATGAAGCATTCGTTCGCCCACGCACGTTCCAAAGCGCGCAAAGCGCCGCGTACGGCAGGTTTCACCCTCATCGAGCTGATGGTGGCCCTGGTGCTCGGGCTGCTGGTGATGCTCGCGGTCACCGGGTTGTTCCTGTCGGGTCAGCAGAGTTTTCGCACCAACAACGCGCTGGCCGAAGTGCAGGGCAGTTCGCGCATAGCGTTCGAGTTGATGGCGCGCGACATACGCGAGTCCGGCTTGACCGGGTGCAACAGCGCGAACAACAGGATCAGCAACGTGCTCAACAACGCTCCGGGCGGTGCATCCACGCCCGCGTGGTGGGCCGACTGGAACAACGTCGTCCACGGCTACGTCGATGCAACCGCCGACCCCGCGTTGGCCGGGTTCGGCGCCGTCGGCGCACCGGTTGCCGGTGCCAATTCCATCCAGTTGATCAATGCGGGCTTCGATCCGGGTGCGACCAGCGCCGCTTACAACGATACCGCCGCCCAATTCACGTTGCGGGTTCCAGCCCCTTCTCTGGCCGCTGGCGATCCGGTCATGGTGTGCACGCCCAGCCATGCCGCCATCCTGCAGATCAATGGTTTCAGCGCGGCGTCCGGGGTGGCCACGTTCGCGGCGGCCGGCGGCAACCCCGGCAATTCCAGCGTGCGCCTGGGTTATCCGAAGGGTTCGTTGTGCACCAACAACGGCGCGCCGGAAGTGTTCTGTTTTCCCGGCAATTCGATGGTGGCCAAGCTCGCTGCGGTCGATTGGTACATCGGCAACAACGCGGTCGGCGGCACCTCCTTGTTCCGGGTCAGCCTGCAAAACACCGGCGGTGTTCCCACGCCGGTGACGCAGGAGATGGTGCGCAACGTGAGTGCGCTGACCATCACCTACCTCAATCCGAGCATCAGCGCGATCGCCACGCAATTCCAGCCGGCCAACGTGATCACCACGAACAACGGCTGGGGTGGCGTGACGGCCGTCAACGTGCAACTGACGGCGTCCAGCACGTTCCAGCGTGCGAGCGCGCAAGGCAATGCGCCGATCGCGCGCACCTATGCCTTCACCACAACCCTGCGCAATCGGGTGAATTGAATGATCCGATCCTCCGGCACGTCGCATGCGTCCAATTGCCCGCCGCGGGCACAACGCGGCGTGGCGCTGATCATGGCCCTCATCCTGCTGGTGGTGGTCACGCTGGTGGGTTTGGCGGCGATCGGGGTCACCATCCTGCAAAACAGCGCCGCGGCCAACCAGCTCGATCGCCAGGTGGCGTTTCAGGGTGCCGAGGCGGCGATGCGGCAGGCGCAGGTGGCCATCCAGACGGCAGCAGCCGGATCGGCGGCACCAGCCGGGTTCGAGGACTGCTCGACTCCCAGCGGCAATACTTCTCCCGTCACGGCGTGCCTGGCGAATCCGTTCAACGACAACAATCCCGCCGTGGTCGTCGCAACGGTGGCCTCTTCCAATTACAACCCGGGTTCGCTTGCCGCCGCGCAACCCCAGTACGTGGTGCAGTACATGGGCAAGTTCCTGGCGCCCAACCCGCCGGCGAAGAAAATCGGTGGGCAAAATCCCTACGGTCAAGGCGGGCAAAATCCGCTGGCCGATTACTACCGCATCACCTCGCGCAGCGGCGATCCGGCCACCGTGGGGAACCGTGCCATCGTGACCTTGCAATCAACGTTCAGGAATTGAAGCAATGCATTCCGCGCCATGGCGCGGCGCAGCATTCGGCACGCTTGCAGTTGCCTTTGTCGAGGAAACGATCATGTCGATCCGTCGCGCCAAATTGTTCGTTGCGGTGACTGGAGTCCTGCTGGCGGGAAGCGCCGCCGCGACCACTTACTCGGACAACTTCACCGGTGTTTCGGCCAAGCTCAACTGGACGGCGCTGAACGATGCCTGCCTGACCGCCGGCAATGGCTCCGGTACCATTCCGGCATGTCCGACCGGTTTCGGCAATGCCTTCAACAACAGCGGCGTGGCTGACATTCCCGGTCAGGGCGCCCTGATCCTGACTCCGGCGCAAAACTCGCAAACCGGCGCGATCCTGTCGGCTTTCCCGCCGTTTCCCTTGAGCCAGGGCATCCAGATCACCTTCACCACGTATACCTATGGCGGCGACAGCGGCGGCCTGGCACACAACGGTGCCGACGGCATCGTGTTCTTTCTCACCGACGGCACCAAGACTGCTCCAACCACGACGGGCGCCGAGGGCGGGTCGATGGGCTACGACTGTTCCAATGGCAACGGCAAATACGATGGCATCACCAACGGGTATCTTGGGCTGGGTATCGACGAGTTCGGCAATTTCCTCAATACCGGCGACAACGGCACCAATCCGCAACTGACCGGCACGAGCGGGTCGGGGGTGAATGGGGGCATCTACAACTCGAACGACCCCCTCGGCGCCACCGCCAACGGCACCAACACGTATTACAGCGCGAACAAGGGCAAGATCAGCGCCGGGACGGGCCCCCAGTATCAACCCGAACGCATTGGCCTGCGCGGTGCCGGCAACACCAACTGGGCCTGGCTGCAGAGCATGAACCCGACCTATTACGCGGGCGGTTCCAATGCCGGCAAAGTGCAGACGGCTTGCCGGCGCGGGCAATACGCGACGGACGCCTCGGGCACGACGTGGGCCAACATTCCCTACAACTACAATGCCATTCCCGGCGGCTATGCGGTACTGCCGGACAGCCAGCCGATAGCCAACAATTCGAAATCCGCCACACGCAACCCCACCGGCACGACCCCGCCTGCGAATGTCGCCTGGCCGATCACGTACAAGCTCGCCATCTCGCCCGGCGGGCTGCTGAATTTTTCCTACAGTTACAACAACGGCGATTTCCAGCCGGTGCTCGCCAATCAGGACATCACCGCGTTCAACGGCCCCTTGCCATCGTCATTGCGGTTCGGATTTTCCGCCGGTACCGGCGGCAGCAACAACGTGCATGCCATCGTCTGTTTCCTCGCCTCGCCCTTCCTGTCCAACACCAGCGCCGGCTCCAACACGGTCACCGGCAAGGTGACCGCCAACACGCAATTCTTCCTCGCGTCGTATTCTTCCGACAACTGGTGGGGCTCGCTGGTCGCCGACCCGTTGGTGATCCAATCCGACGGCAGCCTGGCCGTGAGCACGACAGCGAATTGGGATGCCAAATGCGTGCTGACCGGTGGGCCTTGCGACAGCATGGGGGTGGATAGCGCCGGCAACCCGATCACGACCATCCCGGTGCAGGCGCCGTCCGCGCGCAACCTGTACACCTGGGATGGGTCGGGTGCGGGCACGCTGTTCGCGTGGAGCAGCCTGAGCGCGGCAGCGCAGACGGCGCTGAACAAGAATCCGGCCGGCACGGTCGACAACCAGGGCCAGCAGCGTGTGCAATGGATGCAGGGCGTGCGCTCGGTCGAGCAATTGCAGCCACCCCCTCCGGGAACCTTGCGCGCGCGCAGTTACGTGTTCGGCGACGTCATCAACGCCAGCCCGACGTTCGTGGGGGCTCCCACGGTCGGTTTGTATCCGGATACGTTCCAGGATCTGCTCTATCCTGCCGCCACCATGCCCGAGAACGGTGGTTCGGCACAGGCGTTCAGCGCCTACGCCACGAGCAATGCAACGCGCGTCAACGTGGTGTACTCCGGTGCCAACGATGGCTTCATGCACGGCTTTCAGGCCGGTGCCTACACGTCGTCGGGAACCTACAACACCGCACTGAACAACGGCAAGGAACTGATGGCGTACATGCCCTCGGACGTGCTGTTGAACAAGGCCGTGAATCTGGCCGACCCGCTGTACAAGCACGATTACCTGGTCGACGCCACGCCGGTCGCCAGCGACCTGTTTTACGGGAACAAATGGCACACGTGGCTGGTCGGCGGCGTGGGTTCCAGCGGGCAGGAAATATATGCCCTCGACGTGACCAATCCCACCGCGTTCGCGGCTTCGAACGTTGTCGGCGACTGGGACAACAGCACGCTCACGCATTTGGGCGCGACCACGGGCACGCCGATCATTGCGCGCATGCACAATGGGCAATGGGCCATCATCTTCGGCAGCGGCAGGCACACCAACAACGACGGCAGCGTCAACAATTCCACCACGGCTGGCGTTTACATCGGGCTGGTGAATTCGTTGACCGGCACCGTGTCCTATCAGTTTCTGGATACGGGCGTTGGCTCGTCGGCGAGCCCCGACAGCCTCACCGACGTGACCTCGGTGGATCTGGACGGCGACGGCATCGCCGATTATTTGTATGCAGGCGACACCCAGGGCAACGTGTGGCGTTTCGACGTGACCGGCAGTCTGACGACGAATTGGAAACTGTCTTCGTTCACTGGCGCCCCAGGCCCGTTGTTCGTCGCGAACAATGCGGCCGGCACTGCGCAGCCCATCACCACGGCCATCACGGTACTCGCCGTGCAGACCGGAACGTCGACGCGCGCCATGGTGTATTTCGGAACCGGCAACCAGACGCAGGCATCGGCAGTCAAAGGCGTCCAGTATGCAACCGGCACGTCGTCCGCCAGCCCCAGCACGGCCCAGACCTTCTACGGCATCTGGGACTGGAACATGAATGCGTGGAATGCAATCGCAAACTCCACGGCTCAATACGCGGCCTTGTCGGCGGGCGGCGCTTTCACGCGCAGCAATCTGCTGACGCAGACGCTGGTGCCGCCGCCCGTGCCGACCGATACGACGCATCGTTACCTGTCGTCCACCAGCGTCATCTGCTGGAAGGGCGATGCGGCGACCTCCGCGTGCCCGAGCGGCAACCAGTTCGGCTGGCTGTTCGATCTTCCCGACCCGGGAACAAAAACCGGCCAGTTCGCAGGGCAGGGCGAACAGGTCATCTACAACGCCACGTTCATTTCGGGCGCCATCGTGGTGAACACCACCATCCCGCCGCGAGTGTCGGCGGCGCAATGCAATTCCGGCACGCAGACCGGCTTCACCATGGCATTCAACCCGGCGAACGGCGGCGGTTTCTCGCAGGGTTATTTCCCGGATGCCAGCGGCGGGTTCAGTGGCGGCAGCTCCACCGTCGCGGGCGTCCAGCTCAACGGCGTCGGTACGCCCACTTCCGTGCAATACGGTGGCAAGAGTTATATCGTCACCCAGACGGTCGGCGGCACGGCGGCGATCCTGCCGACCAATCCGCCAGCCAACAACAATCCGTCGCGCGTGTCGTGGCGTGAATTGGTGAACCCATGAGCGCCGTTCGCGCGCGGAGAACCCAGATGGTCGCCAAGAGCCATGTGCCATGCATCCGCTCGGGCAACGGGAGTGGCGTTGCCGCCGGGTTTTCGTTGATCGAATTGATGATCGTGGTGGCCGTGATTGCGGTCATCGCGGCGATCGCCTACCCGTCCTACATCAATTACATCACCAAGACGAACCGAAACGCGGCCACGGCGTGCCTGATGCAATACGCAAACTACATGGAGCGATTCAATACCACCAACCTGCGTTACGACCAGGACTCCAGCGGGAACGCCAACGCGCTTCCCGCGCTGGATTGCGCCAGCGCTTCGCAAACAGGCAGTTCTTACACCTATGCCTTCGGCGCGGCACCAGCGCTGACACGGACCACGTTTCTGGTGCAGGCAACCCCGCTTGCCGGCAGTGCGCAGGCGCAACGCGACACGACGTGCGCCGTGGTTGGCATCGATCAGACCGGGCAGAGGTATTACCAGGGAACCTTGACCGACGCCGCGGGGCTGGGCACCTGCTGGAAGAACTGAACGCCGGGCGCGACCGGGCGCGGCGTCCGGCTCGGTCGGCAATGCATGTGGCAAAGCGCGCGACTTGAAACATGATTCGATCGCGCGGCCGTCAACACGTCACGGCTTCGCCCGTCGTCCGGGATTATGCCGTCCGTGTCGTGGTGAGCTGATCCAGCATCTGCGCGAACGGCAACGGGTACCCCAGCAGGTAGCCCTGCATCTCGTCGCAACCCTGCTCGCGCAGCCAGTCGAGCTGGGCGGTGGTTTCCACGCCCTCGGCGACGGTGGACAGGCCCAGGCTGTGGGCCATGCGGATGATGGATGTGCAGATCGCGGCATCGTCGGCGTCCACGCCCAGGTCGCTGACGAAGCTGCGGTCGATCTTCAGGCGGTCGATCGGCAGGCGCTTGAGGTAGGACAGGCTGGAATAGCCGGTGCCGAAGTCGTCCACCGACAGGGCGACGCCGAGGCCGTCGAGGCGGCGCATCACGTCGATCGCCGCGTCGGGGTTGCCCATGATGACGCTCTCGGTCAGCTCCAGTTCGAGGATGCCGCGCGGCACGCCGTGCTCGCGCAGCGCCGCATCGACGTCGGCGTACAGATCCTGCTGGAAGTGCAAGGCCGACACGTTGACCGCGAGCCGCAGCGTGCCCAAGCCCGCTGCCGCGAGCGCGGCGTGGTGGCGCATCGCCTCGCCCAGCACCCAGCGCCCGAGCGGCACCACCAGGCCGGACTCCTCGCACACGCCAATGAAGTGCCCGGGCAGCAGCAGGCCGCGTTCGGGATGCCGCCAGCGCACCAGCGCCTCCAGTGCCACCGGCGCGCCATCGCGATTGAACAGCGGCTGGAAATGGAGTTCGAACTGGCCGCGTTCCAGCGCCAGGCGCAGTTCGTTGACCAGGTGCAGGCGCGCGGACACCTGCTCGTCGAAGCTCGGCTCGTAAGCCACCGCGCGGTTGCGGCCGGCCTGCTTGGCCTTGTACATCGCCAGATCCGCGCGCATGAGCAGGGCCTCGGCATCGGTGCCGGCGTCCGGCGAACGGCACCAGCCGATGCTGGAGGCGACGTAGTGGTGGATGCCGGAGATCGTGAACGGCTGCGCCAGCACCTGATTGATCCGCACGATGGCCTGCCCGACGCTGGCCTCGTCGGTGCCTTCCGTCAGCAGGATCACGAACTCGTCGCCGCCGAAGCGCGCCACCGTATCGACCTCGCCGGCCGCCTGCGTCAGCCGGTGTGCGACCTCGCGCAGCGCGGCATCGCCGGCGGTGTGGCCGAGGCTGTCGTTGATCAGCTTGAAGTCGTCCAGGTCGATGAACAGCACCGCGACCGAGCGCTGCCGGCGTTCGGCGTTGAGCAGGGCCTGCTGCAGGCGATCCACCAGCAGGTGCCGGTTCGGCAGGCCGGTGAGCTCGTCGTGGGTGGCGTTGAAGGCGATCTGCTCCTGCGCGCGCTGGCGTTCGGTCACGTCCGACTGGATGCTGATCAGGTGCGTCACCGCGCCGCCCGCGTCGCGCACCGGCGCCACATAGAGGTCGTTCCAGAACGGTTGCCCGTCCTTGCGCCGGTCGCGCAGCAGCACGCGCGCCTCGCGGCGTTCCTCGAGCGCGCGGCGCAGCACCATGATGTCGTGTTGCTCCTCGACCAGGGCCGGATCCAGGCACGGACAGGCGCGGCCGAGCAGTTCGGCCGCGCTGTAGCCGCTCATGCGCTCGAAGGCGTGGTTGACATACACCAGCGGCAGGCCGGGCTGGCGCGCATCGGCAATGACGATGCCGTTGTCGGCCGACTCCACCGCGCGGCGCAGCAGGCGCAGGTCCTGTTCGTCGCGGTTGCGCTGGGTGACGTCGAGCATGCCGCCGACCGCGCGCACCACCTGCCCGCTGGCGTCGTGCAGCAGTGTGCCGCGATCGAGCACCTCGGCGTAGCTGCCGTCCTTGCGCAGGAAGCGGTAGCGCTGCTCCCACAACGTGCTGCCGTCGGTGAGGCTGGTCTGCACGCTGGCGGCGGTGGCCTCGCGGTCGTCGGGGTGCACGCGCTCGATCCAGGCCTGCTGGTTGGCGGGGACTTCGCCGCGGGTATAGCCGAACAGGCTGTGGAAACTGTCGCTGCGCCAGGTTTCGCCGGTGACGCCGTCGTAGTCCCAGATGGCGTCGCTGGTGGCGCCGGCGATCAACTGGAAGCGCTGCTGGTTGTGCTCGCGCTCGGTCACGTCCAGCGCCAGCACCAGCCAGGCATCGCGGCCCTCGAAGTCGATCCGCTGCGCATGCACTTCGGCCAGCAGGCGGCTGCCGTCGCGGCGCAGATGCGTCCACACGCTGCCCTGCGGGCGTGCCGAGGGTTCGTCGTTGGCGGCCGCGCGCAGCGCCTGCCGATCCTCCGGCGGGCGGATGTCGAGGGTGCTCGCGCCCAGCAATTCCTCGCGCGTGTAGCCGTAGGTGGCAAGCATCGCATCGTTGACGGCGATGAAGGCCAGGCTCTGGCGGTCGTACACCCACATCGGCAGCGGGTTGTGCTCGAACAGGTAACGGTACTGGCGCTCGGCCTCGCCGAGGCGCTCGCGCGCCTGCGCCAGCTCGGTGATGTCCTGCTGGATGCCGCGCATTTCGCGGCTGCCTGGAGCCTGACAGGCCCATTCCCCGCGCGAGTAGATCGTGCGCACCACGCCATCGGGCCGCACGATGCGGAACTGCGCTTCACCGACGGCATTGCCTGACAGCGCGAGGGCGAAATAGCTTTGCAGGCGATCCAGATCCCCCGGATGCACGCGCTTGGCGATGTCTTCGAGCCGAATCGCATCGGTAGTTGCCGGCATGCCGTAGATCGCGAACACCTCCGGCGACCAGAACACCTCGCCGCGATCGAGCCGCCACGACCAATCGCCCATGTGGGCGATGCGCCGCGCCTCGCCCAGCCGCGCCGTTTGCAGGCGCAGGTCGTCCACGAGGCGCTCCTGCGCGCCGTGGCTGCGGGCGAAGGCGCGATTCAGCGACCACCACAGCCCGGCGAACAGCAGCGCGCCGCAGAAACTGATGAGCGGCAACGGCCACCACGCGGCGAAGATGGTGCTGCTGGCCGTGCCGACGACCACGATCAACGGGGTGTGCGCGATGCGCTGGAACACGAACTGGCGCGGCTCGCGGTCGAGCAGGCCGGCGTCGCTGAACGAGCCCGAGGACCGGTCCTGATAGCGGCTGGAGAACAGCACGGCGCGATCCAGCGCGGCGCCGAGCGAGGCCTGATTGTCCCGCGAGTGCGCCAGCAGCACGCCCTCGACGTGCAGCAGGCTGACCGTGCTGTGCTCGCCGAGCGGGAAGTCGGCCAGCGCCTGCGCGAACCAGTCGGCGTCCACCCGGGCGCCGACGCGCCACGGACGGTCGCCATACCAGGCCACCGGCACCACCCAGCGGCCATCGCCGTTTGCGCGGGATGGAACGCCGATCGCCAGCCCGGCCGGCTGCGCGTTCGGCAGCAGGGGCGGCAGCCACGAGGCGTCCGCCGGACGATCGAGCATGTCCACGCCCTTGCCGCCGGTCGCATCGGCACGCATCAGCACCACGTCCTGCAGGATCGAGCCGGCCGGCAGGCGTGCGAGGCCCGCGCTCGGGCAGTTGCACGCGGACTGCGTGCGCGCCTGCCCGGCGACGTCCTGCAACTGATGCACCAGCAGCGTGAGGCGCTCGCCGAGCTGGCGCTGCACCGCTTGCGCCGCCACCATCGCGCGCTCGTCGGCCAGGTCGCGTTCGTGGCGGTAGTCGAACCACAGCATCACCGCGAACAGCAAGGGCAGCAGCAGGGACAGCGCCAGGCCGGTGAGCAGCAGCGTGCGCGGGCGCTGCGGGAAGCGCAGGGTGTTGGCGTCCTCGTCGTCTGCGGTCTTCACGGATCGACTCCCCCGCATCGAAAGCGTCATGTCGGCGCCGCCCACCCGGCGAGGGTCGTTGCCTTCTTCCATTCAACGGCCTGCGACGCGCGTAGCGGACGAGGCAACGATCGCCCTGCTGCCCCTGCGCCGCCTTGCAACGATCCCCTGACGGCCACTCTACACGGATTCGGCGCGCACGCCCGGCAGCCCCATCACGTAGTCCGCACCCATCAATTGCGACGGCGTGCGGAAGCCGGCCGGCACGTCGCCGGCGAGCACGCGCTCGACGATGCCCAGCGCCGCATCCACGGTCAGGGTGTAGCCGTTGGGGACGACGAGGTGGCGACGGGCTTGGCGGCCCTGCGCATCGCGCGCCTCGCCCCAGACGTGGGTGAGGGTGTTGCCGCGTCTGGCGTCGGAGGGGCCGCGCACGCGGCGTTCGACCCGCCGCTTGAGCAGGCCCTGCACGATGCCGCTGCGCAACAGGGGGCCGAGCAGGCGCAGCCGGCGCACGTTGGCGATGGTCCTGGGCGACACCGCCATGTACACCTCCACGTTCGGTATGCCGGTGGAGACGAACGAGGTATAGACATCCCCCCACGGAATCGTCATCGCGCTGCGCGCCTGCCCGTCGCGCTCGAAGCTGCGCGTCTTCCACGCCAGCGGCACGCGCACGAGTTGGCCGTCGATGCGTGCGCGACCGCCATTGCCAAGCCCTTCGACGCTGGTCTTGGCGGTGCCCGGGCTGGGCCCGCCGCCGGCTTCGAAGGCCAGCACGAGGTGGGTTGCCGAAGGCAGTTCGCGCTTGAGTTGTGCGGCCACGCAGTCGGTCGGCACCACGTCGAAGCCGGTGCCGGGCATGATCAGGATGCCGGCTTTGCACGCGGGTGCATCGTGCTCGTGGCAATACGTGAAGACCTCGATCTCGCCGGTGATGTCGAGGTAGTGCGTGCCGGTCGCCAGACAGCCTTCCAGCATCGGCGCGCAGGTGGCCGAAAACGGGCCGGCACAATGCAACACCAACGCCATGCCTTCGAGCCCGGCGCGTACCGCGGCCGGATCGGCCAGATCGAACACGCGCGCTTCCAGCCCGAGTTCGCTGGCCAGCCCGCGCACCGCTTCGCCGCGCCCGGCCAGCACCGGCCGCAGCCCGCGGCGCGCCGCCTCGGCGGCGATCAGCCGGCCCGTGTAGCCGTTCGCGCCGTAGATCATCCAGCGCGTCGTAGGGCCGTCCGTGGCAGTGGCGTTCATTCGACCTGCTTGTGCGGTGTGTCGGCCTGCGGCTGCTCGGCAGGTGCCGCGGAGGGCTCGATGCGTGCGGGCTGGCGCAGCGCGGCGGTGGCCTTGAGCATCTGCTTGAAATAGCGCTCGGGGAACCAGCGCTTCATCCGCCAGCGCGCGGCATCGCCGGCGCTGGGCAGGATCATGAACTGGCCGCGCGCGCTCGCCGCGAAGATGCGGTCGGCGATCGCATCGAGGCTGTCGCGGCTGCGTTCCATCATCGTCGCCGCGGACTCCTTGACGGTCTGGCTGCCGAGGAAGTTGTCCAGCAGGCGCGTCTGGAAGAAGGACGGACACGCCACCGACACGCTCACCCCGGTGCCTTGCAGCTCGGCGCGCAACTGCTCGGACAGCGCGACCACGCCGGCCTTGGCCACGCCGTAGCTCATGATCCCCGGCGCGCCGGCCAGCCCGGCGAAGGAGGCGATGTTGAGGATGTGCCCGCGGCCGTTGGCGAGCATCGCCGGCAGGAAGGCGCGGCAGCCGCGTACCACGCCGAGCAGGTTGATGTCGACGACGTCGTGCCACTCGCTCATGGTGGTATTGGCCATCGGCCCGCCGCTGGCGATGCCGGCGTTGTTGACCACCACCTCGGGCATGCCGAAATGCTGCTCGACGGCCATGTACAGCGCGTTGTAGCCGCTGTCGCTGCCCACGTCCACGACGAAGGCCTGATGGCCCATGCCCGGCAGGGTGGCGGCGGTTTCCACCGCGCGCGCCGGGACGAGGTCGGCGCAGGCCACCGCGCAGCCCTCGTTGGCGTAGCGCTGCGCGAGCGCGCGACCGAGGCCGCTGCCGGCACCGGTGATGAGAACCTTGCGTCGTTCGCCGGTCATGGGGTCGTTCCGCCGCATGCGAAGGGTAGGTGCATGATAGCCCCGTCGCCCGCCGGAGTCGCCGTCATGCTTCACGTTGCCGATCCATTCGATCTTTCCGGCAAGACGGCACTCGTCAATGGCGCCTCGCGCGGCATCGGCGCGGCGATTGCGCACCTGCTGGCCGCACACGGGGCGCATGTGGTGTGTGCCAGTCGCAAGGTCGAATCCTGTCAGGCCGTCGTCGATGCCATCGTCGCAGCCGGCGGCAGCGCGCAGGCGCAGGCGATGCACGCCGGCGAGCCGGCGGCGATCGAGGCGCTGTTCGCAAGGCTCGATGCGCAAGGCCACGTGCCGGACATCCTCGTCAACAACGCCGCCGCCAATCCGTATTACGGGCCGATGCTCGATCAGGATCTGGCCAGCTTCGACAAGACCGTGGCGGTGAACCTGCGCGGGTATTTCTGGGCCAGCGTGCAGGCCGCGCGACGGATGCGCGAACGCGGCGGCGGGGCGATCGTCCACATCGCCTCGGTGAACGCACGCAGGCCCGCGCCGGGGCAGGGCGTGTACTCGATGACCAAGGCCGGCATCGTCAATCTCACCCAGGGCATGGCGCGCGAATGGGCGGCGCACGGCATCCGCGTGAACGCGGTGCTGCCGGGCTTGACCGACACCAAGTTCGCCGGCGCGATCACCTCCGATGCGAAGCTGATGGCGACGATGACCCGGCTGATCCCGCTGGCGCGCGCCGCGCAGCCCGGCGAGATCGCCCCGGCGGTGCTGTTCCTGTGCTCGCCGGCGGCCGGTTACGTGACCGGCGCGTGCCTGACGGTGGATGGCGGGTATCTGGCGTGAAGTCCGGCCTTCCATGCGAACCAGCTTTGCCGCACGCCATCGACGCTGCGATTCGTTGCCGCCGACGGTTCCATCGCGCCGAATTCGTACTACACTGCCAGCCGATGCCGGCGTGATTTCCGGTCAGCGTCACGGCTCCGGAGATACCGTCGGGATCGTCCCGACCGGAGCGCATCTTTGAACATTTACCTCATCATCCTGGTGATCGTCCTCGCCGGTTTCGTGTTGGTCGTCATCAACCGCGCAATGGGCAAGCACGACATCCCGCATCCGCACCACTCGTCCGATGCCGAGCGCAAGGGCGGGCCGGGGCAGGGTTCGGACGACAACGGCGGCCACTGAGACGCACGCGGGTCGCTGCGCCCGCGCACGTCCGAACCGCCATCACGAGGCCGCCGACGGCGGCCCGAGGGGTTTTTCTCCGCTGCGATCAGGCTGCGGTCAGCCTTCCCACCACATCCACATGTCGTCCCACACGCGGCCGAAGAAGCCGGCTTCGGGGACGGCGGCCAGCGCCACCAGCGGGCGTTCCAGCAGGGGCTTGCCGTCGAGCATCACCCGCAGGGTGCCGATGCGCTGGCCCTTGGCGATGGGTGCGACGATGTTCTTGGGCACGTCCATCACCGGCTTGAGGTCGTTGTAGCGGCCGCGCGGGATCACCATCTCCACCGGCGCGGTCAGGCCCAGGCCGACATCGGCGGTGCTGCCCTTCCATACCTTCAGGTGGGCGAGCTGCACGTTGGCCTGATACAAAGGATGCGTCTCGAAGAAGCGGAAGCCCCAGTTGAGCAGGGCGAGGTTGGAATCCTCGCGCAAGCGGAAGCCGTCCTTGTCGTTCTTCGCGTCGATGCCCACCACCACCGAGATCAGGCGCTGGTCGCCGCGCTTGGCCGAGGCTGCGAGGCAGAAGCCGGCGGCCTGCGTGTGCCCGGTCTTGATGCCGTCCACGGTCGGGTCGCGCTCGAGCAATTCGTTGCGGTTGTACTGGCGGATCTTGTTGTAGGTGTATTCGCGCTCCTTGTAGATCGCGTACTCGGCCGGGTAGTCGTGGATCAGCGCGCGCGACAGGATCGCCACGTCGTGCACGGTGGTGTAGTGCTCGGGGTTGGGCAGGCCGTGCGGGTTGGCGAAGTGGGAGTTTTTCATGCCCAGCTTCTGCGCATAGGAGTTCATCAGCGAGACGAAGCCTTCCACGCTGCCGCCTACGTGCTCGGCCAGTGCCAGCGCGGCATCGTTGCCGGACTGGATGATCATGCCGCGCTGCACGTCCGCCAGCGGCACCCGCGAGTTCAGGTCGAAGGCGCTGAACGAGCCATCGGTGCCGGCGCCGCCTTCCTTCCACGCGCGCTGGCTGATCGCCACCGGCTGGTTGGGGTCGATCTTGCCGTGCGCCAGTTCGGCGGCGACCACGTAGGAAGTCATGATCTTGGTCAGGCTGGCCGGCTCGATGCGCATGTCCGGGTTCTTCGAGGCCAGCACTTGCCCGGTGTCGTAATCCATCAGGATCCACGCCTTGCCGGTGTTGTCCGGGGCCGGCGGGATGGCGATGCTGTCGGACGACGCGCCCGGCGCGGCGGGCACGGGAGCCGGCATCGGCTTGGGCTGCGGCGCGGCCGGATGCGGCTGCGGCGTGGGTGCGGCGATGCCGACGGTGGCGGCGAAGCAGGCGGCGGTGAGCACGGTGGCGACGACGACGGGCAGGCGACGGCGTGGGTTCATGGTTGCGAGGGACTCCGTGGGGGCGGGGATGGCCGTTCGACCGGCAGGAAAGCGACAAGTTTAATCCTTCGCGCGAACGCGGCGCTTTACGCAGTTCGCAAAATGGCGATCGCGCCCATTCATGCCGCGTCCAAGATTGCAGTGACGGCTGCAGGTCGCGCGCTACAATGCGCGTCTTGCAAACCTGACGAGACTGCCATGTCCCTCGACCCCGCCCTGCGCCAGCGCATCGACACCCTGCTGCAAGCCAACCCCGTGGTGCTGTTCATGAAGGGCAGCCCGGATGCCCCGCGTTGCGGCTTCTCGGCCAAGGCCGCCGGCATCCTGTCGTCGCTGCTGCCGCGCTACGCCAGCGTGGACGTGCTGGAGGACGGCGAGATTCGCGAAGGCATCAAGGTCTATGGCAGCTGGCCCACCATCCCGCAGTTGTACGTGAAGGGCGAACTGGTCGGCGGCAGCGACATCATCGAGGAGATGTTCGACAGCGGTGAACTGCACGCCGCACTCGGGCTGCCCGCTCCCGACCGCACGCCGCCGGCCATCACCGTCACTCCGGCCGCGCGCAAGGCCATCGACGCGGCCATGGCCAGTGCCGACGGCGCGGTGCTGCACCTGTCGGTGGACGCGCAGTTCAACGCCCAGTTCAAGCTGGGCCCGGCGCGCGGGCACGAGATCGTGGCCGATGCCGATGGCCTGCGCATCCACCTCGACCCGGCCAGCGCGCCGCGCGCGCAGGGCATGGTGGTGGATTGGGTGGAAGACATGCGCGGGGCGGGCTTGGCGATCCGCAACCCCAACGCGCCCGCGCCGGTGAAATCGATCGGCGTGAAGGAACTGCACGACCGCATCCTCACCGGCACCATCGACGTGATCGACGTGCGCCCGGCCTCGGGCCGCGGCATCGCCCCGTTCCCGCAGCCGCACGAGGTGCTCGACGACGCTTCGCGCGCACGCATCGAGGCGCTGCCCAAGGACGTGCCGATCGCCTTCATCTGCCACCACGGCAGCTCCAGCCGGCGCGCCGCCGAGCACTTCCGCAGCCTCGGCTTCCACGACGTGTACACCGTCGAAGGCGGCATCGACGCGTGGGCGAAGGAAATCGACCCGAGCGTGCCGGTTTACTGATGGCGTCGCTTCACCGCAGCGACGTGTCGCCAGCTCCGGGCTCGTTACTGGAGGAAATCGCCCGCTTGGTGACTGGCACACACCAACAGCATGAAAGAGCCTGCACCTGCACTCCCCCGCTTGCGGGGGAGGGTTGGGGTGGGGGATGACATCGCGAAATTCCGCCCCCATCCCAGCCTTCCCCCGCACGCGGGGGAAGGGGCCGAGGCAGCTTGATCTGGAAGGGAGAGAGTCTGGCGTTCTTTCACGTTATCGGAGTGCGGCATGACCTTCGCCATGCCCGTGCATGTGAGCGCGCACGCATGGCGCGAGATCGTTGCCATCCTCGTGCTGCTTGCGCTCACCGTGCTGCCGGTGTCGCTGGCGGCCAGCTTCGCCAACGCGCGCCGCCCCGGGATGTTGTGGAGCGCGCTGGCGGTGTTCCTCGGCGGCCTCGTCGCGCAGTTCGTGCTCGCCACGATGGGCGCATCCCTGGCCGGGCTGTTGCTGTCCTTCCTCGGCATGTGCGTGGTCTACGCGCTGGTGTTGGAGGTCTCGCTGGTCGGCGCGATCGGGGTGGCGGTGCTGGCGTTCTTCCTGCAATTCCTGATCGCCATCGGCTTGGCGTATCTGGGCATGCGCCTGCACGGGTTCCCGCATTGACCAGCACGGCGGCAGGCGCTGCCGACGACGATGCAAGAAGCCGCGCAATACGCCATCCCTCGCTTGCGGGGGAGGGTTGGTGTGTGGGCGATCGCCGCGAAAGCTCCTCCCATCCCAGCCTTGCCCCGCTTGCGGGGGAAGGAGTCGAAGATGTTTGATCTGGAAGGGCGAGAATCTGCGTATTGCCACGTCGCGCCGATCCGTCAACCGAAGCCGCCACCGGCATCCAGCCACGCCTGTTCTGCCGGCGTCGTGCTGCGCCCCAGCGCCGCGTTGCGATGCGGGAAACGCCCGAAGCGGGCGATGGTATCGCGATGGCGCTGTGCGTAGTCGAGCAGGTTCGCGTCGCCCAAGGCGGTGAACAGCGCGACCGCGCGATCCTGATCGGCCCGATCCTCGGAATGCTCGAAGGGCAGGTAGAAGAACATCCGCAGGGCCGGATCGGCCGCCTGGTCGTGGCCGGCGGCGATTGCGGCCTGCGCGTGCAGGCGCGCCAGCGGATCGGTGGCGTAGGCATGCGCGCTGTCGCGATGGATGTTGCGCGGGATCTGGTCGAGCAGCAGGATCAAGGCGAGCGCCGATCCGGGCGCGGCGAGCCAAGCATCGAACTCGCGCCGCGAGGCGGCCATGTGCGCATCGCCGTAGCGCTCGCGCAACAGGGCATCGAAGGCCGCGTCGCGGGTGAACCAGCGCGCCATGCCGGCGTCGCGCCAGCAGGTGACGAGATCGCGGGCGGTGGATGGCATCGGCGTGGTCGCAAGCATGGCAGGCTCTCGGGTGATGCCGCGCGAGCGCGCTGCCGCCGCGCCGTCGGCGAATCGCTCGAATCATACCCGCCGCATGCGTTGCCGATCCCGCGCGCGAGCGCTACAGTCGCCTCGTGCACCTCGCACAAGGAGATTCGCATGCCGCGCTACTACATCACCCTGCCCGATCCGACCAAGGCCCGCGGCAGCGATCCGGCGCTGTCGTTCTCCGCCTTCGGTGCCGAGGGTTTCGCCGAACAATTGCAGACCGCGATCCGTGGTGCCGGCCTGTTCGAGCGCTGGAAGGCGCGGCTGGAAGACCCCGATGAAGTCACCGCGGCGATGTCCGCCACCGACCCGGCGGCGAGCGTGCGCGGTATCCAGCACGACATCCGCATCGATCTGGAAGTCGATACCACGCTGCCCAGCCAGGTCTTGCGGCAACGCCTGAGCCTGCTGGCCGGACACGGCTGGCAGTTGCGCGACGTGACGTGATGCGTCCGTAGCGATCGTCGCGAAGCCGAACTGCACGCATGTCGATCCCCGTCCTGCTGTCGTGGAGCGGCGGCAAGGATTCCGCGTGGGCGCTGCATGTCATGCGCGGCGATGCACGCTGCGAAGTCGTCGGCCTGCTGACCACGATCACCGACGGCTACGAGCGCGTGGCCATGCACGGCATCCGCCGCGACGTGCTGCACGCGCAGGCCGCTGCGGCCGGCTTGCCCTTGATCGAAGCGCGGTTGCCGCGCGATGCCGACAACGCGCGCTACGAAGCGTGTTTCGCCGCGGCCCTCGAGGAAGCGCGTGCGCGCTGGCCGGAATTGCGCCACATCGCCTTCGGCGATTTGTACCTTGCCGACGTGCGCGCTTACCGCGAGACGCTGTGCGCGCGGCTGGACTGGCAGCCGGTGTTCCCGATCTGGGGCGCGCAAGGCGACACGCCCGCACTCGCGCGCCAGATGATCGACGCCGGCCTGCGCGCCACCCTGTGCTGCATCGACACGCAGCAGCTCGACTCCGAATTTGCCGGCCGTGCATTCGATGCCGACCTGCTCGCCGATCTGCCCGCAGCGGTGGATTGCTGCGGCGAGCGCGGCGAGTTCCACACTTGCGTCCATGCCGGTTCGATGTTCCGCGCGCCGCTGCGCCTGCGCCGGGGCGAGACGGTGTTGCGCGACGGGCGCTTTGCGTTTGTCGATTTGCTGCTGGACGATTGAACCTGAATGCGTCAATGGATGGCCAGGATACAGGTCGCAGGCCGGAACCTTCGCGACCACTTGCATTGCTTGTCCGCGAATGAACGCGAACGAACGCGAAGGTTCACGCAAGCCATGCAGCAATCCTGGCTTGCGTTGATTGGCGTCCAGTCGCGAACCCCATCGCTTGTCGCTTCCGCGGCTCGCAGCGCCGCGTGTGCCGTCAGTAGCGTATGACCGTGCGGATGCTCTTGCCTGCGTGCATCAGATCGAAGGCCTCGTTGATGCGTGTGAGCGGCAGCTCGTGGGTGATGAAGGGATCGAGCGCGATCTCCCCGCGCATCGCCTGCTCGACCATCCCCGGCAACTGCGTGCGCCCCTTCACGCCGCCGAAGGCCGAGCCTTTCCACACCCGCCCGGTGACGAGCTGAAACGGCCGCGTGTGGATTTCCTTGCCGGCACCGGCCACGCCGATGATGATGCTCTGGCCCCAGCCCTTGTGGCAGCATTCCAGTGCCGAGCGCATCACCTCGACATTGCCGATGCACTCGAAACTGTAATCCACGCCACCGTCGGTCATGTCCACGATCGCCTGCTGGATCGGGCCGGAAACATCGCGCGGATTGACGCAATCGGTCGCGCCCAGCTGCCGCGCCAGCTCGAACTTCGCCGGGTTGGTGTCGATGGCGATGATGCGTCCGGCCTTGGCCATCACCGCGCCCTGGATCACCGCAAGTCCAATTCCGCCGAGACCGAATACCGCGACCGTGGCGCCCGGTTCCACCTTGGCGGTGTTGAGCACCGCGCCGATGCCGGTGGTGACGCCGCAGCCGAGCAGGCAGACCTTTTCCAGCGGCGCTTGTTTGTTGATGACGGCGAGCGAGATTTCCGGCACCACCGTGTACTCGCTGAAGGTGCTGGTGCCCATGTAGTGGTGGATGGGCTTGCCGTTTTGCGAAAAGCGCGTCGTGCCATCGGGCATCACCCCGCGCCCCTGCGTGGCGCGCACCGCCTGGCACAGGTTGGTCTTGCCCGAGCGGCAGAACTTGCATTGCCGGCACTCGGCCGTGTACAGCGGGATGACGTGATCGCCAGTCTTCACGCCGCTCACGCCCGCGCCTACTTCGACTACCTCGCCGCCACCCTCGTGGCCGAGGATCGCCGGGAACAGGCCTTCCGGGTCATCGCCGCTGAGCGTGAAGGCATCGGTGTGGCACACGCCGGTGGCGTGGATGCGCACCAGCACCTCGCCCGCCTTTGGGCCTTGTACATCGATTTCCTCGATCGAAAGCGGCTTGCCTGCTTCCCAGGCGACGGCGGCGCGGGACTTCATGGTGGCGCTCCTCAATCGAGGTCGAAGGAAGGATGCTGCGGAGTCACGCGCCGCAGCATTTCTTGTACTTGCGCCCGCTGCCGCAGGGGCACGGATCGTTGCGGCCGACCTTGGGCGCTTCGCGGCGGATCGGTGTGCGCGCGGCTTCTTCCACCAGCCGATGACGATGCAGGGCATGGAGCATGCCCGGCAGGTTGGCGAGAATCTCCTCGCGGTCGCTGTGCTCGATGGTCGGCATGCCGTCGTCGGCGACGAGGCCATCGGGCACCACCGGCCACGTCAGCGCTTCGATGTCGAGCAGGGCTTCCTCGATCCAGGCATGGTCGCTTTCCCAGTCGAACCAGGCATCGGGTGCGTAGTCGATGCCGTCGAGGAAACCTTCCGCCCACGCCTGCCCGCGTGGCGCATCGGTATCGTCGAAGATCGGGCGATCGTCGGCATCGACGTGCTCGCTTGGATCCAATGCGATCCGGCGCAGCACGTCGTTCCACAGCGCCATCACCATGCCGTACACGCGGACGGCTTCGTCTTCACTTTCCCAGCGCGGCTCGGCCTTGCCCCAGATTTCCAGTACCCATTCGGAAGGCATCACCAACTCGGGCCCGACCGCCAGCGCGGTGAGGAAGCCGTCGAGGCCTTCCAGCGAATACCCGCCGAACGGCGCGGCGCGCAGCGCGAGCAGGGGCCGCAGTGCGTCGCGCAGGGCGGCGGGTGTGGTTGCGTCGTTGGCGGCGTGGTCGAACATGGCGTGATCCGTGTGCGGGTCGCGGAGGATACGCTCAGTACGCGAACTCATGGAATACCGGATCCACGCAACCGCGCCACGGCCCGTGGAAGAGTTCTAGCTTGCGGTCGGCGGGCGTCAGCCCGGCTTCGGCGATCTCGAACAACGGGGCGAGAAAACTGGATTCGTCCGCGCCGCAACGATTGGCGCGCGCGCGCCGGCGCAGGCCGGCGGCGGAGATCGCCAACGCCTGCCGGGCGAGATCGAGCACGCTGCCCTTGCGGAAGGGCAGGTTGAATCCGTGGCGCGGCACGCCATCGCGCAGGGCGTGGCGCTCGATCAGCGTGAAGTCCCTGACCAGATCCCAGGCCGCATCCAGCGCGGCATCGTCGTACAGCAATCCGACCCAGAACGCCGGCAGCGCGCACAGGCGGTTCCACGGCCCGCCATCGGCGCCGCGCATCTCCAGGTAGCGCTTCAGGCGCACCTCGGGGAAGGCGGTGGTCATGTGGTCGGCCCAGTCGGCCAGCCGCGGCAGGTGCCCCGGATGCGCCGGCAGCTTGCCGGCGAGGAAATCACGGAAACTCTGCCCGGAAGCATCGATGTAGTTGCCGTCGCGATAGACGAAATACATCGGCACGTCGAGCAGGTAATCCACGTAGCGCTCGTAACCGAAACCCTCCTCGAACACGAAATCCAGCAGGCCGGTGCGGTCGGGATCGGTGTCGGTCCAGATGTGCGAGCGGTAACTTCTGAATCCGTTGGGCTGGCCTTCGGTGAAGGGCGAATCGGCGAACAGCGCAGTGGCGATGGGTTGCAGCGCGAGCGAGACGCGGAACTTGCGCACCATGTCGGCCTCGTCGGCCACATCCAGGTTCACCTGCACGGTGCAGGTGCGGGTCATCATGTCCAGCCCCAGGCTGCCTTTCTTCGGCATGTACTCGCGCATGATCCGGTAGCGGCCCTTGGGCATCCACGGCATGTCTTCACGCCGCCACTTGGGCTGGAAGCCCATGCCGAGGAAACCCAGCCCGAGTTCGGCGGCGACCTCGCGCACTTCGCGCAGGTGGCTGCTGGTCTCGCGACAGGTCTCGTGGATGGTCTGCAATTGCGCGCCGGACAGTTCCAGTTGCCCGGCCGGCTCCAGCGTCACCGAAGCGCCATCGCGGGTGAGCGCGATGAGTTTGCCGTGCTCCTCCACGCGCTGCCAGCCAAAGCGCGTCAGGCCCTCGAGCATGGCGCGGATGCCGCGCTCGCCGTCCCACTCCGGCGGGCGCAGGTCGTCGGTGCGGAAGCCGAACTTCTCGTGCTCGGTGCCGATGCGCCAGTCCTCGCGCGCACGGCCGCCGCCGGCGAGGTAGTCCACCAGCTCCTGCCGGTTGGCGATGGGGGCATCCTTGACGTGGCTGGGTCCCGACACGGGCATCTCCGGTGAGCGTTGCAGGCGCGCTGGCCTGCAATCGCGGGATATCAGTGAGGCGCTGACAATTCCATCCCGAACTTGTCGGCGCACGCTTCAGTCAGGTACGTGCCCTGACTCGGTTCACACGAATCCATCACTTGCGTGATCGATTCGTGGTCGGCCATCCTTGGCCGACAGGAAACGCTGAATGAAACAGCGCATTTACTCATCGGAATGAAATTTTCGGAACAATGACACCAGCAGGTACCAGTTTTCATGCGGCTTCCAGCGCGATACATGTTCCCTGCAATACTCACTGCCGAGTAACGTGAAAGAACGATCTTCCTTCGCCTGGACTCTCCGACTAGACCGCTTTGACTCCTTCCCCCGCTTGCGGGGGAAGGCTGGGATGGGGGCTGAGTTTCGCGGAGGTCTCCCCCCACCCCAACCCTCCCCCGCAAGCGGGGGAGGGAGTTGTAAAAAGTCTCTTTCGTCATCGGGGGTGCTGGTACCAGCCACCATGATCGTCAGTGTAATCCCCGGAGCCGTGCCGACGCCGTGAAACATTGCATCCCATGGGCGATGGCGCTGGTGTGCGTGCTGTGTTGCGCTCTGGCGACTGCATCGCCGCGCGAGGACACGCTGGAACGCGGCAACGGCCCGGAGCCCTCCACGCTGGATGCGCAGCGCTGTCAGGAAGTGGCCTGCGAGAACGTGCTGCGCGACCTGTACGAAGGCTTGGTGGCCGAAGGCCCCGATGGCGCGGTGATCCCCGGCATGGCGCAGCGCTGGGAGGCTTCCAGCGATGGGCGCACGTGGACGTTTCATCTGCGCGATGGCCTGACGTGGTCGAACGGGCAAACGCTGGATGCGCCGCAGATCGTGGCGAGCTTCCGCCGCGCGTTCGCGCCGATGACCGCCGCGCCGTTCGCGCAGAGCCTGTTCGCCATCCGCGATGCGGAAGGTGTGCAGGCCGGCAAGCTGCCGGATACCGCGCTGGGCATCGAAGCGCCGGATGCGCGCACGGTGGTGTTCCATCTGGATCGCCCGGTGCCGCTACCGCAGTTGTTGTTGCTGCCGATCGCCTATCCGGTGTATCTGCCGGCGGTACAGCGCTGGGGCGCGCAGCACACCCGGCCCGGGCATCTGGTGAGCAATGGCGCGTATGCGCTGGCCGACTGGCTGCCGCAGGCGTCCATCACCCTCGTGCGCAATCCGCATTACCGGCAGCGCGCGCCGATCGGCCGCGTGCGCTACCTCGTCACCGAGGATGCCGGCAGCGAGTTGCAGCGTTATCAGGCCGGCGATCTGGATCTGACCGAAACCCTGCCGCCGCAGCCGCTGGCTGGCTTGCGCGCGCGCTTCGGCGCGCAGTTGCGGATCGCGCCGTATCTGGGCGCGTTCTGGTTCGGCTTCAACGTGACCAAGCCGCCGTTGGGGCCGGGTGGACGATCGGGCTCCTGCCCGACGTCCACGTTGCCGGGCATCGGCGTGACGGTGCCCGGCAACCGCGACGTGGCTGCCGCCACGCGTGCGAGGACATCCGTGTCCTCGGAATGGGCATCCGCATGCGCGCGCGCCCTTGCCCTGCGCCAGGCGCTGTCGCTGGCCATCGACCGCGAAAAGCTCACGACGTACCTGACCGGTTTCGGCGAGCAGCCGGCCTTTCGCATCGTGCCGCCGCTGCCCGGTTACACGCCGCCGTCGATTCCCGCCGCGCACTGGACGCAGCCGCAGCGCGAGGCCGAGGCGCAGCGCTTGTTCCGCGCCGCCGGCTATACGCGCGCCGATCCGCCGACGCTGGAACTGCGCTTCAACACGTCGGTGCTGCACCGGCGACTGGCGCTGGCGGTGGCGGCGATGTGGCGCGAAACCCTGGGCGTGCGGGTGGAACTGCGCAACGAGGAATGGAAGGCCTTCGTGCTCAACCGCCGGCAGCGGGTGATCACGCAGGTGTTCCGTGGCGGCTGGATCGCCGACGTGGCCGACCCGCGCGACTTTCTCGCCGCCTTTACCAGCGACGGCCCGCTGAACTGGACGGGCTGGCGCGATGCCGGTTTCGACGCGCTGCTCGCGCGCGCCGATGCCGCCACCGACGATGCGCAGCGCAACGCACTGCTCGCGCAGGCCGAGGCGCGCCTGCTCGCCGCGCAGCCGCTGGTGCCGCTGTATTTCTACACGTCCAAGCACCTGGTCAAGCCGTGGGTGGCCGGTTTCACCGCCAATCCGCTCGACCACCACGCCAGTCGCTTCCTGTCGTGGCAGAAGGCATCGCGATGACGGCAACGCTGCCGCGACGCATCGCCCGCGCCCTCGCCGAGGCGGCCTTCACCCTGTGGCTGCTCGCCACGTTGTGCTTCGTGTTGCTGCACGCCGCGCCGGGCGGGCCGTTCGATGCCGAGAAAGCCGCGCCGCCGGAAGTGCAGGCCGCGCTCGCCGCGCAATACCACCTCGACCAATCCCTGCCGTCGCAATACATCCATTGGCTGGGCGATCTGGCGCGCGGCGATCTGGGGCCGTCGTTCCAGTATCCGGACTACCGCGTCAGCGAACTGATCGCGCTCGGCCTGCCGGCGACGGCGCTGTGCGGCGGCATCGCGCTCGCGCTGGCGCTGGGCTTGGGGATCCCCTTGGGCTTGCTGGCCGCCTTGCGTCGTGGCAGCGTACTCGACCGCCTGCTGATGGGCCTGTCCGGGCTCGGGCTGGCGGTGCCCAAATATGTCGTCGCGCCACTGCTGGTGCTGGTGTTCGCGGTCGGCCTGCACTGGCTGCCCGGCGGCGGCTGGGACACCACCACGCGCTGGAGCGTGCTGCGCAGCGCGGTGCTGCCGGCGATCGCGCTGTCCCTGCCGAACCTGGCCTACTGCGCGCGCATCGCCCGCGCCGGCTTCATCGAGGCGCTGGGCAGCGATTACGTGCGCGCCGCCCGCGCCCGCGGCTACTCGAACGCACGCATCGTCCTCGTGCACGCGCTGGGGCCGGCCTCGCTGCCGGTGCTGGCGTGGCTGGGGCCGGCGCTGATCAACATCGTCAGCGGCTCGGTGGTGGTCGAAACCGTGTTCGGCATCCCCGGCATGGGCCGCTACTTCGTGCAGGGCGCGCTCAATCGCGACTACACCCTCGTGCTCGGCGTGGTGCTGGTGGTCGGCGCGCTGATCGTGCTGATCAACGCCGCCACCGATGGACTGCGGGCGTGGATCGATCCAAGGCTGCGCGAGGAGTGAATTGCACGGACTGGCGATCGCTCACATGCCCAGCCAGCCACTCACCACCGCGCGCGCCTCGTCCACCCCGAGCTTCGTCTCCGCCGAGAACACTTGCACGCTGACGTTCTCGGGCAACTCCCGCCGCACCGCCGCCAGCGTCTGCATCTGCTGGCCGCGACCGAGTTTGTCGGCCTTGGTCAGCAGGCCGTGCGCCGGCAGCCCGCGCGCGGCGGCGAAGGCGAGCATCTGCCGGTCGTAGTCGCGCAGCGGATGGCGGATGTCCATCACCACGATCAAGCCCGCCAAGGCCACGCGCTGGCGGAAGTAGTCCTCGATGAAGGCCTCCCAGTGCGCGCGCAGTTCCAGCGGCACCTTGGCGTAGCCGTAGCCTGGCAGATCCACCAGATAGGTGTCCGGCTCGACCAGGAAATACACGAGTTGCTGCGTGCGGCCGGGCGTCTTGGACGTGCGCGCCAGCGCCTTCTGGTTGCACAGGGCGTTGAGCGCGCTGGACTTGCCCGCGTTCGAGCGCCCGGCGAAGGCGACCTCGCGACCACCGTCGGAAGGCAGTTGTCGCAGGGTGTGGGCGGCGGTGAGAAAGGCGGCGCGGGAGAGGGACATCGAGTGGGGCTGGGGAATGGGGAATGGGGAATGGGGAATGGGGAATGGGGAATGGGGAATGGGGAATGGGGAATGGGGAATGGGGACTGGGGACTGGGGACTGGGGACTGGGGACTGGGGACTGGGGACTGGGGACTGGGGACTGGGGACTGGGGACTGGGGAATGGTAGCCGGCGCAACGGGGAATGTGTGGCGGGTTGCCTATCAGGACCATCACCTCACGGCATCGCTTCTGCCATCCCCCAACCCCCAGTCCCCGTTCATTCATTGACCCCGCCGAACCGCGCAAGGGATAATCCGCCGGTTTCCGCGCCGCCGTGGGTTGGGGAGGGCGCGCCTGTCGGTTCCATTCGGAGTCACGCATGAGCTTGAAGCGCATCCTGGGCGTCGCCGCCCTGCTCGCCACCGCTGCCGCCATCGCGCAGGCCCCGACGGCGTCCACGCCTGCGGCGTCGCCGGCCGCGAGCCCTGCACAGGCTGCGGCGGCGAGTCCGGCAGCAGCGTCGACCTCGGCCACCACCACGGCGCTGCCGTCGTCGTTGCCGCAGACGCCTGTTGCACTGGGCGATGCCCACGCGATGGGCAAGCCGGGCGATGCCAAGGCCGGGCAGGCCAAGGCCGGCGCCTGCGCCGCCTGCCATGCGATCGACGGCAATTCCACCGACGCCCAGTTCCCCAAGCTCGCCTCGCAGCAGGAGCGCTACATCACCCGTCAGCTCGAGATGTTCAAGTCCGGCGAGCGCGAAAACCCGATCATGCAGCCGATGGCCGCGCCGCTCAGTCCGCAGGACATGCGCGACATCGGCGCGTACTTCGCCAGCCAGAAAGTGACGGCCGGCGTGGCCGACGACAGCGTCATCAAGACCGGCCCGAATGCCGGCAAGAAGTTCTACATGGTCGGCCAGCAGTTGTATCGCGGCGGCGACCCCGCGCGCGGCATCCCCGCCTGCATGGCCTGCCACGGTCCGACCGGTGCCGGCAACCCCGGCCCGGCCTACCCGAACATCGGCGGCCAGCACGCCAAGTACGTCGTGGCGCGCCTGACCGCCTTCCACGGCGGGCTGGTGCTGGGCAAGGGCGATTGGGCCAAGCCGGAAATGGCGCGGGTCGCGAAGAACCTGACCGACGAGGAAATCCAGGCGCTGGCGACCTATGTCGAGGGCCTGCACCCGGCAGCCGAGGATGCGGCCAAGACCGCTTCGAAGGCGGCGGCTTCACCGTGATCGTTGCCTCGCGGTGAACCAATCGACTGTCGTCGCGGTCTGCCATCGGGCGCGGGCGTAGCCGGCAAACGCAGGGCCCGCGAACCCACCAACGCCTACACGAGGATCCGCCCATGTCCCCAATCCGCACGTTCGTGCGTCCCGCCCTGCTGACCACGGCCCTGCTGCTGGCAGCCTGCAATCAGGGCCAGCAGGCCGCATCGCAGGCCAGCTCGCAGGCGGCTCCGGCAACCACCGCCACGACGAGCGCTTCCACCGCTTCGACGGCGGCTTCGGGGCCGTCCGCTGACGCAGCCTCCGCCTCCTCGACGGCCGCCGCATCGCCGGCCGCCACGTCGTCGGCGAGCGATGCCGATGCCGCCAGCCGTCCCGCGCCGCCGGCCGGTTTCCCGGCCGGGCCCACGCCGGTGGAAGGCACCGATTACACGGTGATCGACACGCCCGACCAGCCCAGCGGCGACAAGGTGCAGGTGGTGGAGGTGTTCGGTTACGGCTGCCCGCATTGCAACAACCTGCAACCGTCCATGACGGCGTGGGAAGCCAAACTGCCGCGCGACGTGGATTTCAGCTACCTGCCCGCCGCCTTCGGGCCGGGCGCGCCGCATTGCTGGGAGGAGTTCGCGCGCGGATTCTATGCCGCCAAGGCGATGGGCCTGCCGGTGTCGAAGTTCCACGACGGCGTGTTCAAGGCAGTGTGGGACGACAAGAAGTTCGACGGCACCACCTGCAACGTCATCCCGGGCATCTTCGCGACCTTCGGCGTGGATGCGACCACCTTCGCCTCGACCATGCAGAGCTTCGCGGTCAACGCCAAGATCGGCAACGCGCACGACCAGGCCATGCGCTGGGGCGTGGATTCCACGCCGACGATCGTCGTCGATGGCAAGTACAAGGTCATCGAGCTGGCGAAGGGTGGGCCGGACGGCATGCTGCACACCGTGGACTGGCTGATCGCCAAGCAGCGCCCGGCGCACGCCAGGCACTGACGCGGTGCCCGCTGCAACGGCCTTCGCAGCACAGGCCGTTGCATGGAATGGGCACGGCGGCGGTACACGCTTCGACGCGCCGTGCGTTCGTGGCAAGATGCAAGCCGTTGCCGCACATCGGCGCCATCAACGAGGCGGGTACCGTGTCTTTTCTTCGTTTCGCGCATGGCATGGCGCTGTGTTCGCTCATGCTGCTGGCGGCAACGCCCGGGGCGTGCGCGCTTGCGGCCGACCCCGAGCCGGTGCAGGGCCTGGACTACGAGCCGATCGACAATGCCCAGGCGCCTCAGCGCGGCACCCCCGTGCAGGTTGTGGAGGTGTTCGGTTTCGGCTGCCCGTATTGCGCGGAGTTTCAACCCGACCTGTCGAAGTGGGCAAAAACCTTGCCGGCCGATGTGCGTTTTTCCTACTTGCCGGCTCCCTTCGGCGCCGACCCGGAGCACTGTTGGGATCAGTTCGCGCGCGCTTTCTACGCGGCGCAGGCGATGGGTGTGGAAGAAAAAAGCCACGACGCCATCTTCAAGGCGAAGTTCGAACAGAATCGCATTCCGAACTGCGATGCGATCGCCCCGGTGTACGCCGATTTCGGGCCCGATCCGGCGGTGTTCGCCTCGACCATGCGCAGCTTCCCGGTGAGCGCGAAGCTGGCCGCGGCGCAACAGCAGGTACTCCGCTGGGGGGTGGACAGCACCCCGACCCTCGTCGTGGATGGCGCGTATCGGGTGTTGATGACCCGCAGCGGAGGGCCGGACGGCATGCTGCGCACGGTCGACTGGTTGATCGCCAAACAACGTCCGTTGCATGCGGCCCATCCCGAGAAACATTGATGCGCCCGGGCACGGATGCCTCCAGGAGGACGGCCTGACATGTCGGCCCTGCGCCTGCGCCTGTTGAGCTGCAACATCCAGGCGGGCGCCAGCACGCAGCGTTACCGCGACTACGTCGCGAACAGTTGGTCGCATGTGCTGCCCAACGGCAAGGGCGACAACATCGCGGCGATCGCGCAGCTGTGCGGCGGGTTCGACATCGTCGGCCTGCAGGAATCCGATGCCGGCAGCCTGCGCTCGGGGTTCACCAACCAGACCCACCGCATCGCCGAACTGGCCGGTTTCCCGTTCTGGAGCCACCAGCCCAATCGCAAGGTCGGCCGTTTCGCGCACAGCGCCAACGGCCTGCTCAGCCGCCAGCGCCCGGCGGAGGTGCTCGACTACGCCCTGCCCAGCCGGGTCGGCGGGCGTGGCGTGCTGCTGGCGCACTTCGGGCAGGGGGATGACCGCCTGACCGTCGCCATCGCCCACCTGTCGCTGGGCGTGCGCTCGCGGCGTACGCAGGTCGATTTTCTCGCCGAATTGCTGGCCGACGCGCGGCACGTGGTGCTGATGGGCGACTTCAACTGCGGCTCGGATGCGCCCGAATTGCAGCACCTGTACCGGCAGACGCGGCTGCGCCCGCCGCGCAGTTTCGTGGCCACCTTCCCGAGCTGGAAGCCCAAGCGCGGCATCGACCACATCCTGTGCAGCCCCGACCTGCTGGCCGACCCGCCCGCCGCGTTCCCGGCCGGGCGCTCGGATCACCTCGGGGTCGCGCTGGGCATTTCCATTCCGTCGGTTGCCCCGGCATCCGCCGTCGTGCCGGAACATTGATCGCGCCTTGATGCCGGTTCGTTCTCCCTCCCTTTCGCCGAAGGCGAAGGGGGTGAGAAGGCGCTCCTACGAACAGCCAGTGGCTGTTCGTGCGCCGCCGAACGCCCGGCAGGGCTGGAGGGTAGGGAGGGGTTGGAAACTGCCAGCAATGGGCGTTCGTGCGCCGCCGAACGCCCGGCAGGGCTGGAGGGTTGGGGATGGGTTCACTGCTTGAAGAACGGCGGCGTCCCCAGTCCCAGCAAGGCCATGCGCGCGGCCATCGCGCTGGCCTCGTCGGCGCGCATCGGGCCCACGTGCACGCGCCACATCTGCTGCCCGGCGACCTGCACCGGCACCAGTTCCAGCGGCGCGATGCCGGCTGCGTGCAGCCGATCCATCATTTTTTGCGCATTGGCCTGGTCGCCGAAGCTGCCGACTTGCAGGAAGCCCATCGTGGACGGATCGGTTGCAGCCGCGGTCCGCGTCGGTGCGACGAGGTTTGTCGGTGACGAAGGGGCCGTTGCCGCGACGGGTACTGCGGGTGTCGGGGTGGTTTCGGATGCTGCGTTCGACGCGGTCATCGTCAGTGCCGACGATGGCGTGGCGATGCCGGGATGCGGGGTGTCGGCCGGTGACGAGGATGCCGACGCGACTTCTGATGCAGCACCTGCGGGTAATGGCGTGGCTGCCGATACGACTGGTGCGGGTGATGGCGTGGCTGCCGATGGCTGGGTGCGCTTCGCGGTCATCGGCGCTTGCTGCCCGCCTTGCTGATCCGTGACGCTTTGCCCCCTTCCCCCGCTTGCTGGGGAAGGTTGGGATGGGGGCTGATTTACCCCGCGATCTTTCCCTGCACCCCACCCCTCCGGCCCTGACGGGCGTTCGGCGACGCGCGAACGGTCGCCGGCAGTTCGCAACCGCGCCTCATCACCCCCCGCGATCGGGGGAAGGGGTGTCGAGGCAGGCTTTGGCGTCATCCGCGCCGATGGCAGCGAAGCAGGGTCGTTGGCGGCGATGTTCGGCGGTGGCGTCGCGCTCGCCGGCAAGGGCTGCCCGGTGTCGATGCCCTGCACCTCCACCCGTGCGGTGCCGTGCACGTTCACGCCCAGCTTGATCGCCGCCGCGTAGGACAAGTCGATCAACCGTCCTTCATGAAAAGGCCCACGGTCGTTGATGCGCACGATCACGCTGCGGCCGTTCTCCAGGTTGGTCACCCGCGCATAGCTGGGCAGCGGCAGGGTGCGATGGGCGGCGCTGAACTGCGACAGGTCGTAGGGTTCCAGGCTCGACGTCACCCGGCCATCGAACTTGGTGCCGTACCACGAGGCCATGCCTTTCTCGTCGTAACCGGCAGCCGAAGGCAGCACGGTGTAACTCTTGCCGAGCACGACGTAAGGCGAGCGGTTGCCGTAGCGCGACAGCGGCTCGGGATGCGGGACGGGTTCGGGCAGCTTGGCCACGTCCGGCGGCACCGCGGGCGCGCCATCGGCCACGCCGGGCGCGTACAGGCCGCCGGGGGTGTAGGGGCCGAGCGGCTTCCAGGGTTTCTTCGCGGAGTGGGAGGATTTGGCGGTTGCTGGCGACGCAGGTTTCGGCTGCTGTCCCGCGCAGGCGGCGAGCAACAGGATGGCCACGGCCAGCGCCAGCGCGCGCGGAAATGGCATGCAAGTCGCGCGCACCGCGCTCATGGCGTCGGCGGCGTATCCGGATCCTTGCCGGCGATCGCCTCGGCGAGCTGGTATACCGCCATCGCGTACATCGGCGAGCGGTTGTAGCGGGTGATCGAATAGAAGTTGCCGAACACGATCCAGTCCTCGGTGCCGTTCGCGCCATCGAGCGTCAGCAGCGAGCCCATCATCGGCCGGCCCAGCGACACCACCGGCTTGTAGCCTTTGGCTTCCAGATCGGCGAGCGAATACCTGGGCGTGAAATCATCCGGCGCGAACGCGATCGTCGCCGGGTCGTGCACCGCAGGCACGGCCACCGGCTCGCCCTTCTGCCAGCCGTTGGCGACGAAGTAATTGGCCACCGAGGCGAACAGGTCGGGCATCGAGCCGCCGAACAGGTCGATGTGCCCGTCGCCATCGCCATCCACCGCGTACTGGCGATAGCTCGATGGCATGAACTGGCCCCAGCCCATCGCCCCGGCATAGCTGCCGGTCAGGCCCGTCACGGTGAAGTGCTGTTCGTTGGCCAGCGCGAACAACTGCGCGAGCTGGTCGCGGAAGAATGCCTGGCGGTCGTCCTCCTTCTGCGCCTTGGCCGGATCGCCGCTGCGCGGGTACCAGAACGCCAGCGTATAAAGCGCATCGAGCACGCGGTAGCTGCCGGTGTTGCCGCCGTAGCCGGTCTCCACGCCGATGATCGCGCACACCAGTTCGGCCGGCACGCCGGTGGCGTCCTGCACCTTCAGCAATTCCTTGCGGTGCGCGGCGAAGAAGGCGCGACCGGCGGCGATGCGTGCGCGGGTCACGAAGATCGGCCGGTACTGCTTCCAGGTCTTCACCGCTTCGGCCGGGCGCGACATCGCGTTGACGATGCTCTGCCGGTAGTGCGCCTGCGCCAGCGTGGCGAGGATTTGATCGGCATCGAGGTGGTAGGTCTTCGCGGTTTGCTGGGCGAAGTCGTCGAGCACCGCCTGCGGCGGCGGTGGCGGGTCGGCGGCCAGCACGGGCGCGGCGGGCAGCGCGCAGGCGAGGGCGATGGCGAGCGCGCCGGCGCGCGTCGCGGACAGGGTGCGGGGGAGGAGATTCATGGGTGCAAATCTAGCATGCGAAGACCCGCGCGCAGGCACGAATCGATGAACGCCACGCACACGCTGGATCGCGTCGGCATCGATGCGCACGGCGATGCGTCGGACTGTGCGGCGCATGCGCTACCATGCCGCCTCCGCGGCGGCTCATGGCGCATTCGCCGGCCATCCGCCACCCCATTCCAGCCCAAGGAAACCTTTCGATGTCGGCACTGATCTGCGGTTCGCTCGCCTACGACACCATCATGGTGTTCCAGGATCGGTTCAAGAACCACATCCTGCCCGACAAGGTGCACATGCTGAACGTGTCCTTCCTCGTGCCCAGCATGCGCCGCGAGTTCGGCGGTTGTGCCGGCAACATCGCCTACAACCTCAAGCTGCTCGGCGGCGAGCCGCTGCCGATGGCCGCGGTGGGCAAGGATTTCGAACCCTACCGCGCGCATTTCCAGGCCTGCGGCATCCGCCTGGATCACGTGAAGGAGCTGGCGGACGCGTTCACCGCGCAGGCCTTCATCACCACCGATCTGGACGCCAACCAGATCACCGCCTTCCACCCGGGCGCGATGATGCAGGCGCACGAAAACCACGTCGGCGACGCCGCCGGCGTGCGCCTTGGCATCGTCGGCCCCGACGGGCGCGAGGCGATGCTGCAGCACGCGCGCGACTTCGCCCAGCGCGGCATCCCCTTCATCTTCGACCCAGGGCAGGCCATGCCGCTGTTCTCCGGCGAGGAGTTCCGCGCCTTCATCGAGCAGGCCACCTACGTGACCGTGAACGATTACGAATCCAGCCTGCTGCACGAGCGCACCGGCTGGAGCGCACAGGACATCGCGGCCAAGGTGCAGGCCTACATCATCACCCGCGGCCAGCACGGCTCGCTGATCCACGCCGACGGCACCGAGCACCATGTCCCGGTTGCAAAGGCGCAGGCCGTGGTCGATCCGACCGGCTGCGGCGATGCCTACCGCGCCGGCCTGCTGTTCGGCATCGAGAAAGGCCATGACTGGCCGACCACCGGCCGCATCGCCTCGTTGATGGGCGCGTTGAAGGTGGCCCATCCGGGCACCCAGAACCAGCGCTTCGACTACGCGCAGTTCGCCGAGCACTTCCGCGCGCAGTTCGGGTACGCGCTGGGGGTGTGAGGGAAGGTGTAACGACTTACCTCACGTTGCACGCGAACGGCAAACAGGCGTGCAGCCACGGCAAGGGCGGCAGCCACGGGCCGGCCAGCGTCAGCGCGGCGCTGGCGACCAGAGCCGTTCCGGCGATGCGGCGGGCGGCGGGCCGGGCCGAGAAGCCGGCGTAGCGCTGCGCGCCGAAGGCGACCAGGGCCATCGAGGGCAAGGTGCCCAGCCCGAACGCGGCCATGGTCGCCGCGCCCTGCCACGCGCTGCCGCGCAGGGCGGCGATCAGCAGCACGGTGTAGACGAAGCCGCAGGGCATCCAGCCCCAGAGCATGCCGAAGGCCAGCGCGCGCGGCAGGCTGGTTACCGGCAGCAGGCGGCGGCCGAGCGGGGCGATGCGCTGCCACAGGCGATGGCCGAGGCGGAAACCCGGGTCGCGCACGCGGCCGAAGGCGACCAGCGCGCCCAGCAGCAGCGCCGCGGCCGAGAGCGCGCGCAGGGTGCGGCGCACCGCTTCGATGTCGAGCACGCCGATCAGCGCGCCGAGCGCGCCGCTGAGCAGCAGGCCGGCCAGCGCATAGGACAGCGCGCGGCCGAGTTGGTAACCGATCAGCAGCAGAGGTCGCGGGCGGCCATCGGCACGCTTGGCGGTGGCGATGCCCAACGCCGCGGAGATGCCGCCGCACATCACGAGGCAATGCCCGCTGGCGGCCAGCCCCAGCAGCAGCGCGGCGGCGAGGGTGAGGCTGTCGGTCACGGCGAGGGCTGCGTGGTGTCGTTGTCGGCCCTGCCTTGCGGTGGCGCGTCGATGGGCGTGGCGGCAGCGGCCGTGGCGTTGGGGGCGCCATCGGAATCGGCGGTCGCGATCGCCGTCGGCGCGGGATGCTTCGGGTTGGGATCGTCCAGCAGCGGCAGCAGGCCGGGGGTATCGAGGTCGTCGAACTGGTCGTGATCCACCGCCCAGAAGAAGGCGACGAGCGCGCCGATCAGCAGCAGGATCGACAGCGGGATCATGACCACGAGGATGTTCATGGCGTCGGGCTCGCCAGTGCAGTTGCCGGCATTGTTGCAGCCAGCGCCGGCAGCCGTCGCCCGATCCGCAGCGCGTTGAGGATCACCACCAGCGAGCTCATCGACATGCCGATTGCGGCCAGCCACGGCGGCACGAAACCCAGCGCGCCCAGCGGCACCACCGCGAGATTGTAGGCCAGCGCCCAGCGCTGGTTCTGGCGCAGCACGGCCAGCGTCTCGCGGGCGCTGGCGCGGGCCTGCGCCAGCGCGGGCAGGTGGCCGCCGTCGAGGACGATGTCGCCGCTGGCCTGCGCCAGTTCGGCACCCGAGGCCAGCGCCACGGCGACATCCGCGCCGGCCAGCACCGGCGCATCGTTGATGCCGTCGCCAACCATGACGATGCGCGCGCCGGCTGCGCACAGTTCGCGCAGGCGTTCGAGCTTGGCCGCCGGGCTCAGGCGCGCGTGCCAGGTGTCGATGCCCAATCGCTGCGCGATCGCGGCGACTTTGGATTGCGCGTCCCCGCTGGCCAGTTCGAGCATCATTCCATCGGCACGCAACGCGTCCAGCGCCTCGCGCGCGCCCGGGCGCAGGCGTTCGCGCAGGCTGAAGCTGGCGATGATGCGGCCGCGCTCGACGAGGACGATGGTGTCGCCGTCGGAGGTGTCTTCGTCGTTTGCCCCCACCCCAACCCTCCCCCGCAAGCGGGGGAGGGGGCAAAGCGGCGTGTCTGGTTCGTTCGATAGCGCAAACGCCCGTTGCCCCAGCCGCAAATGGCGACCATCGACCGTACCCTCGATGCCGCCACCGGCCACCGTGCGCACGTCGCTGGCGGCAAGGGCGGGCAGGCATTCGGCGGCGTGCGCCAGCGCCAATGACAAGGGGTGACGGCTGCCGCGCGCCAGTGCGCCGGCCAGCGCGAGCGCTTCGTCGCGATCCGGCGCATCCACTTGCAGATGCGTGCCGTCGATCTGGGTCAGGGTGCCGGTCTTGTCGAATACCGCGTGGGTGGCGGTCGCGAGGTTCTCGATCGCATCGGTATGCACCACGAACACGCCGCGCGCGGCCAGCACCGACAGCGCGCGGGTGAGCGCGGCCGGTACCGCCAGCGCGAAGGCGCAAGGACACGAGACGACGAGCACGGCCAGCGTCGCCGTCAGGGCGCGCGCGGGATCGACGAAACTCCAGCCGATCGCGCAGATCGCCGCCAGGCTGAGCACGCGGGCGACGAAGCCGGCGGCCATGCGCTCGCCGGCCTGCGCCAGCTGCGGGCGCTCGGCCTGCGCGCGGGCGATGAGCGCGGCGATGCCGGCCAGCGCGGTGTCGGCGCCGACCCGCGTCACCCGCGCGATGGCCGGGCCTTCCAGCACGATGCTGCCGCCGATCAGGCCGTCGCCGGCATGCTTGCGCACGGGCGCGGATTCGCCGGTGAGCAAGGATTCGTCCACCCGGCATGCGCCGGTTTCCAGCACGCCATCGGCCGGCACGCGCTCGCCCTGCGCGATCTGCACGCGCTCGCCGGGGACGAGTTCCAGAGCGCCGATGCGCTCGATCTTCCCTGCATCGTCGATGCGATCGGCAAACGCGGGTGCCAGCCGCGCCAGCGCATCCACCAGATTCCCGGCGCGATGGCGGGCGCGCATCTCCAGATAGCGGCCGGCGAGCAGGAAGAACACGAACATGCTGACCGAATCGAAATACACCTCGCCGCCGCCGCGCAGGGCCTCGACGAGGCTGGCGCCGTAGATCAATGCGATCGCCAGCGCCACCGGCACGTCCATGCCCAGCGCGCGCGCGCGCAGCGCGCGCGTGGCGCCGGCGAAGAACGGCTGCGCGGCGTAGAACACCACCGGCGTGGCGACCAGCAGCCCGAGCCAGCGCATGCCATCGCGCGTGGCCGGGTCCATCGTGGTGAACGCGCCCAGATACAGCGCGCTGGCGTACATCATCGCCTGCATCGCGCCGAAGCCGGCGACGACGAGGCGCTTCAAGGCCGCGCGCGCTTCGCGGCGGCGGGCGTCGTCGAGCGCGGCGGCATCCAGCGGCAGGGCGGTGTAGCCGGTGCGCGCGAGCGCGATGAGCAGTGCGGGGAGATCGGTTTTGGAAGGATCGAACACGATCCGCGCGCGCCGCGCGGCGGCGTTCACCTGCACGCTGGCCACGCCCGCCACGGCACCCAGGGCGCGCTCGATCAGCCACACGCAGGCCGCGCAACGGATGCCGTCGATGAGCAGCAGCACCTCGCGGCCGCCTGCGGTCTCGCGCACGACATGGCGCGCCAGCTCCGGGCGATTCCATGCCTGCGTGTTGCGTGTGGCGGCGTCGGGGTCGGGCGCGCGCTCGGCCGGGGCGCTGCGCAGGCGGTAGTAGTCGGCAAGCCCGAGGCGGTCGATCCACTCGGCGGCGGCGCGGCAACCGTGGCAGCACACGGCGTGGGTGTTGCCGGCGACCACCGCTTGCGGCGGGTCGGGCGGCAGCGGCTGCCCGCAGTGCCAGCAGGCCGTGGGTGCGCTCATGGCGATGCCGGCGCAGGCGGTCGTGGCGTCGATGGCGCTGGCGATGCGGGCTGCGCCGGGTGCGCCAGCGGCATGTCCAGCACCCTGGTGCCGTGGTGGGGTAACGCCGGATCGTCGAAGTGGCGGGCGACGACGATCAGCCAGATGCAGCCGGCGATGGATGCAGCGAATACGCCGATGCCCAGCCAGACGATGCCTTGGCGGTACCACACGGAGTCACCGCGTGGGCTGGCGTCACCGCGTATTGGTCGGGTCACCGTGGGACAGCGAATAGACATAGGCCGCGATCACCCGCGCATCCTTCTCGCCGAGGCGCTCGCGCCACGAGGGCATGATCCCGCCGCGACCGTCGCGGATGGTGGTCTCCACCGTTTCCAGATCGCCGCCGTACAACCAGATCGTGTCGGTGAGATTGGGCGCGCCGAGGGTCTGGTTGCCCTTGCCGTCGGGGCCGTGGCAGGCCGCGCAGGTGCTGCCGAAGGTGTCCTTGCCGGCGGCGGCCTTGGCTTTGTCGTGGGCTGCGCCGGACAGGCTGAGCACATAGTTGGCGACGTTGGCCACGCCGTCCTCGCCCAGGGTCGGGCCCCACGCAGGCATCGTGCCGTGGCGGCCGTCGAGGATGCTGGTGAGGATGTCCTCGCCCTTGCCGCCGTACAGCCAGTCGTCGTCGGTCAAATTGGGCGCGCCCAGCAAGGGGTTGCCTTTGGCATTGCGGCCGTGGCAGGCGGCGCAGTTGTCGCGGAACAGCACCTCGCCCATCGCCAGCGCGTCGGGATCCTTCGCCAGTTTCTCGATCGGGTACAGCGAGAACGCCTTGAGCGTCGCATCCAGCCGCCGGTTGTTCTCGCCGACTTCTTCGGCCAGCTGCTTGTGCGAAGTCCAGCCCAGCGTGCCCTTGTGGTTGCCGAAGCCCGGGTAGCGCACGAGGTAGATGAAGGCGGCGACGAACATCGCGAACGACATCGCGATCCACCAGCGCGGCAGGCGGTGCAGGCCCTCGCGCAGCACGCCATGCGCCCAGACGTGGCCGGTGGTGCCGTCGGGCAGCACGGGCACCTTGGCGCGCGGCGCCCACAGGAACAGGAAGAACGTCAGCCCCATGTTGAACACCACCAGCACCATCACCCACCACGACCAGAAGCTGCTCATGGCCGATCCTCCGGGACGCTGGCGGCGGGGGCGTCGTCTTCCATCGGCAACTTCGCGAGCTCGTCGAAGCTGCGCTTGTGCCACGGCATCCACGCCCACACCCAGATGCCGATGAACAACACCATCATGAGGATGATGAAGCCGCCGGCGATCGGGCCCCAGAGCGGGTTCATGGCGCGCCTCCATCGGTGGCCGGCGCAGCCGTCGCGGCTGCCGTCGCCGCGCCGGGCTTGGGCGGTTCGTTGTCGATGCCCAAGCCCTGCAGGTAGGCGATCAGCGCATCCATCTCGGTCTTGCCGGCCACCGCCTTGGGCGCGGCCTTGATGTCGGCGTCGGTGTAGGGGTCGCCCAGCCAGCGCAGCACGCGCATGCGTTTCTGGATGTCCTGGCCGTCGATCAGTTGCAGCGACAGCCACGGGTACCCGGGCATGTTGGATTGCGGCACGACCTGGCGCGGGTTCATCAGGTGCAGGTGCTGCCACAGGTCGGAATACTTGCCGCCCACCCGCGCCAGATCCGGCCCGGTGCGCTTGGAACCCCACTGAAACGGGCGGTCGTACACCGATTCGCTGGCGGTGGAGTAATGCCCGTAGCGCTGGGTCTCGAAACGCAGCGAGCGGATCATCTGCGAATGGCACAGGTAGCAGCCTTCGCGCACGTACACGTCGCGACCGGCCAGGCGCAGCGCGTCGTAGGGCTTGACCCCTTCGGCCGGCTGCACTTTGTTGGCTTCCATGAACAGCGGGGTGATCTCGGCCAAGCCGCCGAGCGAGCACATGATCGCGGTGAACACGCCCATCGTCCAGGCGTGTTTTTCGATGAACTCGAAATGCCGGTAGGCCATGGCGTCCCCCTCAACCCTGGGTCGGCAGCGGTGCCGGCGTCTGCCCCGCATCCGGATCGGGGATCGGCACCGGGATCGGCGAGATGATCGGCTGGCGCGCGTCGGCGGCGGTGTACCACAGGTTCCACGCCATCACCCACATGCCGAGCCAAATCAGCACGCCGCCGAACCAGCGCACCATGTACAGCGGTTTGATCGCGATCAGGCTGTCGAGGAAGGAATAGGTGAGCGCGCCGTCGGGGTTGGTCGCCCGCCACATCAGGCCCTCGGTGACGCCCGCGTCCCACATCGCCAGCACGTACAGCACGGTGCCGCTCAGGTGCAACCAGAAGTGCACTTCCATGCCGCGGCGCGAATACATCGCCGGCACGCCGAGCGCGCGCGGCGCCATCGCGTACAGGGAGCCGATCGTGATCATCGCCACCCAGCCCAGCGATCCCGAGTGCACGTGGGCGATGGTCCAGTCGGTGTAGTGCGACAGCGAGTTCACCGTCTTGATCGCCATCATCGAGCCTTCGAAGGTGGCCGCGGCGTAGAACACCAGCGCCATCACCATGAACTTGCCGGCGGGGTCGTCCTTCAGCCGATGCCAGGAACCGTTGAAGGTGAACAGGCCGTTGGCGGCCGAGCCCCAGCTGGGCATCAGCAGCACCAGCGAGAAGGCCATGCCCACCGATTGCACCCAGTCCGGCAGGGCGGTGTACATCAGGTGGTGCGAGCCGGCCCACATGTAGATCGAGATCAGCGCCCAGAAGTTGACGATCGAGAAGCGGTAGCTCCACAGCGGCTGCTGGGCCTGGCGCGGCACGAAGTAGTACATCATCCCGAGGAAACCGGCGGTGAGGAAGAACGCCACCGCGTTGTGCCCGTACCACCACTGCACCATCGCATCCACCGCGCCGGAGTAGATCGGGTAGGACTTGGTCATCGACACCGGGATGGCGAGGTTGTTGACGATGTGCAGCAGGCCCACGGCGATGATGAAGGCGCCGTAGTACCAGTTGGCCACGTAGATGTGGCGGATGCGCCGTCGCGCAAGGGTGGCGAAGAACACCCAGCCGAAGCTCACCCACACGACCGCGATGAGGATGTCGACGAACCATTCGGGTTCGGCGTATTCCTTGCTCTGCGTCATGCCCAGCGGCATCGTCACCATCGCCAGCACGCAGATCAGTTGCCAGCCCCAGAAGGTGAATTCGGCCAGCCGCGGGGTCGCCAGCCGGGTGTGGCCGGTGCGCTGCACGATGTAGTAGCAGGTGCCCATCAGGGCCGAACCGCCGAAGGCGAAGATCACCCCGAAGGTGTGGTCCGGGCGCAGCTTGCTGAAGGTGAGGAAGGGGATGTCGAGGTTCAGCGCCGGCCACGCCAGCTCGGCGGCGAGGTACATGCCCACCAGCATGCCGATGATGCCCCACACCGCCGAGGCGAACAGGAACAGGCGCACGACCTTGTCGTCGTAGGTTTCGATCGCGTTCATGCACTGCCCTTGCGTGGGGTCGGGTATTGTCGCCGCCGCCGGCGCGCGCGGACTTGACGCAAGTCAATGCAACCCCGTCGTCGGCACCGCCGGGAAAGGATGCGGCGATTGCGGGTCGCATGAGCCATGCGGCTTCGTCCTACTGTTGCAAGGTGCGCTCCAGTTGCGAACGGTCGAAGCCGCCGACATCGAAGGTGAGCGTGCGCGGCTGGCCATCGACGCTGGTCTTGATGGTGATCGCGCGGATCTTGTCGAGCGCCTCGCGGATGGTCTGCTCGTCGGTGAAGAACAGGCCCTGCTTGTTCTGCTCGGATTTTTTCGCCGCCATCATCATCGGCGCCTGATCGTCGAACTGCACCGAGACCTTGCAGTCCGCGGGGCAGTCGAACTGGCCGCTGTCGAGCACGATGTAGGCGCTGCGGTCGCCTTGCGGCTGGCGGCGCAGCACCAGCTTCACCGGCACCTGTTCGCCGTTGAAGTTGGGATCCTTGCTGGCGACGATCGATGCGCTGTGGACGACGTTGTTGTCGCCGCCGCCGCCCTCGATGAACTCGGTGTTGTACGTCCACAACTGGCGCAGGCGGCGCTTGTCGCGGATCTCCGCGGCCTTGACGTTGGTGTCGTCCAGGGTGGCGCGCACCTCGTTGGCGGCGACGGAGTTGGGGGCATCGCGCAGCAACTGGTTGGCGTAGGTCTGCGCCAGCTCGTACTGGCCGGCGGTGCGGGCCTGCACGTAATTGCGCGCCTGCGCGTTGGCGGCAGCTTCTTTTTCAGCCTGCGCGGCGGCCGCATCCTGCTCGGCGATCTGCTTCTTCGAGGGGCCGCAGGCCGCCAGCAACAATGCGGCCGCGGTGATGGAAATGGCCTTGCCGATCATGCCGATCCTTGTGTTCATGCCAGAAAATTCCGCAGCGCGTTGGCCGTTTCCCGTGGGTGCTCCATCATCGGCATGTGGCCGCATCCGTTCAAGAGGATCGTGCGGCTTTCGCGCAATCCGGCGGCAAAAATCGCCGCAGCGCTGGGGTCGATCACCTGATCCTCGGCCCCCCACAGCAGCAGGGTCGGGGCGGCGATGGCACCCAGTTCGCGTTCCAGGGCGAAAGCGGACGGCCCGCGACCGATGTCGGCCAGGACGCCGTCCTCGAAGGCCGCGTCCACGCGGCGGCGCTGGATCAGCGCCTCGCTGAACGGCCAGGGCACGGTTGGCGGCTGGTGGAAGACGATATCGAAATAGCGCTTGAGCTGGACACGGTTGGCGACGCCGAAGGGGTTTTCGCCGGCCAGCACGCTGGCACCGAAGGCATTGGCCTCGAACAGCACCCCGGATGCGGACATCAGCACCAGCCGTGGCACGAGGTGCGGATGCCGCGCCGCGAGCAGGCCGGCGATCTGCCCGCCCATGGAATGGCCGACCAGCAGATCCGGCGGGCCCTCGCGGCCGGTGATCGCCGGCAGCGCCTCCAGAAACGTGGCCAGGCGTTGCACCTGCGCTTCGACGCCGTAATCGGCGTACGCGCGGCGCTGGCTCTCGCCCCAGCCCGGCAGGTCCGGCGCGATCAGGCGGAACTCGCCGGACAGTTCGCGCAGCAACGGCAGCCAGTTCTCCTTGCTGCCGGTGAAACCGTGCACCAGCACCACGACGGGCTTGCGCGGCACCGCCTGCGGCTGGCCGTGGCGCAGCCCGGAGCGACGCGGGCGCACGCCGCCGGTGTCCAGATAACGCCAGCGATGGTCGCCCACGTCGATGGCGAAACGCCGGGCCCCGGCAAGCATGCGCTGGCGCGCGAACTCGGCGGCCAGCAGGCGCTCGGGTGCCAGCGTCGCCACCGCGACGGTCGCCGCGGCCAGCCCGAGGCCCGTCCAGATGGCGGTTCGCCCTTTGCCCATGTCAGTTCGCCGGCTTGGCCTTGTCGAGCAGGGCCTGCACCGAGGCCACCGTGATCGGGTGGTAGCCCGGCTTGGCCTTGGCGAACACGTCCTTGGCGAACGCCAGCCCTTCCTGCGTCTTCGCCAGTGCGGCATAGGTGGGCATGATCAATTTCTGCCGGCCGATCGACTGCAGGAACTGCGCCATCTGCGGGCGCGCCTGCGTGTATCCGCTGGCCACCGCCAGCGGATACCAGCGCTGGCCGATTTCGTCGTTGGGCGTGCCGGTGAAGCGGTAGGCCTTGTCCAGCGCGGCCATCTGGTCGGCGCTCAGCTTGTCGGGCATGCCCTCGAGGAAGTGCACCCATTCCTGGGTGACCCACTTGCCGGTGACCTCGGTGCCCGGCAGCGCGCCGCCGCCCAGCCAGGCCTTGCGCGCGGCATCCACCGCGTCGAAGCGCGCCGAATGCGCCGGGGTGGCGAAGGACGGGATGCCCGGCTCGTGGATCCACGCGTGCAGCTCGGCGTCGGTCACGGCCTTGGGGTTTTTCGGCAGCAGGTTGGCGCGCAGGTACTTCTCGAAATCGTCGGTGGTGACGCTCTGGAAGGCGAAATTGTCGAAGTAGCTGCGCAGGAACGGATCGAACACCGCGCGCCCGAAGCGCTGCTCCAGGAACTGCATGAACCATGCGCCCTTGGTGTAGGCGATGTCGGACATCTCGTCGTCGGGATTGGTGCCCGGCGGCACCGGCGGCAGCGCCAGCACCTGCACGGCGGGCTTGATGTCGCCGTCCTTGATCTCGGCCTGCAACTCCTGCTGGTCGATCTGCCGCTCCATCTCAGCCACGTCGGCGCCGTACAGCGCCTCGGTGATGCGCCCCTGCACGTAGGTGGTGATGCCTTCGTTGAGCCAGATGTCCTTCCAGCTGGCATTGGTGACGAGGTTGCCGGACCACGAATGCGACAACTCGTGCGCGACCAGCGACACCAGCGACTTGTCGCCGACGATGACGGTGGGGGTGGCGAAGGTCAGTTTCGGATTCTCCATGCCGCCGATCGGAAACGAGGGCGGCAGCACGAGGATGTCGTAGCGGCCCCAGCGGTAGGGGCCGTACAGGGCTTCGGCGGTCTCGATCATCTTCTCGGTGTCGGCGAACTCGGCGGCGGCCTTGGCCACCATCTGCGGCTCGGCCCACACTCCGGAGCGATCGGAGATGCGCTTGAACTTCAGGTCGCCGACCGCGATCGCCAGCAGGTAGGACGGCACCATCTGCGGCATGGTGAACTGGTAGGTGGTGGCCGTTTGCAGGTTTTCCGGGTCGCCGTAATCCGCGCTCATCACCGCGGTGGTGTCCTTGGGCACGTGGATGTTCGCCGACCACGAGAAACGCACCCCGGGGGTGTCCTGCAGGGGAATCCACGAACGCGCGTGGATGGCCTCGGACTGGCTGAACATGAACGGCTGGCCGCTCTGCGTCTGCGCGCCGCTGAGCCACTGCAAGCCGGAGGATTGCGGTGAGGTGGAGTAGGCGATGCGCACCTGGCGCATGTGCCCGGCCTTGCCGGGGGTGGGCATGTGGATGGTGAGCTTGCTGCCCAGCACCGGGTCGGCGGGCGACAAGGTGTAGGTCAGCGGCTTCCAGTCGCCGGTGCCGTCGCCGCCGTCGATCCGGGTGATGTTCAGGTCGCTGGTGTCGAGCACGAGGTCGCTGGCGTTGTCGTCGTACCAGTTCACGTCCAGCGTGGCGGTGCCGGCCAGTTGCTTCTTGTCGAAGTCCACCGTCAAGTCGAGCATCAGGTGGTTCATGCGCACGCGCGCAGGCTCGGCATAGCTGGACTCGTCGTGCTTGCGATCCACGTTCGCGACCTGGGTGGTTTCGGCTTTCTTGGCGATCGGGTGGCGGATGCTCGCGGCGGGATTGGCCTCCTCCTTTTGACCGCAGGCGGCCAACGCGAACAGGCACAACAGGGGCAGGGTCTTGAGCAGCAGGCGGGGCGTGCGGCGCATGGCGGGTACCGGCAGGGGCGGGGGAGTGCGGATTGTACAAAACCACGCGTCAAGCCATGCGTGGATGGGCGTTCCGCACATGTGTCGCATGGTTCGAGCCAGCCAGGAAGGGTGGGGCACCCGAAAACGCCACGACGAAGGAGTCGTGTTCACAAGTCGCCGAGGAAACTTTCCACCACCGGCCCGAAACGCGCGATGTCCACGAGGAAGGCATCGTGGCCCTGCGGCGAGGGCAGGGGCGCGAAGGTGGCGTGCGCGCCGCCGGCGCGCAGGCCGTCGGCGATCTGTTCCTGCTGTTGCAAGGGGAACAGGATGTCGGTCTCCACGCCGATCACCAGTGCGTGGCTCAATCCTCCGTCGGCAGCGATCGCGCGCAGCGCCGTGTCGGCATCGCCGTGGCCGTATTCGGCCAGGTCGAACCAGTCCATCGAACGGCTCAGGTAGAGGTAGCAGTTGGGGTCGAACTGGCGCACGAAGCGGCGGGCGTGGCCTTCGAGGTAACTTTCGACCTGGAACTCGAGCCCGAAGGGATCCTCGCCATCGCGTGCATCGCCATCCAGGCGCACGCGGCCGAAACGACCGCTCCATTCCAGCGAGGAGCGATAGGTGATGACGCCGAGCTTGCGCGCCATGCGCATGCCGCTCTCGGGATAGGAAGCGTCGTCGTAGCGGCCATCGTTCCAGTTCGGGTCGAGGCGGATGGCCTCGCGCTGCAAGGAGCGGATGGCGATGGAGAACGGCAGCGATTGCACCGCGCCGGAAATGTTGACCATCGCGCGGGTCGCCTGCGGATGCAGGGTCGAGTAGGCCAGCGCGCTCTGCCCGCCCATCGAGCAGCCGATGGTGCAGGCCAGCCGATCGACGCCCAGCCCGCGCACCAGCGCATGCGCGGCGTTGGCGATGTCCTCGACCGACAACTCCGGGAAGGTCAGGCGGTAAGGCTGCCCGGTGGCGGGGTCGTTCGACGCCGGGCCGGTCGAGCCCTTGCAACCGCCCAGCGAATTGGCGCAAATCACGAACCAGCGCGTCGTGTCGATGGGCTTGCCCGGGCCGAGCATCGATTCCCACCAGCCCGGCATGGGGTCGGCTGCATGCGACGCCACATGCGCATTCGGCGACAGCCCGGTGAGGATCAGGATCGCGTTGTCGCGCGCGGGATTGAGCCTGCCCCACGTCTCGAAGGCCAGGCGCGCGCCGTGCAGCGTGCCGCCGCGCTTCATCGCGAAGGGCGAGGGCAGGTCGAACCAGCGCGTGCCGGGGGGGATGAACTCGGTCATGGTGGATGCGGTCGCTTCAAGGCGCTCAAGGATGGACCCGATCGATGGCGATCGCGATGACCTGCTTGCCGCCGACGCTGGCGCTGAGCGGGGTGGATTCGAAATCGCCGGATTGCGGCAGGGCTTGACCGCCATGCGATACGCGCGCCACCACATTGACAGTTGCTTGCTGCGACAGGCGCAGCGTCGGCATCGGGCCGTCGTCGTCGGACAACGCGACCGTCAAGGGGAAGTCCTTCGCCGGGATGCGCTTGACCGCCAGCGGCATGGGTGGGCCGGACGGCGCACGGGCGAACACGAACAGCACGTCGTCAGGCGCGAGTTTCGCGCGCAGCGCCGGGCTGATGTCCACGCGCAGTGTCAGCAGCGTCGGCGCAGGCGATGGTGCGGCTTCGGCCGGCAGCGGCGGTAACCCTGCCTTGGCGCGAGCGCCGTCGATCTGCTGGAGCAAGGATGCCCGCGTGTCCGCCGGGGCCAGTTGCAGCAGGGGCTGCCACGTCGTCGCCGCGCCGGCGTAATCGCCGCGCTGGTAGGCGGCGATGCCGAGGAACCACAGCGCGCGCTGGTTGCGCGGATCGATGGATTGCGCGGTTTGCAGCAGCTTGACGGCGGCGTCGCCGATGCGGTGCTGCGGGTCGGCCGACGCCAGCGTTTCGGCGCGCTCGACCAGCAGGCCGGGTTCCTTCGGCGCCAGTCGCAACGCCTGCGCGTAGGCGGCGTCGGCTTCGCCGAAGCGTCGTTGATCCTTGCGCGCGCGGGCGAGCAGCACCCAGCCGTCGAGTTGATCCGGGTGCGCATGCAGGTAGGTCGCCAGCGCGTCGATCTGCTGTTCGGGGTCGGGCTGGCTCACGAGTTGCGCGGGATCGAGAGCGGAGCGGTTGCCGAGCATCCCGTACAGCGGAAGGCACGCCAGCGGCAGCAACAGGGCCACCGCGACCGCCGTGCCCCGCGAACCGCGCCACAGAGGCGGCAGCACGATGGCCGCGGCGCTGGCCAGCATCACGAACACGGCGATGACGAAGCCGATCTGCATCACCAATCCTCGCTGGATTCGCCCGGTGCGTCCGCAACGCCCTTGCCGACGCCCGGATGCGCGTCCTGACGGCGCATGCGCGCCGAACGTCGCCGCACGACCACCCACAGCGTGGTCGCGCCGGCGACGAACAACGCGGGCGGGCCCAGCCACAGCACCCACGTCGCCGGCTCGATGCGCGGCTTGTACAGCACGAACTCGCCGTAGCGGGCGACGAGGAACTGGCGGATCTGCGCGTCGGACTTGCCATCGCGCATCATCGCCAGGATCTGCCGGCGCAGGTCGCGCGCGATCACCGCCTGCGAATCGGCCAGCGATTCGTTCTGGCACATCACGCAGCGCAGGCTGCTGGTGAGTGCGTGGAAGCGCGCTTCCTCCGTCGCGTTCTGGAACACCAGCGGCGTGTCGGGTTGCTGCGCCTGCGCGAATGCGGCGCCGGGCGCGAGCAGCGCCAGCATGCAGGCCAGGGCGAGCAGCCAGTGCCTCATCGTGCGCCTCCGGCAGAACGCAATCGCGGCAGCAAGTCGTTCTCCACGATCTGCGGCGTCAGCTCGCCGACGTGCTTCCAGCGCACGATGCCGCGCGCATCCACCAGATAGGTTTCCGGCGCGCCGTAGATGCCCCAGTCCAGCGCGGTGCGGCCTTCGACGTCGGCGACGATCAGCGCGTAGGGGTTGCCGAACTGCGCCAGCCAGCGGCGCGCGTCGTCGGGGTCGTCGTGGTAGTTGTAGCCGACCACCTTGACGACACCGCGTGCGGCCAGCGCGGTGACGACCGGGTGCTCCTCGCGGCAGTTCACGCACCAACTGCCCCAGACGTTGAGCACGTAGGGTTTGCCGGCCAATTCGCTCGAATGCACGGTACGCGCGGGCGACGACGACGCGGCGGCAGGGTCGAGCAGCGGCAGCGCGAACGTGGGCGCGGGTTTGTCGAGCAGGGCCGAGGGCAGGGCCGAGCGGTCGGGGTTGCGGCTGAGCACGATGCCCACCGCCAGCAGCGCGGCGAGCGCGAGGAACACCAGCAGCGGCAGCAGGCGACGCATCATGACGCAGCAGACTCCGGCTTGCGGCGGAAGCGGCGATCGAAGGCGGCCGTGAAGCCGCCGAGCGCCATCAGCAATGCGCCCAGCCAGATGCAGCGCACCCACGGCTTGACGTACACGCGCAGCGCCCAGGTTCCGTTCGCGTCGAGCGGTTCGCCGAGGGCGACGTAGAGGTCGCGGGTGAGCCCGGGGTCGATCGCGGTTTCCGTCATCGTCTGCCCGCCGGCGACGTACTGCCGCTTTTGTGGATGCATGCGCGCCACCGTCGCGCCCTCGCGGCTGACCAGCACGGTGCCCTGATCGGCGATGAAATTCGGCCCGCGCATGCGCCGCACGCCGTCGAAGCGGAAGTCGTATCCGGCCGCCTGCACGGTATGCCCGGGCGCTGCCGCCACGTCCTTCTGCACCGACAGGCTCTCGGTCATCAGTACGCCGAAGAAGAACACCGCGATGCCGATGTGCGCCAGCGACATGCCGAGCATCTCGGCGGTGAAGCGTTGCCCGGCCATCGCCAGCCTGCGGCGCACGAAACGCAGCGTGCCGGCGACCAGCCACAGGCCGATGGCGATGGCGGCGACGGGTTTCCACCACGCATTGGGAAGCGTGACGAATGCCAGCGCGCCGCCAGCCAGCGCCAGAGCGAACCACGGCGCGAGCAGCTTGATCGGCGTGGATGCCTGCTCGCGCTGCCAGCGCGTCAGCGGCCCGAAGGGGATGAGCAGCAGCAAGGGCGCCATCAACAGCGCGAACATGGTGCCGAAGTAGGGCGGGCCGACCGAGTAGCGGCCGAGCTTGAGCGCATCGGCGAGCAGCGGGAACAAGGTGCCGATCAGCACCATCGCGCAGGCGCAGGTCAACAGCAAATTGTTGACGAGGATGAGGGTTTCGCGGGAGGCCAGCGCAAAGGGCGCGCCATCGTCGTCGCGCGGCGCGCGCAGCGCGTACAGCAGCAGCGAGCCGCCGATCACCAGGCCAAGGAAGGCGAGGATGAACACGCCGCGCGAGGGATCGGCGGCGAAGGCGTGCACCGAGGTGATCACGCCCGAACGCACGAGGAAGGTGCCCAGCAGCGACAGCGAGAACGCGGCGATGGCCAGCAGCAAGGTCCAGCCTCGGAAGCTGCCGCGTTTTTCGGTGACGGCCTGCGAATGGAGCAGCGCGGTGCCGGCCAGCCAGGGCATGAACGAGGCGTTCTCGACCGGATCCCAGAACCACCACCCGCCCCAGCCGAGCACGTAATACGCCCACCACGAACCCAGCGCGATGCCGCAGGTCAGCAGCGCCCAGGCGACGTTCGTCCACGGCCGCGACCAGCGCACCCAGCGCGCATCCACCCTGCCGTCCAGCATGGCGGCGATGGCGAAGGCGAAGGCCACCGTGGTGCCGACGTAGCCGCTGTACAGCATGGGCGGATGCATGGCCAATCCGGGATCCTGCAGCAGCGGGTTGAGGTCGGCGCCTTCAACCGGCATGGGCAGCAAACGTGCGAACGGGTCGGACGTGAACAGGGTGAACAGCAGGAAGCCGCAACTCACCACGCCCATCACCCCGAGCACGCGCGCGATCACCGGCAGCGGCAGCGCTTTCGAGAAGCGCGCGACGGTGGCGGTCCACAAGGCAAGGATCAAAATCCACAACAGCAGCGAACCTTCATGCGCGCCCCACACCGCGGCGATGCAGTAGGGCAGGGGCAGCAGGGTGTTGGAATTGCGCGCGACGTAGGCGACCGAAAAATCGTGCGCCACGAAGGCGTGCATCAGGATGGCGAACGCGACGACCACGAACAGCGCCTGCGCATACGCCGCCGGCCGCGCCAGCCGCATCCACGCCTCGATGCCGCGCTGCGCGCCCAGCAGCGGCAGCAGCGCCTGCAGCAGCGCCAGCACGAGGGCGAGGATCAGCGCGAACTGGCCGAGTTCAGGCAGCATGCTGTCCTAAATGCAATGGTCTTGGAGGTGTAGCCGATTTCCAAATGGGAGTGCGGCTTTCTCCTTCCCCCGCCGGGGGAAGGTGCCCGAAGGGCGGATGAGGGCAGAACCTGCGCACGCCCATGCTGTTAAGCGACTGCGTTGCGACTGGCGGCAGCCCGACTTCCCTCGCCCTCAATCCCTCTCCCAGTGGGAGAGGGAGGAAAATCGCATCGCAGCCGATGGCGAGCCATGTGGATGGATTCGTGAATTTCGAAGCATGACGGCTCATGTTTTCATCACGGCGACGGCGGCGCGCACTTGGCGTGCGGCAGTGTGCGGCCCTTGGCGATGGCTTCTTCCACTTCCTTGGGCATGTAGGTCTCGTCGTGCTTGGCGAGGATCTCGTCGGCATGGAAACCGTCGTGGCCGAGCTGGCCGGTGGCGATGATGCTCTGGCCTTCGCGGAACAGGTCGGGGAGGATGCCGGTGTAACGCACCGGCACCTGGTGGATGCGGTCGGTGACGACGAAACGCACCGCCAGCGAGCCTTGCGTGCGCGCGAGGCTGCCCTCGCAGACCACGCCGCCGAGGCGGAAGGTGCGGCCCGGTTGCGCTTGCCCGGCGGCGACATCGCTGGGGGTGAGCAGGTAGCGCACGTTGTGGCGCAGGGCGACGACGACCAGCGCGCCGGCGACGGCGATCGCGGCCAGCACGATCAGCAGCACCCACAGGCGGCGCTTGCGGGTGGGGTTCATGCGTCGTCCCTGCGACTGTTCTTCGCCGCCGCTCGTTCGCCCTTGCGCCGGATCGCGCGCAGCATGCGTCCATGCTTGAGCAACGACGACAGTCCGTCCCACGCGATCACCGCGCCGAAGACCGCATACGCGCCGACGATGTAGGGAAGGTAGCTCATGACGTCACGCGCTTGCGCCCGGCTGCCTGGCCCATCGCCTGAACGTTCTTCGTCCCCGGCAGCGCCAGCGCGGCCACCCACGCCTTGCCGGCTTCGCGCTCGACCAGCATCGTCCGCGCCCGCGACAGCAGCGAACCGACGAACCAGCACTGCATCCCCGCGACGGTGGCCAGCAGCGGCCCGATCATCGAGGCGTCCATCTTCGACGGGCCGAGAAACATGATCGTGCGGCCCTGATGCAGCGAGTTCCACCACTGCACCGAGTAGTGGATGATCGGCAGGTTGATCAGGCCGATCATCGCCAGCAGGCCGGCCGCGCGGGCACCGCGGCGGCGATCCTCGATGGAGGCATCCAGCGCGATCACGCCGATGTACAGGAACAGCAGCACGAGTTCCGAGGTCAGACGCGGGTCCCAGTCCCACCAAGTGCCCCACATCGGCCGGCCCCAGATCGAGCCGGTGGCCAGCGTGATCGCGGTGAAAGCCGCGCCGATCGGCGCGCAGGCCATCGCCAGGATTTCGCACAGCTTGATCCGCCACACCAGCGCGATGCCGGCCTGCACGGCCATCACCGTGTACGCGAACAGGCTCATCCACGCGCAGGGCACATGGATGAACAGGATGCGGTAGCTGTCGCCTTGCTGGTAATCGGCCGGCACCACGAACAGCGCGCCGTAGATGCCGACTGCCAGCAGCAGCAATGCCGCGCCGAACCACCACGGCATCCAGCGCGTGGCGTAACGATGGAAGTTCGGTGGCGATCCGAGCTGGTTGAACCACAGCAGTAGCGAATTCATCGGTGGCACGTACCCGGCTGCGCATGCACGACACGGCGATGGACGATGCGGCTCATGGCAGGGCGATGCGGATGGCGGCGGCGGCGGCGAGCGGTGCCAGCACGATGGCCAATGCCAGGCCGGCGGACAGCAGCAGGATGGCTCCGAGCCAGTCCTGGCCTTGCGCGGCGGCCATCACGCTGCCGGCGCCGAACACCAGCACCGGCACGTACAACGGCAGTGCAAGCAAGGGCAATAGCATACCAGAGCGGCGCATCCCGACCGTCAGCGCCGCCACCGTCGCGCCCAGCAGCACCAGCAAGGGTGTGCCGACCAGCAGCGATGCGAGCAGCGGCAGCAGCAGGCGGTCGGGCAGGAACAGCAATTGCGCCAGCAAGGGCGCGACCAGCAGCAGCGGCAGCGAGCCGGTGAGCCAGTGCGCGGCCATGCGGCAGCCCAGCAGCAGCGGCAACGGCACGGGCGCGAGCAGTTGCTGTTCGAGGCTGCCGTCCTCGGCATCGCTGCGGAACAGCGAATCCAGGCCCTGCAAGGAAGCGAGCAGAGCCGCGACCCAGATCGCGCCGGGCGCCAGCATCGCCAAACGCGCCTTCTCGCTGCCAAGCGCGAGCGGAAACAGCGCCACGATCAGTACGGCAAACAGCAAAGGCTGCAACGTATCGCCGCGCCGCGCCCACGCCAGCCGCAGATCGCGGGCGAGCATCGCGCGGGCGGCGGATGTCATCGCTGGCAGACTCATGTGCGGAGTTCGCACGTGGAGGAGGTTGCTGTATCGAAGTGCGAACCCCACCCCAACCCTCCCCTGAGAGCAGGGGAGGGGGGGCTACGCCGTGCTTTCACTCCTCCCCTTGCGTCAGCAGGGGAAGGCATGGAGGGGGTTGTTGGATCAATGTAGGAACCCCACCCCAACCCTCCCCTGCGAGCAGGGGAGGGAGACCAGCGCCGTGCTTCCACTCCTCCCCTTGCGACAGCAGGGGAAGGCATGGAGGGGGTTGTTGGATCAATGTAGGAACCCCACCCCAACCATCCCCTGCGAGCAGGGGAGGGAGACCAGCGCCGTGCTTTCACTCCTCCCCTTGCGTCAGCAGGGGGAGGTTGGGAGGGGGTTGCTGTATCTGAGGGTGAACCCCACCCCGGCCCTCCCCTGCAAGCAGGGGAGGGAGACCAGCGTCCCTGCGCCTCACATTCACGCGCAGTGGAGGAAGGAATGCACTTCACCGACGGATCAAAGGGAGGCGTGTCCTTCACCGCCCCTCTCCGGCATCCAAACCGTCGACCGCAGTCTCCAGGTCTTCGACGCCATCCAGCCACAGCGTGCGGCAGCGCACCGGCGGCGGCGCGTAGGCTCCGTGGGTGGTGATCAGGGCCGCGCCGCCATCGCGCAGGTGCTGCGCAAGCAGGCGATCGACGAGGGCCATGCCGTCGCGGTCGAGGTTGGCATAGGGCTCATCGAGCAGCCACAGGCGCGCGGGCGAGAGCAGCAAACGCGCCAGCGACAGGCGCTTGCGCTGACCGGCCGACAGCCGTCCCGCGGGGCTGTCTTCGTAACCGGCGAGGCCGACGCTGGCCAGCGCCGATGCGGGCGTCGCGCCGTCACGACTGCCATGCAGGCCGACCGCGAACCGCAGGTTGTCGAAGGTGGACAGATCCGCCTTGTGCCCGGCATGGTGGCCGACGAGGGCGATGCTTTCGGCAGGCAAGGCCGCGCCAGGTTCGCCCCGCCAGCGCAGTTCGCCTGCGGAGGCGCGCAGCAGCCCCGCCAGCACGCGCAGCAGCGTCGTCTTGCCGGCGCCGTTGCCGCCGGTCACCAGCAGCGCCTCGCCCGCATGCGCGGCGAAATCCAGCGGCCCGAACACGCGCTCGTCGTTGCGATCCATGCGCAACTGCGTGGCGGTGAACATCGCGGCGTTGGCGGCGTGATCGTTCAAGGCTCGGCATCGCGGACGGGACGCGGATTCTAGCAGGGCAGCCATGCGCGGCCTTGCATGCCTGGCGATCGCAGCCGCGCGGCCTAGTTCGCCGGATGGGCAAGGATCGATGCGCCGGCCTCGCCGCCACCCATGCGACGCGCGCAAGCATCGCGACGGTCGGCAACGCAACGGCCGCTGAATGCGCATCTTGAAACCATCCCCGCGCAGCCGCATCTGTTGCTCGAGGCAGTTCGCTGCCGTCACCCCAGTCAAGGAGAATCCAGATGAATACCCATCGTTTTGCGCAGTCCATGCGTCCGTGGAGCTCGTTCGGTTTCGGCGACGACATGCGTCAGGTTTTCGACAAGTTCCTCGGCGACGCCGACGGCGAGTCCAACGTGGTCACCAGCCAGTGGGCGCCGCGCGTGGACATCAAGGAAGAAGCCGACCGCTTCGTCATCTTCGCCGACATCCCCGGCGTGGAGCCCAAGGACATCGAGATCCACATGGACAAGGGCCTGCTCACCATCAAGGGCGAGCGCGCCAGCGAGACCCGCAAGGAAAGCGAAAGCTACTCGCGCACCGAGCGCGTGCACGGCAACTTCCATCGGCGCTTCGCGTTGCCCGACAGCGCCCATGCCGACGGCATCTGCGCGACCGGCAAGAACGGCGTGCTGGAAGTGAGCATTCCGAAAAAGCCCGAGACCACCCCGCGCCGGATCCAGGTGAGTTGATCGGCCGGAGCTGCGACGACACGACATGACCGCGGCGGAGCCTCGTGCCTCGCCCGTGGATGCGGCACCATGACGGCCTGCGGATGCGTTCGCGGGCCGTCTTCGTTGCATGGGGGAAACGATGGAGTTCAAGGACTACTACAAGATTCTCGGGATCGACGCGGGTGCCGGCGAGGCGGAGATCAAGGGCGCCTATCGCAAGCTGGCGCGCAAGTACCACCCGGACGTGAGCAAGGAGGCCGGTGCCGAGGACAAGTTCAAGGCCGTCAACGAGGCCTACGAGGTGCTGCGCGACACGCAAAAACGCGCGGCCTACGACCAGTTGCGCACGCGCGGTTACAAGCCGGGCGAGGAGTTCCGCCCGCCGCCGGATTTCGGCAACTGGCAGCAGGCGCAAGGCGGTCGCGAGTTCCGCTTCGATTTCGGCGATGCCGGCGGCGGCCGCGGCGGCTTCAGCGATTTCTTCGAATCGCTGTTCGGCGGTCGCGGGCGCGCGCGGCCGGCGAGTGCGGGATCTGCGTCCGATGCATCGTCGGGCGGCGATGTGCGCGCCAAATTGCTGGTGCCGCTGGAAACCGTGTTCGCCGGCGGCAGCCACCGCATCCAGGTGGACGATCGCGTGCTCGACGTGAAGATTCCCGCCGGCGTGAAGCCAGGGCAGGCGATCCGTTTGGCCGGGCAGGGCGCGAAACTGCGCGGCGGCACGGGCGATCTGTTGCTGGAGGTCGAGTACGCGCCGCATGCGCAGTTCGAGGTCGATGGCGCGAACATCCTGTACAGCGTGCCGCTGACGCCGTGGGAAGCGGCGCTGGGCGCGAGCGTGAGCGTGCCCACGCTCGGCGGCGCGGTGCAGTTGAAGATTCCGGCAGGCAGCGACAGCGGGCGCAGGCTGCGCCTGAAAGGGCGCGGCTTGCCCGGCAAACCATCGTCAGGCGACCAGATCGTGGAGATCGAAGTCCACGTGCCGAAAGCGGAAACCGAAGACCAGAAGGACTTCTATCGCCGCATGGCCAAGGCGTTCGCGTTCGATCCACGGCGTGGATGACGCGCTGCGCGGTCGTCAGGGGGTTCCGGTCACGCGCGTGTCGCTGCCGGTGGCCATCGTCGTCCAATGGGTTCCGTCGCTCGAATACTCCTGGCGGAACGCGATGTGGTCGGCATCGGTGAACACGTTCACGACACGGAATCGCGTCGTCTTGCCGTCTTGTGTGGATTGCCACGGGAAGGTGAAGGTGTTGCCATCGACCAGCAGCCGGCCGGCCGGCGCTTCGGCCGCGCCCGGAGCGACCGGATAGGTGGTGTAGGTGCGCTTCGCGGGGTCGTAGGCGAACACCAGCAGCGCGGCCGATTTGCCATCCACGAACTGGTGGCAGGCGTAGAACTCGCCGCTGCGCCAGCAGTCGTTGCGCAAGGTTCCGCTGTCGTGGCCGGCCTTGCCGAACGGCGAATCGACGCGCACGGTGTCGGTCTTCCATGTGCCGGCGTACACGGAGATCGCATCGAGCCCATCGGCCGCCGTCGCCTTGGCCGACAGCGCCAGCAACGCCACCCAGCAGACGGCCGTCGCGCAGCGCATGCGCCCGCGCCGCTCAGCCGCCGATCATGCCGCGGATGGCGTCCTGCAATTCGGCTTCGGTGAAGGGCTTGGTGATGTAGGCCTTCGCGCCCTGGCGCATGCCCCAGGCCTTGTCCGTCTCCTGGTCCTTGGTGGTCACCAGGATCACCGGGATGTGCGAGGTGGTGGATTCCTTGGAGATCTGGCGGGTGGCCTGGAAGCCATTGAGGTTGGGCATCACCACGTCCATCAGGATCAGGTCGGGGACGTGTTTCTTGGCCGCGGCGACGCCGGCCGAGCCGTCCTCGGCGGTGAACACCGTGTGCCCCATGGCCTCGACGATCCGCTTCATGCCCATCAACTGGGACGGGGAATCATCAACGATCAGGATGCGCGCCATGGGAAACCTCGTGGGAGCCGTTGCCCCATTGTAGTCGTGTCCGGGGTGAAGTCCATCGGCAAATCGACTTTCGGCGAACCGATGTCGGCAATCCTGACCGGCGTCACAGTCGCACGAGGGTGCGCCCGAAGGAGCTGCCTGCCAACATGGCCGGGAAGACGTCCGCCAGTCCGTCCAGCCCGACCGTGCGCGTGCCCATGGCATCCAGCATGGCCGGCTTCCACGGCCCGCCCAGCCGCTCCCAGACCGCCAGCCGCTGCGCATGGGGCGGGCTGGTGGTGGCTACGCCCAGCAGCGACACCCCGCGCAGGATCAGCGGCATCACCGTGGTGTCCAGCCCGTGCCCACCGGCGAGCCCGCACACGGCGATGTTGCCGCAGGGCAGCGTGGTGCGGGTCAGGGCGGCCAGCATGGCGCCGCCGACGGTGTCGATGGCGCCGCCCCAGATGGCGTTCTCCAGTGGGCGCTGGCTGGCCGACAGGGCATCCCGCCCCAGCACCCGCCGCGCGCCCAGTGATTGCAGAAACGCCGCGTGCTCGAGCTTGCCGGAGATCGCATGCACTTCGTAGCCGGCGCGGGCGAGGATGGCGACCGCCAGCATGCCGACCCCGCCGGTGGCACCAGTGACCGCGATCGGCCCCAGCTCGGGCGACTGGTGGTTGTCCTGCATGCGCAGCAACGCCAGCCCGGCGGTGAAGCCGGCGGTGCCCAGGATCATCGCCTCGCGCAGATCGAGCCCGGCCGGCAGTGGCACGGTGTTCGCAGCTTCCAATCGAGCGTACTGCGCATAGCCGCCGTCGCGGGTCTCCGACAGCCACGCGCCCACGCACAGCACCGCGTCGCCCTCGCGGAAGCGCGCATCGGTGGAGGCCACGACATGCCCGGCGACGTCGATCCCGCCGACCAGCGGGAAACGTTTGAGGATGCGGCCCTTGCCGGTGCCGGCCAGCGCATCCTTGTAGTTGACCGACGAATACGCCACCCGCACGACCAATTCGCCGGGCGACAGATCGTCGAGCGCGATGTCCTCCACGCCGGCGCGATGGATGCGGTTGCCGTCGTGGTCGCGATCCTCGTGGATGCGGAAGGCGCGGAAGCGTGTGGGGACGGACATGGGCAATGTTTCGACGGGCGCTGTCAGGAAGCATAGCTTGCGTCAGCGCATTGCGTTCGTCGCGCACTCAAAAAGAAACAGGCGGCCTTGAGCCGCCTGTTGCGTGGTGCCGATGACGTGATGGACTACTGCTTCGCCGGCTCCGCGGTGAGGCCCTTCTTCTCCAGATACGGCTGCACGTTCGGTTCGGCGCCGTCGAAGTCCAGCCACAACTGGTGGGCGTCCTTGGTGCCGCCGCGCGAGAGCACGGTGTCCTCGAAGTGCTGGCCGTTGGCGCGGGTCATGCCGCCGTGCGCGTTGAACCATGCGAAGGCGTCCTGCGCCAGCACCGCGGTCCACAGGTAGGCGTAGTAGCCGGCCGCGTAACCGTTGCCCCAGATGTGCTGGAAATAATCCGAACGGTAGCGCGGCGGCACTTCCGGCACGTCCACGCCGTACTTCTTGAGCGCGGCGGTCTCGAAGGCATCCACGTCCTGCCGCGGGGCATCGGCGGGGAGCTGGTGCCAGGCCATGTCGAGCAGAGCGGCCTCGACGTATTCCAGGGTCTCGTAGCCCTGGTTGAAGGTGCCGGACTTCTTGATCTTCGCCACCAGTTCGGCCGGCATCGGCGCGCCGGTCTGGTAATTTTTCGCATAGTTGGCGAACACGGTCGGCTCCATCGCCCAGTTCTCGTTGAACTGCGAGGGGAACTCGACGAAGTCGCGCGGCGTGGCGGTGCCGCTGAAGTACGGGTATTCCACGTTCGACAGCAGGCCATGCAGGCCGTGGCCGAATTCGTGGAACATCGTGGTCACGTCGTCGAACGAGATCAGCGCCGGCTGGCCGGGGGCGGGCTTGGTGAAATTGCACACGTTGAAGACCACCGCGTGCTGGCCGAGCAGGCGGCTTTGATCGACGAAGCTGTCCATCCACGCGCCGCCGTGCTTGCTGTCGCGCGCGAAGTAGTCGAAATAGAACAGCGCGATCGACTTGCCCTGCGGATCGAATACCTCGAACACGCGCACATCGGGGTTGTAGACGGGAAGGTCGTGGCGCTCCTTGAAGGTCAGCCCGTACATCTGGTGGGCGGCGTAGAACACGCCATCCTGCAGGACGGTGTTGAGCTCGAAGTAAGGCTTGATCTGCGCCTCGTCGAGGTCGTACTCGGCCTTGCGCACCTGTTCGGCGTAGAACTGCCAGTCCCAGGGCTCGAGCTTGAAGCTGGGCTTGCCTTCGGCCTTGGTGTCGGCGTCGATCTGCTGCTGGATGCGCGCGGCCTCGGCATGCGCTTTGGCCACCGCCGGTGCCGCCACGCGGGTCATCAGGTCGATCGCGGCTTGCGGGGTCTTGGCCATCTGGTCTTCGAGGGTGTACGAGGCGAAGTCCGGGTAGCCGAGCAGCTTGGCGCGCTGGGCGCGGATCTGCGCCATCTCGGCGATCACCGCGCGGTTGTCGTTGGGGCCGTCCACGTCGCTGCGCATGATCGAGGCGCGGTAGATCTTCTCGCGCAGGGCGCGGTTCTTCAGGCTGGTCAGCACCGGCTGCACGGTGGTGTTCTGCAGGGGCAGCAGGTACTTGCCGTCCAGCCCGCGGGCCTTGGCGGCGGCGGCGGCGGCGGCGATGTCGGCGTCGGACATGCCGTCGAGTTCAGCCTTGTCGTCCACCACCACCGCGCCGTCCTTCGTCGAGGCCAGCACGTTCTTGCCGAACACCGTGAACAGCGTGGCCAGGCGCTCGTTCATCGCCTTGATCTTCGCCTTGTCGGCATCGTTGAGCTGCGCGCCGTTGTGCACGAACTGGTCGTAGTACTTCTCGACCAGCCGCTCGGATTCCGGGTCCAGTTTCAGTTTCGCGCGCTCGTCGTAGATGGTCTTGATGCGCGCGAACAATTTCGGATTGAGGGTGATGGCGTCCTGGTGCTGGGAGAGCTTCGGCGCCATGTCGGCCTCGATCTTCTCGATGGCGTCGTTGCTGTCGGATTGCGAGAGATTGAAGAACACCTTCGACACGCGGGTGAGCAACTGCCCGCTGCGCTCCATCGCCACGATGGTGTTCTGGAAGGTCGGCGCGGCCTTGTTGTTGGCGATCGCTGCGATTTCCTTGCTTTGCTGCGCCATGCCGGCGAGCAGGGCGGGCTCGTAGTCGGAGATCTTGATCTTGTCGAAGGCCGGCGCCTGGAATTGCAGCTTGCTCGGCGCGTAGAACGGATTGGCCGGGGTGAAAGCATCGGTCCTGGCGGCGGTGTGTGCTGGGGCTGCCGCGGGCGCGGCGATGGCGTCGATGGACACGGTCAGGCTGGCGGCGATGGCGAGGGTGAGCAGGCTGGGCAGGAAACGGGAACGGGACATCGAAGGCAATCCTCGGGTGCGTGGAAGCGGTGGCGGCGGCGCGCGATCACGACCCGCCAAGCGGAGTGCAACAGCCCATCATACGCCCACCCGACCGGCAGGCCATGTGACGAAAGGCAGGGGGCTGCGCGGAGCGGCGACCGGCATCGTCGCCTGCGGTCGCCTGGACGAAGGGTGCCTCGATGTTCGCCGACGGCACCGCCCGTGCGCGGCGCCGGCGGCCTGGGCGTCAGTTCGATGCGGCGTGTTGTGCGGCCACGTTCGGCGTTGGCGCCGGCGGCGCGGCCATCGCGGCCGCTTCGGTTGCCGCGGCCGGTTCGGGTGCCTGCGCAGCCATCACGACCTCGGCGACTTCGGTGGCGACCGCAGCCGCTGGCGATGGATCCTCGCCGGTTGCCGGCGTGGCGGCGGGCTCGGCGCTTGCCTCGGCGGCGGTCTCCGTCGCTGGCCGGGTTGCCGCGGCAGGGGTGGCCGTGCCTTGCGGTGTGGCGGGCGGCGCGGCGTTGGCTTGCGCAGGATCAGCTAGCGCAGGTTGCATGGCATCCGTCACCGCCACGGCCATGGTATCGGGCGCGCTCGCTGCGGCCGGCGCGATGGAGGGTGCGTCGCTCGCCGTATCGGTGGCCGCGGCAATCATCGATGGAGGGGATGCCGGCGATGGTTGCGGGGCTCCTTGCGGAAGCGCCGATGCAGCCGCTTCAGCGGGTGCGGCTCCGGCCGAAGGCAGGCCATCCGCCGGCGGCGTCGGCGCGGTCGCGCTGGCAGGTTCGGCCGCGACGGTCGCTTGCGGCGGCGCGGCGACTTCGGCGGCCGGCGCTGGCGACGCCTGTGCAGGCGCGGGGTCGGCGGTCGGAGCAGGCGGCGGGGAGGCCGCTGCGGCATCGGCTTGCATGGCTGGCGCGGGTGACGGCGCGGGCGTTTCCGGGGGCGCGCTGATCGCCGGAGCCGTGGGCGCGGGTTCGGCCGCAGGCGTTGCTGCCGACAGCGGTACGGCCGTGGCCGCCGAGGGGCCGACTTGCGTTGCGGCGGGCGCGGCGGTGGCTTCGCTGCTGGCCGGCTTGGCGGCTTGGTGGCGACGCGGCACCTTGTCGGCGTCCAGCAGTTTTTCGATGCGCGCGAACACCTCGCTGCGCGCAAAGGGCTTTTTCATGAAGTCGTCGGCACCGATGCGCTGGGCGTAGAACTGCTCGGTGGCCAGTTCGTTGCCGCTGATCATGATGACCGGCGTGGATTTGGTGGTCGGCTCGCGGCGCAGGCGGCGCAGCGCCTCGAAACCGTTCATGCCCGGCAGGACGATGTCGAGGAAGATCAGGTCGGGCGCTTCCGACAGGGCCATGAACAGGCCGGTGTCGGCGTCGGCAGCATCCATCGCCTGATAGCCGTTCTGTTCGAGCATGCGCTTGAGCAGGGCGGTGATCGTCGGCGAATCGTCGATGATGAGCACGCGCGTGCCTTCGCGCGCATTGGTTCGGTGTTTGATCCGGCGCTCGACGAATTCAGGGGCAGCCGGCGCTGCGGGGGCTTGCGCGGCCGATGCGTCGGGTGGGGCCGGGGCGACGGGCGCGACGAGGGGTGTGACGGCCGGCATGGGCGCGGGCGCTGCAGGCGCGGCGACCTGCGATGCGACGGGGCGAGTTGGCGGCGCGGGGCGGGCCGGCTGCGGTTTGCCGCCGCCGAACCAGCGTTTGATGACATCGAATATGCCCATGTGCGAGGCCCCCGGCGGCCGCTTGTTTCCAGACGACAGTTTGGCCTGTGGCGGCTGCGCTTACAAGGAAGCGCCGAAGAAAAGCCGGGTTGCCCCGGCTCTTCGATGGTGCCGATGCGCGCTGCGCCGTTTACGCCGCCTGCGCCTGCGCCTTGCGCGGGCCTTCCAGCAGGGCGTGGCGGATATGCGCGATCACCAGGTCGGCTTCCGCATCGGTGATCGCGAAGTGCGGAGTGAAGCGCAGCGAGTTGGCGCCGCCGTGGATCACGCCGATGCCGTGCTCGCGCATGTATTCCTCGGTGGAGCCGGCGCCGTAGCACTTGAACGCGTCGGCCAGTTCGCAGGAGAACAGCAGGCCGGTGCCCTGAACCTTGGTGATCAGCCCGCCGAGTTCGTCCTTGAGCTTTTCAAGCTTGGCGATGAAGGCCTTGCCCTGCCGGCGCACGTTGGCGCGCAGCTCCGGGGTGAGCATGCCCAGCACCGCGCAGGCCACGTCCATCGCCCGCGGGTTGCTGGTCATGGTGTTGCCGTACACGCCCTTGCGGTACAGGCCGGCGGCGCGCTCGCTCACCGCCAGCACCGACAGCGGGTACTGCCCGGCGTTGAGCGCCTTGGAATAGGTTTCCATGTCCGGCGGGTCGATGCCCTCGAAGCCGGGGTAATCCACGATCGACAGCACGCCGTGCGCGCGCAGGCCGGCCTGGATGGAGTCCACCAGCAGCAGGCTGCCATGCGCACGGGTCAGTTCGCGCGCGGCATCGTAGAACGCGCGCGGCACCGCGCGACCCGGATCGCCTTCGCCCATCACCGGTTCGAGGAACATCGCCTCGATGAACCAGCCGTGCTTGTCGGCATCGGCGAACACCGCGCGCAACTGCTCGACGTTGTACGGATCGACCGTGAGCAGGGTGCCCTCGTGGCGATAGCTGGCCAGATGGGTTTGATAGGTCTTGCGCGAGGAATCGGAATAGATCGCCGGCAACTCGGTGCGGCCGTGGAAGGCGCCCTTCACCGCGAGGCGCTTGATCTGCCGGCCGGCGTGGCGCGCGCCGGCGTCGGTGAGCAGCTTGCTGTTGACGTCGGCGATGCGCCCGGCCAGCGATACCGATTCGGAGCCCGAGTTCAGGCACAGGAAGCGCGCGTACGGGCTGCCCTTGCCGATGTGGCCGATCTCCGCCTGCAACGCCTGCACGAGGCGCAACTGGCTCAGGCTGGGCGTCATGATGTTGGCCATCGCCTGCGGCTTGGCCATCGCCGCGATCACCGGCTGCGGCGCATGGCCGAAGGGCAGCATGCCGTAGCCGCCCGAATCGTGCACCACCGCGCCTTTCAGCGTGACCACCCACGGCCCGCGCGCGGTGAGCGCGACATACGGGTTCACCGCGTCGTCCGGGTAGAAGTTGACGAAGCCGGCCTGCACGGCCTCGAGCTGCGCCTGCTCGTCCAGCGCCAGCAGCGCGTTCCAGTGCGGATCGGAACGCAGCGCGGCGAACTGCTCGGCGGCAGCGGCGATGGCCTCGCGCAGGTCGGCGTGGGTGGCGGCGAAGCGCTCGATGGTGGCGTCGTCGAGCCCGACCGTGCGGGCCTTGCCGCCGTGCTGGCGCAGGACGTCGAGTTGTTTGAGGAGTGCGGAACGTGCGGTCGTCATCGGTACCTGCCTTGGCATGGGCGCCGACGAGCCGGCGCACGAAATGCGCGGTTGCGTGCGTACGCTCGCAGGGCCGCGCGGATGTTGGGGAATCGGTGGCCCTTCGAGCGGCCGGGTGGCAGCGTTCTTGCAACAAAAAGAACGGCTTGCGGCTGCAATTTTAGCATGCGGCCGGGCGCGAAATAACCCCTGTTCCACCGGGTTGAGAACCGATGACAAAAGTTGGCACGCTGCACTACGTGCGTTCGGCGGAAAGGTTCATGACAACACCCGCACGCCGCTCACGTTCGCGAAATCGCGAGCATGCGTCACCAGCGCATCGGCGTTGATCGCCAATGCACTGGCAAGCTGGATGGCATCGGGCAACTTCAGTCCATGACGCGCCCGCAAGCGCGCGGCGCTCTCGGCGATATCGCCGGTAAAATCCACCACCATCCACCCCTCCAGCACCGCACGGAGGCGGCGCGCCAGCGCCTCTTCACCCGCTTTCATGGGCCCGGTCAATACTTCGGCAATACTGACGGTCGTGATCGCCAGCACGATGTCGCCGGTTTCGTGGCGACGAAACAGCGGTTCAAAGTGCGCCGCGAATCGCGCGTGACCTTCCAGCATGTAGATGATCGGTGCGGTATCCACCAGCACCAGTGCGCCATCGCGGAGCGAATCGACGCTCAGCGATTCCATTCGTCGCGTTGCTTGGCGATGCTGCGGCTGACGTCGTGCCCCCACATGCCACGCCCGGTACCGGCCAGATCCAGCAACGAAACCGCGCTGCGTCGTTGCACGGCCGACACCGGCACCACCGCCGCCACGTTGCGACCATGCCGGGTGATGAGGGTGGTGCGACCCGATTCGGCCGCGCTCAAGATGGCCGGCAGTTGCTGGCGCGCTTCTTCCGCGCCTTTGGTTTGCGGTCGCGTCGGGGTCTTCATGCCGTGACAGTACAGTCCGTACGGATGCATGTCAAACCAGTGCGCCAAGCAACCCACGCTGCGCCGCGAATCAGCGCATGCGCTTGCGCGTCACTTCTTCTTCATGCGGCTCAGGTCGTGCAGCTTGCCCGGCAGGCCGGAGATGTAGGCGGCGATGTCCTGGATGTCCTGATCGGACAAGGAGCCGGCCATGCCCTTCATGATCGGGTTGTCGCGGCCGCCGTCGCGATACTCGTGGAGCACGCGGGCGATGTAGTCGGGATACTGGCCGGCCAGGCGCGGGTACTGGCCGTCGGCCTCGGCATCGAAATTGGTGCCGTGGCAAGCCATGCAGGACTTGGCCTTGTTGGCGCCGGCGACGGGGTCGCCCTTGGCGAGGGCGGTGCCGGCGGCGGCCAGCAACAGGCAGGCGGCGAGGGTGCGCAGGGTCATGGAGGCGTTCGTGGTCATCGGCGTGCTCACTTCTCGTTCGCGGTGCCGACGCTGGACAGGTAGGCGGCGATGTTTTCGATGTCCTGCTCGGAGAAGCTCTCGGCCTGCGCGCGCATGGTCGGGTGCGCGCGTTCGTGCTTCTTGTACTCGCTCAGGGCGTTGATGAGGTATTGCTCGTTCTGGCCGCCGAGCTTGGGCACCCGGTAGTTCGGGTAGGCGTTCTTGTAGTCCGGGATGCCGTGGCAGCCGGTGCAGGTCCACACCAGTTGCTTGCCGGCGACCGGGTCGCCCTTGGCGAAGGTGGGGGCGGCTGCCGTCAGGGCGAGGCTAGCGATGCACAGGATGATGGGGTTCAGGGCGGCGGACTTCATCGTGTGGCAGGGTCGGCGTGGGCGAGGGGCGAAGTATAAACAAACTGCGACCGCGTGCTTGCGCTTGACGTGGGCGCTTGACATTCGACGGCGGTTGCCGGGCGCGCCGGCGCGGCTGCGGGGGCCCCGACCGCACGCATGGCGAGGGCGCGAGCCGATGGAACGAATCGTGCGCGGCGTTTTCATATGCCATGCGTCACGGTGACTTCACGCACGCGCAAGCATTCCGGGGCGAACGCACCATGAGCCCACGCTCGGAATCGTCCGGGCGTGGCAGGTGTTATACTTACATACAACACCATGACCGCCACCGAAATCGATGACGCCCATGCCTCGAATCGCCACTCCCTCCCGTAACGTCTCGACGCAAGGTTCGCCCGCGCGTCACCGTCCGCGCGCCGCCTTGCTGGCGCCGGCGTTGTTGCTGGCGCTGGCCTTGACCTTGCCCGCCTGCAAGCAGGCCAACTCCGCCGGCGCGCAGGCCGCGCAGGCATCCGCAGCCAAGGCCGGCGGGAAGGACAAGAAGGTCGTCGACAAGGTTCCGGTCGAGGTGACCGTGGTGTCGCGGCAGCCGATCGCGGCCAGCTACAACGGCACCGCTTCGCTGGATGCGCCCGACGAGGCGCAGGTCATCGCCAAGACCTCCGGCATCGTCCTGCAACTGTTCACCGAGGAAGGCCAGCAGGTGCGCAAGGGCCAGGTGCTGGTGAAGCTCGACTCCGAGCGGCAGCGCCTGCAGGTCGCGCAGGCGCAGGCGCAGGTGGACAAGCTGCAGGCCAACTACGACCGCTCGCAGAAGATGGTCGCCGCCAAGCTGGTCAGCGCCTCGGACAACGACCAGATCAAGTACGACCTGCAGAACGCCAAGGTCGCGCTGGACATGGCGCGCCTGGATCTGTCGTACACCGACGTGGTGGCGCCGATTTCCGGCGTGGTCGCGCAACGCTCGATCAAGGTCGGCAACTTCGTGCAGATCAACTCGCCGATCATCCGCATCATCGACAACAGCACGTTGCAGGCCACCCTCAACGTGCCCGAGCGCGAGCTCACCCGGCTCAAGGGCGGGTTGCCGGCGACGATGGAAGTCGATGCGCTGCCCGGCAAGGCGTTCAAGGGCGTCGTCGATCACGTCGCGCCGATCGTCGATGCCGGCAGCGGCACCTTCCGCGTGGTGTGCCGGTTCGCCGGGGACAAGCTGTTGCAGCCGGGCATGTTCGGGCGCATCCGCATCGACTACGACCGCCGCGCCAACGCGCTGGTGATACCGCGCCTGGCCTTGCTGGAAGACGGCGGCGACCCGGCGGTGTTCGTCGTGCGCGACGGCAAGGCGGTGCGCACCACGATCGCGGTGGGCTTCACCGACGGGCAATGGGCGGAAGTCCGTTCCGGCCTGGCCGAAGGCGACCAGGTGGTGACCGCCGGCAAGATCGCCCTGCGCGATGGCAGCCCGGTCAGCGTGATCGACCGCAAGGCCGATGCGGGCGTGGCCGCGTCGGGGTCGTCCGTCGCCGACTCGGCACCGTGACCGGGGCGCGTCCGTGAACCCCTCGCGCTCCTTCAATCTGGTCGAGTTCGCCACCCGCCGTCGCGTCACCATCGCGATGGTCACCGTCGCCTTCGTGCTGTTCGGCCTGATCGCGCTGGGCGATCTCAAGGTCAACCTGCTGCCGGACATGAGCTACCCCACGCTCACCGTACGCACCGACGACGAGGGCGCGGCGCCTTCGGAAATCGAAACCATGATTTCCAAACCGGTGGAGGAGGCGGTCGGCGTGGTCAAGGGCCTGCGCCGGTTGAAGTCGGTCTCGCGCACCGGCGAGAGCGACGTCGTGCTCGAGTTCGCCTGGGGCACCGACATGGACAAGGCCAGCATCGACGTGCGCGACAAGCTGGAGACGCTGCAATTGCCCACCGACGCCAAGCCGCCGGTGCTGTTGCGCTTCAATCCTTCCACCGAGCCGATCATGCGCCTGGTGCTCTCGCCCAGGGGCGCGGCGGCCACGGGCGAGGACGAACTGCGGCGTCTGAACAACCTGCGCCGCTACGCCGACGAGGATCTGAAGAAGCGGCTGGAGTCGGTTTCCGGCGTGGCCGCGATCAAGGTCGGCGGCGGCCTGGAAGACCAGATCGACGTGTCGATCGACCAGGACAAGCTGGCGCAGTTGCACCTGCCGATCGAGACCGTCATCAACCGCCTGAAAGAGGAGAACATCAATGTCTCCGGCGGGCAGGTGCAGGAAGGCTCGCAGCGCTTCCTCGTGCGCACGGTCAACCAGTTCAAGACCATCGACGACATCCGCAACATGCTGGTGACCACGCAGGCGGCCGGCAATTCGGCGCAGGCCGACGCGATCGCGCAGATGGCGCGGGTGGCCGCCGCCACCGGCGATGCCAGCGCGATGGCCGCCGCCGCCGACGTGCAAAGCAACACCTCGGCAGGCGCCGCCAGCGCGGGCGGCGGCATGCCGATCCGGCTGAAGGACGTGGCCACCGTGCGGCAGGGCTTCAAGGAGCGCGAGGGCATCATCCGCATCGACGGCAAGGAAGCGGTGGAGGTCGCGATCTACAAGGAAGGCGACGCCAACACGGTGGCGACCGCCGACGCCGTGACGCAGCGGCTGGCGCAGATCAAGGACCAGATTCCCGCGGATGTCGCCATCGGCACCTTCGACGACCAGTCGCAATTCATCCGCAACGCCATCCACGACGTCAAGCTCGACGCCATCATCGGCGGCGCGCTGGCGGTGCTGATCATCTTCCTGTTCCTGCGCGATGGCTGGAGCACCTTCGTCATCGGCCTGTCGCTGCCGGTGTCGATCGTCGCCACCTTCTTCTTCATGGGTCAGCTCCACCTGAGCCTGAACGTGATGTCGCTCGGCGGCCTCGCGCTGGCGACCGGCCTGGTGGTGGACGACTCGATCGTGGTGCTCGAATCCATCGCCAAGGCGCGCGAGCGCGGCCTGGGCATCCTCGACGCGGCCATCGCCGGCACCCGCGAGGTGAGCCTGGCGGTGGTTGCTTCCACGCTCACCACGATCGCGGTGTTCCTGCCGCTGGTGTTCGTCGAGGGCGTGGCCGGGCAGTTGTTCCGCGATCAGGCGCTGACCGTGGCGATCGCCATCGCGATGTCCCTGCTGGTGGCGATGACCCTGATCCCGATGCTCAGCTCGCTCAAGGGCCGGCCGCCGCTGGCCTTCCCGGAGGAGCCGTCGCATCCGCGCTGGGAACCCGAGGGTGCGATGCAAAAGCCTCTGGCCGCCGTGGGGCACGGCATCGGTGGCGCAACGCGCGGTTCGTTCTTCGGCTTGGCATGGCTGCTGGTGCGCGTGTGGCGCGGCATCGCCGCGATCGTCGGGCCGGTCATGCGCAAGGCCAGCGATCTGGCGATGGCGCCGTATGCCCGCGCCGAGCGCGCGTATCTGCGCATCCTGCCGGGGGCGCTGAACCGGCCCTGGATGGTGGTCGGCACGGCCTTCGTGGCGTTCGCCCTGACGATGGCGGTGGTGCCGATGCTCGGTGCCGACCTCATCCCGCAACTGGCGCAAGATCGCTTCGACATGACCGTGAAGCTGCCGCCGGGCACGCCGCTGCGCAGCACCGACGAACTGATGGCGCAGATCCAGCGCGAGCACGCCGGCGATGCGGGCATCAAGACCCTGTACGGCGTGAGCGGCACCGGCACCCGGCTGGACGCCAATCCCACCGAGTCGGGCGAGAACATCGGCAAGCTCACCGTGGTGATGGCCGGCGGCGGCAATGCCAAGGTCGAGGCGGCGGAAACCGACCGCCTGCGCAAGACCATGGCGGCGTATCCGGCTGCGCAGGTCACCTTCGGCCGGCCCGAGTTGCTCAGCACCTCCGCGCCGCTGGAAATCGAACTCAGCGCGCCCGACTACGCCACCATGGTGCAGGCCGGCACGCGCATGGCGCAGATGCTGCGCGCCAACCCGCACTACGCGGACGTGAAGTCCACCGTGGAGCAGGGCTTCCCCGAGATCCAGATCCGCTTCCATCAGGATCGCGCCGCGGCGCTGGGCCTGACCACGCGGCAGATCGCCGACGTGGTGGTCAACAAGGTCAAGGGCAATGTCGCCACGACCTACAACTTCCGCGACCAGAAGATCGACGTGCTGGTGCGCGCGAGCGCGGCCGACCGTTCCTCGGTGGATGCGATTCGCAAGCTGATCGTCAACCCCGGCAGCGCCAACCCGGTGACCCTCGACGCGGTCGCCGACGTGGTTTCCACCGTCGGCCCCAGTGAGATCCATCGCGCCGACCAGGTGCGCGTGGCGATCGTCTCGGCCAATCTGCGCGGCATCGACCTCGGCACCGCGATCAAGGAAGTGCGCGCCATGGTCGCCGCCAGTCCGCTGGGCGCGGGCGTGGGCATGCACCTGGGCGGGCAGGGCGAGGAGCTCGATGCCTCGCTGCGCTCGCTGCTGTTCGCCTTCGGTCTGGCGATCTTCATGGTCTATCTGGTGATGGCCTCGCAGTTCGAATCGCTACTGCATCCGTTCGTGATCCTGTTCACCATCCCGCTGTCGCTGGTGGGCGCGGTGCTGGCCCTGCTCATCACCCGCTCCCCGGTGTCGGTGGTGGTGTTCATCGGCCTGATCCTGCTGGTCGGGCTGGTGGTGAAGAACGCGATCATCCTGATCGACAAGGTCAACCAGTTGCGCGAGGCCGGGGTGGCCAAGCGGCAGGCGCTGGTGGAAGGCGCGCGCTCGCGCCTGCGGCCGATCATGATGACCACCCTGTGCACGCTGTTCGGCTTCCTGCCGCTGGCGATCGCGGTGGGCGACGGCGCCGAGGTGCGCTCGCCGATGGCGGTCACGGTGATCGGCGGCCTGCTGGTATCGACATTGCTCACCCTGGTGGTGATCCCGGTCGCGTACGACCTGCTCGATCGCAGAGCCGATGCGTGGTACGCGGCGCGCGGCGCGCGCGGCCGCGAGAATTTGGCGAACGGCGATGCGGCGACGGCAGGCGGGGCCGAGCCGACATGAGCGTCGCGCAGTTCAGCCTCAAACGCCCGGTCACCACCACGATGTTCTTCGTGTCGATGGTGGTGATCGGGCTGATCGCCGCGTTTCGCCTGCCGCTGGAGGCGATGCCGGATGTGTCCGCGCCGTTCATCGATGTCAACGTGCCGTATGCAGGCTCCACGCCGGCGGAGGTCGAACGCACCATCCTGCGCCCGACCGAGGAAGCGCTGGCGACGATGAGCGGGATCAAGCACATGAACTCCAGCGCCACCGCCAGCGGCGCCAACGTGTTCATCGAGTTCTCCGACTGGTCGCGCGACATCGCCATCACCGCCTCGCAGGCGCGCCAGCGCATGGACGGCATCCGCGACCAGTTGCCATCCGACGTGCAGCGTTATTTCGTGGAGAAATTCTCCACTTCCGATCAGCCGGTGCTGCAGGTGCGCATGGCCGGCGCGAAGGATCTGAGCAACGAGTACGCGCTGATCGACCGCGAGTTCAAACGCCCCATCGAGCGCCTGCCCGGGGTGGCCAAGGTGGATATCTCCGGCGCGGTGCCCGACGAGGTGGAGATCGCGGTGGATCCCGACCGCCTGACCGCGCACGGCGTCAACCTCAACGACCTGGCGACGAAACTGCGCGCGGTGAATTTCTCGGTGTCCGCCGGCGAGATCACCGATGGCAGCCAGCGCCTGCGCGTGCAGCCGGTGGGCGAAATCGCCAGCCTCGATCAACTGCGCAACCTGGTGATCGGCAGCAATGGCCTGCGCCTGGGCGACATCGCCAGCGTGCACCTGCAGCCGCAGCGCATCACCTTCGGCCGCCGCCTCAACGGCAAGCCGGCGGTGGGCATCGACATCTACAAGGAGCGCAACGCCAACCTCGTGGATGTCACCCGCCGCGCGATGGCCATGGTGAACGAAATCCGCGCCAAACCCTCGCTGGGAGGCATCCGCATCAACGTGATCGGCGACTCTGGCAAGGATGTCACCTCCTCGCTGATGGATCTGGCCGAGGCAGGCCTGATCGGACTTGCGCTGTCGGTGGCCGTGCTGTTCTTCTTCCTGCGCGATTGGGTTTCCACGGCGATGGTGACGCTCGCCATCCCGATCTGTTTCACCATCACCCTCGGCTTGATGTATTTCTTCGGCGTCACCCTCAACATCCTGTCCCTGATGGGCCTGCTGCTGGCGGTGGGCATGCTGGTGGACAACGCGGTGGTGGTGGTGGAGAGCATCTACCAGGAGCGCGAGCGCATGCCCGACGACCCGCGCCGCGCATCGATCGTGGGCACCCGCAACGTCGCCATCGCGCTTTCGGCCGGCACCTTGTGCCATTGCATCGTGTTCGCCCCGAACCTGTTCGGCGAGCGCAATTTCATGAGCATCTACCTGTCGCAGATCGCGATCACCATCTCCGCCTCGCTGCTGGCCTCGTGGCTGGTGGCGGTGAGCCTGATCCCGATGATCTCCGCGCGCCTGCGCACGCCGCCGACCGTACGCGCGCACGACGGCTTCATCCCGCGCCTGCAGCGCGGCTATGAGCGCCTGCTGCGCTGGACGCTGGAGCACCGCGGCTGGTCCGTGGCCGGCATCGCGTTCATCATTGCGGTGAGCTGCATTCCGATGGCCATGGTCAAGACCGATCTGATGGCGCAGGAGCAGGTGGGCAAGACCCAGATCTTCTATCACTGGAAAGGCTCGTACACGCGCGAACAGATGTCCGACGAGGTGCGCCGCGTGGAGGGGTACCTGGAGGCCAACCGGAAACGCTTCCACATCACCCAGATCTACTCCTACTTCAGCGAGGAGGGGTTTGCCAGCACCATGCTCAATCTCGACGCCACCACCGCCGCGAAAACCGCGCCGCTGGTGGATGCCATCCGCAAGAACCTGCCCAAATCCGCGCGTGCCGATCTGGGCATCGGCGACATGGGCGGCCCGGGCGGCGGCGGCGGTGGCGGCGGTTCCGACCAGCAGGGCATCCAGTTGCAGTTGGTGGGCGATTCCTCGCAGGTGCTGATGCAGCAAGGCGCGCAAGTGGTGCCGGTGCTCGCGCGCCTGCCCGATGCCAGCGGCAAGGCGCTGTTGCACGACGTGCGCATCGACAACGGCGACCAGAACAGCGAACTGAACGTGCGCGTGGATCGCGATCGCGCGGCGGCGTTCGGGTTCTCCGCGCAGGATGTCGCCGGGTTCATCGGCATCGCCCTGCGCGGCACGCCGCTGCACGCCTTCCGCCGCGGCGACGACGAGGTGCCGGTGACGGTGCGTTTCGCCGGTTCGCAAAACTACGGCGAGGGCGACCTCAAGCGCTTCACGGTGAGCACCCCGGACGGGCGCAAGGTGCCGCTGCTGGCGCTGGTGGATGTATCGTCACGCCCGGCCGCGTCGCAGATCCAGCGTACCGACCGGCAGACCACCTTGACCATCAAGGCCAGCCTCGCCGACAAGGTGACCGCGCCCGATGCCCGCAAGGCGATGGAGAAAGCCCTTTCGGGGATGCGTTTCCCGGATGGATATTCGTACACGTTCGACGGTTCTTTCCAGCAAGGCGACGAGGCTGGCGCGCAGATGGGGCGCAACCTGCTGATCGCGCTGGCGCTGATCTACATCGTGATGGCGGCGATCTTCGAGTCGCTGCTGTTCCCGGCGGCGATCCTCAGCGGCGTGCTGTTTTCGGTGTTCGGCGTGTACTGGCTGTTCTGGATCACCGGAACCACCTTCACCATCATGTCCTTCATCGGCATCCTCGTGCTGATGGGCGTGGTGGTGAACAACGGCATCGTGCTGGTCGAGCACATCAACAACCACCGGCGCAGCGGCATGGGCCGCACCGAGGCGCTGGTCGCCGGCAGCCGCGAGCGGTTGCGCCCGATCCTGATGACCATGGGCACCGCGATCCTGGCGATGGTGCCGCTGGCGATGGGCAATGCGCAGATCGCCGGCAATGGCCCGCCGTATTACCCGATGGCGCGCGCCATCGCCGGCGGGCTGGCGTTTTCCACCATCGTCACCTTGCTGTTCCTGCCGACCATCTACGCGATCCTCGACGACACCCGCAACGCCTGCGTGCGCCTGATCCGGCGTGCGCGCGGCGTCGATGCATCGCCGGCGCCGATGGTGGTCGTGGCGCTGGCGCCACGCCACGGATGACGCGCCCGATCAGCCCAGCTTGCCGGCGATCTTCGCGAAGGCCACCACTTCGCCGGCGATGGTGCCCATGCAGGTCAGGAAGAAGTTGAGGAAAGTGCGCGAGACGCGGTTGCGGTACCAACCCTTGAGGCTGGCGATGTCGTCGCGCAGGTTCATGAAATCCTGGTAGATCGGCTTGCGCAGCCACGCCTCCACCATCGCGCTGACCGTGCCCGAGGCGATGCCGGGGTGGAAGGGTTTGAACGGTGACCAGATCGCACCGGCGAGCACGGAAAGCGGGTGACCGCCGGCGGCGAGGCAGCCCACCGCCCCGCCGACGAAGGTGGCGATGAGCCAGGTCCACAACAGCGCTGCGCCCAGTTGCGTGCCGCCGTGCCAGTAGCCCCACGCGAAGCTCCCCAGCACCAGCACCGCGATGGTCAACGAGATCCACGGCACCCGGCTGCCGGCGGGCACGGTGTCCAGTTCGCCGCGCAAGCTCGCCGGCGCGGCGGTGTCCTCGCGCAGGTGCGCCGACAGGCCCTTGAGATGGCCGGCGCCGACCACCACCAGCACCTCGCGCAGGCGGCCCGCGGCGTTGTCCTCGCGCAGGCGCGCGCCCATGTAGCGGTCGCGTTCGGCGATCAGGGCGTTGTAGATCGGCGGGCTGCTGGCGGCGAACTCGCCGAAGCTGCTTTCGAGCATGTCGCCCTGCTTGAGTTTTTCCACCGCCGCGGCATCGACTTCCTCTTTCTCGAACAGGCCCGCGCCGAGGCCGGCGACGAGCTTCATCCGGCCCCAGAAGCCCAGCGCCTTGTAGGCGCGCCGCAAAGTGATGCCGACCTCGCGATCGATCACCTGCAAGGGCAGGCCGCGCGCGTTCGCGGCCAGCGCGGCGGCCTTCAATTCCGCGCCCGGCTCGACCCCGAGTTGTTCCGACAGGCGGCGCTGGTAGGCGGCCAGTGCGAGATTGGCGGCGACCATGCCGGTCTTGCCTTCGCGCAGGATGCGGAACAAGTCGAGTTCGCGCAATGCGCCGGGGTCGGTGAGGTTGCGCAAGCGGTGGGCATCGAGTTCGACCGCGATGGCATCGAAACGCGGATCGCGCGCCAGCGCTTCCACGGCTTCCACGCTCGCCTTCGAGACATGCGCGGTGCCCAGCAGGGTGTAGCGCACGCCGTCGCGTTCGACGATGGCATGCGGCTGGTCGGCGAGCGGATCGGAGCGGGTCGATGCTTCGGTTACGGTGTTCAAGCGCGGTGCCTTCAATCCCGGTAACGTTTGAGCAGGTCGCCGTATGAGTCGATGCGGCGATCGCGCAGGAACGGCCAGATGCGGCGGACGTGTTCGCTGCGTTGCAGGTCGATGGATGCGATGAGCAATTCGGCTGCATCCGTGCCGGCCTGCGCGAGCACTTCGCCTTGCGGGCCGAGTACATGCGAGCTGCCCCAGAAGTCGATGCCGGCAGCGCCTGCGTGTTTTTCAGCAGCCATGGGGGATGGCTCGTGGCCGACGCGGTTGCACGCAAGCACCGGCAGGCCGTTGGCGACCGCATGGCCGCGGTGGCTGAGCAGCCAGGCCTCGCGCTGGCGCGCTTTCTCGGCCTCGTCGTCGTGCGGATCCCAGCCGATGGCGGTCGGATACAGCAGCAGCTCGGCACCGGCCAGCGCCATCAGGCGCGCGGCTTCCGGGTACCACTGGTCCCAGCACACCAGCACGCCGAGGCGGCCGACGGAGGTGGCGATCGGAGTGAAGCCCAGATCGCCCGGCGTGAAATAGAACTTCTCGTAAAAGCCCGGGTCGTCCGGGATGTGCATCTTGCGGTACTTGCCGGCCAGCGAGCCGTCGGCATCCAGCACCACCGCGGTGTTGTGGTACAGCCCGGCGGCGCGGCGTTCGAACAGCGAGCCGACGATCACCACGCCGTGTTGCCGCGCCAGTTTGCCGAGGAAATCCGTGCCCGGGCCGGGGATGGGCTCGGCGCGGTCGAACTCGGCCACCGCTTCGTGCTGGCAGAAGTACGCACCGTCGTGCAGCTCCTGCAGCAGCACCAGTTGCGCGCCCTGTGCGGCGGCCTGCGCGACGCGTTGCGCGATCGTCTCGCGGTTGGCGGCCACGCTGCCGTGGTCGCGCTCTTGCACCAGGGCGACGGTGAGCGTGCGGGTGTTCATCGCAGCAATCCTGCGGGAAGTTGCATGGTCAGGCAATGCAGGCTGCCGTTCTGCCAGATCAGCGCACGGCACGGCACCGGCACGATGCGACGGTCGGGAAAGGCTTGCGCCAGCACCTGCGCGGCCAGCGCATCGGCCGGGTCGTCGTAGGCGGGCATCAGCACCGCGCCGTTGACGATCAGGAAGTTGGCATAGGATGCGGCCAGCCTGCGGCCGTCCTCGTCATGGATGGGGCGCGGCCACGGCAGCGCGAACAGGCGATACGGCCGGCCATCGAGGGTGTGCAGCGCGGCCAGTTCGGCTGCCATCGCCGCCAGCGGGGCGTGGTGCGCGTCGCTGGCGTCGTCGCAGGACTGGTACACGATCGCGGTCGGCGAGGCGAAGCGGGCCAGCGTGTCGATGTGGGCGTCGGTGTCGTCGCCATCCAGCGCGCCGTGCTCGATCCACAGCACGCGGCGCTGGTGCAGGGTCTGCGCCAGGCGCGCCGAAATCTCGCTGCGGTCGAGCTCCGGATGGCGGGTGTGCAGGCAATGCCAGTGGCACAGCAAGGTGCCGTCGCCATCGGTTTCGATCGCACCGCCTTCCAGAGCGAAGTCGATGCGCTCGCGGCGCGCCTGCGCGAACAGGCCGCGGGCGCACAGTTGCTCGATGAGGCGGTCGTCGCGTGCAGCGGCGTACTTGCCGCCCCAGGCGTCGAAGCGGAAGTCCAGCAGGGTGAAGCCCGGCGCGCTGGCCGAGCTTGCCGGGGGACGTGGGATGCTCGCGTGCCCGACCGCACAGGCGAGGGCGATCGGTCCGGTATCGCGCAGCCAGGTGTCGTCGTATTCGACGACGACGAAATGCAAGCGCGACGCCGGGATGCCGTTATCGGCCAGCCGTTGCGCGGCATGTTGCTGCAACGCGGCGTCGGGCACGCAGACGACGACCGGCTCGAAACGCGCGATGGCGCCGATGAGGCCGACGTAGCTGGTTTCGATCTGCGCAAGGCGCGCGGCCCAGTCGGTCTGCGCATGCGGCCACGCGACCAGCACCGCCGATTGCGGCTCCCATTCCGCGGGGAAACGAACGGCGGGAGCTGCCATCGGTACCTAGTGCGCGGGTGCCGGGCCGATTTCCTCGGGCGAGGCGTGGTTGAGGACGACGTCCACCACGCGGCCGTGCGCGAAGTAGACCGTGTATTGCGGGTACACCCAGCGCTGGATCAGCGGCCACTGGGCCTTCTGCCCGCCGCGCGGCTCGAGTTTCTGCGCGGGCGCGCCGAGCTTGTGCTCGACCGCGGGCATGCTCATGCCGCGCATCGCGTGCTCGGTGGAGGCATCCATCTTCGCCCGATCCACCAGCAAGGTGTCGGCATGGGCGGGCTGGATCGCGGCGAATGCGGCGATGGCAGCGGCGCAGATCAGCAACAGGCGAGTCATCGCATTCTCCCCAGATCGGAACGACCGGTTATTGTGCGTCAGAGCCAAGAGCGGGATCGGGTTGGCGGAACTTGCGCAAGATTGCCGCACGGCCCGCGACCCGAGCCGACTTGCTCAGCGCTGGCGCGCCTTGAAGCGCGGGTTGGACTTGCAGATCACGAACACCTTGCCGCGGCGGCGGACGACCTTGCAATCGCGGTGGCGGCTCTTGGCCGACTTCAGGGAAGACAGGACTTTCATGGGCTTGGGCTCGATACGGGCTGCGGAACAATCGCGCATTCTAGCGGGAGTGCAGGGCTCGGATCAACCGAAGTTGCGGTTGCCGTCGTGCGCGCACGAAAAACAATGGGGCGGGGAACGGGGAACGGGGAACGGGGAGCGGGGAACTGGGAACGGGGAGCGGGGAACGGGAGCAGGAGCGGATTGCCCCGCAAATTTGCGAGAGCGCAACGTCCAACCTGTGCTTCGGGTGGTGCAGGCCATTCGACGGTTCATTCGCGTTTTTGTGCGTTCATTCGCGGACTGCATGCCTTTTCATGCAAGACGTCATGCCTGTCGCGTCACGGGCAGGCCGTACAATGGCGATCCAGAACGAACGATGCGCGGCATGGACGAGACGATTCCGGTACTGACCATCGACGGCCCTTCCGGTTCGGGCAAGGGCACGATCAGCCGGATCGTCGCCAGCAGGCTGGGCTGGCATTACCTGGATTCGGGCGCGCTGTACCGCGTGGTCGGTCATGCGGCCGCGCGCGATGCGGCCGACACCTCCGATCCGGTCGCCATGGCTGCGCTGGCCGAGCGCACCGGGATTCGTTTTCAGACCTCCGGCGACGCCGAGCCGCGGGTGCTGGTGGACGGCGTGGATGCCACCGATGCCATCCGCACCGAGACGGCCGGGGCTGCGGCTTCCGTGATCGCCGCGATGCCGGCGGTGCGGCAGGTGTTGCTGGATCGTCAGCGCGCCTTCCGCCGGCCGCCGGGGCTGGTGGCCGATGGCCGCGACATGGGCACGGTGGTGTTTCCGGATGCGTCGTGCAAGGCGTTTTTGACCGCCAGCGCCGAACAGCGCGCGCAAAGGCGATATAAGCAGTTGAAAGAAAAAGGACTTTCCGTTAGCATGGACGGTCTGTTGCGTGAAATCCTCGCCCGCGATGCGCGCGATGCCGAACGCGCGGTCGCGCCGCTCAAACCCGCATCCGATGCGGTGTTGATCGATACGACCGACGTGCCGGTGGAGCGCGTGGTCGAGCGCGTGCTGGCCTTGCTGCCGGAATCGCTCCGGCTTTGAGGCCGTCGCGCGTCCGCTTGGCGGGCCGCGGAATATCGCGCAACGGATCAGCCCCGCGGCGGCGACGCTGCGGATAGTCCTCGACCAACAGGCGCAGACGCGCCGCACAAGGGTGGGCCGAAACCCGGGCGTTGCGCCCGCGGCCCGTGTGTTCAACCGGAAAATCAACCCATGACCGAATCATTCGCAGAACTGTTCGAACAGAGCCAGCAGACGATCGCCAAGCTCAAGCCCGGCTCCATCGTCATCGGCACCATCGTCGAGGTGCGCCCCGACGTGGTGGTCATCAATGCCGGCCTGAAATCCGAAGGCATCGTGCCGATCGAGCAGTTCCGTACCGACGCCGGCGAGCTCGACGTGCACGTCGGCCAGGAAGTGAAGGTGGCCCTGGAATACCTCGAGAACGGCTTCGGCGAAACCGTGCTGTCGCGCGAGAAGGCCAAGCGCTCGATGGTGTGGGACGAGCTGGAGGAAGCCCTGCAGTCCAACGCCACCATCACCGGCCGCATCAGCGGCAAGGTCAAGGGCGGCTTCACCGTGGACATCAAGGAAGTGCGCGCGTTCCTGCCCGGTTCGCTGGTGGACGTGCGCCCCGTGCGCGACCCGGCCTACCTGGAAGGCAAGGAACTCGAGTTCAAGCTCATCAAGCTCGACCGCAAGCGCAACAACGTGGTCGTTTCCCGCCGCGCCGTCGTCGAGTCCGAGCACTCCGAGGAGCGCGAGCAGCTGATCGAGAAGCTGGTCGAGGGCGTGGTGCTCAAGGGCGTGGTCAAGAACCTCACCGATTACGGCGCGTTCGTGGATCTGGGCGGCATCGACGGCCTGCTGCACATCACCGACATGGCGTGGAAGCGCGTGCGCCATCCGTCCGAAGTGGTCGAGGTCGGGCAGGAGCTCGACGTGCGCGTGCTCAAGTACGACCGCGAGCGCAATCGCGTCAGCCTCGGCCTGAAGCAGCTCGGCGAGGACCCGTGGGACAACATCACCCGTCGCTACCCGAACGGCGCACGCCTGTTCGGCAAGGTGTCCAACGTCACCGATTACGGCGCGTTCGTGGAGATCGAGCCGGGCGTCGAGGGCTTGGTGCACGTCTCGGAGATGGACTGGACCAACAAGAACGTCAACCCGTCGAAGATGGCGCAGGTCGGCGACGAGGTGCAGGTGATGGTGCTCGACGTGGACGAGGAGCGCCGGCGCATCTCGCTGGGCATGAAGCAGTGCCAGCCCAACCCGTGGGAAGCCTTCGCCGCCATGCACAACAAGGGCGACAAGGTGTCCGGGCAGATCAAGTCGATCACCGACTTCGGCATCTTCATCGGCCTGGACGGCGGCATCGACGGCCTCGTGCACCTGTCGGACATCTCCTGGAACTCCACCGGCGAGGATCTGGCGCGCAACTTCAAGAAGGGCGACACCCTGGAAGCCGTGGTGCTGGCGGTGGATCCGGAGCGCGAGCGCATCTCGCTGGGCGTCAAGCAGCTCGAACAAGATCCGTTCGGCCAGTTCATGGCCGCGCACCCGAAGGGCAGCATCCTCAAGGGCACGGTGAAGGAAGTCGATGCGCGCGGCGCGGCGATCGATCTGGGCGAGAACATGGAAGGCTACATCCGCGCTTCCGACATCGCCAAGGAGCGCATCGACGACGCCACCTTGCACCTGAAAGTCGGCGACACGGTGGAAGCCAAGTTCATCGGCATGGATCGCAAGGGCCGCGTGCTGCAGCTCTCGATCCGCGCCAAGGACGAGGCCGAGCAGCAGGCGGCGATGGACGAGTACTCGGCTTCGGCGCACACCGGCACCACGACGCTCGGCGCGCTGCTGCGCGAGAAGATGAACAAGAGCGAGTGATCGGCGGCGCAAGCCGCAAGTACAGCGTCACCTGCAGCATCGTCGGGATTCCGTGGCGGGCGCCAGCGCGCCCGCCACGGCTCCGCCCGAACCGCGGCCCGGCAAGCCCGGGTCGCGGGATTCGCCGGTGGGGACCGGCCAGCCCAACGAATCCACGCATGACCAAGTCCGAACTCATCGAGATGCTCACCCAGCGGCAGGGGCACCTGAAAGGCGACGACGTGAGCATGTCGGTCAACGCCCTGCTGGAAATGATGAGCGAGGCCCTCAGCCGCGGGCAGCGCATCGAGGTTCGCGGTTTCGGCAGCTTCTCGCTGCATTACCGGCCGGCGCGCATCGGCCGCAATCCCAAGACCGGAGATGCGGTGGCCCTGACCGGGCGGCATGTTCCGCATTTCAAGCCGGGCAAGGAACTGCGCGACCGTGTGAACCATTGCGAACCGCAACCGGATTGAACCGGCGTTCGTTGACCGTTGCGCGCGCCTGCGCCAAGCTTGCCCGACGACGCGACGAGGCATGACCATGCGAGTCTGGATGCAAACCCTCATGGCCGCTGTGTTCGTGGCCGCCGGCATCCTGTTCGGTGCCTTCAATCCGCAGCCGGTCGTCATCGACTTCCAGTTGTTCCTCGCCCATGCCAGCCTCGGCGTGGCCTTGCTGGCCGCCTTGTTCCTCGGCGCGGTGCTGGGTGGTGCGGCGGTGACCGTGGGCATCGTCTGGCCCTTGCGCCGCCGGCTGCGCAAGCAGGCCAGCGCGGCTGCGACCTGATCGACTTCGTCCTGCCTGTCGCATGCCGCCCCCACTTCTCCATTACCTGCTGATCGCCCTGCTGCCGATCGCCGCCTTCAGCGGATGGTATGCGGGCCGCCGGGGTGGCGCGGTGCAGAGCGGCCACCGCATGCGGCGGTTGTCGAGCACGTATTTCCGAGGTTTGAATTACCTGCTCAACGAGCAGCCCGACAAGGCCATCGAGCTGTTCCTGCAACTGGCCGAAGCCGAGAAGGACACGGTGGAGACGCAGTTCTCGCTCGGCTACCTGTTCCGCCGGCGCGGCGAGGTGGATCGCGCGATCCGCCTGCATCAGGGCCTGATCGCGCGCAGCGGGCTGAGCGAGGAACAACGCAAGTACGCGATGCTCGAACTGGGCGAGGACTACATGCGCGCGGGCTTGCTCGACCGTGCCGAGACCTTGTTCAGCGACCTCGTGCAGGCCGACGTGTCGGTGCCGCAGGCGCTGCGCCACCTCATCTCCATCTACCAGTCCGAACGCGATTGGGACAAGGCGATCGCCCATGCGCGCAGCTTCGAGGAAGCGACCGGCGAGCCGATGGGGCCGCTGATCGCGCACTTCCAGTGCGAGCTGGCCGAGCAGGCGCGGATGCAGGGCGATACCGAGACGGCGCGTGCGCGCATCGCCGATGCCTACGTCGCCGACCCGCACAGCACCCGCGCCGGCATCTTGGAGGGGCAGCTCGATCTTGCCGCGGGCAACGACGCGGCCGCCATCCGCGCCTTCGAGCGCGTGCCGCGCCAGGACATCGACTACCTGCCGGCGGTGCTCAAGCCGCTGCTGGAGGCGTATCAGCGCGGCCACGACAGCATCCGCGCGCGGGCGTTTCTTGCCGAGATGGTCGAGCGCTATCCCGGTTTCTCGCCGGTGCTCGCGCTCAGCCGGATCGTGCACGAGGAGGAAGGCGTGGAAGCGGCGCGCCGCTTCGTGTCGCGGCAGGTGCGGCAGCGACCCTCGATCCGCGGGCAGGCGGCGATGATCGACCTGAGCCTCGACGATCCCGCCGAAGCGCCGGCGACCCTTGCCACTCTCAAGCAGATCAGCGACCACCTGTTGTTGAGTTCGCCCGCTTTCCGTTGCGGCCGCTGCGGTTTCCGCGCGCGCGCGCATCACTGGCAATGCCCGAGTTGCAAGAATTGGGGCACGATCAAGCCGCAATACAACCTGCTGGGCGAATGATCGCCCCGGCGGGCCTGCTGGCCATCGCCACGGTGACGGCATCGGCCGCGTTGACGAGGCTGGCCTTGGCCTATGCGCGGCGAAGGCGCATGCTGGATCTGCCCGGCGCGCGCCGCAGCCACGACATGCCCACGCCGCGCGGCGGCGGCATCGCCCCGGCGGTGGTGGCGATCGCCGGCGGCACGTGGCTGGCGCTGCTGCATCCGCAGGCAGCCGCGAGCTGGATCGCCAGCCTCGCGGGCCTGGGCATGGTGACGGGCATCGGCTGGCTCGACGATCACCGTCCACTGCCTGCCTGGCCGCGCCTGCTCGTGCATGTCGCCGCCGGTCTGCTGGCGTCGATCGCCGCTGTCGGCATGCCGCATGCGGTGGGGTCATGGCTGCTGGTCGGCATCGCAAGCCTGGCCGTCGCCGGCCTCGTCAATGCGTGGAATTTCATGGACGGCATCGACGGGCTGGCCGCCAGTCAGGCGGCCTTCGCGATGCTGGCCTTGCTGGTGGGCGGATGGCTCGAAGGCGCATGGCGGACGTGGTGCTGGATTTCGCTGCTGGCCATCATCGGGTTCCTGCCGTTCAACACCCCCAAGGCGCGCATATTCCTGGGCGACGCAGGCAGCGGGGCCCTCGGCTATCTCGTCGCCGTGATGTCGCTGCACGCGATGGCCGACGGAACGCTGCCGTGGCCGCTGGCGTTGTTGCCGCCTTCGGCATTCCTGCTGGATGCCGGCCTGACCCTGGGCCAGCGCATGTGGCGCGGGCGGGCATGGTGGCGCGCGCATCGCGAGCATCTGTATCAATGGCTGGTGCGCAGCGGCCGCGCCCACGCCACGGTCGCGGCCTGTTACGCGGCCTGGGCCCTGGGCGCAAGCGTGCTGGCGGTCGGATTGGCGTTGCGCACGCCGGGCGTTCGGCTGTTGCTCACGTTGGCGTGGCTATCCTGCGGCGTTCTCGTCTGGGCAGGACTCAGGACATGGTTGTGGAGCAACGCCCGTTCCCGCCGCTGAGCGTGCGTCTGTCGCACGCGGTGCTGGTGTGGGCACCGCGCGCATTGGTGCTGGCGCACGATCTGGCGATGGCGTGGCTTGCCTGGGTGGCGCTGGAGCTGCTGCGCTACCGATTCGTGCCCGGGCACGTCGGGGTGCTGTTTTTCTCGCCGTCGGTTGCCTGGGTCGTGGTCATACAGGGGCTGATCTTCGGGTGGATGGGCCTGTACCGCGGCCTGTGGCGTTTTGCCAGCCTGCCGGACATGCTCAACATCGCCAAGGCCAGCATCCTGGGCGCGATGGCCCTGGCGCTGGCATGGATCGTGGCGGGTCGATTCGATGCGATCCCCTGGCCGTTGCTGGCCGCCTATCCGCTGTCGCTCTTGCTGCTGGTGGGCGGCCCACGCTTGCTGTTCCGGGCCTGGAAGGACGGCCGCCGCGCGCTGGATGTCCAGCATCCGGCCATGCGCGTGCTGATCGTCGGCGCCGGCCCGGTGGGCGAGGCGCTGGCACGGCGGATGCTGCGCGAAGGCCATTACGACCCGATCGGATTTCTCGACGCAGACCGCCGCTTGCACGGGCGCAGATTGCGCGGGGTGCCGGTGCTGGGCAGCGTGGATTCCCTGCCGAGGATCGCCGGCGAGGTGGATGCCGATCTCGTCGCCATTGCCATCCCGGGTGCGAGCGCCGAACAGATGCAAACGATCGTGGCTGCCTGCGACCAAGCGGGCATCGCATTCCGGCGCGCGGCGGATGTGCTGCACGATGCCGATGCGGCCGATTCCCTGCGGGATGTGGCGATCGAGGATTTGCTGGGCCGCGAGGCGGTAGCCTCCGACCGTGGCGCATTGCGCGATTGGGTTTCCGGCAGGTCCATCCTCGTCACCGGCGCGGGTGGTTCGATCGGCTCCGAATTGTGCCGGCAACTGGCTGCGCTGGATGCGGGCGCGTTGACCTTGATCGACCACGACGAGCTGGCCCTGACCGCGATCGTCGAAGCCTTGCGCGGCGGCGCGCCCGGCCTGCGCGTGCACGCGGTGCTGGGCGATTGCGGCGATCGCGCCACGGTCGGCCACGCCTTGGCCATGCACGGGGCGAAAGCCGTGCTGCACGCGGCGGCTTACAAGCACGTGCCGGCGCTGGAGGAACACGTGTGCGCGGCGGTGCGCAACAACGTGCTGGCCACCCGCACCCTGGCCGAGGCCAGCCTTGCCGCCGGCGTGGAGGACTTCGTGCTGATCTCCACCGACAAGGCGGTGGATCCGGCCAACGTGCTCGGCGCCAGCAAACGCCTGGCGGAAATGGTCTGCGAGGCCCTGGCCACGGAAGGCTTGCGCACGGCGGTCGTGCGCTTCGGCAACGTGCTGGATTCGGCCGGGAGCGTGGTGCCGATTTTCCGCGAACAGATTCGCCGTGGCGGTCCGGTCACGGTGACCCATCCGGAGGTCAGCCGTTATTTCATGACCATCCCCGAGGCCTGCGAATTGATCCTGCAGGCGGTGACGATGGGCGAGGATCGGGCCGTGTTCACCCTGGACATGGGAGAGCCCGTCTCGATCCGCGTGCTGGCCGAGCAGATGATCCGCCTGTCCGGGCGGGTGCCCGGTCAGGACGTGAAGATCGCCTACACCGGCCTGCGCCCCGGTGAAAAACTCCACGAGCGCCTTTACCATGCCGAGGAAGAAAATCGCATGACCCGGCACCCGAAGATCTTCAAGGCGCGCACGCGCCATGTCGATGGCGTGGCCGTCGGGCATCAGCTGGCCGCCTTGCGGGCGGCCGTGCGTGAATGCGATGAGACCCGCCTGCGCCACCTGTTGCACGATGCCGTCCCCGAATACATCCCGACCCACGCAGCGCAGGTGGTGGCGCTGCCGGTCGGCCGCAGGAGCCAGGTTCGATGAGTGAAAACATGCCCATGATCCCAGCGCCACGCATCCGCAAGGCGGTGTTTCCCGTCGCGGGACTGGGCACGCGCTTCCTGCCGGCCACCAAGACCGTGCCCAAGGAGATGCTGCCGATCGTCGACCGGCCCTTGATCCAGTACGCGGTGGACGAGGCCATCGCTGCCGGTTGCGACACGCTGGTGTTCATCACCAACCGTTACAAGCACGCGGTCGCCGATTACTTCGACCGCGCGTACGAACTCGAACAGCGGCTGGCATCCGGAGGCAAGACCGATCTGTTGCAGAAGGTGCGCGACGTGTTGCCGGAGGGCGTGAACGCGGTGTTCGTCACCCAGCCCGAGGCGCGCGGGCTGGGCCATGCGGTGCTGTGCGCCAAGCCGGTGGTCGGCGACGAGCCCTTCGCGGTGATGCTGCCGGACGACGTGATCTGGAATCGCGGCGGACCCGGCGCGCTGGCGCAGATGGCCGATCTGGCGCAGCGTGAAGGCGGCAGCGTGGTCGCGGTGCAGCCGGTGCCGCGCGAGCAGACCGGCAGTTACGGCATCGTCGCCACCGATGCCTTCACCGACCGGCACGGGCGGATTTCAGGCATCGTCGAAAAGCCCGAACCAGCACTGGCCCCGAGCCAGCTGGCGGTGGTCGGCCGCTACATCCTCGAGCCGCGCATCTTCGCCCTGCTGGAGCAAACCACGCCGGGCAAGGGCGGCGAGATCCAGCTCACCGACGCCATCGCCGCCCTGCTGGCCGAACGCCCCGTGCATGCCTACCGCTTCCACGGCACGCGCTTCGACTGCGGCACCCATATCGGCCTGGTCGAGGCGACGATCCGCTTCGCCCTCGACAACGAGGCGATCAGCGATCAGGCCCGGCAGGCGATGCAGCGCGCGCTCGACGAACTGGGCGTGGCCGATTCGAGGTGAGCGCGTGTTGCCGTCGCCGCACGGCGCATGGCGCACGCTGATGGCGACCGTCGTCGCCATCGTGGGTTTCCCGATGCGTGGATCGATCAGAACGAAATATCGCCGAAGATGCCGAACTCGCGCATCTTCTGCACGTTGAGCGCGTCGCGCAGGTCGTCGTCCTTGTACACCAGCGCGAGCTTCACGCCCTTGCGCACGTCCCATTGCGCGCCGACGTTGTAGTAGCGGTCGCGCAGGCTCGGATCGAGATCCTTGCTCGGGTCGACGCGGTCGTAGCGGGCGAATACCGACCACGCCGGCGCGAAGCCCCAGCTGCCCCACAGCGAGTAGCCGCTGGCGCGGTCGCGCAGCGGGGTGAGCACGTTGTTCCAGTTGGATGCGCTGTAGTACTCGGCGCCGATGCGGTTGTTGCCGCGCGCCCAGGCCACCATCACGTCGCTGCGGCTGGCGGTGTGGACGGCGTTGGTGGTCTGCGTGTCCAGCCCGCGATGGCCGCTGTAGCCGCCCACCGCGACCACCGCGCCAGCGAAGGGCGTGAAGCCCAGATGGCCCTCGAAATCCATGCCGCGGCTGCGGGTCGGGTTGCGGAATCCGTTGCCGTTGACGAGCACCGCGGCGTAGTCGAAGCGTCCATCGCCGAACTGGCCGTTGGCGCCCAGTCCCCAGTCGGCCGTGTTGGCGACCTTCTGTTTGTCGGTAAGGGTGTTCTCGACGTAGCGGTAGCCGTAGTAGTTCTCGACATACGGCGTCCACGCCATCGGGATCTCGCCGGCGCGGAAGCTGAAGGCGTCGCTGAACTTGCCTTGCAGGTAGAGGTTCTTGATGAACAGGTTGGTGGCGCCAGTGGCCGCGGAATAATTGAAATCGGTGGTCAGGCTGGCCGACCAGATGTCGTTGAACTTGTGCGAGACGGTCAGGTAGCCGCGCTTGATGTCCAGACCGTAGCCGCTGGCGTTGGTCTTCACGCCGTTGCGCGAGGCCGAGATGCCGCTCATGTCGATGAACACGCGGCCGCCGACGCTGGTGTCGTTGACGATCTTTTCCAGCGTGTCGGTCTTCTTCGCGCCCTCCTGCAGCGACTGCACGGATTGCGTGGTTTGCGCGGCGACCTCCGCCTGCGCGGCGCTGCGTTGTTGCAGGCTGGCGACCTGCGATTGCAGTTCGGTCACCGCCGCCTGCAGGGCGGCGATCTGGCGGTCGCGCGCGGCCAGTTCGGCCTGCATCGCCTGATCGGCGGCTGCGGCCCTGTGTGCGGGCTTGGCGTGGCGGGTCGCCGCCAAGGCATCGGTGGGTCCGATGGCGAGGGTGGCCAGTACGGCGGCAGACAGGAAGGGTGTACGCATCGAGGACGTCCTCGGGTTGGCGATGAGGGCTGGGGTGGCGCTGAATGAATCAGAATTGCCTTATCGTTTCCTTATGGCAGCGCTGATTTATTCGGCGTGCGCTGACAATTCCAGGATGGAATTGTTCAGCACATCCTTAGGAAGCATGGGCTGGCAGTCGCAGGCAAGCGCCTTCGCGACACGCGCCGCCGTTTCGCGTCGCGACGACCGCACCACCGCAGACTCTCCAGCCCCGCCGCCATGCTACGGGCTTACGCGCGGGTTGCGTCAGTCCGTTTCGTCGTTTCTTCAGTGGCAACCCCGCACCCCGGGCGCACGGTAACGGGTCTGGCCGGAAATCTCGTTGACGTGGATCAACGGGGCGGCGGTACGCGGCGTCCCGCCTTCCGGCGCGGCCGCCAAGCAGAGATTCGAGAAAGTGCTTTCCTGCACTTGGCTCGCCGCCTGCGGCTGCTCGCCCTTCGGGCCGGCTTCGCCGTTCGCGCCTGCGGCGCAGTCTCGACTCGCCGGGTCCGGCGCATGTCCGGACCCGGCTCCACGGATCAATCCCTTGCGTGATTGATCTGCGAGCGATCCATCCTTGGCCCGCGCCAGCAGGCTGTTTCTCAACAGCCTGCAAGGGCCGCGCTGGTATACTTGGGCGGTACGGCGGAACGGCCTTGCGGTAGCCGGTCGATTCGCTTCCCATTGGTTTTCCACGCGCCCTGGCGCGGTGCCCATGCGCCTGTCCACGATCAAGCTGTCGGGTTTCAAATCCTTCGTCGATCCCACGACCCTGCACCTGCCGGGCAATCTCACCGGCGTGGTCGGCCCCAACGGCTGCGGCAAGTCCAACATCATCGACGCGGTGCGCTGGGTGATGGGCGAAAGTTCGGCCAGCCGCCTGCGCGGCGACAACCTCACCGACGTGATCTTCGCCGGTTCCTCGGCGCGCAAGCCGGTGAGCATGGCGACCGTGGAGCTGGTCTTCGACAACGCCGACGGCGCGGTCGGCGGCGAGTTCGCGCGCTTCAACGAGATCTCGGTCAAGCGCACCGTCACCCGCGATTCGGTCAGCACCTATTACCTCAACGGCTCGCGTTGCCGCCGCCGCGACATCACCGACCTGTTCCTCGGCACGGGCCTGGGGCCGCGCAGCTATTCGATCATCGAGCAGGGCACGATCTCGCAGATCATCGAGGCGCGGCCGGAAGAACTGCGCGTGTATCTGGAAGAAGCCGCCGGCATCTCCAAGTACAAGGAGCGCCGCAAGGAAACCGAATCGCGCATCCGGCAGACGCGCGAAAACCTCGATCGCCTGAAGGACCTGCGCGAGGAGGTCGGCAAGCAGCTCGAACACCTCAAGCGGCAGGCGCGGCAGGCCGAGCAGTACCAGCAGCTCAAGGCCGATCAGCGCGACCGGCAGGCGCAGGTGCACGCGCTGGAATGGAAACGGCTGGATGCCGTGTTGCTGGGTCTGCGCGCCGCGCTGGCGCAGGACGAGACGAAGCTGCAGGCGCTGCTGGCCGACCAGCGTCAGGCCGAGGCGCAGATCGAGACCGGGCGCGCCGACCATGCGCAGGCCAGCGAGCGGATGAATGCCGCGCAATCGGCGGTGTACCGCGTCAGCGGCGAGATCGCGCGCATCGAGCAGCAGATCCAGCACCAGCGCGAGATGGCCCAGCGCCTGGCCGAAGCGCACAAGCTCGCGCAGCAGGCGCTGGATGAAGTCTCCGAGCTGATCGCCGGCGATCAGGCGCAGTGGACGCAGTTGCGCGCGGCCATCGCCATGGCCGAGCCCGCGCTGGCCGCCCTCCAGCAGCAGGATGCGGCCCAGCAGGAACTGCTGCGTGCCGCCGAAACGGCGCTGGGCGACTGGCAGCAACGTTGGGATGCCTGCGCGAAGGCGCATGCGGAAGCCTCGCGCGCCGCCGACGTGGAGCGCACGCGCATCGACTACCTCGACCGGCAGTTGCTCGAGGCCGGCAAGCGCCGCGATCGCCTGGGCGAAGAACGCGCCGGGCTCGACCTGTCCGCGCTCGTGGCCGCGCTGGAGGCCACGCGCAGCGCGCATGACGGCCAGCGCGCGCAACTCGACGCGCAGACCGCCGAACTCGAACTGCGCAAGCAGGCCCTTGCCGACCTGCAGGTCGGCGAGCGCCAGCAACAGGCCGAACTGGCCGGCGTGCGCCAGCAGTTGCAAGCCGCGCGCGGCCAGCTGGGTTCGCTGGAGACCCTGCAACACGCAGCGCTCGGGCAGGAATCCGGCGGCGGCCGCGCCTGGCTGAAGCAGCAGGGGCTGGATTCGGCGGCGCGGCTGGGCGAGCGCCTGCACGTCGCGGGCGGCTGGGAAGTCGCGGTCGAAACCGTGCTCGCGCGGCTGCTCGAGGCGGTGATGGTCGATGGCATCCACGCGCACCTGCCCGCCCTGGCGAGCCTGGCCGATGGGCGCATCGCCCTGATGGATGCGTCCGATGGCCCCCTCGATGCGCCGGCGACGTCGCTCGCCATGCAGGTGCGCGGGCCGCTGGCGGCGCGGCGCATGCTGGCGCGCGTGCACGGCGTGGAGGATGTGGCGGCCGCGCAAGCCCTGCTGCCCGCCCTGGCCGAGGGCGATGCCGTGGTCACCCGTGCCGGCGAGTGGATCGGCGCCGGATGGGCGCGCGTGTTGCGCAGCGGCGAAGCGCAGCACGGCAGCCTGTTGCGCGAGAAGCAGATCCAGCGCTTGCGCATCGACATCGACGCGCTCGCGCAGCGCGAGGCGGGTTTCGTCGAGGCGCAAACCTCCGCGCGCGCGCGGCTGCTGGAAGCCGAACAAGGCCGCGAGGATGCGCAGCGCGCGCTCTATCACGCCCATCGCAGCGTGGCCGAACTGGCCGGGCAGTTGCAGGGCCAGCAAGGCAAGCTGGACTCGGCCCACGCGCGTTCGCGCCAGCTCGACGCCGAACTGGCCCAGCTCGCGCAGGCGATGGGCAAGTCGCACGCCGATGCCAGCCAGGCGCGCGCGCGACTGGAACAGGCCGTGGCCGGCATGGGCGAGCACGAGGCCGTGCGCCGGCAGCTCGAAAGCGAACGCCGCGAGCATGCCCTGCAACTGGATGCCGTGCGCATGGCCGCGCGCGATGCCCGCGAGGCCGCACATCGCAGTGCGCTCTCGCTGGAATCGCAGCGCGCGCGCGTGGTGGCGCTGGAACAGGCGCTCGAACGCATGGGCGGCCAGCGCACGCAATTGCAGGCGCGCCTGCAGGATCTGGCCGCGCAACGTGCCGAAGGCGATGCGCCGGTGCGGGCGATGGATGCGTCGCGCCAGGCCAGCCTCGAACAGCGCGTGCTGGTCGAGAAAGACCTGGCGGTGGCGCGCACGGCGCTGGAGGAGATCGACGCGCACATGCGCACGCTCGAGCACACCCGCCAGCAGCGCGACGCGCAGGCGCTGGCGCAGCGCGAGGCCATCGCCCGCCGGCAGATGGAAGAACAGATGCTCGCGATGCAGGCCGGCCAGCACGCGCAGGCGATCGCCGAGGCGCAGTCGGATCTGGATGCGCTGATCGCGGCCTTGCCGCCCGACGCCAACATCGAGGCCGCGCAGCAGGCCTTGTCCGATCTGGAAGCGCGCATCCGCAGACTGGAGCCGGTCAACCTCGCCGCCATCCAGGAATACGGCGAGCAGTCCGAGCGCAAGCAATACCTCGACGCGCAGAACGACGACCTCACCAGCGCGCTGGAAACGCTGGAAGCGGCGATCCGCAAGATCGACCGCGAGACCCGTGGCCGCTTCAAGGACACCTTCGACCGCGTCAACACCGGCGTGCAGGAGCTCTATCCGCGTCTGTTCGGCGGCGGCCACGCCTACCTGGAACTCACCGGCGAGGACCTGCTCGACACCGGCGTAACCCTGATGGCGCGCCCGCCCGGCAAGCGCGTCGCCCACATATCGCTGCTGTCCGGCGGCGAGAAGGCGATGACCGCGGTGGCGCTGGTGTTCGCGATCTTCCAGCTCAATCCCGCGCCGTTCTGCCTGCTCGACGAGGTGGACGCGCCGCTGGACGAGGCCAACGTCGAGCGCTTCTGCAACATGGTCAAGGAAATGTCGGCCAAGGTGCAGTTCCTGTTCGTCACCCACAACAAGGGCACCATGCAGGCCGCGCAGCAACTGTCCGGGGTGACCATGCGCGAGCCGGGCGTGTCGCGGCTGGTCTCGGTGGACCTGGCCGAGGCCGCGCGGCTGGCGGGCGTGGCGTGAGGCCATGCCGCGCATGCAAACCGGTGCGATGGGCCTGCGCCAGCCCCATTCGGCTATCCTTGAGCGGTTGGCCGGTGCCATGAAAGGACGAATTTCGGCATGAGTGACCTCCATCTGGTGCAATTGATCATCGCCGGCGCGTGCCTGTTGATGATTGCCCTGATCTGGTTCTTCCGCCCCGGCAAGCCCAAACAGGGGCGACGCGTGGCGTCCCGCGACGATGCGCCGGCCGGGTCGCGCGCCGAACCCACGCTGGGCGAGGAGATCGAACGCGGCCTGAAAGAAGACCGCGCGGTGGCGGACGGTGGCGGCGATGCCGCCGTCGGGGCGGCATCGGGGGGCGACGCACCGGCCGAGAGCGATGCCGGCGCGGCGCCGGCCGCGTCCTCGGCGCGCACGCCGCGCGGCAGCCATCCGCACCTGGGCATCCGCCAGGACGAAGCCTTCGATCGCATCGTCACCCTGTTCGTCGCCGCGCGCGCCGGGCGCATGCTCACCGGGCCGGATCTGGTGGTCGCCGCGGAGAAGGCCGGTCTCGTGCACGGCCACATGAGCATCTATCACCGGCTCGTGGATGGGAAACCCGAGGCGGGCCCGGTGTTCAGCGTCGCCAACATGATCAAGCCCGGCAACTTCGACCTCACCCGCCTGCACGAATTGCGCACGCCGGGCATCAGTTTCTTCCTGACCTTGCCCGCGCCGCGGCCGCTGAGCGCGCTCGACGCCTGGGACGCGATGCTGCCGACCGCGCAGCGCATGGCCGAGCTGCTCGACGCGCTGGTGCTGGACGAGGAGCGCAACGCGCTCGGCCGCCAGCGCATCGCGCACATCCGCGACGAGATGCGCGCCTACGACCGCCGCCGCGAGCAGCAGGTCATCCGGCCGGGGCGGTAAACCGTCGCGTCGATGACGGCAAGCAACCCATCGCCATCGCCTGAAGCCATCGCCCGCGCGCAGCACCTGCGCCGGCAGATCGACGAGCACATCCATCGTTACCACGTGCTCGATGCGCCGAGCATTCCGGATGCGCAGTACGACGCGCTGATGCGCGAGCTGGAGGCGCTCGAACACGAGCATCCGGAGCTGGCCGCGAACGATTCCCCGACCCGCCGCGTCGGCGCAAAACCCGCAGGCGGCTTTGCGCAGGTGCGCCACGCGGTGCCGATGCTCTCGCTCGCCAACGCCTTCGCCGATGCGGAGGTGCGCGATTTCGTGCGCCGCGTCCATGACCGGCTGGGCGCCGATGCGCAAGCGCCGCTGGCCTTCTCGGTCGAACCCAAGTTCGACGGCCTTGCCGTCGCGCTGCGCTACGAGTATGGCCGCTTCGTGCAAGGCGCAACCCGCGGCGATGGCGAAACCGGCGAGGATGTCACCGCCAATCTGCGCACCATCCGCGCCATCCCGCTGCGCTTGCGAAGCGGGGAGAATGAAAGTGATTCGTTGCGCTTGCGCGGCGAGGACGTGCCCGCCGTGCTGGAAGTGCGCGGCGAGGTGTACATGCCGCGCGCGGCGTTCGAGAAATACAACCAAGCCGCGCGTGCCTCGGACGGGAAGATCAAGCCTTTGATGAACCCGCGCAACGGTGCGGCCGGATCCTTGCGCCAGCTCGATCCGGCGATCACCGCGCAGCGGCCGCTGGCCTTCTACGCCTACGCGGTGGGCGTCGTGGATTTCGGTGAGCGCGGCGGCGCGCTGCCGTCGCGGCATTCGCAACTGCTGGCCAGGCTGCGCGACTGGGGTTTCCCGGTCAGCCCGCTGGTCGCCACGGCGATCGGCGCGGAAGGCTGCCTGGATTATTTCCGCCGCATCGGCGCGCGGCGCGATGGCCTGCCCTTCGACATCGACGGCGTGGTGTACAAGGTGGACGACCTCGCCGCGCAGGCGGAATTGGGCTTCGTCGGCCGCACGCCGCGCTGGGCGATCGCGCACAAGTTTCCGGCGCAGGAGCAGACCACCACGGTCGAGGCCATCGAGATCAACATCGGCCGCAGCGGCGCGGCGACGCCGGTTGCCAGGCTCGCGCCGGTGTTCGTCGGCGGGGTGACCGTGAGCAACGCGACCTTGCACAATGCCGACCAGATCGCGCGGCTGGACGTGCGGGTGGGCGATACGGTGATCGTGCGCCGCGCCGGCGACGTGATCCCCGAGGTCGTCGGCGTGTCGATGGAACGCCGGCCCGAAGGCGCGCGGCCGTGGGCGATGCCGGAGCGCTGCCCGGTGTGCGATTCGATGATCGAACGCGAGGAAGGACAGGCGGTTGCGCGCTGCATCGGCGGGCTGGGTTGCCCGGCGCAGCGCGTGCAGGCGATCTTCCATTTCGCCTCGCGGCGGGCGATGGACATCGACGGTCTCGGCGAGCGCCTGATCGAGGGCTTGAGCGATTTCGGTTTCGTCGATTCGGTGGCCGACCTGTACCGGCTCACCCTCGACGACATGCTGGAGATGAAGCGTCGGGTGGACGAGCGCAAGCCTGTCCCCGCCGAGGCGGGGATGGCGGCACCCGACGCCGTGAAGGGCGCAAAGGTCGCCACGCGGTGGGCCGAGAACCTGCTCGACGCCATCGATGCCAGCCGCCGCACCACGCTGGCGCGATTCCTGTACGCGCTGGGCATCGCGCACGTCGGCGAGAGCACCGCCAAGGCGCTGGCGGCGTGGTTCGGCGATCTCGAACTGATCCGCCGCGCCCCTTGGCCGATCCTCAAGGCGGTGCCGGATGTCGGCGGCGAAGTCGCGCGGGCGGTCGATCATTTCTTCGCGCAACCCCGCAACCAGCGTGCGATCGACGATCTGCTCGCGCGTGGCGTGGTCATCGCCGATGCGCATGCGCCGCCAGCGACGTGGCGCGCCGCCCTGACGTTGCCGCGCACGCTGGAAGCGATGGAAATCGCGAAGATCACCGGCAAGCGCGCCGAGCTGGTCGCCGCGGGCCATGCCGCCCTCGCATCCGTTTTCGATGCGACGGATCCGCCTGCATCCGATGTTCCGGCCGATGCGCTCGCATCGATGCGTGCGTTTGCTGCCAGCGACGAGGGGCGCGCCTTGATCCGGCGCTGCGACGCGGCCATCGCCGCGATCGGCGGGCGCATCGTCGATGATGAAACGGCGGTTGCGCCGCTGGACGGGATGACCTTCGTGCTGACTGGAACACTGTCATCTCTCACGCGCGATGTGGCGAAGGAAAAACTCGAAGCCCTCGGCGCCAAGGTGGCCGGCAGCGTGTCGAAGAAGACCACGGCGGTCGTCGCCGGCGAGGCGGCCGGCAGCAAGCTCGACAAGGCGCGCGAGTTGGGCGTCGAAGTCTGGGACGAAGCAAGGCTCGTCGCTCTGCTTGCTACCCACGCACGCCCATGAACGGCTGGCAGCCCGGCGCGCCGATTGCGGCATTGCATCTGCGCGCGCAGCTGTACGCGACGATCCGCGAGTTTTTCGCGCGGCGCGGCGTGCTCGAAGTGGAGACGCCGATCCTCTCGCAGGCAGGCAACACCGACACCCACATCGAGAGTTTCCGCGCGCGTTTCGATGGCCATGCCGATGCCGGCCCGCGCGAACGCTGGCTGCGCACGTCGCCCGAATACCCGCTCAAGCGTCTGCTGGCCGCCGGTGTCGGCGATTGCTACGAATTGGGGCGGGTGTTCCGCAACGGCGAGGCGGGCGCGCGTCACAACCCCGAGTTCACGATGCTGGAATGGTATCGGGTCGGTTGGGATCATCGACGACTGATGCGCGAGACGGCCGAGCTGGTGTGCGCGGCCGTGGCGCTGGTCGGGCGCAGCGTGCGCGTGCGGGAAACCACCTATCGCGGCGTGTTCGTGGATGCGCTCGGCATCGACCCGTTGCGTGCCGATGAAGCGTCCTTGCGTGCGCCGCTGGACGGCATCGTGCTCGATCCGGCGGGACTGGAACGCGACGACTGGCTCGACCTGCTGCTCACCCACCGCATCCAGCCGCAGTTCGACGGCGATGAACTCCTGCTCGTCCACGACTACCCGGCATCGCAGTGCGCGCTGGCGAAGCTCCGCGCCGGCGACCCGCCGGTGGCCGAGCGCTTCGAGTTGTATCTGGGCACGGTCGAGCTGGCCAACGGGTATCACGAATTGGCCGATGCCGCCGAGCAGCGCGCGCGCTTCCTACGCGACCGCGAGCGGCGTGCGGGCCGTGGCCTCGTCGAGCCGCCGCTCGACGAACGCCTGCTGGCCGCGCTGGGCGCGGGCCTGCCGGATTGCGCCGGCGTGGCCCTGGGTGTGGATCGGCTGCTGGCGGCCATGCTCGGTGTGGAGCGGCTCGCCGACGTGCTGGCATTTTCGTTCGACCGCGCCTGAACGGCAGCCTCGGCGCCGTCCGCGGACGCCGCGCCGCCGCGTTGCCACGATGACGACCCGGTCCTATAGTCCTGAGCAAGGGTTCGATCGACATCCACGCAGGAGCAGCCGTCATGTCCATCGTCAGTCGTGTGGCATTCGTTGCAGGCATCGTCGTCGCCGCTGCGGCCATCACGCCCGCGCGGGCGCAGCCGTACTGGCGGCCTGGCGATGTGTTCGTCTGCGCATCCAGCGGCTATCGGCAAAACTACTGCGCGGCCGACACCCGCCACGGCGTGATCCTGCGGCGGCAAATGTCCGACTCGGCCTGCGTGGAGGGCCGCACCTGGGGCTACGACGGCCGCGGGGTGTGGGTGACGCAGGGCTGCAAGGGCGAATTCCAGGTGGTCGGCCGCGGACGGCCGCCGCGCTACCCGCCCCAGCAGGGTGGTGGCGGACAGTTGGTGACGTGCAATTCCAGCGGCTACCAGCAGCAATATTGCCCGGTCGATACCCGTGGCGGCGTGAGCCTGTACCGCCGCACGTCATCGAGTTCGTGCGTGCGCGGGCGCAGTTGGGGCGTGGATCGCGGCGGCATCTGGGTGGACGATGGCTGCCAGGCGCAGTTCATGGTGGGCAGCGGTTGGGATCCGGGCTATCAACCGCTGCCGCCGTCGGTGTTCTACCCGGCGCAGGTGCTGCGTTGCGAATCGCTCGACGGGCGCACGGCGCGCTGTGGCGCCAATACCCGCGGTGGCGTGCAACTGCGTCGGCAGGTGTCGAACACCCCTTGCTACGAAGGCCAGAACTGGGGCTGGGATCGCCACGGCATCTGGGTCTCCGGCGGCTGCCGCGCGGACTTTTCCGTGGGCGGCTATTACCGTTGATCGGGGTGCGGCGCGCGCGCGTCCCGCCACCGGATCGTCCGCGCTGCATTGCTGCGCGGGCGCAGGCAGCTTGCGCGACGGCGACCGAGCATGATCGTTGCCGATGCGGCACACTGTGCGGATGGACTTCGATGCCTGCGACCACGTCCGCCCGATCCGCTGGATGGGCGACCGGCTGGAATTGCTCGACCAGCGCAAGCTGCCGTTCGAGACAGACCATGTGGTGTGCGCCGATGCCGACGCGGTCGCCGAGGCCATCGCCGAACTGGTCGTGCGCGGCGCGCCGGCCATCGGCATCGCCGCGGCCTGGGGCGTGGTGCTGGCCGCGCAGGCCTTGACGCGGGCCGATCCGTCGGTCGATTCGGGCGATGCGGCGCTGGCCAGGTTGCAACCGGCCATCGCGGAGCTGCGCAAGGCGCGGCCGACCGCGGTCAACCTCGCGTGGGCGCTGGATCGCATGTGCGGCGCATTGCGCGCGACCGGGGTGGACTGGCTGCCGCGGCTGGCGAGTCAGGCCGAGCAGATCGTCGCCGAGGATCTGGCCGGCAATCGCGCGATGGGCCTGGCCGGTGCGCAACTGATCGAACCCGGCTCGGGTGTGCTCACGCACTGCAATACCGGCTCGTTGGCGACCGCCGGTTTCGGCACCGCGCTGGGCGTGGTGCGCGCGGGTGTCGCGCAGGGGCGCATCGCGCGCGTGTTCGCAGGCGAGACGCGGCCGTGGCTGCAAGGCGCGCGGCTGACCGTGTGGGAATTGCAGCAGGACGGCATCGACGCCACCCTGATCGCCGATTCCGCCGCCGCGCACCTGATGGCCGGCGGGCAGGTGCAATGGGTCATCGTCGGCGCCGACCGCATCTGCGCCAATGGCGACGTCGCCAACAAGATCGGCACCCACCAGCTGGCCATCGTGGCGCGCCACTTCGGCGTGAAGTTCATGGTGGTCGCGCCTTCGTCCACGGTGGACATGGCTACCGCGAGCGGCGCCGACATCGTCATCGAGCAGCGCAACCCGGCCGAATTGTTCGGCGTGGCCGGCAAGCGCCACGTCGCGCACGGCGTGCGCGCGTGGAATCCGGTGTTCGACGTGGCCCTCGCGCCGCTGATCGACGCCATCGTCACCGAGCGCGGGGTGGTGGCGCAGCCCGACGCAAGCCGCATGGCGGCCTTCTTCGCGCCGAAAACCAGCGCATAAGTGCCTGTTTCCAGCGTGGTTTCCGGCAGGCTCGGAGGCCAGTCGGCAGGCGCTTTCTGCTATCATGGGCGATCGCGCAAACGAACCTGTGGCGGGCCTTCCGCCGGGGCCGCGCTGCACGCTCCGGAACGGACTGACGCATGACCGAACACGCCAAGGAAATCATCCCCGTCAACCTCGAAGACGAGATGCGCAAGAGCTACCTCGATTACGCGATGAGCGTGATCGTGGGCCGCGCGCTCCCGGACGTGCGCGACGGTTTGAAGCCGGTGCACCGGCGCGTGCTGCATGCGATGAGCGAGCTGGGCGCGCACAGCAACAAGCCGTATTACAAATCCGCGCGCATCGTCGGCGACACCGTCGGCAAGTACCACCCGCACGGCGATACCGCGGTGTACGACACGCTGGTGCGCATGGCGCAACCGTTCTCGCTGCGCTACTTGCTGGTGGACGGGCAGGGCAACTTCGGTTCGGTGGACGGCGACAACCCGGCGGCGATGCGTTACACCGAGGCGCGCATGTCGCGGCTGGCGCACGAGCTGATGGCCGACATCGACAAGGAAACCGTCGATTTCCAGCCCAACTACGACGAGAAGGAACTCGAGCCGACGGTGATGCCGTCGCGCTTTCCGAACCTGCTGGTGAACGGCTCGGCGGGCATCGCGGTGGGCATGGCGACCAACATCCCGCCGCACAACCTCGGCGAGACGATCGACGCGGTGCTGGCCCTGATCGACGACCCGCACATCGGCATCGATGGCCTGATGCGGCACATCCCCGGCCCCGATTTCCCGACCGCAGCCATCATCAACGGCGCGGCCGGCATCCGCGCCGCCTACCACAGCGGCCGCGGCCGCGTGCTGATGCGCGCGCGCACGGCCATCGAAGTGGACGAGCGCACCGGCCGCGAGGCCATCATCGTCACCGAACTGCCCTATCAGGTGAACAAGGCGCGGCTGATCGAGAAGATCGCCGAGCTGGTGAAGGACAAGAAGATCGAGGGCGTGGGCGCGGATCTGCGCGACGAATCCGACAAGGACGGCATGCGCATCTTCATCCCGGTGCGCAAGGATTTTTCCGCCGAGGTGCTGCTCAACAACCTGTTCCAGCAAACCCAGCTCGAATCCGCCTTCGGCATCAACATGGTGGCCCTCGTCGATGGCAGGCCGCGCCTGCTCACGCTCAAGGAGATGCTCGAATCCTTCGTGCGCCATCGTCGCGAGGTGGTCACCCGGCGCACGATCTTCGAACTGCGCAAGGCGCGCGCGCGGGCGCACATCCTCGAAGGGCTCACCGTCGCGCTGGCCAACATCGACGCGATGATCGAGCTGATCAAGACCTCGGCCAATGCGGCCGAAGCGCGCGAACGCATGCTGGCGCGGCGCTGGGATCCGGGCCTGGTGGCGAGCCTGCTCGCGGCGGCTGGCGCGGATGCCTCGCGGCCCGAGGATCTCGACAAGACCTGCGGCTTGCACGACGGCGGCTACCAACTGTCCGAGACGCAGGCGAAGGAAATACTCGACATGCGCCTGAACCGCCTGACCGGGCTGGAACAGGACAAGCTCACCGAGGAATACCGCGCCCTGCTCGATGCCATCGGCGGCTTGATCGCCATCCTCGAAAGCCCCGAGCGCCTGCTGCAGGTGATCCGCGAGGAATTGGCGTCGATCAAGGCCGAGTTCGGCGATGCGCGCCGCACCGAGATCCGCGCCAGTCAGGAGGATCTGGATACTCTGGATTTGATTGCGCCGGAGGACGTGGTGGTCACGCTTTCGCACGCCGGTTACGCCAAGCGCCAGCCGGCGACGGCGTATCGCGCGCAACGGCGCGGTGGCAAGGGCCGCAACGCGGTCGCCACCCGCGACGAGGATTTCATCGACCAGCTCTGGCTGGTCAACACCCACGACACCCTGCTCACCTTCACCAGCGCCGGCCGCGTGTTCTGGCTGGGCGTGCACCAGTTGCCCGATGCCGGCCCCGGCGCGCGCGGGCGTCCGATCGTCAACTGGCTGCCGCTGGAAGCCGGCGAGAAGGTGCAGGCGGTGCTGCCGGTGCGTGACTACGAGGAAGGCAAGTTCGTGTTCTTCGCCACCCGCAACGGCACGGTGAAGAAGACCCCGCTGTCCGAGTACGCCTATCGCCTGCAACGCGGCAAGATCGCCATCAACCTCGCCGAGGGCGATGCGCTGGTCAATGCCGAACTCTCCGACGGCAGCCGCGACATCATGCTGTTCGCCAGCAACGGCAAGGCGGTGCGCTTCGCCGGCGAGAGCGTGCGCCCGATGGGCCGCGACGCCACCGGCGTGCGCGGCATGAAATTGGCCGACGGCGAGCAGGTGGTGAGCCTGGTGGTGCTCGATGGCGACGGCGACATCCTCACCGCCAGCGCGAACGGTTACGGCAAGCGCACGCCGGTCGCGGAGTTCCCGAAGAAGGGCCGCGGCACGCAGGGCGTGATCGCGCTCAAGACCAGCGAGCGCAACGGCGCGCTGGTCGGCGCGATCCAGTTGAGCGACCACCACGAGATCCTGCTGATCTCCGACAAGGGAACGCTCGTGCGCACGCGCGCGTCCGAGGTCTCGCAGGTCGGCCGCAACACCCAGGGCGTCACCCTGATGCGGGTGGGCGAGGGCGAAGAATTGATCGCGCTGCAACGGCTGGATGCTTCGGCGGTGGACGATGGCGGCGACGATGTGCCGGTCGCCGGCGACGATCCGCGGCCTGAGGCGTGAACCGCTTGCCGCAGCCAGCCAATGTGCATGGTGAGCCATCGTCATGCCGTTTGAACGACATCGGCAAGGATTCGACATGAAGTACAAACTGACGTGGCTGCTGACTCTGGCCTTGACCAGCACGCCCGCGTTCGCTGCGACGAACACGCCCGCTGCGGCACCGATTGCCGCACCCGCGCCGCCAGCGGCCACGCCCGAATCGACCGGCAGCCGCATCGCCGCCGCGCGCGATGCGGTGATGCCGTATGTGGTGAGCATCCTCACCGTCAGCCAGAGTTTCCAGCAGGGCGACCCGACCCTGAGCCTGGCCAGCGGCAGCGGCACGGTGATCTCGCCGGAAGGCTACATCGTCACCAATGCCCACGTCGTCGAGAAGGGCAAGGCGTTCCGCGTGGTGTTCGCCGACGGCCGCGAGCTGCCAGCCAAGCTCATCGGCATGGACACGCTCTCCGATCTGGCCGTGTTGCAGGCGCAGCCGCCCAAGCCCGAGGTGTTCCGTCACGCCGAATTCGCGACGGTGAACGATCTGCAGGCCGGCGACACGGTGCTGGCGATGGGTGCGCCCTGGGGCCTGTCCAATTCGATGAGCGCGGGCATCGTCAACAACCCGCATCGCTTGCTGGTGTCGTTGTTCGACGACGAAGCCGACTACGAGGATCGCCTCGGCCCGGATCTCCCCACTGGCCGCTACTACGCGTGGATCCAGCACGATGCGCCGATCGCGCCGGGCAATTCCGGCGGCCCGTTGGTGGACATGCGCGGGCGCATCGTCGGCGTGAATGCGCGCGGCATGGTGCTCGGCGGCGATCTGGCCTTCGCCATTCCCGGCCCCGATGCCAAGCGCGTGGTGGATGCGCTGATCCAGTTCCATCGCGTGCCGCGCGCGTGGCTGGGTTTTCGCCTGCGTTCGCTCAAGGACACCGGCTTTGCGCACGGCGTGCTGCTCAATGCGGTCGATCGCGATTCGCCGGCCGACCGCGCCGGGCTGCGCGCCGGCGACCTGTTGCTCACCCTCGACGGCAAGCCCGTCGATGCGCCGCAGCCGATCGACGTGCCCGGCCTGCAACGCGACATCGCGCAGATGCCGGTGGGTCGGCGCGTCGCGCTGGGCATGCAGCGCGACGGCAAGCGTTTCGACGTGACCCTCGGCACCGCGGCTTATCCGCGCGATGCGGGCGACGAAGTCGGCTATGCGCCCTTCGGCGTGTCGCTGCGCGAGCTCACCGCGTCGATGGCGCATCGGCGCGGGCTGGATTTCGACGACGGCTTGATCGTCACCACCCTGCGCCCCGGCGGCCCGGCCGCGACCGCGCGACCGGCCCTGGCGTCGGGCGACGTGATCCGCAGCATCGACGGCAAGCCGGTGCATGGCATCCGCGATCTCAAGCCGTGGCTGGACAAGCCGGCGAAGATCGAGCCCTTGCTGATCGGTTTCATGCGCGACGGCGAGAACCTGCTCAGCACGGTGCGCCCGACCTATGGCGACCGCTCACGCACACCGTTGCCGGAATTGCCGCAGGCCTGGGTCGGGGTGGAAGTGCAACCGGTCACGTCCTCGTTGCAGGCCGCGTTCGAAACGTCCGGGCAGGGCTTCCGCATCAGCCGCCTGTATCCGGGCAGCCCGCTCGCCGCGGCCGGCGCGCAGGTCGGCGACATCGTCGCCAGCATCGGCGACCGCATGCTCAAGCCGGCCAGCGACGACAGCAGCGACCTGTTCGATCAGGCCGTGCGCGATCTGGAAATCGGCGTGCCCGCGAAGTTCGTCCTGTTGCGCGGCACGCACTCGCAGACGCTGAGCGTCAAGCCGATCGCCTCGCCGGTGGAGACCAACGGGCTGAAGACCTTGCAGGTCTCGCGCCTGCGCATCCAGGTGCGCGAGCTGGGCTTCTACGACCGCGTCGCGCGGCACCTGAAAGCCGACCAGAAGGGCGTGTACGTGGCCACCGTGGAGCGCGGCGGGCCGGCGGGGCTGGCGCATCTGGACGGCGGCGACATCGTCCTCTCGCTGGGCGGCCAAGCCACGCCCGATCTGGATGCCTTCAGCGCCGCGCTCGCGCATGCGTTGGCTTCGCCCGCCTCGTCGATCCCCATCCTCGTGGTGCGCGGTGCGGAAGTGCGCTTGTTGTTCCTCGACCGCAACTGGCTGCAGGATTCCCTCCCATGAACCCATCCCGTATGCACCGTGCCGCCACTGCGGCCCTCGCCGTCTGCCTGCTGGCGGTCGTTCCGACCCTGCTGACGGCGCAGGCCGCGCCCACGACGCAGGACGATGAACTGCGGCAGTTCAAGACGGTCATGGACCATCGCGGCGACACGGCGGTTCCGGTGAAATTCGTGATGACCCTGTCCAGCGGCGGCACCGAGCGGCAGCAGGAAGGCCAGACGCAGGGCGCGCTGGTTTCGTCCGATGGCCTGATCCTCGTGCCCGGGCGGGTGGTCAGCATCGATCTGGGCGCCATGACCCGCAGCGGCTTCGGCGGAGCGGCACCCTCGGCGAAGTCGGGGCAATTCCGCGTGCGCCTGCCGGGCAGCGACGAATGGGTGCCCGCCGACCTGGTCACCCGCGACACCGAGCTGGGCATCGCCTGGCTGCGCCTGCGCCATCCGAAACACGCGCTGTCGTTCGTGGACTTCAAGGATCCGGCAAAGGTCGCGGTCGGCACGCAGTTGTACACCGTGATGCGCACCTCCGACCAGTTCGGCTCGGTGCCGATCGTGCGCGCCGGCTATGTGCTGGGCGAAACCTCGGTGCCGCGCCACGAGTGGCTGGTGGACGGCTCGCCGGGCATCGCCTTCGACGGCGACGGCAAACCGGCCGGCTACGTGGACGTGGATCTGGCCGGCCTCGTGCGTTCGCGCGGGGAGCAAGGCGGCATCGGCATGGACATGGGCGATTCGGTGTATTCGATGATCCCCGCCGAGCGCATCGGCCGCGCCACCGCGCAGGCGGCGGTGCTGCCGATCGTCAAGGCATCCGATGGCGATGGCGAGGAGGAAGCGCCGGCAGCGAAGCCGAAACCAGCGCCCGCGCACGACAAGGCATCGGGCCCGGCGAGCCATTGATCGGCATGCGCGAACCCGCCGTCCGGCGCGCGCGCGAAAATTGGATGAGCGGCCGGCGCTGGGTCGCGGATGGCCGAGCGACCAGAACCACCCCGTCCCAATCTCCCCCTGCTTCGCAAGGGGAAGGGCGGATCAGCGCAAGGCCGTCCTGTTATTTTTTCTCCAGCGCCTGCACGGCGGTCAGTGTCTGCTTCACATGGTCATCGGGCTTGAGGGCGGAGTACACGTGCACGATGACGCCGGTCGGCGCGATCACGTAGGACGTGCGGTTCGACCACTCCGGCTTCATCGACAGGATCGCGTCGTATTCCTTGGCGATCTTCGCGCCCGCGTCGGCGGCGACCGGGAACTTGCCGGAGCAGTGCTCGGTTTCCCTGGAGAAATCGGCGAGCTGGTCGGTGTTGCCGGCGGTCACCCCGATCACCGAGGCGTGCAGGGCCTTGAACTGGTCGATGGCCTGCGAGAACAGGTGCGCCTCGAGGTTGCAGCCGGAGGTGTGCGCGGCCGGGAAGAAGTACACCACCACCGGCCCCTGCTTGAGCGCATCGGCCAGATGGAAGGTGAAGGGCTTGCCGGCCAGGTACGCCGGTGCGCTGAAGTCGGGCGCCGTGTCGCCGTCCTTGAGTGCGGCGAAGGCGGGCGTGGCGAGGGTGGCGAGGGCGAGGGCGACGAGCAGCTTGTTCATGGCGCATCTCCGGGGAATCGAAGGCGTGGGCATCCGCGTCTTATGGCAACGCTGATTTGTTCAGCGTTGCCAGTCGGCCACGGACGGGCGCGCTGATGATTCCAGGATGGAATTATTCAGCGCAACCTTATACACCCGCGCCGGATGCAACGCCTTGACCGGATGCAGACGCTGCGTTGCATGCGGTCGACGAGTCGCGCCGAACGTCGGGTTCACACCTCCAGCCGGTCGTTCTCGCGCGCCACGAGTTGGTACAGCGCCGGCATCAGGAACACGCTGATCAGCAAGCGGGTGAACAGGCCGCTGACGATCACCAGCGCGAAGGGCTTCTGCGTGTCGGTGCCCACGCCGGTGGCCAGCGCCGCCGGCAGCAGGCCGAGCGCGGCGACCAGCGCGGTCATCATGATCGGCCGCAGGCGCAGCACCGCGCCTTCGCGGATCGCCTGTGCGGCGGGCATGCCGCCCAATCTCAATTCATTGACGTAGGAAATGTAGACCACCGCAGTCTGCACCGAGACGCCGAACAGGGCGAGAAAACCTATCCCCGAGGACACCGAGAACGGCGTGCCGGTCATCCACAGCGCGACGATGCCGCCGGCCGGCGCCGACAGCAGCACGCCGGCCACGGTGATGAAGGGGAACTTGAAGTTGCCGTACAGGGTGAACAGCAGCAGGAAGATCAGGAAGATCGTCAGCGGCAGGATCACCTGCAACTGCGCGCGCGAGGCGGTGTAGTCGGAGTATTCGCCGCCCCAGTCGAGACGGTAGCCCTGCGGCAGCGACACCTGCTTGCGCACCTGCGCGATGGCGTCTTCCACCGCGCCGGCGAGGTCGCGCCCCTCCACCGAGAACTGCACGCCGATGTAGCGCGAGTTGTTCTCGCGGTAGATGAAGGATGCGCCGTTGACCACGCGGATGTCGGCGAAGCGCTTGAGCGGCAGTTGCTGGCCGTCGGGCGTGGCCACGAGGATGTCGCCGATCGCCTCGGGGTTGTCGCGGTATGGCTTGTCGAGGCGCACGACGAGGTCGAACTGCTTTTCCTGCTGCACAACCTGGGTGGCGACATTGCCGCCGATGCCGGCGGAGATCAGGTTGTTGATGTCGTCCACGTTCAGGCCGTAACGGGCGATCGCGGCGCGGTCGATGGTGATGGTGAGGGTGGGTTGCCCGAGTTCGCGCACCAGGGTCACGTCGCGGATGCCGCGCACGTGTTCGAGCACCTGCTTGACCGCCTTGCCGCGGTTTTCGAGCATGTTCAGGTCCTGCCCGAAGATCTTCACGGCCAGCGCGCTCTTCAGGCCGGTCTCGGCCTCGTCCACCGCATCCTCGGCCGGCTGGGTGTAGTTGAAGGTGATGCCCGGGAATTGCTGCAGCTTCGCGTCGATCGCGCGGATCAGTTCGGGCTTGGTGCGGTACTTGCCCGTCCATTGCGAATAGGGCTTGAGCCCGACGTAGAACTCGACGTTGAAGAAACCCGTCGAATCGGTGCCGTCGTCGGGACGCGCGAGTTCCGAGGCCACCGTGGTGACCTCGGGGAAGGACGCGAGGATGCTGCGGATTTGCGGGGTGATCTTCGCCGACTCGCCATAGGAGATCGTCGCCGGCATGGTCGCGCGCACCCACAGCGCACCCTCGTCGAGCTTGGGCATGAACTCGCCGCCAATGAAGGGGGTGAGCAGCAACGAGCCGGCGAGCACGCTGGCGGCCAGCGCCACGGTGGTGCGCGGCAGCGCGAGGCACAGGTCGAGGCCGCGCGCGTACGCCTTCTGGATCGCCTCGAAGATCGCGTTGCGGCGTTCGCGCACGCCGCGGCGCATGAACCACGCGCACAGCACGGGCAGCAGCAGCAGGGTCACCAGCATCGAGCCGATCAGGGCGAACACCATGGTGTCGGCCATCGGCTTGAACAGCGTGCCCGAGGGGCCGGCCAGCACGTAGATCGGCAGGAAGCCGGCGACGATCACCGCCACCGCGTAGAAGATCGGCCGGTCCACTTCGCCGGCGGCTTCCAGGATCACCGCCTTGATGTCCAGCGGGCGCTCCTCGTGCAGGGCGATGCGGCGGAAGATGTTCTCCACCATCACCACCGCGCCATCGACGAGGATGCCGAAGTCCACCGCGCCGATCGACAGCAGGTTGGCCGACGCGCCCTGCGCGTCGAGGCAGACGAAGGCGAACAGCAGGGCCAGCGGGATGGTGGTGGCGACGATCAGGCCGGCGCGAAAATCGTAGAGGAAGAAGATCAGCACCACCACCACCAGCACCATGCCGCGCGTGAGGTTGTCGCCGACGGTATGGGTGGTGAGGTCGATCAGGTCGCTGCGATCGTAGAACGGCACGATCTTCACGTCCTTGGGCAGGACGTTGTCGTTGAGATCCTGAGTCTTGGCCTCGACGCGCTTGAGCACGTCCTGCGCTTTCTCGCCGGTGCGCAGCAGGATCACGCCTTCGACCGCGTCGTTGGTCTTCTCGAAGCCGAACTCGCCCAGTCGCGGGGCGATGCCGATGACCACCCGGCCCACGTCCTTGACCAGCACGGGCTTGCCGGCGTGCGTGCTCAGGACGACGTTCTCGATGTCCTGCAACGTGGTCAGGCGGCCCTTGCCGGTGACGTAGTAGAACTGCGCGCCCTGCGTGTAGAAGCCGCCGCCCGAGTTGGAATTGTTGCTGGCCAGTTGCGACTGCACCTGCGCCACCGACAGGCCGGCGGCCGCGAGTTTGGTCGGGTCGAGCAGCACCTGGTACTGCATCGTGCCGCCGCCGAAACCCGAGTCGTCGGCCACGCCGGGCACCGAGCGGTAGGCCGGCTCGATGATCCAGTCCTCGAAGGTTTTCAGCTCCATCGGCGAGCGGTCGGAGCTCTTGAGCACGTAGCGGTAGATCAATCCCGAGGGCGAGGACAGCGGCGCCACCGAGGGCGCGACGCCGGACGGCAAGGTCACCTGCGTCAAGCGGTTGAACACTTCCTGCCGCGAGGCGTCGTTGCTGGCGTCGTCGTCGTAGGTGATGATCACGTCGGACAGGCCGTACAGCGAGATCGAACGGGTGATCTTCGTTTTCGGCACGCCGGTCATGGTCTGCTCGATCGGCACCGTGATCAGGCGCTCGACCTCCTCGGACGCATGCCCCGGCCACTGGGTGATGATCTCCACCATCGGCGGCGACAGGTCGGGATAGGCGTCCACCGGCAGCCGATGCAGCGAACGCAAGCCGCCGGCGACCAGCAGGAAGGTGAGCAACAGAACCAGGAACAACGGCTGCCGCAACGCCGCGGCGACGATGCGGTTCATGGTCGATGCCGTGCGCGAGGCCGGCGCGGGCGTGGGCTGCCCGCTCATTGCGACTGCATGAACTGCATGAACAGGCCGCCTTCCACGACGATGCGGTCGCCGGATGCAAGGCCACCGGCGATCTCGTAGGCATCGCCGTCGCGCGCGCCGAGGGTGATGCGGCGGCGCGCGAAGCTGCCATCGCTTTCGGCGACGTACACGAAAGGCAGGTTCTCGTCGTCGCGCAAGATCGCCGAGACCGGCACTTCCAGCCCGGCGTGCTCGGTCTTCGAGCGAATCCGCACGCGCACGTACATCTGCTTGCGCAGCGCGTTGTCGGGGTTGGCCACGGCCACGCGCACGACCACCGCGCGGGTGTCCGGGTCGATGATCGCGGCGATGTTGTCCACCACGCCGTCGAGCGGCTTGGCGCCGGCGTCGCCGAGGATCTCGACCGGGTCGCCGACCGCGACGGATTTCAGGTCGGCCGGGGAAACCTGCGCCAGCACCCACATGTGCGACAGGTCGGCGAGGGTGAAGCAGGCGGTGGAGCCGGTTTGCAGCAAGGTGCCGGGGGCGATGAGCTTCTCCGCGACGGTGCCGGCGATCGGTGCGCGGATCACGCCCTGCGCGTGCGCGCCGAGCTTGCCGCGTTTGATCTGGTCGATGGTGGACTGGTCCACGCCCAGCGCGAGCAGCGCCTGCAAGGCGGCGTCGCGGTCGGCCTCGGCGCCGGCGGCATCGGTCTGCGCCTGCGCGTTCTCGCGTGCGGACACGCCCTTGTGCTGCACCAGATCCTTGTCGGCGTCGGCGATCGCGCGCAGGTTCTTCGCGGTCGCCACGGCCTTGGCGTAGGCATCCACCGCCGCCGCGTAATCCGACGAGTCCACCGTGGCCAGCGCCTCGCCCTTGCGCACCTGCTGCCCGGGTTGCACCAGCACGCGCGCCACCGGGCCGGAGAAGGGCGCGACCACGCTGGTCGCGCGGTCGTTGTCGAAGTCCACCGCGCCGACCGCTTCGATCGACGCACGCAGCGCTGCCGTGGTCATGGTGCGCAAGCTGATGTGCGCGCGCTGCGCGTCGCTGAGGTGGGCGTTCGCCGGCGTCGTGTTCGCGGCTGCCGATGCGGACGGCGCGCCTGCGCCCGAACAGGCGGCCAAGCTCAGGGCCAGCAGGCAGGCCGCCAGTGCGAGGGGCAGGGAACGGCGCGTCGGCGGTCGCCGGCGATCGAGTGGGGAATGCATGCGATCAAGGCTCATGGGAGCTCGGCTCGGAAGCGTGGCCGTCGGATACGGTCGAGTTGGAATCGTTGGATTCGGGTTCGGGGCGTTGCCACCAGCCGCCGCCGAGCGCCTGGTACAGCGCCGCGGTGTCGGCCAGACGGCTGGCCTGCGCCTGCGCGAGGCCGCTGCGCGCTTGCTGGAAGGATTGCTCCGCGCCCAGCAGGGTGAGGTCGTTGGCATAGCCGGCGTGGTATTGCCGGCGCGACAGATCCAGCGTGGTCTTCGCCGCATCCAGCGCGTGCGCTGCCGCCTGCAGCGCCTGCGCGTCGTGTTCGAGCGAGGACAGCGTGTCGGCGACGTTGCGGAACGCCTCCAGCACCGTGCTGCGGTATTGCGCGGCAGCTTGATCCAGAGCGGCCTGCGCGCCGCGCTGCGCATGCAGCAGTTGACCGCCGCGGAAGATCGGCGCGGCCAGCGAGCCGGCGATGTTCCAGAAGCCGGTGCCGGCATCGAACAACTGCCCCATCGTCAGCGCGTTGCTGCCGACGTTGGCGGTGATCTGGAAGCTCGGGAAACGGTTGGCGATGGCCACGCCGACCTGCGCGTTGGCCGCGTGCAGGCTGGCTTCGGCCTGCAACACATCCGGTCGCTGGCGCACCAGTTGCGAGGGCAGGCTCAGCGGCAGGTCGGTCGGAAGCTGCAAGGCGTCCAGATCGAAATCGGCATCGGCCGCTTCCGCCGGCAGCTTGCCGGTCAACACGGCCAGCGCGTGGCGCTGCTGTTCGAGTTGGTTCAGCAACGGCGGCAGGGCGGCCTGTGCCTGCGCCAATTGCGCCTGCTGGGTGGCGAGGTCGAGGCCGTTGGCGTAGCCCTCGGCGAGCTGGTATTCCAGGATCTCGACCATCTGCCGGTCGATCTCGACGATCCTGCGGCTGGCCTGCACCTGCGCGTGCAGCGAGGCCTCCTGCACCGCCGCGTTCACCACGTTGGTGCTCAGGGTGACTTGCGTGGCGAGCGTCTGGTAGCGCGCCGCATCCTCCTGCGCGCGCAGGGTTTCGACCGTGCGCCGGTTCAGGCCGAACACGTCGGGTGCGTAGGAGATACTCAATTGCGGCGTGTGCAGGTCGTACAGGAAGGCGTTGTTGCTGGGGACGGCGGCGAGCGTCCCGGAGGGGTCCTTGTTGCGCGCGTTGTCGAATTGCGCGGTGACGCTCGGCAAATACGCGCCGCGCTGGGCGAGGGTGGCCTCGTGCGCCTGCCGCAGCGCGGCCTGCGCGGCCTGCAGGTCGGGGTTGGCGCGCAGCGATTGTGCGACCAGATCATCCAGGGGTTTGGAATGGAACAACGTCCACCAGTCGCCCGGGATGTCCTTGCCGTCGTCGAAGCGTTGCGCGGCCCCGGCCGCCACGCCGCGCGCGGCGACGGTGGTGGCGGGGGGGCGATGGCCGTAGCTGGCGACGATGGGGGCTGCGGGGCGCTGGAAATCCGGGCCGAGCGTGCAACCGGCGAGCAGGCAGGCTGCCGATGCCATCAGCCCCAGGCGGATGCGGGCCGATGGCGAGTGGGTCTGCGTGCGGGTCATGGACGGTTGCGTGCTCCTGCGCCCGAAGTGGCGCTGGGCCGAATGGGAAGGGTCGGTGATGCTCTGGTGTCGGGAGCCGACGGATGTCGAATCCTGCGCCGTGCCTGCCAGGGAATGTTGGCGACGCGCTATTGTTACGCTATAACGTTAAAATTACCTGTCGAACGTCGCGGTGTCGATGCGGGTTTCGTGGGGCAGGTCACACCACGGCGGCCGGGGCGCGCTCGCAAGGATGCGCTTCGTCCCCCAACTCGAACTGAACGGTGGCGTGGTCGATGCGAAAGCGCGCGTGCAGTTCGCGGTGGATGCGCGCGAGCAGCGCGTCGTCGATGGTCGCATCGGGCTTGACCAGATGCACGGTCAATGCGACCTCGGTGGTGCTCATGCCCCAGATGTGCAGATCGTGCACCGCCTGCACGCCGGGCAGGCCGGCCAGCCAGTCCTCGACACGGGTCGGATCGATGTGGCGCGGCACCGCGTCCAGCGCCAGATCCAGCGATTCGCGCAGCAGATCCCAGGTTCCCCATGCGATCGCCAGCACGATCGCCAGGCTCACCGCCGGATCCAGCCACGACCAGCCGGTGTAGCGCATGGCCAGCGCGGCCAGCACCACGCCCAGCGAGATCAGGGCGTCGGCGAGCATGTGCAGGAACGCGCCGCGGATGTTGACGTCGCCGTGGCGTCCGGAGGCGAACAGCCACGCGGTGAAACCGTTGATGGCGATGCCGACCGCCGCGACCGCCATCACCGTGCCGCTGGCGACCGGGGTGGGGTCGCGCAGGCGCGAGATCGCTTCCCACGCGATCGCACCGATGCCGATCAGCAGCACCAGCGCATTGAACAACGATGCGAGGATCGATGAACGGCGCAGGCCGAAGGTGCGCCGTCGCGTCGGCAGGCGCTTTACCAGCAGGCTGGCGATCCACGCGGCGAGCAGGCTCAACACGTCGCTGAGGTTGTGGCCGGCGTCGGCCACCAGCGACAGCGAGTGCGCGAGCACGCCGTACACCGCTTCCACCACCACGAAGCCGAAGTTCAGGGCGATGCCGATGACGAAGGCGCGGCCGAAATCGGCGGGTGCATGGCTGTGGCCATGGCCGTGCGCATGGCTGTGCGCGTGGCCATGCCCATGCCCGGCATGCGCCGCATGATCGCCGTGGTCGTGGTCATGACCGTGATCGTGATCGTGGCTGTGCAGGTGATCATGACCGCCGGCGCACGCGGGGCCGTGCGCGTGCGAGCCGGCGGACGTGCCATCGTGCGCGTGATCGTGGGCGGCGGGCGCGGGGTCTTCGTGGTCGTGGCGGGCGTGCGTCATGGCGCGCAGCTTAGCGGCGACCGCGTCGGGACACTATTACAATGCGGCTGCGTATCGTTCGACGCTTGTACCCGCCGCCTCGTCGCACAGCGCGCGCTTGGCTTCCGGCGACGTGTGGCGGATGGCATGTTCGGCCTTGAGCGCGCTGGATCGATCCGGGTACGGGAACGCGCCCAGCAAACGGGCCGGCGGGTGCGATCGTGTGTAGCGCGCGCCTTTCCCCGCCGCATGCCGCGCATAACGCCGGGCGACGTCGGTGGCGATGCCGGTGTAGATGCTGCTGTCGCGGCATTCGATCAGGTAAACGAACCAGCCCATGCCGCCATTGTGCCTGCCGGATGCGAAGGCGTTCGTGCGGCGGGCGTATCATCGTGATCCCTCCACACCCCGGGGCGCCACCATGAGCCACCACGGCAGCTGCCATTGCGGCCGCATCGCGTTCGACCTCGATGCCGACATCGGCGAGGCCTTCGACTGCAACTGCTCGATGTGCCGCCGTCGCGGCGGCTTGCTGGCGTTCTTTCCGCGCGCCGCGTTCACGCTCGAGACCCCTGCAACGGAAATGTCCACCTACCGGTTCAACAAGGGCCACATCGCGCACCACTTCTGCCCGACTTGCGGCATCGCGCCGTTCAGCGATGGCGTGCATCCCAAAACCGGCGAGGCGATCGTCGCGATCAACCTGCGCTGCCTGCCGGAACTGGATCTGGCGTCGCTGACGATCAAGCAGGTCGATGGCGCCAAACTGTAACGCCATCGATTCCATGCCAATTCGCGTCGGCATGAACCATGCGATTTTTTGCGATCACGAGAACAGCACACGATGAACACCGCATTCCGCAAACCCCTCCCCGGCACCCGGCTCGACTGGTTCGACGCCCGCGCCGCCGTCGATGCGCTGCGCCCCGGCGCATGGGACACGCTGCCGTACACCGCGCGCGTGCATGCCGAGAACATCGTGCGCCGCGCCGATCCCGCGCAGCGCGACGCCTACCTGATGCAATTCATCGAGCGCCGGCGCGACCTCGACTTCCCGTGGTTCCCCGCGCGCGTGGTCTGCCACGACATCCTCGGCCAGACCGCGCTGGTGGACTTGGCCGGGCTGCGCGACGCGATCGCCGAGCAGGGCGGCGACCCGGCGGCGGTGAACCCGGTGGTGCCGGTGCAGCTGATCGTCGATCACTCGCTGGCGGTGGAAAGCCCCGGTTTCGATCCGGATGCGTTCGCGAAGAACCGCGCGATCGAGGATCGCCGCAACGTCGATCGCTTCGATTTCATCGAGTGGTGCAAGGATGCGTTCGACAACGTGGACGTGATCCCGCCCGGCAACGGCATCATGCACCAGATCAATCTGGAGAAGATGTCGCCGGTCGTCTACGTGCAGGACGGCGTGGCGTTTCCCGACACCTGCGTCGGCACCGACAGCCACACGCCGCACGTGGACTCGCTCGGCGTGATCGCGGTGGGCGTGGGTGGACTCGAAGCCGAGAGCGTCATGCTCGGCCGCGCCTCGTGGATGCGCCTGCCCGACATCATCGGCGTCGAGCTCACCGGCAAGCCGCAGCCGGGCATCACCGCGACCGACATCGTGCTGGCGCTGACCGAGTTCCTGCGCCAGTCGAAAGTCGTCGGTGCGTATCTGGAATTCCGCGGCGAAGGCGCGGCGGCGTTGACCATCGGCGATCGCGCGACGATCTCGAACATGGCGCCCGAGTACGGCGCGACCGCGGCGATGTTCTTCATCGATGGCAACACGCTGGACTACCTGCGCCTGACCGGCCGCAGCGACGAGCAGGTCGCGCTGGTGGAAACCTACGCCAAAACTGCCGGACTCTGGGCCGATGCGCTGAAGACCGCGCACTACGAGCGCACGCTGTACTTCGACTTGTCCGGTGTCGTGCGCAACATGGCCGGTCCATCGAACCCGCATCGGCGCCTGCCAGTAACCGAATTGTCCGCGCGGGGTATCGCCGACGAAGCCAAGCTCGCAGCGGGCCAGGACGAAATCGCCCACGGTTTGATGCCCGACGGCGCGGTCATCATCGCAGCGATCACCAGTTGCACCAACACCTCCAACCCGCGCAACGTCATCGCCGCCGGCTTGCTCGCGCGCAATGCCAACGCGCACGGGCTCACGCGCAAGCCGTGGGTGAAGACCTCGCTCGCGCCGGGCTCGAAAGCCGTGCGCCTGTACCTGGAGGAAGCCGGCCTGTTGCCGGAACTGGAGAAGCTCGGCTTCGGCATCGTCGGCTTCGCCTGCACCACCTGCAACGGCATGAGCGGCGCGCTCGATCCGAAGATCCAGAAGGAGATCATCGAGCGCGACCTGTACGTCGCGGCCGTGCTCAGCGGCAACCGCAATTTCGACGGGCGCATCCATCCCTACGCCAAGCAGGCCTTCCTCGCCTCGCCGCCGCTGGTCATCGCCTACGCACTGGCAGGCAGCGTGCGCTTCGACATCGAGAAGGATGCGCTCGGCACGGACGCGAGTGGCAAACCGGTTCATCTCAGCGACATTTGGCCTTCCGATGCGCAGATCGACGCCGTGGTCAAAGCCAGCGTGAAACCCGAACAGTTCCGCCGCGTGTATGATCCGATGTTCGCCACCCGCGCGCGCCATGCCGGCGCCAAGCCGCAGTACGACTGGCGTGCGACGAGCACCTACATCCGTTGCCCCCCGTACTGGGAGGGCGCGCTGGCCGGCGAGCGTACGTTGACGGGCATGCGTCCGCTCGCCGTGCTCGGCGACAACATCACCACCGATCATTTGTCGCCATCGAACGCGATCCTGCCCACGAGCGCAGCCGGCGAATACCTCGCGAAGATGGGCCTGCCCGAGGAGGACTTCAATTCCTACGCGACCCACCGCGGCGACCACCTCACCGCGCAGCGCGCGACCTTCGCCAACCCGAAGCTCATCAACGAGATGGCCGTGGTCGATGGCGCGGTGAAGCAAGGCTCGCTCGCGCGCGTGGAGCCCGAGGGCAAGCTCATGCGCATGTGGGAGGCGATCGAAACCTACATGCAGCGCAAGCAGCCGTTGATCATCATCGCCGGCGCCGACTACGGGCAGGGCTCATCGCGCGACTGGGCGGCCAAGGGCGTGCGCCTGGTCGGCGTGGAAGCCATCGCCGCCGAAGGCTTCGAGCGCATCCATCGCACCAACCTGATCGGCATGGGCGTGCTGCCGCTGGAGTTCCAGCCAGGCACCACCCGCAAGACGCTGCATCTCGATGGCACCGAAACCTTTGATGTGCGCGGCGCGCGCGCACCGCTGGCGACGCTCGTGCTGGTGGTGCATCGGAGCAATGGCGAGACTCTTGAAGTGCCCGTGACCTGCCGCCTCGACTCCGACGAGGACGTGCTGATCTACGAAGCCGGCGGCGTCTTGCAACGCTTCGCGCAGGATTTCATCGAGGCGGGCAAGGCGGCGTGATGCCGCTGCGTGCCGATGCGCGGGCGCGAAGCGCGCGCATCGGCATCAATCCAGCAGCAGGTTGCGGAATGGCTTGCGCTGCTTGAAGCGGCAGGTGCGAAAGTCGCGTTGATCGGTGGACAGGATGCGGCCCACGCCGGTTTGCTCGGCCAGCAGCACCAGCGAGGCGTCGGCCAGATCCATCGGCAGGTCGACGTAGTTTCCCGTCAAGGCGCGCAGGCGCGGCAGGCCGTGTTCGTTTGCTCGGCAGTCAGCAATATAGGCAACACTTGGATGCCTGCAGAACGACCGGATCAGGTCGGGGCGCGCCGCCATATCGGCGAGTTGGGACTCGATGCGATCCTCCAGATGTTCACCCGCGCGCAGC